>CAYFLR010000155.1:665-1533 GCA_964343805.1 uncultured bacterium | reverse complement strand
GATAAATAGGGCCAAACAACATAACCTTGTTGGGAAGGATGTTCATAAAAATGGGAAACTAGTTGCAGAAGCTGGGGGAGTTATTGTAGTTCTCGGAGCAATAATTGGAATATTATTTTATGTTGCTTTAAGGGTTTTTTATTTTCATAATGAAGAAAATCTTATCTTTATGTTAGCAGCAATATGCTCTATTTTTATTGCTCTTATGATAGGTTTTGTTGACGATATTCTTGGATGGAGGATTGGAATCAGACAAAGAGATAAAATTCTTATTTCTTTTTTAATCCCTGTTCCATTAATGGTTGTAAATTCTGGCCATAGTTTAATGAGCATACCTTTTTTTGGACAAATTGATTTTGGTTTGTTATATCCTCTACTTATAATTCCA
Source organism: uncultured bacterium (assembly GCA_964343805.1). GTDB lineage: Bacteria > Bdellovibrionota_B > Oligoflexia > CAYFLR01 > CAYFLR01 > CAYFLR01. Next base: position 1,145 of record CAYFLR010000155.1, on the reverse strand, counting down.
ATAGGGTTAATTGGTTCGTCTAATGCTTTCAATATGTTGGCAGGTTATAATGGCCTAGAAGCGGGCTTGGGTGCGATTATTTTGTCTGCTTTGGGATTTATGGCTTGGCACTCTGGTAATGGTTGGGTTTCAATCTTAGCTTTATGTTTTGCAGTTTCTTTAATTTCATTTCTATTCTTTAATTGGTATCCAGCGAGAGTTTTCCCAGGTGATACAATGACGTATCCTGTTGGAGCAACAATAGGAATTATTGCAGTTTTAGGAAATCTTGAGAAATTTGCCCTTTGTTTGTTTTTATTATATTTTTTTGAGTTCATTTTAAAAGCAAGAGGTAAACTTGTACCTGATTGGAAATCAAAATTACAAGAAGATGGAACATTAAATCATAAAGGGAAATGGTTTACTATGTCTCATTTAGGAATCTCAATATTAAAGAAATTGAAGATTGAACAATTACTGTTGGTCACCTTGGACATTTTG
>CAYFLR010000155.1:0-655 GCA_964343805.1 uncultured bacterium | reverse complement strand
GCTATTTGTACCTTATTTTACTTCTTTTCCTAGTATTTCTTCCTCGTCAACCACAACCTTTATAAACAACCTCTTTTCCAACTAATCTTTGCTGGATAAGCAATCATCTCCCAAATCTATACGATTTTATACTTTTTAGACATGAATACTTGACAAACAGTGTTAAGTATGATGAAAAGAGCTAAATTTGTGCAAATAAGTGCACAGTAGTGCTTTAATTCAAATAAATTCCTTTAAACAGCTTCTATTTTAAATACCCGTTGATCCTGCGGGAGATTGCTGCTATTAGGGTTCGACTAAGCCATGCAAGTTTAGGGGTTCTTCGGAACACCGGCAGAATGCTCAGTAACACGTCGATAATCTGCCCTCAGATCAGACATAACCTTGGGAAACTGAGGCTAATATCTGATAGAGGAAATGTACTGGAATGTTTTTTCCTTTAAACATTAGGTCTGAGGATGAGTCGGCGGCTGATTAGGTTGTTGGTGAGGTAATGGCTCACCAAGCCGTTGATCAGTAGGGGCCTTGAGAGAGGTAGCCTCGAGAAGGGTACTGAGAAACTTACCCTAGCCCTACGGGGTGCAGCAGGCGCGAAACCTTTACAATGTACGAAAGTGCGATAAGGGGACCCTAAGTGCTTATACTTTGTATAGGC
>CAYFLR010000154.1:540-1542 GCA_964343805.1 uncultured bacterium | reverse complement strand
CTAAGCTATTTAATAGAATAAGATAGAATTTTGAGGGGGTCCTCTCGCGATAGTGCCCTTCCCCCAAATCTTACTTCCGAGAGGCCTCCCTCTTTTAGTCTACCCCTCTCTTGAGGGGTACTTTTTTTCTTCACATCTACAAAAATTGTAAGCAACCCAGATCAATACTAATAGGGATCTATTTAAAAGATTTAATAAAAAAGAGGGAGCCTCTCCCCCTATAAATCTGGAGTCATTCTTACCACTTTCACAAAAGAAATACTCTAGTGTTTTTTCTTAGGTTGAAAATTTTTTTAAAAATCAAACCTTCCCCTTATGGTTAATCCCTGTAAAACGAGATCTCCAATGTGATCAGTTTCAGTAGGAACTTTTATGAACTCATTTTGAAGAATCCACAATTGATGTTCCCATCCTGCTTCGAATGAGATATGAAAACGGCCTTCACTAAACCAGGTTTCCCATCTAAACCCAGCACCAAGACTCAAAATTGGTTCAAAAGTGTGAGGGCTAACCCTTGTGTGTATATTTGTTGTCGTCACATCGTTCAATGTTGATCGGTCTCTTCGGTCAAGTTCAAATTGTCCCCAAAGGATTGCTGCTGCAAGGTTTCCATAAAAACTGAAATTATGAGTAAATTGCCAAGCAGTGTTCAATCCTGCTCTCAACCCAATCCCCCAAAAATCTTGATCTAAATTTAGGCGAGCAATTGAACTATCCGCTAATAAAGTTTGGCGAACATGATAATCTTGATTAATCCAAGAACCTTGTAGACCGACATGAATTCTTAACTTAAGGTACTGACTCAAATAAGAGTTACGTCCCAGTTCTAAATGAATATCATTAAAGTGAATATCCCAAGATGCACGAGAATTACTCAATGGCGAAAGAGCCACCCCATTAATTGACCAATATGAAACCAAATGAGCCGCTCTAGTTGTGTCGCTAGCACTGCTATGTATCCACGTATAATCGGCAAATATATCCCAACCATCATGGGGAAGG
>CAYFLR010000154.1:0-494 GCA_964343805.1 uncultured bacterium | reverse complement strand
ACTACCTCTACCAACATTAGGACCTACCCCTGATACAGCATGAAACATCCCATCTTGACGAACCGTCCAATACATAAAGTCAGCAGTAATGAAAGGGTTCCAACTTCGCACAGTGCGAGGCCCTGCATCTGGAGTAATGGTAATGGTCTCATCATCCGAGAAATAAAGCTTGTTCGTTGAAGCTGGGTTTGTTTTCGAATTCTTCTCTACCGGTTCGTTCGCAAACAGGATCGTTGTCAAAAAAACTGCTAGTAACCCTAATTTTTTTCTCATTTCGCTAACTCCTAAAACAAGGTTTTCATCGAAAATTACTTTTAACTCTTAACGTTTTTTAACCCAAGAAAATCTTTTTTTTAAAAACTTTCGATAACTTAGTAGATGATATGAAAAATCCGAAAGAAATTTAGGCAAGTGATAGGAGTCCTGCTCAGAAACGGGACTCTTTTTAGATAGGAGAACTCACCTGGATAGCTTATGTCAAATACAAGGCGAGC
>CAYFLR010000153.1:1315-1575 GCA_964343805.1 uncultured bacterium | reverse complement strand
TGACTCATGAAGATTCGCTCCTTCTCCCTCTAATTCATGGGGGAGAAAGAATTTTGGAGTATTGCAAAAAATACTGCTCAAAATAGTTTAAATTCCTTATTCATAGAGTAAACAAGGAGTGAGTGATGACAGACTATACGCAGAAGCCTCCAGCTAAGGTGGAAATGCCTAAACTTGAATTACCTAAAGTGTTGTCGGGACAAAAAGCTCTCGTGACGGGATCTAGTTCAGGGATTGGGAAAGGAGTGGCTGTTGCTTTT
>CAYFLR010000153.1:804-1282 GCA_964343805.1 uncultured bacterium | reverse complement strand
GCTGGAGCTGATGTCGTGATCAATTATGCGGGATCAAAGGAAAAGGCGGAAGAAGTGGCCCAAGAAGCTTCCAAATTTGGGGGGAAAATCATTGTTGTTCAAGCTGATGTTTCAAAAGAAGAAGATGTTCAATCGATGTTTCAGCAGACTTTTAAGGAATTTGGAACAGTGGATATCCTTGTCAATAATGCAGGGCTTCAAAAAGACGCCTGTTTTGCGAATATGACTTTAGAGCAGTGGAACAAAGTAATCGGTATTAACTTAACGGGTCAATTCTTGTGCGCACGAGAAGCGATTCGTGAGTTTTTAAAACGCGGAGTGGTGAAAGAAGTTTCTTGTGCTGCAGGGAAGATTATCTGTATGAGCTCGGTGCATGAAATGATTCCTTGGGCAGGCCATGCAAATTATGCGGCCTCTAAAGGGGGCGTGATGCTTATGATGAAGAGTATTGCACAGGAGTATGCTTCCCAACGTATTC
>CAYFLR010000153.1:0-720 GCA_964343805.1 uncultured bacterium | reverse complement strand
TATAAGCGGATTGGTGAAATTGAAGATATCGGCCGCGCTGCCGTATGGCTTTCATCAGATTTAGCCGATTACGTCAATGGAACAAGCCTTTTTGTCGATGGAGGAATGACTCTCTTCCCAGGTTTTACGACTAATGGTTAGGCACAAGAGTCCTCATTTTTTTATCCATGGAAAAAATTAGCTGTTTTAAAGCTCGCTTAAAATTTACATTTGGCTAATAGCTTGCTCAACCGACTGTTCAAAACTGTCTAGAAAAATATTTTGTGGACTCCACATCGGAGCAGTCATGGCATGAATTCCAAAAAATTTATGTCTGTGGTGTACATCACATAAGACCCATAGATTATGTTCATGGTGATCGACCCAATTCTTAATATCTTCTTCGGTCATATTGGTATGATAAAGCTTTTCCTCAGGATGACGAGCTCTAAGGTGTGGAAGTAATATGTTATTAAACTTTTCGACATCGATTGCATTCGCTAGAGCCCACTCTATGATATGATGATGCGTTTCCATTTGCTTTGCTCCAGATGGATTGTTCTTTGGGCTAGTTCGTTTTTTTTCATCAATTAAATCAGAATGCTTTACGCCACAAATTAAGCACGGTAGATCTTTTTCGATCACCAATTTCTTGTGAACGTTTCTATACTCTTTTGTGGCTGTTCTTTTTTCATGTTCAGGATAAAAATCAGCTTCTCTTAAAGTCCGCATATTTCCATG
>CAYFLR010000152.1:0-1587 GCA_964343805.1 uncultured bacterium | reverse complement strand
CTAAAAGATCAGCAGCTTTATCGAGTAGAGAAAGGCGTCGATTACGGAGCTTTCTCGCCCCTACTCAATAAATCTGTCGATATGAGTCTTATTGAAGAGCAATGGGAACCTATGATACGAGTGGCACTCTCTTTGAAAAGACGTACCGCTCCTGCTCATATTATTGTACAACGCCTAACGAGCAGCTTTCCATCGGACAGGTTATCTAAAGCCTTTACTAACTTAGGTCGTGTCATCAAAACCGAATACATCTTACGTTATTTAACCGATCCTGAGCTAAGACGAACAATTCAGATCCAACTTAATAAGGGCGAATATCGCCATAAGCTTCCAAGCTGGGTGTTCTTTGCCAATCAGGGGGAGTTTTGTACAGGTGATTATGAGGAGATCATGAACAAAGCAAGTTGCTTGAGCTTGGTATCCAATGCTATCTTATGCTGGAATACGATCAAGATTGATGGTATCATAGAGGGGCTACGTAATCAAGGGGAGCTAATCGACAATGACGCTCTGGCGCACATTTCCCTCCTTCCGTTTAAGCACGTACTCCCAAATGGAACATATTTTATCGATGAGCAATGGGGATAATTAAACAGAGAGGTACGGTTATGAATGCAAGAAAATACTTGAAACCGTACCTTTCTGTTCAAATGGACCCGCTGGACCCTTTTACAAAAACTCTTCCCAGATACACCAGTCGTGAAAGTAAGTAACAACTACCGTATAGGGAGAAAAGGGTCTTTGTCCGTGACTTGCAGTGGTACAAAGATCGGTCAATTTTATGATTTTGAACATCAAGAAGGGGGAGGCCCTCTTCAACTGATCCAAAAAGAGCTAGGCCTAGACCCTAAAGCTTCAAAAGAGTGGGTGCAGGAATTTCTAGGGGAAATCTTTAATTTTAAGAATCAGCCTGCCTTTTTAAAACCCTCACATGATGAGGCAAAGGAAGAAGTTGATTGGGTCTCTCTTAAGCCCGATCCTAAAATTCCTGCTCCAAAATTCGAAGAGCTAGGAAAATTGCATCATTATTATAACGAAGTCATGCGTCACCCTTACTATGACAAAGAGGGGAGTCTTCTCTATTATGTTCTCCGTTTAGAAAATCAGCAGGGAGAAAAGATTACACCTCCTTTGAGCTATGGAAAATTTAGTAAAGAAGAAGAGCCTTCATGGCAGCTTAAAGGATATACTGGCCAAAATGGAAAGCATCCTCTTTATGGCTTGGAAAAACTTAAAAGCAATCCCTTGGCAACGGTGGTTATTGTAGAAGGGGAGAAAGCAGCAGATTTCGGAGCTGAAAAATTTTTAGATCCGGACAATCATATTTGCCTCTCTTGGTCTGGAGGAGCAAGTAGTGTTTCAAAGGCAGATTGGTTTGCTTTGGAAGGACGTAAAGCTCTTATCTGGGGCGATTATGATGCTGCCGGAATACGAGCCCAGCATGAAGTTTGTGAGGAGCTTAAAAAACTTGATAACGTTGCTGTCAAGGCAATAAACCACAATCTTCTCAGTGAAAAAAACTTCCCCAATAAATGGGATTTAGCAGATCCTCTTCCAGATGGAGTTTCAAGAGATTTTATTGAATAT
>CAYFLR010000151.1:0-1605 GCA_964343805.1 uncultured bacterium | reverse complement strand
CCTGAACAAACTCCTGATCAACCCCTTGAACAAAGGTCGGATCAAACATTTTTCCTGCATCTTGAAGCATTGCTTGAATACCTTTTGTTTGCTCTCCATCACTCAACTGTCCACCAAAGAAACATGCATAAGCATCTGATGCTGCTATGTCAGCTCCAGAGCTTCCTGGAGTTAAATTTTCCATCTCGTTAAAGTCATTGCGGACTCGACCTGCTAATTTCTCCATAGCTGTTAGAGTATTCTCGACCTTCGCCTGACCACCCATATTGTAGTCTTCTGTAAAGTCTCCTAGAAAGATCATGATTGAAGTTGCTGCGTATTGGCCATATCCATCACCCGGCTGAGGAGGATCGACATGCGATGGAACTGGTCCTATTCCACTATTATCACTCATATAATTCCCCTATTATTACGAGTAAATCCCTAAGATTTACTCTTTCTATTACATAAACCGTTGTGTACCTTTGCTGATTGCATTTTTAGGATATGAGGAAAAATATGAAGATGATGTTATTTGAACAGGCTGAAAAGCCTCACTTGGAATACTATCCATTGAATTAACCCCTTCTCTACGCCCCACTTAAACAGTCCCCACTGTTTAAAGGCTTTTTCCCCTAACCGAGGTTTGACAGTGGGATCCCTTACCTTCCCATGACCAATCCTATTGATCGCTTTATAAAGAACTATGAAGAAGGTGCCCCAAAAAACCTAACCCCTAGAGTGTCCTTTTGAAAATCCCCTTCAATCCCCTCTCTTTATTAAAGCAAAGTAATTTCTCTTTAACCCTGGCCGCCAATCAGAGAAACTATCTTTCTTTAACAAAAAGAGCCGTTCTCTTATTTAATAATAGCACACTTTTATTATTTAATAATAAAAATGGGTTATTATTTGTTTTATCCTGAACCCATTTTTGTAAAAGTTCAGACACAAAACAACCCCTACTTTCCAAACGCATAAGCGCGTAAAGTTTCAAAGCAATTCCAACTTGTAGAATGGGCCACTTTTTTGGCACAAAAGCTCTTTGGTCTTAGGCTCAAATTGCGGCTAAAAACCCTAAGCTGGTGATGCCAGTAAGCTTCTCTTTTTCATGAAAATCCGCTCAATCCCGAGATCGAACACATTCCATCCTTTTGGAAAAATCTGAAACTCCAATAAATCTGTCTTTTTTCAGCACATTGCGCTGAAGCAATAACGTAAGTTTGGCTTTAATTAAGACTCACCTACGAGGTCCTCCCCACGTAGTGAATATATAGATAGGGCCTTTCCATCCTTTGTTATTATAGTATTAGATGATGGTCATCCCTATGGGATATAACATGATTTATCTTCTATTATGTAAACAACTATTAATCTACCCTGCTTTTTATAATATTAAATATATTTCGGGCAGTTCCCTAACCTAATAGTAACATATTCCCCTATTTTCTCAACATTTTTCTTTACTTGCCCTTAATATTTTAACCCATCCTACTCTCTCTCAAATGATTACATAAACTACTCATAACAAACCACTTACTCAAATACTTTAAATGACCCTTACAATCATTATAAGAGAATTGAGCTGAAATGCTTGAGCTCATGATTGGCTCCGGTAAGGGGTCGGGA
>CAYFLR010000150.1:669-1754 GCA_964343805.1 uncultured bacterium | reverse complement strand
ACCATCAATAACAGCTGTCGCATGCTTATAGGGTGAGGGAGTTTGATAAGGATCTTGTTTTTTACTTGGAGAGGGAGGAGGCGTTGTATATTCCAAACCACCTAATAATTCTTCTTGCTTAGATTCAAATACAACTCCACCGAACTGCTGTTCAAGGGCTTTCATATCAGAGTGCTTTACAGTAGGAGGAGTCACTGGTCGGGTTAATAATTCATCATCTGAATTTGATTCTTCATCGGTTGACCAATCGGAACTATCGAAGAATTTTGATTGTGGTGGGGGTAGTAATTCTAACTTTTGAGCCATGTATCCTCTGAATTAAATGTTTTATAAATAAAAACATTAAGTATTAATTACTACTTTACTCTGTTAATTACATTTTTAATTTGATAACGATGACCAAAACTACTGACACGAAAGAAATGTTCTCCTGAGGGACCATACCCTACTCCAGGAGTCACTACGATATGCTTTTGTTCTAGAAAATGCTGAAAGATATCCCAGGAATGTTTTCCTGGGGTATGAATCCATAGATAAGGAGCATGAACTCCCCCATAGACTTTAAGACCCTGCAATTCAAAAGCTTGTTTAAGTATGCGGGCATTTTCCATATAATGCAAAAGATTGTTTTTCCACCCTTCATCTTCAAAAACTGCAAGCCCTCCTTTCTGAGCAATATTGGAAGCTCCATTAAAAATCGTGCTGCTTAAACGCTGCCAATCTTCCCAAATACTGTGGCCACATTCAAAATTAAGTTCTTTGGGAATGGCTGTCCATCCTAAACGCACGCCTGAAAATCCGACCATTTTGGAAAAGGAGTTCACTTCAATCGCTACTTCGCGTGCCCTTTCAATTTCATAAATCGATCTCGGAAGTGAAGGGTCTTGAATATAGGAAAAGTAAGCGCCATCAAAGAGAATAATCGTACGATTTTGAAGGGCATAATCGACGAGTTTTTTAAGTTGAGTATGTGTATAAGCCACACCTGTAGGATTATTGGGGTTGCAAATATACATCAGATCAAGCTGTGGAGGAAGTTCAGGGAAAAAGTCGTTTTCGGGAGTGCAAGCAAGAAGGTGAATTTC
>CAYFLR010000150.1:0-659 GCA_964343805.1 uncultured bacterium | reverse complement strand
GATAACCAGGTTGTCAAATTGGTAGGACATTTACAAGAAGGTGAATTTCTTGGATTCCTTGAACAATACTTCCATCTAAATAGACGGGATAAGAAGGGTCTTGCAACCCCACTGATCGAGCACTCTTAAAAAGCATTTGGAGGCGTCCGATATCGCACTTGGCTCCATCTGAAATAAAGATTTCATCTGGTGTCACATTCCCTTGGTAGAGTTTTGTGCCAATTGCTTCTCGAAGCGGCAAAAGTCCTTGATCTTTTATGTAGCCAGAGTACCCTTTTTCTGTTCCGAGATCGCTTGCTGCTTTTTCCATAGCTTTGGCAATTGATGGGGCGAGGGGGAGAACGGTATCTCCAATCCCTAAACTGATGATATCCGCATCAGGAGTGTGCTTTAAGAATTCCTGTTTTCGCCTTTCTATTTCTGGAAAGAGGTATGATGGACTTAAATTTTCAAAGCTTGGGGAGCGTTTCATGAGGTTCCTTGATAATAAAGTTCTGCTGTTAGTAGTCCTCCACCTGCGGCACCGCGGATAAGGTTATGAGAAAGAGCTGTAAAACGGATGTCAAAAAGAGAGCATTTTCTTAAACGACCCAAAGCTACAGCCATCCCATTACCACATAAATGATCGAGCTGAGGTTGAGGACGATCAGGGTCACTCA
>CAYFLR010000149.1:1515-1779 GCA_964343805.1 uncultured bacterium | reverse complement strand
TACCCCCAAGGATAATAAAGAATGTCTCCAGTTAGATTTTTGGAAAGAGGCTCGCTAATGTGAACTTTCATAAAATTAGGAGAAAGGAATGTTTTTACGTTTGAAATCTGTATGGTTCATATAAAGGGATAGTGACAGATATTATTTTAATTTCGATTAGCGACACATGAAACATATTGATTTTTAAGACTCTTTAGAGGAAAATCCAAAGCACTTCTAACAAGGAGGTCTGTTATGGCTGGAAGAGTTTTGTTGGGACTTTTA
>CAYFLR010000149.1:1167-1449 GCA_964343805.1 uncultured bacterium | reverse complement strand
GTTTTTCTAGGTTTTTTTCCACGAACAAGCTGTTCTTATTCTGCTCCTAGACTCAACTTATGGGGACGAATTGGATACCGTTCTTATTCCACATCAGAAAGAGTGGAACATACCGTAAAAGAGAACTTTAAAGTGATGCAAGATTTAAACTTTGAACAGTTTAAAAAAACAAAAGTAAAATCCTTTGAAGAATTCAAACAATCTCCAAGGGTAAAAATGCTTTTTGACAATGACATGGAAAAGGTTTCTAAGGCCTATGAGGAGTATTGTGTCTGCAAATTT
>CAYFLR010000149.1:323-1157 GCA_964343805.1 uncultured bacterium | reverse complement strand
CGATTAGCTGAACACGGTGGTAATCCGGGTACCATGATATAGCCAAAATTTTGCAAAAGAGTTTTTTTATATTGCTACTCTTTTTTGAAAGTGACTAATCTTCTACCTTCGACCTCTATGACTCTTGCAGATAGAGATTCTACAGGAAATTTGAATGTCTCTTCGAATAAGAAAGAAGAGCCAACCAATCTGTTCACCAAATATTCGAAAAAACTAGACGAAAGAGCAGATTTATAAAAGCCTTTTGACCTATGATGAAACTCTACAATTCCATCGACTTCGTGATACTTTATAAATCCATGTTTTTCAAGTTGTTCAGGAACTAAACCACTAATAACTAGGTAATCTCCATGACGGAGTCTTTTCCAAGTGGCCTGTAAAGTGTTCCACCCTTCTTCAGCTTTTAAAACGTTGAGCATATTGTTAAAAATGAAAAGCGTGGGTTTTTCATTGATGGTACCCTTCACATGGTCTTGGTAGGTTTCAGAAGAAAAGAAAGAGAGCGCATCTTCAATCACATACTTGATATTTGGCTGTGCTTTAGAAAGCGCAGGAGTAACGGAGTTAAAATCCACAATCATAGAAGGTAAGTTTTGATTTCCTAAAGCTTCCGACACTAGCTTTACAGTAGAAGTATTTTGTCCGCCGACATCAAAAACAGACCCTATGCTAGATATGTATTTTTCTTCCAAACAAAACCTTAGAAATTTTGCCATTTGTTTCCCATGATCGCCTGTCAAATCACCAAGCTCTCCTCTAGGTATTTCATGCAATGGTTCAAGCAAAACAGCCCGAGAGTCTCCAACTCGCACAACATCATGGAACTCTTTTAAT
>CAYFLR010000149.1:0-313 GCA_964343805.1 uncultured bacterium | reverse complement strand
GCTTCGGTAAATTGAAAAGATTTAAAGTATGGGCACTTCATTTCCTGTGTGAGCTGGCGTAGGTTTCTTTCTCTAAACAGATTGATCAGTTTTTTAGTTTCGGGAATCTCTGCACCACATTGGCAAACAGTTTTATCAGCAAGTGTTGTTGTAGAATAAAAGCGACCGGAAGGAAATCTTCCAGGCACAGGAAAGCGAGTTCCTAATGAGGGAAACAAAACATTCTGGCTTCCCCTCATAGCAGTGCTTAGTGCTACTCTCATTAATGACATATTGATCACTCTTTCTATTAATTTGGAAACATAGGATATCA
>CAYFLR010000148.1:1242-1922 GCA_964343805.1 uncultured bacterium | reverse complement strand
TATAAAAAAAGGGCCCTTCCGTCACACTAGGCCTTGTTGTTAATTGCCAACGAACTGCTCTTTCATCATGAGTCCCAACGTTTGTTGCAATTAAAATATCTGATCCAGACATAGCCACACCAGCACATACCTCATATCCTGTTAAGATTTGTGCAATGGCATCAAAGAACCGGCGATCTTTGGCTACATATCTTTCTTCACGGCCCCCTCTATTGGATTCGCTTACTTGCTGAAATAGTTGCGTCACTAACAATTTTAGGTCATTGTTATGCGGTTTTGTTAAAACATTACAAATATGCGCACCGCTATTAAAACCTGGGAAAGCCTGGTCTGCTCTAATAACTGGGTTAACACTTGAACTACTAGCCATAAAAAACAACTCTTTAAAAAAAATATTAAGTTAATGGGCTAAATCATAACCAAGGTAAAATTTTAAATCCTTAAATTTTTTAAAATTGTATTTACCTGAGTTTCGGGTTTTTTAGATCAGCATCATCACCTCATTATCCTTTTCTTCAAGGTTTAAAGATGGTTTCTTTTCCTTATGATTATAGGCAATCAAGCCACTAATTAAATTCACTAAAAAGTTGGATGGACTGCGATGCCGAGTATGCTCTATTTGAGAGATGTTTTTGAGTGGATCATTCACTGTTTCTATTATGGCTCTCTTTCTGAGTAAT
>CAYFLR010000148.1:0-1164 GCA_964343805.1 uncultured bacterium | reverse complement strand
ACATAAGCTTTTGTTTCATATTCGATCTCAAGGTTGTAAAAAGTTCTAATCCTCGATCCAATAGCTTTTTTCCAAGCTTTGAGGAAAGATAACCTTTGTCTCCGAATATTTTTCCGAATACTCCTTTAGTCAAAGAATCAACAACACTGATGTCTGATACATTTCCAGGTGTTACAAGAAACGACAAAATTTCACCTTTATCGTTAATAACAATGTGAAGCTGGTGAGATTCCTCTGGGCTACCCGGCAAAACCCCATTTATCGTCTTTTTATCTAAAAGCCATAAAATTTAAATAGCCTCTTCTTGACATTACCAACTATATTTGGTATAATTGGAGTTATAAAGCAGGTGGTTATGGAAGGTACAAGTGCCGATTAGTGGAAAAGACATGAGAAAACTGTTTTTGAAAATCGGGTATTCTATTGATCCGGGTGGAGGTAAGGGGAGTCACTGGAAATTGAAAAGAAAGAATTTTCCAACAGTGATCATTCCTAACCATAAGGAACTTGCGAAGGGGACTGAGCGCGCTCTTAAAAAAATTTTAGAGAAGGTTAGCAAATAAGAGGTCAAGATTTATGAAATATCACTTTAAAGTTCGCAAAGAAGGAAAGTTTTATTGGGCTCAATGTATAGAACTCGAAGGTTGTATTACCCAAGCGACATCTATTCGAAGTCTTCAAGAAAATATGAAAGAAGCTCTAAATCTATATATTCAGGAGCCAGAAGATTCTCAAACTTTGGCATCTCTTCCTCGCAAACGTTTCAAAAAGACTCGAGGAACATATGAAGTTCCAGTTGATCCTGAAGTAGCGTTTGCATTTATGGTTCGTTATTACCGAATCAAAAATGGGATCACACAGAATCAAGCGGCTAAAAAAATGGGATTCGAAAACATGAATAGCTATCAAAGGCTGGAAAGTAGACGATGCAACCCTACTTTAAAGATGATGCAAAGAATAAAGAGCGTTTTTCCTGATTTCTCTATAGATTTAGCAGTCAACTGCTAGTTATGAAAAACTACTAGGGGTATGAGGTGCAAAACTACCAAAAGTGGGGTGCCGAGTAAGAGAGCCAAATTACTCTGACTCTCTCCTCTGAGAACCCTGCGTGATGTAGGGTAGGCAGCCAGCGAGTTGCCTCCGTTTATGAAGGTACTTTTCCAA
>CAYFLR010000147.1:0-1974 GCA_964343805.1 uncultured bacterium | reverse complement strand
AAAATTGATCGTTCAGGCCATTTAGAGACAGGCTCTCCTGCTGCGACTAATTTATTAAACCAGCCAACTTGGGAAGAGTCTCCAAATGCTTGCAATACTACAGGGCGACCACATCCTAGTTGTAGATCCATGTACATAAAGAGTTCTTCTGTCCTATTTCTAAGCTCCGAAACAAGAGTATCAATGGCAAACTCTGTTGGACTTAGGCTGAAGTTGATCAATTCCTGCTTCTTTCTTTGAAAGGACCAAAAATCCTGTATATCTGTCTTTTGCGACAATAATTTCCATGCAGAACTAAATGACACATTGTTAGCATCTGAAACCGCCTGGACCAAAGTGGACGCACCAATTGGGATATTTCTTATAAGTGCTATATTTTGTTTATAATTTGCTGCAATAACGGAGGTATTATTTCCACTGATAAGTATTGCCCCAAATGGCTCTTTTTGGTGTCTGATGGAAGCTTGATAGAGAATAAGGATCTCTATTGGGATTAATGAAGTGAATTTATGAAGCGGTATTTGTAGCGTTCGAATAATCGATTGCAAATCTGACAAATCCGCATATCCTATCATCGCGTTACTATGTTTATTTTCTGGACCAAATTGGAAATGGCCGTAAGTTACCTTATTCACGCCAAGAAGTAATGATCCATGCGCTTCAAGAAGAGGCCTACTTAACAAACGACTACCCAGGCTGGGGGTTTGTTTTCCGCTGGAGAAGGTGACAAGACTGCCACACTCAAATATGATGAGAATAGAGCGCGCTCGTAGAACTGCTGCATCAAGATGAGAGTTGTTCTTGGCATTTTGAATCACATCACACAATCGATTCAAATCATCATCAACGTGACCGTCAGTTGGGAGATTTTTTGAGCCTAGGATGTGATGTGTATCGTTTTCAGAGTCTATTTTCCAGAGTACCCACCCATAATGCCCTACATGGAGGACAAGTTCAGGTTGAAGTGAATCTTCTGAAACACTTTTCAAGTGTTTTATCGCCCTTTTTTTGATCCACTTAAAGAGGAAAGAAATCATATTGCCCATAATGACTCCATCCAAGCAGCATTGGAAAGGTGCCTGTACAATAGATAGACATATGTTGACAATGCAATAAATATTGGAAGGTAGTAGTTGGTAACAGATGTTGTTTTAAATGTGGTCCCAATAAATGACTGCATTATTGTAAAAAAATAATCCCTTACAAGGATATCAATGTTAATTGTTTCAAATTTATTTTCTATAGGCTCTTTCTGCTCATTTTCTTCCTCAAACCGTCTATTAGATTCCATGTGCAACTCGCCTAAGAAGGAGAACTTCATGAATGACCATGTGTTGATTTTAAAATCAATAAGGGCAATATTTTTTGGGAAATTATTTTTAATTAGGCTGTTGATATCTTCCTGGCAACGATCATAAACGCGCCGACTAAATGGCTCAGAAAATCCTTTTTCAGGGATTTCAAAAAAAAACTGCATGTAGCGTACTGAAAAATATATAAGAACTGCAAGAAGCAAGATGAAGATGGTGTCTTCGTTATGAAATTTAAAGGCCAACCCAATAATTTTTATTTCTTTGATGTCAGTATCTCCATGCTGTATAAGCAAATTTATAAAACATGCAATCATAAGATTTCTACGTTGTTTAAGAAAATCCTGCGGAATCTCCTGTTGGTTTTCTGTGATTTTTTTATTATCTGATCTCATATTTATCTCCGCAGGTCTGAGCCTACAGTGGCTTTTCATTCAATAATCAATCACAAAGCTACGGCCTATTTAGGCTAACACTCACTCATACCAAACAGAACTATTTATTTAGCTTCTACACATCCCAATGTCACTTACTGACCCCTCAAAGGCCCCATGCTTTTTTTGCCACCTGAAAAAAATGCGTAGGATGAAGGTGGATCTTATTATACAGTTCTGAGACGAGTTCTTTTTTCAAGAGCCTGTCTCTAAATGGCCTGAACGATCAA
>CAYFLR010000146.1:0-2107 GCA_964343805.1 uncultured bacterium | reverse complement strand
TATGCTTAGATGTGGGACATGTGAATGTATTTAGCACCATCAAAAATGAGCACTGGATTCAAAAGCTAGCTCCTTACCTGATTCATGTTCACCTTCATGACAATGATGGCAGTGGAGATGATCATCTGCCGGTGGGTGCTGGTAATTTGCAAATGGAACCTATCTTTAAAGAGTTAGCTAAGGTTGAAAATGATCTGACTCTTTCCCTTGAGGTGGAATGCTCTCCAGTGAATAAATGGGAAAATATGAACCATGTGCTGGAAAAGTACGCCCCTTTACTGCCGCTTTAGGTCCGCACCACTTTAAAATTATCATCCCGCTCTTCTTTGCTCCAAGCTTCTCGTTTGGGGAGTGAGTAGAAAGGAGTGCGAATAAAAGAATCTGTCTCACGGTGGAGTCGGAATACAATCTCCTGAGAAATGGCCAGTTTTTTAGTACTGAGACGAAGGAGATTGGTCATCACCAGACCAAAGGTGGTGGGATTTTTTTCAAAATTCGCCAGCAGCAATTCATAACTAATTTCTAAAATGGAGGTGTCACTTTGTGCTTTCACTTCAACTAAAGAGCGGTGCTCATTATTATAAATAAGCTCACCAAAAATATCACCGAGCTTTAGCTCTTCCACTAATAAGTGTTTTTGCTCAACCTCTCTAACCACATGAACTTCCCCCTCCACCACAATGAGCAAAGAGCCAATTTTATCGCCCTTATTAAGAATGAGATCCCCTTTTTTATAGGTAGCTACGGTGGATTCTTTGATAAACTCTTCAATTTCATCTTCATAGAGTTCATAAAAAAGAGGAGATCCTTTCAGGCGTTCAGGTATGGTGGTCATATTCAAGAGTCCTTTATGTTAAATTAGGTTTAAAGTTTTGGATTAATAATTCAAAATCATAGAGAGTTTGGGTGAGATCCTCAGGAGGAATCGGTCCATCCATGCAATAAAAGAGGATATGATTTCTCTGACCCTCCACATGAAGACTAGGGTTTTTCTCAAAATAGGAGAGTACCCTAGGGATAAACAGTTTACGGATGGCCTCTTCATTATCTCCCCTTAATAAGTACGATTTAGAAAACTGGGGATGATCTTCGAAATCGATGTCTTGATAGCCAAATAACTGACCTATCTTATGATAAATATCTTCTGGGTAGAGAGTGAAGAAAGGGATTTCATGGTCAGGAAGAGTAAAGATAAAAACGGTATTTTGGGATTGAACTGCTTTAGAACTACGCACCTTGATCGTTTCAGTGTCTACGAAAAATCCATATTCAAATATCCTAACTTTCATATCTTTTAGAGTGCCTTCCATAAAATTGGAAATCTTTCTATCATCTCCAGCTGTAAATATAGTAAAAAAGTCAATTTCATGAATATAATTTGGATCTTTATTAGGAATAAAATTAAATTCCAAAATATCAGCAATTTTATTCATTCTGAGACCATGTGCTCTCTTATTTTTCTTGGCTTGGAAATAAAGGATAATGAAGGCCAAAATCACAATTATAATGAAAAGTATGGACTCGCCCATGGATATTTCCACCTTCCAGATCAAAAAGTTCTGAGGATACAGGATAGATGAAAGTAAATTGTATCGTACTTGGGGGGGTAACTCAAGTGGGAGTGAGGATTTCGGATCTACTTATCGAGGGCTTCTAATTTATCCAGTTCTCTATTGAAAGCCTCTACAGCAAGCATCATGATTTCTTTCATTTTCTTTTCTGCATTATTCTCTTCTTCATACTCTTCCAGCATTTCAATATCGGAAAACTCTTCACGTCTATGAGTAGTATTAGACAATATGAAACGAGGGGTGTCGGTATGAACGATATAGTCTCGGTCTTCATCGGTGATGCCAATGGAAATGATAAATTTAGGGAGTTCTGACATAGTTTTTTCCTTTAATAAATTGATACGAAGCCCGCTTTGTATAAAAAGAAATAGATTTTGTCCAGGGCTAATGCCACTATTGGCACTGATTTACCCAAAAATAGTGCCGATTCTCCTTCAGATAAACTATCTGCGGCACAATCGGGACTAATTAGCCCAAAAATAGTGCCGATTCTCCTTCGGATAAACTATCTACGGCACAATCGGGACTAATTAGCC
>CAYFLR010000145.1:1173-2714 GCA_964343805.1 uncultured bacterium | reverse complement strand
CTGAAGCGATTAAGATCATCAATGGGATGCACGACCAATGGATTGACACTGTCAAGATTAATCGAGAGTCTTATCTTGGCGTAGCCGGCATTGGATTTGACGCAGATGTCAGTCTTGCATTTTCTCACTTAGAAAAACGTGGTCCCGCTTCTTACCTGCGCGTTATTCTCAATGAACTTCCTCATTATAAACCTCAAAATTATCATCTAATCATCGATGGAAAACCCATTAGTGAAAAAGCTTTTTTGATTTGCTTTGCAAACACACGTCAGTATGGTAACAACGCCTTCATCGCTCCAAATGCTAAAATTGATGATGGATATTTAGACGTCATCATCTGGAAAGAATTCCCTCCTCATGCTGCCCCAAAGCTGGTTCACGATCTCTTCACCAAACACCTAGAAGATTCGAAATATACTGAATCGTTTCGCTGTCAAGAAGTGATCTTAAAAAAACCGATGCAAACACTGCATATTGATGGAGAACCCATGAACTTTAAAGAGGACGTCTATATCCGCGTCCTTCCCTCATCCCTTAAAATCATCATTCCTTGATTTTTGACAACTAGACTAGATTCCGCTGGATATTTAAATTTTATTTTCAGCGAAATCTGCTTGACGAATATAGATTTCGCTGATTATATTTAATCCATAAACAGCGCAATCACTGTGCAACAGAGACACCTATGAGTAGAAAAATGATTGGTCGGCGAGAAGAAAAAAAACTACTAAAACGTAAACTCTTATCCAAGGAAGCTGAATTTATAGCTGTATATGGGAGAAGACGAGTCGGTAAAACATATTTAATAAAATATGCAATAGAAGGTGCTGGATCACGCTCCATTGAGGTAGCAGGGCTGAAAGATGGAAACCTCCGTAATCAATTAGATCTATTCATACGCGCTTTTGAAAAAACCTTTCAGCTAAATTACCCTTTAGCCCCTCCAGTTAATTGGATAGAAGCTTTCGATTGGTTGACAAAGGAAATTGATCGCCTTCCCAAAAGCAAACCTTTTATTATTTTTTTAGACGAACTTCCATGGCTTGCAACAGCAAAATCCGGATTGTTGCAAGCCATAGATCACTTCTGGAATACTGAGTGGGTCAATCGTTCAAACATCAAATTAGTTGTATGTGGTTCAGCAGCATCATGGATTTTAGATAATATCATTAACGCAAAAGGGGGACTACACAACCGTCTCACTACAAGTATACTGCTAAAACCATTCAATATCCAGGAAACCATCGAATTTTTAATCAGTCGTTCAATTCGAATGAGTGAAAAACAGGTTTTAGATCTTTATCTCGCTATGGGAGGAATCCCATTCTATCTCAAAGCCGTAGAGAAAGGATTGTCGGCGATGCAAAACATTAACCAATTATGTTTCACGGCAAACGGACTCTTATATGGAGAGTTCGACCGTTTATACCAGTCTCTTTTCAAAAATTCAGAGGCATATATTGAGATTATTAAGGTATTAGCAAAACAACCTCAAGGCGTAGATCAAGGCATACTGGAACATAGTCTGAAATTATCGGCAT
>CAYFLR010000145.1:0-1163 GCA_964343805.1 uncultured bacterium | reverse complement strand
GGACATTAACAAAGCGATTGAAAGAATTAGAGGCAGCTGGTTTTATCATTAGTTTTGTTCCCTACGGTCGAGAAAAAAAAGGCATCTATTATCGCATTATTGATGAATATACGTTGTTTTACCTTCGTTGGATAAAGCCCGTTCAAAATCACATCAAACTAGCAACGTCTCAAGCAAATTACTGGCAATCTAAATGTCAATCAGCCCAGTGGAAAAGTTGGGTAGGGTATGCTTTTGAAGCTTTTTGCTATAAGCATATTGATCAAATTGCAACGGCGTTAAAAATCCATGCCGGATTTAACATTGGAACCTGGCGCTATACAACTCAATCTAAAAAAGAAAAAGGTACGCAGATCGACCTATTACTCGATTGTGATGATGACGTAATCAATATCATTGAAATCAAATACTCAAAAAACCCTTATCGCATTACCAAACAGTACGCAACGCAATTAGGAAATAAGATAGATATTTTCAGAGAACAACTTAAAATTAAAAAAGATATTTACTTAACAATGCTTACTGTAGTGGGGTTCTTGCCAAACGCTTATGTGGACGAACTTGTCACTGATGAGCTGACCTTGGATGACTTAATTCATTAGTTCGTAAAGTGAGTTTCCATCACTTCTGAAAAATCATCACACCTTGATTTTCAACCATAAATGGTATAAAGATACCCTGATTTTTAACCATATATTGTCTTAAGTGATTGATATTAAGATATAAAAAAATCCATTTCCACCCACCCTATGCGATCGCATCCGCACTTGGTGATGCTTTATTTTTGGAAACGATCGAGAGTATAAGTGGAGTTCGCAGAGAGCTCTATTGGCTTGTCTATCTGACAAACCATGCCGCGATCTCGCGCTCCCTTGCGCATGCGGAAAGATTTAATAGGAGACTGGAATTTTAGTAGCCGCACTTGGGATGGAGGGTGAGACGGCGAATGAGTTTTTTTGACCAATCGAGATCTAGAGTTAAACCTTCACATTCTACTCCGACAAAACGCCCAGCATGCAATTCAACGGGAAGACAAGGTAAAATAACTAATCTCTGATCTTGCTCCTGCACTAAAAGCTGACGAATGAGACGCGCTCCTTCTCCAAGAAGCATGAGCGGTGAGGCTTCATTCGGGATTTCATCTTTTATAGAGAGAAACCCTT
>CAYFLR010000144.1:1152-2748 GCA_964343805.1 uncultured bacterium | reverse complement strand
GTTATGACTTACAGTCATCGACTTGATCCCATATAACATACAAATTCGTAAAGAATTACTTCTCATTGACTTGTTTTTCCTATTTAAATACATTCTTTTTTCTCTCTTTAGGTTTTCATCTGTCTATATTTCCTTCATTCAAGATTCCATCATTTCTTCTAGCGTTATCTCCATAAACCACATCGTCCATTTCATATGAACCAA
This sequence comes from uncultured bacterium, assembly GCA_964343805.1. Lineage (GTDB taxonomy): Bacteria > Bdellovibrionota_B > Oligoflexia > CAYFLR01 > CAYFLR01 > CAYFLR01. The sequence goes on along the minus strand of CAYFLR010000144.1, from coordinate 2,544 downwards.
GAACAGGACCAGAAGCTTGACCATTACCATCTATGATTCTGAACCACCTACTTCTTTTGGCTATTCTCTCACAAGCTTGTACCCATAACCTTTCTTCCTGTGTCCATAATCTCGACTTTTGTTCCCATGGTGGTGTCGCTACTGGATGTATCTAACATGAGCACCATTCACAGTCATTTGCAGGAGAAAAAATTGATTCAGAATCTAACCTCCTTTGACATCTTTCACAATTTTGGGGTGTAAATCTACACTTGGTCCTGAGGGTAACTGAGCCTCCGTAAGCCAGCAATGTTTCATATTTCCCAATCTAAAAAGCTTTTGAATGAAGGCATATCCAAAATTTGCGCAAATTTTCTCTAATTAAAGGTTTGATACTTGCCGCACTCTTGCTAAGCCATTAGTCAGCCACTGCAATCGCGCGTTCTGCAAATTCTTCAAAACTCAATTTATGACCGAATTTAGGTACCTCAATACCTAAGGGAGGAATGATAAAAATGGCAGCAGAAAGGAAACCTATTGGGCGCCAGTTGAGCGTTCCAGCAAATAAGGTTGCCAATCTTCCATTAACCTAATTCACTTACTTTTCTTTAACATCTTCATCTTCTTATGATTCAGAGAGAGTTTTGACTCCGTAAAAATATTTTTGCACAAATCTTTGAATAAAAAAGTTTCTTCTGAATTTGAGGGAACTTCTAGTTTATTTGTTGGTTTCCATTTGAATTTTGAGTTCAGACTTTGGGTCTTTACCTTCGCATCTCAATTTGAAGTGGTCATCAAGTTGAAATTCTTTCAAGTCTTTCATGCACTATCCGAGGACCGTGATTTCTTTGGAGTATGACACTACATTTTCCCGCTTGTTTACATAGATTGATGCGTTCTTTGAGCAAGTTGCTCTTGCCTTGACACCATTCTCATCTTTCATACAAAAACGAGCCCAATGACACTTGCTTTAATTTAATCTTAACCCGACTCTACTCAACTCTTCTTCAAGTATCGACAAGACTCTTAGTGCTGCAGCTACGTTAATCGCAATAATTGTGAGATCATCGGCTTAGGCAACTGCAGCTGCACCTGGCATCTCATTGACTTTCCTAACTACATCATCAGTAGCGGCAATCTATAAAAACGGACTTTCCACCCCTCCTTGCATGAAACCAGTTTCAGCCCTCACATTCTCAACATGCCCCCAACCGAGATCAATATTTAAAACTCTAGGACACCTAAATATTGATTTAAGTTTTTTCATGAACATGAATTTAAATGGGAGCTTTGTCTGTATTATATCCATACCCCTGTCTACTAAAACACTATTAAATGCACTGAAGTTGTCTGCTGTTATGATTAGTCCGCTGCCCATTTCTTTCATGTCTCCGACTAATTGTTTCATTGCTG
>CAYFLR010000144.1:450-1142 GCA_964343805.1 uncultured bacterium | reverse complement strand
CTATATAATGCTTTAAAGATCTGAAGAGTTTTAAGTAATAAAGCACTTAGCTAGTAGCTTCCAGAAAGCATCGACAAGCGCAATGCTTCTGAAGTTTTTTGGGTCATCCAATTCTCCCTTTTTATGAATAGGGGATATTAGGGCTTCTCTCCAACATGGGTGTACTTGTGGGGAATTTAGCTCACGATTGATTAATTGAGTAAACCACCTTGGGTTGGCTTTTTACATGTCTTTTAAAAGAGCCTATCCAATGCCATTCTTTCCTGGTGCTTTAGAGTTCTTTGTCTTTTTCAATACACTCCAGACCTGAAGTTCATTTAGAATGGTTTCTCTCACATTCTGATCACCAACTGATTAATTGAAGTCAGCAGAATTATATTCTGCTCTCATTGGAGCCCATAATGGCTTCGGTCTTCTCCCCCTCCTAGGAACAGTTGGTCTTTTAACTTTAAATTCTTCGGTAAAATGCTCTCGCCAACTGGCCTCAGATGACGCAACACCCCCTTCATTTTGAACAGGTCTGCGAGATATCAATGATTTTATTGTTTCGAATTTCGGTCGGAATGTCCCCCTTCTCAACATACACTTCAAAATTTGTTAATAACTGTTTGATTTTACTCTTTCTTTTATAAACTTTTTCTAAGCATTTCGCTTTGCTCTTTTCCACAAACTTCGAGCTTCCTTATACAAAC
>CAYFLR010000144.1:0-261 GCA_964343805.1 uncultured bacterium | reverse complement strand
GATTGAGCTAACTCTTCCAAAAATTGTTTGTGAGATGCCTCTGTTGCATGTATCTTTCTCCAATCAATGACAGGTCTTCGAAGTTCTTCTAGTTCATCGAATACATCAAAGATAATTGGATCGTGGTCCGAGGAATGAGGGGTGCCCACAGGTAGAGTCTTTAGTTGAGAAACCAACTTAACTCTGAGATTTCTTTAAAAAACCATGTCGTTCAGACTCCGAGCTGGTGAACCATCTTTACGTTTTTTGCTTTGGGAAAAT
>CAYFLR010000143.1:0-2754 GCA_964343805.1 uncultured bacterium | reverse complement strand
TTCTGAATGCCTTCCGGGCTATGAAAGACAACGGGATACGCACCGCCTCCTATGTGATGCTGGGCCTGCCCCATGAAAGCCGCGAGACCTACGAAGCCACGGTATCCCTGGCCACCGAGGCCGATGTGCAGTATCCCCAGTGCTGCTTTTTTCACCCCTATAAGGGCTCCAGCATTCGTCAGGTGGCCATTGATGCCGGACATCTGGAAGCCGGCGACTCGGACCGCAACTCCGATCCCGGCACCCCAACCCTGAAATTCAAGGACATCACCCCCCAGGAGTGGGTGGAGATGCATAATTGCTTCAGCCTCTATGTGAAGCTGCCTAAAGAGTTCCACCCCTATATTCGGCGTAGTGAGACCCAGGATGAACTGGGGGTAAGGCTGCGTAGGAAGCTGGTGGAGATTCACAAGCGGACGGTTTGGCGGAATGATGGGTGGTTTGTGGCGGATGAGGAGCTTGATGGGGATCTGCGGGGGTTGGCGGGGATGGTGGGGTGAGGGTTCGGTATCCACGGGTTCAGGGTCCAAAGCGAAACTTTGTCATTTATGCGAATGGGAGGAGGTCAAAATTCTCTTGTATAATCTGTATGCTAGGTGATGTGGGTTGGGTTTCGCTTTTGCCAATTGCAAAAGTTTCTAAATCTTTGTGTCGTGTATGTGTAATGAGTCACATTGGGATGGTTTCTGGTATGCTTTTTATCAAATTAGAGCTTTCCCATAATTTCCATTTTATAATGGTCTATCCATTTTAAGTTCTTCACAACATGTAAATTAAATCTTCTGGGTTCTTGAAACTGCATCAAGTATATCACCAAACATTAACAGTGTGTTTCTTAAAGTTTGTTTGATTATTGGCAAACCTAATTGTCCATGCCTTTCTATTGTTTTGCACACATTTTTAAAATGTGATTGATCGATTCTTTCGTGCTCAAAAAACCAGCTCATTTGTTCTTTCGTTAATTCAAGATCAGATTGTATTTTCAATACGCCATCCATCACATTACTATAGCTACCCTCAATCCAATAGCTTAATCCTAACCTTGCCACTGGACCCTCGACTATGGAAAGATAGTATATATATCCAATAAAGGCTTTTGTTTCTCTTAATACTAAGCTCTCCCTTATGTCTTTCTCTGTATAGTTTAGGTGATGTAAATCGTCCACAATCATGTACTCATGGCCAACTTCTTCAAAAGAATGATGATAACAAAATCTGGCCAGTTCTACTGGTGCTGTCTTTGAAAATATAGCGGCCATTGATTGGCTTTTTGGGGTGTGTTGTATATAATTAAATATTTGAGACATGAGCGTAAAATAAAATTCTTTACTCACTTTTCCATGCCTTATAAAACTCCAAAATTCGCCATCCTTAATTATATCCCAGGTCTCGTTCTTTATGGTTTCCAATTCTTCTAGAGCATTATGTTTCTCATTCATCTTCTCACCCTATCTTGTTGCGATATTCATCGTTGTAACTATATTTGCGCGTAATACTGCGCGATTGACATCATTATGTATAAATATCTCTGCTCCAAATTTTTTATATAATCCAATCATATCTTTTTCACAGATTGCAAACCAAGTATCATATGCAGTGTTTTTTATGAACCATTCGCAGATCTCTTTCATCATTGCTTTTAATAATTCAAATGATGAGGACATATTATGCCTTATTAATTTACATACGATAACACCATATTTTACACATTTTTTTGTTCTCGATAATTCAACAAGAAAATTTTTCACTTGTGAGTGGCAACACAATAGTGGAACAACTTCGCAAGAATATATGATTTTTTTATCGCTATAAACTGCAAACGTTTTGCTTAAATATTTTTTTCTGTATTTTATTTTCTTTTCTTCAAAGATGGTTTCTTTGTTCATTCTGTATACATCCCATGCTCTTTGTATCTCCTCTGGGACTCTGTGACCATAAACCTTTACAATAAAATTTTTCATTTTCAGATTTCCAAATCTATTTTCAATCTATGCCGACCTTTAAGCACCACACTATATAGCTCCTCAAAATACATCGCAAACAGAGAATAAAATATTCCAATATTTTGCATTACTTTTTCCTCATCTTTTTTATTATTTATTTGTCTTTTTAGAACATTCCATACAAACTCTGAATGATCTTCTTTTTCATCAATTGAAATATGATTATTCGCGCCCTGAACATATTCTCTTCCCATGTTCATTTCAATATTCTTATTCCATATAGGTTGTGTTTTATAGCTTGCATACTCAAGAAAATACGCCTTTGACAATAATCCAATTGCACCTTCATGTTTAATTGTATAATACAAGAAGCCTTGCAAAAGCTTTGTTGCAAACAGAGGCTCTGTAGCGTATATAGCTTTTTTTCCAATTGAAAATTTTTTAAGGTCTTTTAAAAATAATTTATCATGAAGCATTTCATCAGCTGTATATTGTGCCCATTTTGCTGCGGAAACAGGATCATTTATTGTAAGGTAATCTAAAACTTGTGCATCTGCCACTCTTGCCAATCTAATTCTTAGAATTGTCTCAACAGTGTGCCTTATAAAATACTCTTTATTTATCTCCTTTCCTGTTGCCAAATGATCTGCATAAGTTACAGTTTTATAAAATATTTCTAACAATGAGTTTATCTTTTGATCAACTTCGCCTTTAAGGTTCTCAACCATTGATTTCGCCCCTTTTTCCTACTGTTAGACTAATCTTTGACAGTCAGCCCACTTCAGCAGCAAGAAACATCAATAAAATCAAT
>CAYFLR010000142.1:0-3121 GCA_964343805.1 uncultured bacterium | reverse complement strand
TGTGTCACCTAAATGCTCGGTATAAAATGTTACCTAATTACAAGGTTGCACATATTCCGGGCACATCGGTAACTAATAAGATTTGTCCGCGAACGGCCCGCGATAATCTATCGTCCCCATTTGGCAAACACTTTTGCCCCTATTTAGTCCGCGAACGGCCCGCGATAATCTATCGTCGCCATTTGGCAAACACTTTTGCCCCTATTTTGTCCGCGAAGGCCCCGCGATAATCTATCGTCCCCATTTGGCAAACACTTTTACCCCTATTTTGTCCGCGAACAGCCCACGATAATCTATCGTCGCCATTTGGCAAACACTTTTGCCCCTATTTAGTCCGCGAATAGCTCACGATAATCTATCGTCGCCATTTGGCAAACACTTTTACCCCTATTTTGTCCGCGAACGGCCCGCGATAATCTATCGTCGCCATTTGGCAAACACTTTTACCCCTGTTTTGTCCGCGAACAGCCCACGATAATCTATCGTCGCCACCCCGGAGACACCCTTTTTTATTTCTATAGATAAAAAGCTCTGTAGAGAGTAAGTGGTGCTTTGATGTTTTCTAAGAGCGAACACTTTGTTCTCTGAAAAATTGACAATTCCTCAATCCAGTGCTAAAAACCATACAAAACTAACGGATTAAATGGGTGTATATATAAGTAATGGACCTTATCAACTACCAAAACTATAGAACCTACCTGCAGGATATCTTGAAAGATCGAGTTGCTCAAAATAGCAGCTACTCTCTTCGGGCCTTGGCCAGAGACCTAGGTTTGAAAGCCCCTCATCTGAGTGAGGTTCTGAATAGTAAAAAAGGTTTGTCCGTTGATTCTGCCAATAAAATCGCCGAAGCACTGAATCATGACAAAAGAGAGCGCAGCTACTTTTGTGACCTCGTATCAGCAGCAGACGCTCGATCCCTCCAAACTCGAAAAATGGCTCAAATTAGGATTTATAAAGAGCGAAGTAAAGTAGATTATAATCCACTGTCTCCTGATATTTTTAAGGTTGTAGCGGATTGGTATCATTTTGCCATTTTAGAGCTAGCCACTCTACCTAACTTCAAAAATGATCCCCAACTGATTGCGGAGAAGTTGGAAGTTTCCTTCAATGATGTGGTTCCTGCAATTGCTAGGTTAGTTCGACTCGGGTTATTAATTGAGAAAAATGGAATGCTGATTAAAAGTGACAAGCCGATAACGACCACCAACGACACCCCTTCAAATGCTATTAAAAAAGTAACTCTTCAACTTTTGAAAAAAGCTGAAGCCGCACTCTATGAACAAGATATTTCCAATCGTGATTACTCGACGATCACCATGAGAATAGATCGAAGCAAACTGCCAGAAGCAAAAGAAAAGATCCGCCAATTTCGGAGAGAAATGGCTCAGTATCTGGAGGAGGATGCAGGGAGTGATCTTTACTGTTTAGCTATTCAACTTTTTCAACTGGGTTGCAGTGAATCCACTGCCCCTTTGAAAGGTGAGTCTAATGAAGAAAACTAATTTACTCATTTCAATTTTTCTAGTGGTAGTGACCACCGGCTGTGGCAATTTAGATAAGTATTTTGAAGAGGCCCCTCCAAAGGACCAAGAAGAAGAGAGAGAAGTAAAACCCTCCAATGATAAAGCAATGAACTCTTATCATCTGTTACCTGAAAAACCAGAAAGGGAATTAAAGCCGGGTAAAGCGATGGCCAGCGAAACCCAGAATGGTGGCTATGGTCTCTCTCTAAATAACTCCATTGTCTCCTTGGATCTATTTATGCGGGGAGTTCATTTGGCTCCTTATTTATCAAAGGATTTTGCCGGAAATGGCTTGGCTCCTTGGGAGACTGAGATCTTGCTGAAGCATATTTCCAAAGTGAGTCATGGAGGAGTGAGGCAAATTGTTATTAATAAGCTGGCGGAACTCCGAACTAGAGTCAGGCAAGAGCGGGTTATTTTTCCAGTTCATAACTTGGTTTATAATCTTGAAAACTTTACTTGGATTCAGTTAGACGGACTCTCATGCAAAAATGTTCATGACGATAATGCTCCCTATCCGGGGAAAGTTCAATTAGCCTATCGAGAACGAAGATACATAAGATTTTGCCAAGATTTTAAAACCCTTGATACTGCCAGTCAAGCGGCATTAATTCTGCATGAAATTATCTATGCTGCACTGGAAGAGCTATCAGTCACCCGTGAGTTGGTGGGCTTTTTGTTTAGCTCTGCTTTTAAAAAGTTTGATAAGAGTGCAAAGCAAGAATTTATAGAATTGATCCATGAAATTGGTCATTCTCTGAGGGATGAATACAAGTACGCTTATGTTGAAAAACTGGGCTCCATTGCACCTCATGTACTAGAGAGTGTCCCCCTCTCTCCCGGTAAAGAGGCCTGTTTTGGTAGTGGCTATGAGGCAGCAGGGAACGGGTTTTTAGTTTGGCAAGTGGATCAGAAAAAAGGATGTAAAATAGGAGAAATCCCTGCCTACTGGCGCTTCATGGACCAGTTTAAACGAGAAAATGGAGATCTCTATAGCTTCAAGGTGTCAGAAAAAAATGATCAAAAGGAAATTATCTATGTAGAAGCTGTGGATATTGACCCTGCCAATATGATTTTAAAAGAATTTTGTACAGGTCCCTATATTCAACTTTGTCATGTGGAAATAGGCAAATCCTATTCAAAGACAAAAATAGACCATCTCGATTCCACCTTAGATTATGCCATTACTAATAACCTTGCTCAGCGGATGGAATACTTTATAAATTTACCTGGTGACTTTAATGCAAAAGATCACTTGCCGACCGCAATTCAAAGTGGGCATCTTGAAATGGTTTCACTCCTATTGGATAAGGTCTCTCTCGAGGGTTTTAATCTAAACCACCCGCTTCATGTGGCTGCCCAGGTTCAAAACAAGGATATTTTTGATCTGATCTTGGAGGATCCTCGTTTAGAAATTGAGCAGAAGAAAGATTACAGTGGAGTTCCCAAAACCGTTTTAGATTATCTCGTTGAAAAGTGTAGAAGGGGAAGTGATCAGTGTCAGTATGAATTGGTGGAAAGTTTGATATTAAAAAAGGCTCAGGAACAGCAGTTGTCACTCCCTTTGATCAAAATCAAGCAGTGGATTATAACGC
>CAYFLR010000141.1:968-3146 GCA_964343805.1 uncultured bacterium | reverse complement strand
CCAGCCCCGCCTTTTAAAATTCGATTTTAACCAGGATCCTTCTTTTTTTACCAACGATTCAGATTCATTGCTGTGTTGATGGTATGGTGAGCCTTACCCCTTGGAAATTAAGGATTATTGAGATAAAATTGGATAAAGAAACCGGTTTTAAACCGTTTTTAAATTTATTATTGAGAGAATTACTTGGCATAGAAAAAATTCAGGGCGGAAAAGAAAAGATCAAACCGTCTTTATTTTTCTTATCATTCCTCACTTTTCTTATCGGCAAAGGCTTTTACCACCTTACTGCTGGCCACCATGGACAGGGCGGATAATCCAGTTATCTTAAATAGCTCTCTTCGATTAATCTTCATCCCTTTTTCCTTTGATAGTTAAAATCAAACGTATAAGTGTCACATTTTACATGGGAGATTTATTATGACACTCCCAACAGTTAATGGGCTCTACACCAGTATAATCGTGACATTTATCACAAAAATTCTCCGGGTGGCGGTGGAAAGTATGGAAGAACTGGGAGAGGTTACTCATTTGTTGGAGACGCTTTTAATTCGATCAGAAAATAAGCGCTCCCTCCCTGGAATGATCCGGGCTCTGGTTAATAACCGACTTAACTCTTTACTATCAAGGCCTCTTTCCAAGGCGGCGGGTCAAGCGGGGCAGGAGACAGACCTATAAATCTAACTTTAAATAGACACTAAATGGACTTTGCTAAGCGGCTTCTATTTCATTATCTTCTTCTGATACACCTAAATACAAGCCACAATCGGGACAAGTATCTTGCGTCTTAAAAACAGTATTACAAGCAGGACATTTAATTTCATCTTGATTGAGGTCAACCTCATAATCGATATTTGATTCTTCATCTTCTTTATTTTCGGGCTCGGGGGGGCTAGTTATTTTACCTGGCCAAAGTAATAGCATGAAGTGCAATCCTGGGTAAACTAACCTAGTCAGATTTACTAACATGTTGGAGTTAGTTAGAATAATGGCAATAACGGGTAAAAAGATTGTTGACATCATGAGCAGGGTCAACTTCAAGCTTTCCTCATTCTTTCCTAAAATATCTCGAATCCTTTTTAAGTTATTGAAAAAAATTAGAGGAGATATAACGAGTGCAGTGAAACCAAATAAAGCATTATCAGATAGTTCTTTTCTACTTAAAGCAGCAACCAATAACACGGCCGGAATACTTATAATTGAACCAATCCAAATATGGTTCATAAAAAACCTACCTCGTGAAACCACTCCTTTAAAGGAAAAAGGGTTACCACTTTGTTTAAGTTCATCATTCATAGGAGCCTCCCTATAATTTTAAACCTCTGTATTCATACCGATTAACGATTGCAATCAATCGTATAATTACTCGTTAGTATGATGGTTTTTCTATACATATACTTATTTTATAAATTATTTCTTATTCTTAGTGATAGGCTGGCTATTCATGGAAATTTCCGAAATGATTAATTTAAAGTCAATCGGTTTTGAGATGGATTTCATCTTGATAAATCAGACGCGTATCTTTGCGCCTATCATAGCTTCTTAGAGTTTCTTCCCGGGAAGGACTTAGCTGATGATTACTGATTTTGCCATTTAAATCAATTGTAACTAATTGCTTGAAGTCAACGAGCTCTTCGTTTAACCAGATAGACAGGCTTTCTACATTTTTTGTTTTAATTTTAAATACATTATTCCCTAAGTATTCTGCCTCTACTATTCCCGCAGTAAAATCGAACTCGCTGACCAAAAATTACACGGTGGTACACGGATGGCATTTTTGGATTTGCCCATGAGATTATTGGCTCATCATATTTAGCTCTTGCTTTTGTACCTTCTTAATTACTGGCTAGATATTTGCAAAGTCTGCTGTCTTACCATGTCAGATAAGCATTCTAATGGAGCCAGTTCTCTTATATTACCCCATGCTAGCCCTGAACATGCGGTTTTATATAAAATAATACAGCAAAATCTAGAAACGGTTTTAAGTAAACTGGCTACCCAGGGACGTTTCATTCCAGCTTACGTCCAGCAAGAATTCTATAGCTTCTTAAGCTGTGGTATCTTTGCATACGGCTTTACACGCCTAGCATGTAAGGACTGTGGTAAAAACCGCTTGCTAGCTTTCTCTTGCAAGAAAAGAGGTTTTTGCTTGTCTTGTACGGCCCGGCGGATGGCCCAGGT
>CAYFLR010000141.1:0-958 GCA_964343805.1 uncultured bacterium | reverse complement strand
CACATCACTGATTATGTGTTTCCTATAGCTCCTGCTAGACAGTGGGTTTTATCACTACCCTTCCAGCTTCGTTATCTGATGGCCCATAATCAACAGATATTAAATGGCATTCACAAAATATTTATACGTTCAGTAAGTCGTTATTATCGTAATAAAGCCAGAAAAAATGGTATTCAAGAACCACAGACAGGAGCAATATCCTTCATTCAGTGGTTTGGCGGTGCATGTAATCTCAACATTCACTTTCATACCCTTTTTGTAGATGGCATTTACTATGCCAATAAGCATGGCGCATTGAAATTAAAGAGCGTTTCGCCACCAACCAAACAAGAGCTACACCAAATTAACCAACGTATCTATATCCAAATTGTGAAGATGCTAAAAAATAAAGGTTTTATCAGAGTAATTGCAGAAGAAAATCAGGAACAGGGTATTTTATTTGAAGATCACAATGATTCATTGTCTGAGATAGTAGCAGCATCAATTAGATCTATATGTTCAACGGGTAAACGTGCAGGTAAAAAAGTAAAAGCTATTGGTAAGCACGCCAACATTCCATGGTCTCCCCCAGTTGGCAAAAACCTTGATTATTGGAATGTCTTTTCGTTGCATGCAGGAGTGGCTGTGAAGGCTTGTGATCGCAAGGGTCTTGAAAAACTAATTGGATATACCACAAGACCACCTTTTTCCAAGGAGCGGCTATATTTTATAGATGAGCATGGCAATGATACTCAGGGTGAACCTACCAACAGAGTGGTTTATAAGCTCAAAAATCCCTATAAAGACGGAACATATGCCTTAGAATTCTCACCTGAAGAGTTTATCGAAAAGCTAATAGCAATAATCCCTCCTCCCAGGGTGAATTTGACTAGGTATTTTGGTTTCCTAGCTCCCAATGCTAAGATTAGAAGGCAAATCATTCCCAGGCCAAAAAATCAAGATACATCTATAAATAAGC
>CAYFLR010000140.1:2295-3210 GCA_964343805.1 uncultured bacterium | reverse complement strand
AAAGCTCTTGGCTACTCCCTAAGGTAAATAGAGAAACTTGATTCCTATGGATCACCAGACACCTCAACTCTTATTATTTTCCAGTAACAGCCAAGAGCAACTGCTGGACCAAATCAACCGCCTATTGGAAAAAATAAAAACTAATTATCCTTTTAAGGTAAAAGCCTTACCGATATTCAGGATCGGAGACTTGCAAGGGCCGATCCGACTAGCTGTTGCCTATCAAAACACAAATAATTTAATTGATCAGTTGGATCATTTAGTCCATACTCACCTCCAATCTAAAAACCAGAACATCCAACTTTCTTTAGCAGCAAGCCAAAAAGCTCCTCGTTTGGCCTTTTTATTTCCCGGACATGGCTGCGAACATGCAAGCACCGGTCAATCACTTTATAGAGACCTCCCACTGTTTCGCAAAAGCTTTAATAGCAATTTAAAACATTCACCTTCATTTTATTTAAGAAAAAGGACCAGTACCCACCCTCATCTATTTGTTCCCCCTTTCATCCACACTCTCAACAGCTCTTATTTAGCACTATTACAGCATCTTGAAATCCATCCTGATGCTTGCTGTGGTAACAGTCTAGGGGAAATAAGCGCCCTTCAGGCTGCCGGCTGGATCTCTAAAGAGGAAGCTTTGCAAACGGTTAAAACCCTCTCCCTCTTTATTCACAACCAGCTGCAACTGATCCAAGGTCATATGCTTTCCATTTGGATAGACAAAAATGAACTGACCAAAAGACTGCAACCTTTTGGCAGCAACCTTATCAAAGCAGTGGAATTGGGAGAGAGACACCATATTGTGAGTGGAAAAAAAGGTGCTGTTAAAAAACTGACTGATGGACTGCGAAAAGCCAAAGTTCCATTTGAACTCATTTTAGGGGCTCATGCCTACCACCATCCCCAAGCTCTAAA
>CAYFLR010000140.1:0-2177 GCA_964343805.1 uncultured bacterium | reverse complement strand
AGTGGTTCTCCCGCAAAAAACTCCGATTCCAGTGGTCTCCTGTTTGGATGGGCAGCTTCATAAAGGAAGCGAGGACTCCATTTTGAAATTGGCGAAAACTCCCTTTACCCCGATGGACCTTCATCTCACGCTCCAGCAAATGCAAAAAAAGGGAATAGATCTATTTATTGAAGTGGGTGGAGGTCAAATTTTTGGTAATTTCTTAAGACGTGAAAAACTAGTGAAACCTGGACAGTTCATCTCGCTCGATGCTCCACCTTCTCATAAACATCCCACTTTTTACTTGCTAAACAAAATGGGGCAACTTTTTTGTGAAGGGGTCCAGCTCAATGCAGAGCCTATCTCATACTAAAGACTTCCATTCCTCTGGTGAATTCATAATAGCTTTGGGCATCTACAAAGGGGAGATGAACTTCCACCTCTCTGACATGAGGAGATTGAACCACAAAGGTTTCGTAAAGATATTTTCCTAGTACCTCATTAGGCGGTGGTGGCTTATGGTAAGTGGTGCCTTGATCATAGTCGTAACGAGATCCAGAGTTTCCCTTAAGAAAGCTATAAATTCCATGAACCAGCTCTTGTATCATCTCTTTAGGTGGATTCTCGGAACCTAAGTAATTATTGATCCAAACTTTAACCTTCTGACGATTGGTCTCTATCTGTTCCACACTTTTATTGGCCATCCCCATTCCTGATTCAACAGGACCTGCTGCTTTATGGTAAAATTCCTTTAACAGATAATCTCGGTTCTCTTCCACCGTTAAGGAACGATTAAAATAGATGGTTCTAAATTCCGCGGCTGCCGCTTCAAAATATCCTTGTGATAAAGATTCTAAGGTGGGTTCAATGAGATCTTTGTCAAAGTCACTCTTAATTTTAGTTCCATTAAAAAGACTCGAAAAATCCAAAGTGCTCTGCATGGATCCACCAAATAGGGTGGCTTTGCCACTTTGATCATCAAAATCTAGATCAGCTCTGGTGATGCGGAAATTCTTAAATACCGCCGCCAGGTTTCCTCCCATTTTAAAATGATCCCCATCATCATCTCCTCCATAGAGACCGATTCCTTGAATGTTGCCAATATTTACGGTAGAAACCCCTTTAAAAGAGTGCTTTTGGGGTGTCAGAAAAGTTTCTTCGTTCACATTAATATCAATAGTAATGACATCTTCAACTACGGAAAAAATAGTCTTATGAATGGCCCCAAAAAAAACCGAGGCTTCATAAATTATGAAAACACCGTCCACTTCTCTGTTATCTGTCATTTCCTTTCCATTCACTCCAATATTCTGATCGGTAATAAAATCTTCTGGAATCTGGCCAAAGGCAATTTGAGCAGGAACTTTATCAGATTTGATAAATTTTCGTTCCATATAATCACCCAATTTAGGAGCGATCATCTCTTCAATTTGATCCAAAATTCTCTGATCTTTCATGGTGTTGGCATTTAAATTAAGAACTAATCGAGCCGAGGCGGTGGTGGCAGTACTCTCTAATCGTTCTAAATAGATCCCTTTTTCAGGGTCAAGGAATTGTTTTACAATACCCGGAACATCGTCAGGAATGACCTTTTCTCTTCGTAAGTGATCCAATAGAAGGTCTGCAGGTAATGCAATTTCTTTCTCTCCAGGTTGTAGATCTCCTTTTACCAGGCAGTACAGATACTCCCAACCAGCAATAGACATATTTCTGTAGATTTCATGAGCTCTACTTCCGGGTAAATGTTCAGCTTCATAGGCTCGACTTTTAAAATAAGATGCTAAGTTTTCAATACTCCCCTGACTAAAATCACACTCTCTTCTCAGAGTTCCATCTTCATTCTTAACAAAGCCTTTGGCCTCACTTTTGTCCTCTTCACTCTGTTGGCATGAAAATAATGTAAATATTAGGAAACTAAATAGGATAATAGATATGGCTCTCATAAAACTCCCTGGCAGAATTGAATAAGCTAGAATACTTATCGGCGAAAAGAGGAATTTACCTAAAGGGTTTTATGATTTTTCTAAATAGTCTTTTATTTTCAATAAGTTAAAAATGTATTTTCGAGGGTCGGCCACCGAGGGTAGGCCACCGAGGGGCGCTAAAAAGTCCCGATTGTGCCGTAGATAGTATATCTGAAGGAGAATCGGCACTCTTTTTGGGCTAATTAGTCCCGATTGTGCCGTAGATAGTTTATC
>CAYFLR010000139.1:0-3298 GCA_964343805.1 uncultured bacterium | reverse complement strand
ACAGGCCTATTTCATCCAACCACCTATTATTATTTGCATTGTCGACATTTTTTCTAGGAAGCTCCCCTTCCCTCATGGCTTATGAAAAGTTTGTTTATAAAGCCAGAAAAGCCTTTTTGTTCAGCGCTCGCATTACTTATGTTATTTCACCCAGTTCTTTTCAAGGAAACCCTGTCCTTAAAGTGGATACCGAGGCCAAAATCAAAGCCTTTGGTGCCACTGTTTCCAAAATGACTCATCAGAGTGTCAATCAAGAACAGGATTTTTCCCCTATTTTAAACGTTCAATGTGAAACCGCTGATAATGGAAGGAAATGCTTTTCTCAAAAGTTTCATAAACCAGCCGCTTTTCTTTTCTTACGAGATGATACCGCCCCCTTTGAACTCAAAGACTTCCAAGAGACCACTCCCGGAGTGAGAGAGATCCAAGTGATGGATGCCTATCCTGATTTTGATGAAGAGGGGCAAATACTTCATGATTTCTCATCACTGGTACTTTCAGCAGGAAGCTTTAACCTCAGTGAAGAAAACCCGAAAAAAGCTGTCTTTGTGGCTTCCAATGAAAAAGTGGTGCAAGTGGAGGCGGAACTCGTGGGTTTTGATGGTAAGTACCAGGAGATTAATATCACCCCCATCGAAAGTGCTACTGGTGGAGAGGTCCGTAATGTCCCTGAAAAGATCATACTCGATCCGGTTACCGGCATCGTTCAGCAAATTCATGGACGCGTGGATCCAGTGGGCAAATATGTACTGAAATTAAAGTCCCACGAAAAGGGACTCTTTTGTGCGCAAACCTATCTGTAAATGGGGTCATTCCCTTCTCTTTTCAAAAAATAACTTAAAAAAAACCTCCAAAGTGCCGAATAAATATATATAGGACAGGTATACCCATTTTTAAGAGAGAGAGAAGGGAGCTGAGATTGCGTTATACTTGCATTTCCCTTGTATTATTATTACTTTACAGTCTTGCTGCCTGCACCGGTGGTGTGAGCGACGATGAGAATCAACAGAAGGCTTTTCTAGAAAAAGAAGAACTTCATATCATCGTTGTGAGTGGAGAAACTCAAAAAGTGAGCTCCGAGACACCCACTAGTGAGCCCCTGGTTTTTCAAGTTTTAGTAGAAGATGTTCCTGTCCCTAACTACCAAGTCATATTTAAAGTTAAAGGCTATTATATAGATGAACCCACCAAACCTTGTGAAGGTGATGTGGGTTTACTCACCAATCTAGAGCCAGTCACCGACGCGGAAGGTAAAGTTCAAACTGACATTCAATTTGACAATATCACCGGTTGTAAAATCTTCTTTGAAGCCACCCTCCCCTATGAAGGGTTAATCACCGAAGAAGAGTTTAGTGAAAGAAAAGATAAACTCCAAAAATCCTTTGAATTAGAGGTAGATACCAAAGAAAAATATCATCTAAAAATCGTAACCCAACATGCTAATTCAGAACAAGCCGGCAAGCCCTTTACTGTCACTTTAGAGGTGTACACTAAAAACAACAACAAAAAAGGTAACTTTAACCGAGAGCTCACTCTTGAGTTTGATTTTACAAATAAAACCAACTCGGTGGGAGGCTATCGACCGGTCATTCCTAAAACCCTCTCAGTCAAGTTCGTTGAAGGAATGGCGGTGGTATTTCAAGAAGAAATCCCTGAGGATATGGTTTTCAAAGATGTTTTTGTGAATAAAATAGAAAACCTCGACCGGCTCACTAACCATGCGGTCTTGTTCAATACCGCCGAAACTACCCAATTACAGGTTTTTACTCCCAATGGAGAGTTTGAACCCTCTTTAAGTGAAGAGATCACCATCACTTCCGGGGAAATTGCCAAAATTAGAATCGCAGATCAAGAAGAGGGTACCGGCGAAGAGGTCAACACTAAAACTTTCTCTAATAACTTGAAGCTCCATGCTCAAAGCTTTGATAATTATGGAAATTTTATCCAAAATATTCAAGCCGATTGGCAAATTGAACTGGCCGCCACTGAGTCCAATGAAGACATTGCCGACTTAGATGACATCAATGACATCCTGGAAAAATCTCTCCCCCAACCGGTTGGAAAGTTCACCATTTTAAAACCTCAATTGCCAGGGGACTACGTAGTCTATATCAATTACCTCGAATACTCTGCTAGTACCGGAACGCTCACCGCCTTAAGTGGACAGCAAACCTCTTTTGTGATTGCTACCGAAAATGAAGGGAGCGAGGTGGCCGGAGTCCCATTTAGAATAAAAATCTCCTTGATCGATGCCAAAAAATCGGTGGTGGCTGATTTTAATAGAACCCTCAGCCTGCAATTTGAACTGGATGGAGAGGTCTCTCCAAAAGGTTTTAAACCTCAGTTTCCCAAAGAGCCGATTACCGTTGAATTTACTAACGGAGTGGCTTTTACTCCGGAAACAGAAAAAGAACTCTTTATGTTCTCCACCAGTGATGCCACTGCAGATATTCGGCTTCTTGCCTCTAGTTACAAAGAGGAAGGTGGCAATACTACTTATATGAATGGGGCTAAGATTGAAGACATTGAGGTTCTAGCAGGGCCCCTTGATCAACTGGATATTATCCGTAAACAGGGTCTTAGTGAAACCCTTCTCACCGATGTTTCCTTTGAAGTCACAGCGGATGACACCTTCTATCTAATTACCAATGGTCTCGATAACCAAGGAAACTATGTGGGTAATTATCCCGCCCTCTGGACATTCCTACCAGTTGAGGGAGAAGATCCCATTCCTGGGGATACTGTTTCTAATTTCAGCACCCCTGAATCCTCTAAAACCTTTCGGGCAACCGGCATAGGAAAAGGAATTTTAGCTTTGAGTGTAGAAGGAAAAGTACTCGCTCAAACCGGCGTTATTCATGCGAAAAGTGGTGTTCCTCTCATTTTCGAAGCGAAAACCATTCATGACAATTCGGAAACCGCTGGGCAACCTTTCCAGGTGGTATTAACCACTCAAGATATTAATGGAAACGTAGCTAGTAATTTCAATGCCGCCAGTGTTCCTGTCAATATTATGGTCTCTCCACTTTTTGATTATGATGCCAGTGACCATTTGGATTTAAGTGTTTATATGAATCGGCCTGAATTTGCCGACCATGGTCAAATCCAAAATCTCCTAAATGAGACCACTCCCATCAATGGAGATCAGGTTTACAATGTGTTTGTAGACTTTGTGAATGGAACCTCCAGCGATATTACCCTTAACTTAAGTACTCCTACCGTAGTGGGATTGAGTAAGCCTGGTATTGATTTTACCTTTCCCAATCAAGGCAATAAAAGTGCCCGTATATCAGCTGTA
>CAYFLR010000138.1:0-3476 GCA_964343805.1 uncultured bacterium | reverse complement strand
TATTCACATTAGAAATATCCCTGAAAATTAACCAGCCCCTTCTAGTCTTAGCGGGGTGTTTGAAAATTGTTTGATAATCAATATCCAGTACTAACACCCAAGGAAATATATCCCATCTAATTGCTTTTACAGATGAACAATCACCTATTTGATCTAATATAAGATCAAAATTATTTAAATATTTAATAACCTTTTCTTGCTTCATTACTGATACCTTATAGTAAAAGTTCCTTTCAATTTACTTAGAACTAAAGGCCAAAGGATATTTTATATCCACTGTGCCGCCTGTTTTAAAGGAGGGAAAGGATATTTTATATATAGATTTTTTAAGGCACTTAAGAAAGGTCCTTTTTTTTATAATAGTCTTTAAATTGACATAAATGACTTTGCCCTTATTATTTACTCTCATGACGACTAAAACTTTCCCTTCGAATTTAGGATCCTTTTTTAACTCTCGCTGATAACAGTTTTTTAAAATTTTGGCTTTTTTATTTATGCTAGAGTCAATTTGTTTGCGGCTTAGCGGAACTTTAAGTGGCAGGTCATACACTCCATATGGGTTGGAAGCAGAGAATAGAAATGGATGTTTTATAGCAATGATCCACTGATCAGAACGTTTTGGAAAATTAAAAGTATATATTATATCTCTAATACAGCTATTAAAATCCTTATTTTTAGTAGAGCTGTTCATTTTTACATTTTGAACTTTACCTTGAGGTGTTATAAAAATTCGTGTGTTAATTTTAGCTGAAAAGTTTTTATTTTTTTTAGTCACTTTTTCGTAACATGCTTTAAAAAATTCTTTTCGGTTTTTAACTGTGGTTTGAATAAATGAATGAAGCTCAGCTTAATCGTCTAACTTTCACTTTGATTCTCCCACCTTTTCATATTGCTTCTATTATAATAGCCTAAAAATCAGTGCGCAGAAATTCTTATTTACTTTAATAGATTAAAGGATGTAAGCTACTTTTGGGACTGCATTACATACGCCTAGGGCAATCAGAACTTCTATTATCAGGTGGGGATATTATCTTATGAAGAAAAGAGTTTATGTCTTTTTAAATTACTGGCTTTATCTTCTATTTTGTTTCTGTTCTCCTCTCTATGCAGATGGGAAATTTTTCTATAATGACCATGGTCCTCGAGATCTTCCCTATCAAAGAGCCATCTTAACGTTTGATGGAGAATCAGAAACACTCCTCATCCAATCAAGTTACCATGGAGTCCCCTCTGATGTGGCATGGGTAGTTCCAGTGCCTTCTCTACCTGAAGTGGCTACTTTGCCTGAAGGTTTGGCATGGGTAACCTTCAATAACCTCGCAAAACGAACCCGAACCGAGTATATTTATTTAGATTTATATGCCCTTGGAATATTAGTTTCACTGGTACTTCTTATTCTTTTGTTTCGCTTAATTATCAGAGGGTTTATAAAATACTCAAAAATAAAGGATCCTCACCTTGATAAAAAAATATTAAAAATTTTGGTAAGGGCTTTTCTTGTCTCTCTCATAATTCCCTTTGTTTTAGTGGCTTTTTATCCCGAACAGTGGGAATTTATGGTTAAGCTCTTTATTTTCACAGGAATTGCAGGAATTCTTTCTTTATGTAGTCCTGTGCCTACCTTTGCCACTCTTTTTATCCTCTTTCTGCTAAGCATCATTGCAGTGCCAAACTTTTCAAATTCCTCCAGTGGAGTTAATGTTTACAGTAAATTTGAGTCAGGTCCCTATGAAGTTCAAATCATCGATGCGGAGAATGGACTAGAGATAATAAATTGGCTAAAACAAGAAGGATTCCATTACACCAAAGAAGATGAGTCTGTTTTTAATAACTATATTAAGCAAAAATGGTATTTTGTTACGGCAAAAGTTTTGCCCCACAAAGACAAAGAAGTCATGGATGAAGAGATTTTAGTTCGCCCTCTGACTCTCCGCTTTAAAACCCCTCAAGCCATTTACCCTCTGGCTCTAACTGGAAATTCAGGTGCTAAAACCGATGTCTATCTCTATGTATACGCACCCTATCGAATGAAATCGGATGGTCGATTACCCACCCGCTATGCGGCTCAGAAAAAGAGATCGAAATACTGGTTCAATAGTGAACAGTTCAAACTCTTTCCTAAGGATGAGAGCAAGTATCTCTATTTAACTCGCATGAGTGGAACTTTAACTGCGGACCAGATGAAAGCAGATCTCTACCTAGAAAAGGCTAGAGACAATTCCTACTTTAGAGAAGTTATATATAAATAATATTTATAAAGAAGGGTTAAAACTCCAACTGAAGATTCAAGCTCATATCCCCATTAGGTTCTGGCTTAATTTTCACCTTAGGTTTTGGGTTGGCTTGCCCGGTGCCTATGTCCCGGGAAGCACAACAGTGCTGTAGTCTAATATCTATCATTCCTCTAAATCATTTAACAGATGTACTAATTCCTTTTTATGATTGATTGTCCAAATATCTAAGGTGGGGTCGTCATCAACATTTCCTACTGCCATAGCCTTAAAGGTCTTTGGGGTGACAATACAGTCAGGGCAGTGGTGATAAAAACTTTCAAAAGGGATATCTTTTATAAAATCATGGTGTTTTATAGTTCCAAACTGATCACTATTTGAATAATCTGGTAGTTGATGGGGGGATTTGCTCTTTTTTACAAAGCCATATTTGTACCTATAGAGTGCATTTGGTTCCACAATTTGGTTGAACTGAATTTCTACTAAGTTATCAGTATATCGATTGTTATTATTCAAGTAATCTGATTGAAGGGCATGGAGAACTTGAAGATTGGTTTTGGCTTCAGTCATTTTTGCTCTTGGGCTGAATCCCACCATAGTAACCCCGGTAACCAAATATCCAAGGATTATTAAAAACAGACCGATAGATAGTAAAATTAACCATTTAAATGGTGGTTTTGACTTTGAGCCTTTCGGTAGATTATCGGATTCATTAGTCATACTAACCGTCCTATTCCATATTATTTGTAAAGACTCTTATTTTTAGTCAGTTTGTTTGACCTGATACAAATCACTGCAACTTACTGCAACTAGTACTAAAACATAAATTTTTTTTATTTGGAAGAGCTTAATAATCCGTAAAGATAAAAAGCCGAAGATAATTAAGGTAAGAAGTGTCGAATAATTAGAAGAATTATGTTTTGTCACTAAGCTAATACTACATCCAAGTGCAGAGTCGCTGTCATCCTGGTTTGGTTTAGTACCATCTTGATTTAATATGACAGCCTCAGGAATTGTTAAAGTTTCAGAAAATGTCCAACCAGAGAAATTACCTGCTTCATCTAAAACCCCAAATTCAAAAGTCATGGATTCCAGTGGTCTAGCATCCTACCATGAGAGCTTTATTGAGGATGTTTGTGAATAGTTAAAATAATCCGCATGACTATCCATAAACTCAGCTTTTGCTAGAGTGATCAAACCATTAGAGGATACTTTAAACTTTCCATGATAGTCATCATGTTTACA
>CAYFLR010000137.1:0-3613 GCA_964343805.1 uncultured bacterium | reverse complement strand
AAAACTGAACTGAGGTTCTCATTGCTCTTCTGGCTGAATCCTTATGAGAACTCTTCCACCATTAAGTTTCTAGAACCATTATATTGGGTGGTTAGGGGGATGGAGGCGGCGGGAGTCGATCTTTGAATTTTTATAAGCACTGCCAATCAAGGGTAACCTAGGAATATAAAGACTTTCCTCTAATTTAGTACTTCATAGAATTTAACAGGATTTCATGATTTTTGATGAGAAGGGGGCCGCCCAGGCTGCACCCTCGTGCACCTCATAGTTTTGTATTTGCAAACTAGCCTAAAGTAAATATTGGTATGTAGACCTCTTTTTATCCTTGTATAAATGGAATAATGTGCCATAATTAACCTTGTAATTATGGAGTTGATTGTGTATTTCTCTAGAAAAATAGATAAAAATCTAGACCGTTGGGCAAATTCCAATCAAAGAATGCCTCTAATTATCCGAGGAGCGAGACAAGTTGGAAAATCCGCTTCGATTAGCAATCTCGGTACTCAGTTTTCATCATTTGTAGTCGTTGATTTTGAAAGCTCTCCGGAATTACAGCAAGTTTTTATAAAGGATTTAGATCCTAAACGAATCATTAGGGAACTTGAAGCCTTATTGGAAGTGAGGATCATACCAACGAAAACCCTACTATTTTTTGACGAAATTCAAGAATGCCCAAAAGCAGTTGCTAGTCTTAGATATTTCAAGGAAAAACTGCCTGAATTGCATATTGTAGCTGCAGGTAGTCTGCTAGAGTTCATACTCGGTGACATATCTTTTCCTGTGGGGCGAATTTCATACGAATATCTCTACCCATTATCTTTCCAAGAGTTTCTCGAAACAACGGACCGCTCTATCTTAGCGGAGCATATCCCTAAATTTTCTTGGCAAGAGGAGGGGGTTGAAGCATGCAGTGAGGCTATTTCAACTAAACTATATTCAGCTCTAAAAGAGTATTTTATTGTTGGTGGTATGCCTGAAGCTGTGGCCCATTACGTGGAAACACAATCCTTTTTGGAGGTAAGAAAAGTTCATGATCGCCTCATTAGAGGCTTTCGAGATGATATTCCCAAATATGCCAAAGGAGATCTTCAAATTCGTAACGTTTCACAGGTTTTTTCGAAACTTGCTCAATTAAGTACCAACCAGGTTACTTATACTAAACTATTGGAAGATGACCCCAAACGTAATAAAAACTCTGTTTTTTTATTAGAGCAAGCCAAGCTTGTCCACCTGGTTAAATCTGTATCACCGGCAGGACTGCCTCTTGGTGCATCGGTTAAAGAAAAGGTTTTTAAAAGTATCTTTTTGGATATTGGTCTAATGGGTAGATTATGTGGTCGCACTGCGAAACAACTGATTGAAACTGATGACTTGGTATCCAGTTTCCAAGGCCAGTTAGCAGAGCAATTTGTGGGGCAGCAGTTATTATCCTGTAAAGAGGCTAGTGAAATGAATCAACTCTATTTTTGGCAAAGAAGTGCAAAGAGTTCCACTGCTGAGGTAGATTACCTTATCGTAAGAGAAGGTAAAATATTTCCCCTAGAAGTTAAATCGGGAAGTTCAGGAAGACTTAAAAGCCTGCATTTGCTTTTAAATAGTTATGAAAATGTTGCCACAGGACTTTGCTTGCAGAACACCTTTTCCTCCAAGAAAGTTGATAATATAATCTTTTGCCCTCTCTTTACAGATATAAGTTAGGTCTATTACCGACCTCCTGAAAACATCTTAAAAACATCCGAATAACACCCTATCGTTTTCTTCACTCCCTCTTCGAGTGAGTGGAGGCGGCGGGCGGCTGCGCGCCCCGGTCGAACCCGCACACCACAACATTTAAAACATTAACAATTTCTACAGGATGTGCTTTTGGCAAGAGATTTGCGCCATTCTAATTATTCTATGTAGTGCCAATTTTTCCATTGTTTGCTAGTTCTGCTTGCACCAATTTTGCATCAAAAGATTTGAAACAAGGGACCTCAGATTTAACAAATGCACTCATTGAAATCGAATGAGTGCATTTGTTAAGCTCTTAAAACCTATGTGTAATAAATTACCCTCAAAAATAAAAATTGAGGGTAGTTATTTACACTATTTTACATTTTTGATATAATGTAATTAATTACCCTCACTAAATAAAACCGAGGGTAGTTAATTACATTATTTTATAAGCTATGAAAGAACTAGACCAAAAACCTTTTTTTACCAATAAAGAAGCACAAAGTAAGGGTATTTCTCCTCGAATGCTCAGTTACTATGTAAAAAAAGGGAAGTATGAACGAATTGTTAGAGGGATTTATCGCTCAACTAAATATGAACCAGATATTGAAAACCTACAATGGGAAGATTTAGCCATTGCAGCTAGTAGTATTTCAGGAGGTGTTATATGCTTGGTATCTGCCTTAGTGTATTATGAATTAACAGATGAAATGATGAAGGAGTTCTGGGTCGCTGTTAATAACGAGAACTCAAAGGTGAATTTTCCCATGACACGTATCGTTAGAATGAGAGATATGGAAACAGGGGTCAAAGAAGCTAAAATTGCGAGTATAAAAGTACGAATTTTTGATATAGAGCGGACAATCATTGATTCCTATAGGCTTATTGGACAAGATATTGCTCTAAAAGCTCTTAAAATATATTTGAGTGGTGAAAAGGGAAAGCCTGATTTAAAACGGTTTAATGAATATACTTATAAACTCCGAGCATCTAAGATGCGTGAGAACATTTTAGCACTATTATCATGAGTAAAGCCACAGAACAAAGAGTTAAGCAAAACCTAAAATTTATTTCCAAGGAATTAAGGATTCCTTTTAACGTCCTATTAGATACTCTGTTCTTGGAACGATTTTTGACCAGGATAAGTAAATCCTCACATAAAGAAAACCTCATTTTCAAAGGAGGGATGTGTTTAGCACAATTGATAGACCTTAGGAGAGAAACTAAGGATATTGATTTTCTTTTAACGGGTAAGCGAATTGATAAAAATAAAATACAAAGTATTTTGAGTGAAATCTCGTCAATTGACGTTGGAGACGATTTTGTTTTCTCTCTACCCCAGATAAGCGAACTTTCTATAGAGCACAAAAAATATCCCGGCTATCGTGTAAAAATGCATGGAAAGTTAGGACAGATTATAAATAAAGTGTCTATTGACATAGGTACTGGTGATGTTGTTCGGCCTAGACTTCTCTTTGTTGAACTTATGAAATCCAAAAAACCACTATTTGAAGAAAACATTGACCTTCAAAGTTATCCTCCAGAATATATATTTTCTGAGAAACTAGAAGCCATTCTCTATTTAGGAGAGCTTAATAGTCGCATGAAAGATTTTTACGACTGCTATCAACTACTTCAAGAACAGACCATCGATGATATTATTTTGAAAAAAGCAGTCAATGAAACTTTTATAAATCGGGAGACCAAGTTAGAAAGAATACCAGAAGATATCACTGTTTTTAAATCGAGATGGGCCGCTTTCCTCCGAAAGAATAAGATAAAATCATTGGAGTTGAGTGAAATAGTAAAAGAATTAAACAATAAGATCGATAAAGTACTTAATAATGGGTCTTCAAATTTGATGGTGGAAGGTTGATTTTCATTCCGAAAAGACCTTCAC
>CAYFLR010000136.1:778-3662 GCA_964343805.1 uncultured bacterium | reverse complement strand
ATTGGAGATAGATGGTATTTCTTTTTTTTCTTTGTCGCTTGTCTTAAAATTTGTCTCACTCTTGCCATACAAAATTGTATATTCAGTGCTAGATTGAAAACCATTGCAAGGACGTATTAACTTTAAAGAGCTACTTTTTAATACAATTTCAAGAGTTTCCCAATCAGCATCACACAATTCCACTGTCTCATTTTGCGAGTCTTTTAATGATAATCTTTCTAAAGGCAAATTTTTCGTGAAAATAAAACTGTTAATAGGGATAGTCGTATTGTCTTTTGGAAATACCAAATAAGGTGTTGGCATCGGAGTAGCAGCATAAGCTGATTGTCCCACTAATATTTTAAATATAAATACGAGTAGCAGAAATAGCCAATTTTTTTTATGTATTTCATGCACCCCCCCCTAAAAACGGTTGAGTACTATTATTGCAGCTATTCAATGATACAGCAAAGGGCTGTTCTGGTATATATTAAACACTTATTGATAAAAGATTTTCCATGTTCCTAAAGAGCCATAGGTCCCACCCGATTCTGTTCCATGAATCTCTCCATTTTTCATGCAAATACCTTTTAAAAAATAGAGTGCATCTTTGTCGCTGCCAATATCATGCATTCGAATCTCAAGTCGGTCATTTTCATAACTCGCAGTGTCCACGGTAAAATACCAGCCGCCCGGACTTGGTGAATACATCCAGCCACCAAACGATCCTTCATCATTTTCAAAAGCATGGAGTGAAGTAATTTTTATAGGATAGGAAACTTTGGCCAAAGGATTGGTTCCATAGCTAATTTTTAAGTCTTTGTTTTTAATTTTTTTCAATGTGGCAGCACATTGACTCTCAAATAAACTAGCAATAGGGGGAAGTTCAATCTCTTTATGAGATGGGATGAGAGGAGGTAAAAAACCTTCTACTAACCCAACATCAGTTTGAACAACAATGTGCAGTTGCTCGTTTTCATTTCGGCTCACCACCACAGCTCTTTCAGATTGAATAGGAATGGGCTCATTAGTATAATTTCTCCTAATTGTTCCTCCCTCAATAAAGACATCTTTTACAATAATGGGGGCACCATTATTAGGTACCCCGTTCCATTTGATCCGAAAACTAATGGTCTTGCTTCTTAAAATGTCATCGACATCACTAAATTCTCCGATTAAAAATAAGCTCGAGACACATTCATTATAACTTCTGAGGATATTAACATCTGCGGTTTTAGTAAGAGTAGAAGCACTCATTTTAAGGATCTCCGCCACATCAATTTTGTTTTTTATTTCATTTTGGAGGTTCCGATACTCATCATGATCTAGCCCAAAACTTTTATCACCAAAGGCCCCAGACAGATTTAGTTTTTCCCTAAAATCCTCATAGGAGGTGGTGGCCAATTCAGAGTAAAAATAGAGTTCGCTATTCAAATTATGACTCTGTTCAATCGTATTAAACACCCCTCCCTTTAAAATCTCATCACAATCGTTTTAGGCCCAACCAAGACCACTAATTAAAAACGCAGCCAAATAAATTAAACTATACTTTTTCATAATTCATCCTTTCTATAAATTAAGTTTCTTTCCGAAAAATGGACTGTTCTAAAAAACACCATTTAATCCCAAGAAAAACCTTAAGCAAAAGTCGTTCCACAACATTAGATATAATAATATCAACTACTTAACAGTTACCCTCAGGAGAGTACTAGAAAAGAATGAAGACAGAAATGTCCCATTTTCATAAAACGAAGACACCAAATTAAAGACAAATAGAAAAAGAACAGAGAGTGAAACTCGAAAGAAACAGGAGAGGACTGAGCAAGGAGCAAATAAAGGTAGATAAAACAAGAGGACTTAGGTGGGGGCCAATTGTTTTATCACATAATACTAGTTTACAGTCCTTTGCTGAAAAGCATAGGCCATGAGTAAACAATGTTTGAGCGACTAGAGCAGCCACGCCAAAGGCGAATGGCGTTGGGATAGGAGTGTGTTTTGTTGGGGGCGCCAAGCCACGGCCTATGGTTGAAGCTAGGGACTGTTAGCTAGGATTATTAAGATAAAATAATTGGCCCCCACCTAAGCCTTTTCAAGGGTTGACAATTTTTAAGCAGTTCCATAGACTGACCTAGAATTTTAAGGGAGGAAAATATGAAATATCGATTTTTTGGTCACTCAACATGGATGATAGAAGGCAGTAAATCTTTACTTATAGATCCTTGGTTTACCGATAATCCGACCACTTCGAAAAGCCCCAGTGAGGTGACAGGAGTGGATTATATTATACTTACCCACGATCATTTTGATCATATGGGAGATGCATTCGAAATAGCTAAGAATAATAATGCTCCGGTAGTTGCTGTTTTTGAAACTGCAGCTAAAGCAGAAGAGGCTGGTTGCACCACTGTTTCATGTAACCTCGGTGGCACGGTTAAATTAGAAGGGCTGGAAGTTGTTTTTACCTCAGCCTTTCATTCTTGTACTTCAAATCCCAGTGGAGTTGTGGTTCAAATGGATGGAGAAAATATCTATCATTCAGGTGACACTGCTCTTTTTGGAGATATGCAATTAATTGGAGAATTGTATCCGCTCAATATGGCCCTACTACCTATTGGTGGTCACTTTACCATGGGATGCCTGGAAGCAGCTAAAGCGGTTGAACTCTTAAAACCTAAAAATGTTATTCCTATGCATTATAATACTTTTGATCTTATTAAAGCAGATCCTATGGAATTCAAAGAACGAGTGGGAAATCAATCAAACGTAACAATACTAGAACCCGGAGGCACCACTGAACTCTCATAATAATAAAGTCTATCTCGCCACCCCCCGTGGATTTTGTGCAGGGGTGGAAAGAGCCACTTCCATCATAAAAAAAGCCCTTTCAAAATTTGGCCCCCCCATC
>CAYFLR010000136.1:0-768 GCA_964343805.1 uncultured bacterium | reverse complement strand
ATTGTACATAATCGCTATGTGGTAGAAGATTTTGCCCAAAAGGGAGTCATTTTTGTTAATAGTCTCGACAGTGTACCTGCCAATCAAACTGTGGTATTCAGTGCTCATGGAGTTTCGCCTGCCGTCTGGGAACGAGCCTCTAAAAAAGATCTCAATATCATCGATGCCACCTGTCCATTGGTGACCAAGGTTCACTTAGAGGTAAAAAAATACACCAAACAAGGCATCCCTGTTTTACTTATCGGGCATAAAAATCATGACGAAGTAGTAGGAATTATAGGTGAAGCCCCTAACAATGTCACGGTGATAGAGGATCTGGAGCAAGCCCAAACACTTGACCTACCTGCCGACAAAGTGGTGGCGGTCCTCACCCAAACCACCCTCAGTATGGATGATTGCAGTGCCATTTTTAACTGCCTCAAGGAGCGATTTCCCAAAATACAAACCCCCGCCAAAAGCGATATTTGCTATGCCACTCAAAACAGACAAAATGCTGTCAAAATGCTTTCAGAAAAGACGGAGCTTATTCTGGTATTAGGCAGTTCTAATAGCTCAAATTCTAACCGACTGGTGGAAGTTGCTGAATCTCAAGACACGAGGGCAGAGCTCATCAGTGATGTAAATGAGATCCATAAGGAATGGCTAACAGGATGTAAAAACATTGGCATCACCGCAGGAGCCTCTACCCCTGAATTTCTGATTCAGGAAGTGGTTCATTTTTTTGAACAACAAAACTATGCCTGCTGCCATCAGGAAAAGGAATTTCTA
>CAYFLR010000135.1:0-3703 GCA_964343805.1 uncultured bacterium | reverse complement strand
GAAAGTTATAAGTTTTCTATAGCAGATTCACCATTTATAGAAAATGTGTCACCTATGTGCCCGGTATATTTTGGATGAATATTCGGATTATTCCCAGATGTCTGGGGTCTGGCGGCCCATAGTCTGAGGTCAGACTTGGCGTACTGCAGACCTTGCTGACTATAGACTTTTCCATGCACAAAGGACAAAAGGTTTGTATTTATTGATAAAGTGAAGAAAGTAGATTACTTTAGCTTAGAAGACTCATTATCTAAATGAACGATTAGTTTACTAAAGGAGTTTAACTTGTATAATTTTATACTAAGGACAATTGCCATTTTATTTTTATTATTCTGTACATTTATAAAGGCTGATGAAGTAGCAGATCACGAGAATTCTAGATTTTTTGTTGGGTTTGATTTAGCGCCCTGCAAATCATTTACCAAACAAAAAATTTGTATGAAGGTCCCATTGGAAATCATTAAGATACCAATGGTTTATCACTCTGTTAAAGATCGCTTCCAAGGTATATGGGAAAAAACCATTCAAGTAAAAAATGGATTTTTTAAAGCAAATGTTAAGCTAATCGATTTCCTTAGTACGGATAGCTACGGCAACAGGTACGAAATCAGTATTTCTATTTATGAAGTTAAAAACTCAAATAAGAAAAAGTTATTTCATTTTAGGAATAGATTTCATGACTTTGATACATTTGGAAACATCTTTCTTAATGATGGACAATATAGGTATCCTGTAGATGATCAGGCATATCAACTTTCCTTCTTTATTCAGACATCCTTTTGATACAGGACTGCAGGCTGCAGTATATTTATGAATGATGCTGCTCTAAATATTTCTCCGCTTCTAAAGCAGCTCCACAGCCACTTCCGGCGGAAGTGATGGCTTGTTTCCAATGACGGTCTTGAACATCACCCGCCGCATAGACGCCTTCCACGCTGGTGTGTAAATTTCGATCGGTGACAATATAATTGGCCTCATCTAATTCCAGTTGGCCTTTAAAAATTTCCGTTTGGGGTTTATGACCAATTCCCAAAAACATCCCTTCACATGGAAAATCGGAAAGTTCGCCAGTTTTAACATCTTTTAAAACCAGGTGAGTGACCTTGCCTTGGCTCGGATCTTGAACATCATCCACCACCACATTCCATTTCACATCAATTTTGGGATTATCTTCCACCATCTTTTGCATAATTTTGGAAGCGCGCATCTGATCACGCCTTACGATCATGGTCACCTTTGAGCAAAAACGAGTGAGAAAAAGAGCTTCAGTGCAAGCGGAATCTCCCGCACCAATAACCACCACCTCTTTTTCTTTGAAGAAAAAACCATCACAGGTTGCACAACCGGAAACACCCTGACCAATTAACTTTTGCTCGTTTTCCAAACCTAAATAGAGAGCTTTTGATCCAGTGGTGATAATGACAGTATGTCCCTCATATAAATCATCTCCGGCATAAACTTTGAGCGGTTTTTCACTAAAATCAACTCGGGTGACCATTTTTTCGATCATTTCGGTGCCAAATCTTTTGGCCTGCGCCTCCATTTTCATCATAAGCTCAGGACCGGCTATGCCGTTTTCAAAACCAGGAAAATTTTCAATATCTGTAGTGGTCATAAGCTGACCCCCTTTTTCATTTCCTGCAAATACCAATGGTTCCAAATTTGCTCTGGCAGCATATAAAGCAGCAGTATAAGCTGCTGGACCGGATCCGATAATAATTACATTTCGCACATCACTCATTTTCTACCTCCAAATTTCATTCCATATGGGCTAATTCTACACAAATTGCAAATATTTCTATACCCTTTTTTATCTCGCCAAATGGGGGACAACTGGGAGCAATTCTAATATTTTGATCTAAAGGATCCTTTCCGTAAGGGAAAGTGGCTCCTGCCGGTGTTACTTTGACCCCACACTCCTGGGCAAGTTGAACCGTTTTCTTGGCAAACCCTGGACGAGTGTTAAAAGAGATGAAATACCCCCCTTTTGGCTGGTTCCAAGTTCCACAATTTTTTCCGTCCAAGTTCTCTTTTAGAATACTTTCCACCGCTCTAAACCGGGGTCTCATCAATTTAGCATGCTCCTCCATATGAGCGGATAAAGCGTCTTTGGTAGGAAACATGAGACTGTGGCGAAACTGTTTGATCTTGTCCGACCCCACTGTCTGGATACTTAAAAACCTCTTGAAGGATTTTAAATTGAGGGGAGACCCTCCCATAAAGGAGATCCCTGAACCTGGAAAAGTGATCTTAGATGTGGAACCAAAGAGCACCGGCTGGTCTTCCCTTCCTAAAGGAACAGCGCTGTTCATTACATTCCTGAGTTTTTCTCCCGGAAAAGAAAAGTCATGAACGGCATAGGCGTTATCCCAAATGATGCGAAAATGTTCAGCTGAAGGTTTTAAGGCAGCTAACCTTTCTACCACAGAATCTGAATATGTATGCCCGGTAGGATTTGAGTGCTTTGGAACACAAATTATCCCTTTAATTGACGGGTTATCTTTTACCAAATCCTCAACCATGTTCATATCTGGCCCACCTGACAGCATGGGAACTGGTATCATTTTTAGACCAAGCTCTTCACACATTGAAAAGTGTCTATCATAGCCAGGAACCGGACATAACACAGTGGCATTCTTATCATTTAACCAGGCACTCTCTGGTCCCTGAATACCAAAGCGGGAAACATAGAGGAGGTATTGAAACATTAGTAATAGGCTACTGTTACCAAAAGCCATCACCTTACTTTCATCAATTCCTAGCAACCAAGATCCCAGCTCTTTAATATGGGGAATACCATCTACATTGCTGTAGTTTCGAATATCAAGACCTCCTGGTAAAATGGGCCCCTGATCTAATCGTTCAAGCAGTATATTTGACAGGTTGAGTTGCTCCACACTGGGCTTCCCTCTGGAGATATCCAAAGAGAGATTTTGCCTCTTAAGCTCCTCATATCTTTGACGTAAAAATTTATGACCGTTTTCACCTTGAAACATGGCAACCACCTCCGACTTTAACATACATATTTTAGATAATGCTGTCTGCAAAAATCAGGGGGTTTTAATTTGGATAATCTACTAAACCGTATTAAAATATAAGAATGACCTCTAAAATTATCCGTAAAACCTTATTGATTGGGCTTATCTTACTGGTGGGGCTGTTTTGTTTTTGTAAGAACCCAGCCCACCTAGAGGAAAGCTACCTCACTCCCAGTAAAGAGGGTCGGTATTCCAATGATGTGCAAGGAATTCCCGCAGAAGACTTCGAGCACCATCCTTTGATTATTAATTTGATGGATATGGCGCTTTTCTCCCATGAGACCTTGAGCGATCAAAATCTACTGCTCGATAAAATGTTGTTACCCAAAAATAATCGACCCTGGAGCTCCGATTTTTATAACGCATCTTTTGGAGGAATTGCTGCCCGCTGGCAAAAAGGTAAATTCTATAATTATACGGGAAGCTCCTTGTTGGATCCTCTAGACGTTCTGGAGCACTTAATCAAATCCCAGCAAGGTAATGATAAGGACAGTACCTTTATAGATCAGCTCTCCCCTATTGAAAAGTATGATCTCTTAGTAGGGGACTATCTGTTTCATGGTAGTTTGCTGGAAAGAGCCTTAAGGGGAAAAGATCAAGACCGCTGGACGGCCAGTTGGGAAGGGTTCTGTAATGGGGTAGCTGCTCCCAGTATCAAAGAAAAA
>CAYFLR010000134.1:0-3803 GCA_964343805.1 uncultured bacterium | reverse complement strand
GAAGCTCTTTTAAATCAGATGCTTAAAAATCCCAAAAAACCCATCATTGCCGACGCGATCAGTGGAGAAAAAACCTATGAGGATGTGGCCTTGGCCATGATGATTATGAAGCCCATCATTCAAAAAATGCCAGGCAAAAGGGTGGGAATCATGTTGCCTGCCTCAGTAGGAGGAACTCTCTTTTATATGGCCTCAATTTTAGCGGGAAAAACCCCGGTTCTTATCAATTTTAAAGCTGGTACGAAAGCTATGAATCATGCGGTGGAGAGTCTGGGGCTTGATTCGGTGGTGACCGCTAAAAAGTTGGTGGATAAAATGAAAAATGCCACCGGGAAAGACAAGGTGGATGTTTCCCAAATTGAAAGAACTTTTATTTATACTGAGCAGTTAATGGAGACCGCCAGAAATCCCAAGAAAAATCCTCATCTGCTGTGGGCACTCGCCAAAGCGAAAATACTTCCCAACTACCTAGGGGTCTCACGTAAAATTGCCTGGCGATCGTTAATAAACAGTAAGATTACAGAAGCGGATCATGCAGCCATAATTTTTACCAGTGGCTCAGAAAGCTTGCCCAAAGCCGTACCGCTCAGCCATCGGAATCTTTTAACTGATATCGCATCGGTGACACGCCAGGTGGAACTCAGAAACAATGATTCGATTTTAGGATTTCTTCCTCTCTTTCACTCCTTTGGTTTAACTGCCACCACCGTGATGAATACATTACTCGGAGTCCGAACCGTATATCATGCCAATCCCCTGGATCCAGGTGGTTTAGTCAAAGTTTCGGGAGCCTTTAAACCCACTATTGTAGCGGGAACGCCAACCTTTTTAAGAAACATTGCTCGTAAGGCACGAGGCCAAGAACTTGATAACATCAGACTGGCAGTGACGGGAGCTGCGGCTATGCCGGATGCGGTCTATAAACTCTTAGAGAAAAAAATCCCGGGAGTGGTGGTTTTAGAGGGCTACGGTATATCTGAAACTTCCCCTTTCTTAGCTATTAACACACCCCAAAACCCCATCCGTGGTACAGTAGGGGTATTGATTGACATTGTGGAATATCGTATTGTCCAGCCAGAAGATATCAATTCTAATATTCCAGTAGGAGAGCAAGGACTCCTCTTAGTAAGGGGCTCCAATATTTTTGACGGTTATATTGGTACTAAAAAATCACCTTTTGTCACCACTAAAGATGGTAAAAAATGGTATAACACCGGGGATTTAGTCATCGAATTACCAGGCCATAAACGTCACTTAAAATGGACCGGAAGATGGGGCCGTTCCATCAAAAGAGGAGGGGAGATGGTGCCTCTCGATGGTTTAGAAAAGGTGGTAGAGAAAGCTTTCGGTAGAGAGTCAGAGGGGCTCGAATTTGCCATCGTGGACTTACCCGGAGGATCTCCTGATAAACCACCCATTGTGCTTTGTACCACTCGCACCGATATCACTACCAAAATGGTCAATGAGGCTCTTGCCAAAGCGGGTTATTCGAATCTATTTTTTATAAACGAAGTTTTGGTTGAACCTTATATACCTCTGCTCGGGTCTGGTAAACCAGCTTATCCAGAGCTTAAAGATAAGCATCGGGACCTTTTCCCCCCTCGTAAATAGTTGGCGTCAGTAAACAAATGTCAAATGAAAAGTAAACAAAAGTATAATTAGGAAGACTGCAGTAATTCTAAGAAGAGAGGAAGTTCTTCCAGGTTGGAAATCTCATTGATGGAACCACTGTCTATTTTTTTGCCATCTCGATTTAAAAATATGGCTGGCATACCGGCCTCTTTAGCACCGAGATAATCAGTCTCGTAGGAGTCTCCAATATAGACACATTCCTCAATTTCTACTTTCATTTTTTTGGCGGCTAATTTAAAAATTTTAGCCTCCGGTTTAGCACAGCCAACGGCTTCTGAGATAATGATGGATTTAAAAAAGGATTCAATACCGGTGGTTTTTACTTTATCTTGCTGTTGCTTCTTTCTCCCATTGGTGATGATTCCCATGGGATACTCTTTGTATTCATTAAGATTACGTATTACCCCAAGAGTTTCGGGAAAGAGTTTCCAGTTGTTTTCATACTCCTTAATATAATAGGAATCCAGGGGTTTGATTTTATTATCCGGGAGCGGAATCCCGCAGGTGTCAAAAACATCTTGCAGCCGGTCCCAACGCATCTGTTCAGCTGTGATTTCACCATTTACAAAGCGATTGAAATGATGCTTCTCCTTGCCTAACCATATGGAGGTGAACATCTCTAAATTAATGTGATCAGGATGCTCTGGAAAAGTATCATAGATGGCTGCCAAAGCCCTTTCTACGGCATAATCATGATCTAACAAGGTGCGATCTAAATCAAATATAAGTGCTTTAAACATAGGCCCCCTTAAGGGGTCAGGGTAGATCGGGATCTATATCCCACCCCATGGTGATTTGATCTTCACGAGAGATGTTTTGGTTATCTCTTAATAATGATGAAAAGTCAACACCACTGGGAGTTTCCTTGAAGTAATGGCGGATTATTCGGTTGAAAGAGACAAAGTGGGTTTCGGCATTTTTCACTGAGTTTCGCTCATTCACATTCAGTCTCCCAAAATTTAGTGCCACTAAAGTAGGGGTTCCCTCATTTGAAAAGAGGGGAGAGCCACTATTTCCCACGTTGCTATCAATAATCTCATCTTTACCCATACT
The DNA here is from genome assembly GCA_964343805.1 of uncultured bacterium. Taxonomy (GTDB): domain Bacteria; phylum Bdellovibrionota_B; class Oligoflexia; order CAYFLR01; family CAYFLR01; genus CAYFLR01. The sequence continues at coordinate 1,118 of CAYFLR010000134.1, read as the reverse complement.
GGTCCATCCATTATCCCAAGCACTCTCTTCTTTGCTGATAAAGTTGCCATAATAATTGTGAAGATCTTCAACTCCTAACTGGCCGAAAGTGAAGCTCAGGTCGGTAACATGAAAATCAGAGGTCTCTTCACTTTGGATTTCACGGCTGTTTTTATATTTGGCTTTGGGAAAGCCAGCCATGAAGTAATTAGCCCCTTTTTCTGGGTTCACTTCAGATTTAATATTCCAACTGGGAGATATTTGACTTCCTTGGAGACGGATAATCACCGCATCAAAATGATGGTTAAATTCTGTGAAGAAAGAAACTTCAGAAGGTTCATCCGGAGCTACAGAACTGTAGGATTTTGGAAAATTAGAAACCAGTTCAATCTTATAAGCGGTTCCATACTGACCACTTTCCAGCTGGTCTTTTCCTATATAAAGATCTTGACTGGCATCAATCATCTGCTGACCTCGTGCGGAGATACTGCTGACATAACTTTTAATAAAATCCTCATCAATGGCATAAAAACCATCACAGATTTCTGGTTTATTTAAAATGGCGTTATCCAGCACCTGGGCTTTCTTTTCGGTGATATCACTTTCTATAGAAGTGATGGCGCTTTTTCCGTTTCTGGATAGAGCATCAATGCAAAATTCCATCACATGGTAGTTAGTAACTCCCAATCCATTTCCATCAATTTGAAAGCCAGTACCTCTACTGTAAAGGATAGAGGTGCCAGAGCTGCTATTAGACCCTGATAAGAGACGAGGGCCTACAATCATGAAAACCTGTTTTTTGATGGTATTAGGGCTAAATTGAGCATTGTATTTCTGGAAGAGATCTTGCTCATCACTTTTTATTGAACCCGCTTGCTTTACTTCCCCTTCTGATTCCTCTTTGCTGCAGGCAGAAATGAAGAAAAAACCTATGATTAAAATAAGATGGATCAATTTCATATAGGTACCCCTCGCTTTATCGTTATATGTTAATTACTTTTCGGTTTTTAAGATTTATTCTTTAATCACTTGGCCAAAAGCGACTTGATTCATAAGAGGGGGGGCATCCATTGAGAAAGCGGCCAAATCTCAAGTTCTTATTTCGAGAGACGAACTTTTGTCCTAATAACTCACAAAAA
>CAYFLR010000133.1:0-4076 GCA_964343805.1 uncultured bacterium | reverse complement strand
CAGGAACAGCAGTTGTCACTCCCTTTGATCAAAATCAAGCAGTGGATTATAACGCTCTAGGGAAGCTGATAGAGCGTCAGATTGCCCAAGGTGTTAACGGAATCATTTTATGTGGAACCACCGGGGAATCACCCACCTTAACCGAAGATGAAAAACTAAAGATTTTTGAATTTGGAGTCAAAGAGTTTAGTGGCAAAGCGACTATTGTTGCTGGTACCGGATCAAATAACACAGCAGGGTCAGTTGAACTTTCAAAGAAAGCCTGTGATCTGGGAGTGGATGGATTGCTTTTAGTTACTCCCTATTATAACAAGCCATCTCAAGAGGGGCTATTTTTACATTATGAAAAAATAGCTACCTCAGTTTCTAAGCCATGCTGTTTGTATAATGTACCTGGTCGAACTGGTGTTTCTCTGACTCCCGATACGGTGGCGAGGCTAGCCGTCCTTGATAATGTTTTGGCCATTAAAGAAGCTTCTGCAGATATGGAGCTTATCAGAAAGATGAAAGAAAAAACAAATGGTGAGCTCGATATTCTTTCTGGAGATGATGGAACCTATCTATCGGCTTTGGAAAATGGAGCTTGTGGAGTGGTCTCTGTGGTTACGAATGTCCTTCCCGGACAATTTGTTCAAATGTTAGAGAAGTTTCATGCCGGTGATTTAGAAGGGGCAAAGGCGATTAATACCCATCTTAAGAAACTGATGGAGACTTTATTTATAGAGAGTAACCCCGTACCGGTTAAACTCTTTTTACATCTCATGGGGTTAGTGCAGTATCAGTATCGACTGCCGCTCTGCCCAGCGGCTATGAGCACCTTCGAGACAGTTAAAAAAGTTTGTGAAGAGTACGAATTGATTTAGAGTTGGTCTTTTTATGGTGAATATCTTTTTAACGGGAACGGCAGGCCAGATGGAAAGGGTGATCTCTTCGCTTATCAAAGAGTCCCCTGATTGTACCTTGGCAGAAGAGATCTCTTCGGCTGATGTGATCATTGATTTTTCAGCCCCCAATCGAACTCTCGAAATCCTGCCCGAGGCTATTTCCTCCCATAAACCCATGGTGATTGGAACCACTGGTTTTACCTCCGAACAAGAGCAAATTGTTTTAGATGCGGCTAAGAAAATTCCCATCGTGTTTGATTATAACATGAGTATCGGAATTAACGTGATGCGTTACTTAGTGTCCGAGGCCACCGCGATGATGTCTGATTGGGATATTGAAATTATGGAAGCTCATCATCGTCATAAAAAAGATAGCCCTAGTGGAACTGCCTTAGTTCTGGCTCGGGAAATTGCTGCTGTACGGAACCAAAGTGGAAATGGTAAACTAGAATTTCGTAACCAAGGAATGCTGGAAAAAAGAGAGAGTGATCGAGTGGGAATGCAAGTGATTCGAGCTGGTAATATAGTAGGAGAACATACCGTTTATTACTGTGGTCAATCAGAAAGGATTGAACTCACTCATCGAGCTATGAATAGAGAAATTTTTGCGAAGGGAGCTATTAAAGCGGCTCTGTTTTTGAATAAGGTTACTGATCACAAAATTGAAAATGTTTATCGTATGCAAGATGTAATTTTGAATAAAATGAATAGCGAAAAGTAGAGATGATTAAAACAGGTTTAACATATCCTCCAGAGGTGGCAAGATCGGGTGATGTGATGGTCATCAAAGGAGGGGGGCAGTCAGCCCAATCCGATTTTGGAGATTTCAAACTTGAAGAGTTGAGGAAGTTTTTAGTCATTTCTGAGGATGTGGAGAAGTCCCGCAAGATAACTGAAATGCTGGAATCTTTTAATCCTGAATGCAGTGTGTTTGAAAGTGGGGTGGAGGCCCTTAATAATTGTCGTCGCTCCCTCTTTAACATGATTCTGTGCGATTATAAAACCAAATACCTTTCTGGTTGGAATTTCGTAAAAGAATTTAAAAATAATATTGAAATACAAAATATGCCGGTGATCTTGTTCTCTGAGGACAAAGATCTGGTGGCTAAGGACAGTAAAGAGAAAGCCCAGCTCATTGATGAATATGGTATCAGGTCTATTTTAGTCTATCCTTTTACGAAGACTGACTTAAAAAATGCGGTGGAACAAACCCGCAAGAACTATGAAACCAAGGGCACTATAGAGAACCTCTATACCAAGGCGAAAGAATCCTTTATTGCTGAAGAGCATAAGGTTTCCAAGAAAATCTTCCAAGCCATTCATAAAGCAAAGCCCCAACAAGCACGTTCTAATTTAGCAATGAGTAACGTGTATAAGAAAGAAGGGGATACCAAGGCCATGTCGGCTCACTTAGATAAAGCGGTGAGTGCAGACAAGGAGAATATGTCAGCTCGTTATATGCAGTTTGAAATGGCTCTAGATGGGGACAGTGCCAAATCCCATATGGAAGTTGCCAGTCAGCTAGTAAAAGATGCGGGTGAGAACAAAAGTGCGGTTCTTTTTAATCTTTCAAATATACTGTTCAAGCATAAGCAGCATGACGATACTCTCGATCTCATCATTGATTCCTATGAAACACTGGATGATATTCCCGAATACATTCGTTTGATGGAAATCAAAACTTATGTACTACAAAATAAAATTGATACTGCCTGGGAAATTATTCAAGATCTGCTTCGAAAGAAGTATGAAAATGTTGAGCTATGTAACTTAGCTGCTATTGTCTCTCGAAAAAGAAATGATATTAAAGGGGCCATTGGTTTCTATTTACAGGCTCTAGACAAGTCTCCATCCGACTATAAAATTATGTATAATTTGGCTCTCGCTTATAGACAGATGAAAGAGTATAAGAAGGCTTTAGAATATACTAAACTCATTAAAAAAATTGAGCCTGGCTTTACAAAAGCAGATCAGCTGCTGGCAGCCCTTACTGCAGCTGGGAAAGGGAAGTGATTAGTACCTGATTGATTCTTTCAATATCTTCCACATCGTGTAGTTTAATCTTTTCATTATTAATAACTTCAGTAAAAGCAGTAATAAGACGATTCATTACGAAAGGCCAATCAATTTGATTTCTTAGATCTCCGATAAACTTTTGATAGAAATAGTAACGGGCGGGTACTAATACCAGGTGAGGAAGCACTTCGAAATACTCATCGGCATGAGTTTCAATCAGCTGTTTCCATTCTTCATATCTCGCCGCTCCAAATGATTTAGAGAAATCTCTGAAGAAATACCCTTTTTTTCTCAAAGGATCATGGTCACCAGTAAAATAGAGAGCATGAAAAACGCCTTTGGGATCTCCACTGTACATAATGGCCACCAGGTCGGCCCACATCTCTTCGTAAGGCTCCAGTTGCTTCTTCAATCGGTAGAATCCTTCTCCTGATTCAAAGACCGCTTCATCTAGATCATATGTTTCATATTTTAGTTTTTTAATGGTTTCACTGAGCTCAGCATATTCTGGGGATTCTTTGTCCAGTTTATCTCTTTTCACCATAAGTTCTTCCAGTTCCTTTTCCATTGACTGGAATCGCTTATGCATGGCATTGGTTTTTCGATAGATTCTTAGCTTTTCATCAATGATTGGAACTCTATCCCTAAGAGCTGATTCAAAAATAGCATGACCATACTCATGAGCGAGTACTAAATCAGTGAATTTTGGATGTTGGCGGTGACCATTTTCTGAGGTTCTCTCGGCAGCGATGGTGATGGTTCCGTCGATATAGTTGGCTGTAGGAGAAGGGGGAATAATTTTAAGTTTCAGTGAGGTTGGTTGAGGGATTGAATTCAGTTGATCACTCACCTTATCAAAAACTGATAGAAAGCGATTGAAAAGCCCTCTTTGAAATTGAGTGCTATCTGGATGAAGGTGAACTTCGGTTGCAAAGGCCCAGGAGGCTTGGAATAAGGCGAGTAAGGTAATGAATAATATAGTAAAACGCATGGATATCTCCTTCCAGGTTAAAAGGTTTATATTATTAATATGTTTATGTAAGATTGTCAAATATAAAAATATAAGTTGTTGAAATATAAAAAGCGTCTCCGAATTGGCGACGATAGATTATCGCGGGCCGTTCGCGGACAAAATAGGGGCAAAAGTGTTTGCGAAATGGCGACGATAGATTATCG
>CAYFLR010000132.1:0-4087 GCA_964343805.1 uncultured bacterium | reverse complement strand
TTTAGCTGAAAAGTTTTTATTTTTTTTAGACACTTTTTCGTAACATGCTTTAAAGAATTCTTTTCGGTTTTTAATTGTGCTTTGAATAAATGAGTGAAGCTCAGCTGAATCGTCTAAATCATATGATGTAAGGCCTGGTTTTTGACTGGCACATGATAATAATGACCACAAATATACCAGGAAAATCAATCGCCTAACTTTCACTTTGATTCTCCCCACTTAATGAATCTAAAAAACACAAAGCCACCCTTCACTATGAAAGGTGGCTTTCTTTTGATTTAACCTACTTCTTTTTAGGAGCAGCTTTTTTAACGACTTTCTTTTTTACGGGAGCTTTTTTCTTAGGCGCTGCTTTTTTGGCAGCGGGCTTCTTCTTTGCTACAGGCTTCTTCTTTGGAGCCGCTTTCTTCTTAGCGGCTGGCTTTTTCTTGGCAGGGGCTTTTTTCTTAGGCGCTGCCTTCTTCTTAGTTCCAACCTTTTTAGCTACTTCATCTTTGATGAGCTTCTTAACTTCCGCTAATAAGTCCTTCTTAATCATCTTTAGAGCTTTCTCTAAATACTCTTCTAGTAATCCAGCTTTCTTAGCCATTTTAAATCCTCTCTGTTAATTTATTGTTATCATTAAATTATACTGGGATTAGAAAGGAATTGTAAATGGAAATTAAGACATTATAGGTAGTTTCCCATCTCAGCTACAAGCTTAGCTTTAGCTTCGTCTACAGGGATCCAATAGAAAATAAAGCAAAGTCCCTTATCCCCTTTACCATGGGAGACAATATGCTCCCAACTATCAGGTAATCCATCTGCCTGGAAAGAATAAACATGACGTTTATGAATTTCGTTTAGATCTTCCCTCTTAAAATCAAAGCATCCTAGATATTGATCATGAGACTCGAACTTTAACCCTGACTCTTCAAAAACCTCCCTTAAGATAGCCTCATCATTAGATTCCCCCTCTTCCACTGTCCCTGCTGGCACTTGAGGATTTACATCATCAAAATCTTTATGATCGAAAACGAGTAATTCTTTTTGGTCTTTAATAGTTCGGAAAATATAAGCTAGGACTTTGGTTTTAGGGTTGATTACTTCTATCATTATTAAGTACAAGGAGAGGCATCCATCGATCAATGGATTGTGATCAATGAAATTCAGAAGATCCCCAAGCTTCTAGATGAAGTTGATAATTTGATAGAGAACTTTGATTATAAGAAGTTTATTCTAACTGGCTCTTCGGCAAGGAAACTACGAAAAACAACGGCCAATTAATCAATCAAATATAGCTCGTGATGCAGGTGTATTAAATGCTGCTGCAGGATATTTTAATCAACCGAGTCCCAGTGACTGGCAAGGGGTATTGTTAGAAAATTGGTTTATAAATGAACTGCGTGCCTACTTGGCTTTAAGACATATCAAAGGGAGCCTCTGCTATTGGGGAACTTCCTCAGGGTCAGAAATATATTTGGTTTGGTATTTTGGTGATAACATGGTTTTGATGGAGATAAAATCCGCTAAAACTTTTCGAAAAAGTTTTATTAAAAGCATCCAATCTTTTAAACAGAAGAAACCAGCTAAATCTTATGTGATTTACTTAGGGGAAGACATTCTGAAAGTCGATGATGTAGAGGTGGTTCCTATAAAAGTTTTTCTAAAGTGGCTTTATGAGGGAAAGACCCCCATAAAGACCTAGAAAAAATTTGCCGGTATTCTAGAGATCAGACATAATCACCACATCCATTTTTTTGAAACCTCTATCACGAAAAGGCACTATTTCCTGATACTCATCACTGGCAAAAATTTGTTCGATGGTTTGGGCAGAGTCAAAGTTCATCACCAATAACATTCCAAAGGATACTTCCCCAAGAACTGCCTTATCAGCTTTTCCTCTAAATACGATCTCCCCTCCATTGGACATTAAAATGGGAACCACCTTCGAAAGATAGGTTTGCATATCATCTTTCGCTTCCGGGTTAGGAATGGCGGTAACTACCATAGTTGCTTTAGTTGTGTCACTATTTGTCATCTTTATCTCCTTAAAAGTTTTCTTTAAGCTCGTACCTTAATTATAACGCTGAGTAAAAAATAATAACAGATTCAGATATTGACATTTTAAATAGATACAGATTAATCTTATAATTAAAGGTGGTTATAGTTTATATCCCCAGATAGAGGTTTTTTTATGTCCCGTCCTGACTTTAAATATGAAAAGCTGGCTAAGGAACTGTCCATCAGCATTAGAAATGGGAATTATCGCATTGGTGAGAAGTTACCTTCCATCCGTGAAATTCACCGACAAACAGGTAACAGTATCATTACTGTTTCCAAAGCTTTCGAAAAACTAGAACAGTTGGGACTGATTGAAACTCGCCCAAAATCGGGGCACTATGTTGCGGCCCCTAAAATAGATCCATTTAGGCCTCCAGCTCATAAGAAGTTTGAACCTACAATTAAAAAGGTATCGGTGTATCAAGCCACCGGATCGATTCTCTCCTTGATGAATGATCCAAATCTTACCTCTTTTGGTTGTTCCATCGTTCGTCCTGAGCTTTTACCTCAAAAGAGTCTATCTAAAATTATTAAAGGACTCACTCAAAAGAAAATTGAAACGACATTGAGGTATTCTCCGGTAGAAGGAGAGTATGAACTTCGTAAACAAATTGCCCGCAGAATGTTACGAGTTATGAAGTCAATTCAACCAGAAGATATCATCATAACCAATGGATGTATGGCAGCCATAACACTGTGTCTTTTAAGTGTGGCTAAAAAGGGAGACTCTATAGTGGTAGAGTCTCCTAGTTACCCTTTGCTACTTCAAACATTGCAAGGGTTAGAATTGAATGTTGTGGAAATTCCCTCCTCACCCCAGACCGGTTTTGATGTGGGCACTTATGAATCGGTATTGAAAAAAATGGACGTTAAAGCTTGTATCGTTACCGGTAATTTTAGCAATCCATTGGGGACTTTGATGCCAGATGAAAACAAAATGAGATTAGTGCAACTGGCTGCTCATTATGATGTTCCTATTATCGAAAATGATATCTACTCTGAGATGTATTATGAATTCAAGCCTCCCACTTTGATTAAATCCTTTGATGAATCTGATATGGTTTTTAGTTGTTCCTCTTTTTCTAAAACCTTGGCTCCGGGCTTGGGAGTGGGCTGGGTCATTCCTAATAAGAGATTCTACGAAAAGATTTTGAGACTTAAAGTGGGGGTGTCTTTAGCCACTGCTTCTGTCAATCAGCTGATCATATCTGAATTTATATCCAGTGGGGCTTATGATCGACATCTTAGGATTTTAAGACAAAAACTATTTAAGCAAACCTATCAAACCGCACTTTCTATTCAGACTTATTTTCCTGGAGGAACTAGATTGGTTATGCCCAAAGGTGGTTTTATGATCTGGGTGGAACTCCCCAAAAAAGTGGATAGCAAGCAGATTTTTGATTTAGCCTTAAAAGAAAAAATCCTGACCATTCCTGGTATTATCTGCGCCAATACAGATAGCTATAGAAACTACATGCGTTTTAGTTGTGCCAGCCCTTTTACCAAAGAGCGAGACGAGGGGATCAAAAAAATTGCTCGGATAGTGAAAGCTAATCTATAGCAAAATAGCACATGCCATCAGATATGGTGATGCCACCTGACCTCTGTCTCCCAAAGATACAAAACTTCTCACCAGTCCAGAAATAACTCATATCCTGACGGCCCGAAACTTCACCGCTCTCAAAACCGGAATAGATTTTGGTCCAAGTATCGGTTGTTGGGTTCCAGCAACCTCCTTGGTAGCTATTATTATTGATAGAACCATAACCACCCCAAACACACATATTCTTTACTGTCCAGATGGCGGCATGTGCAGCTGTTTTATTAGGAGCTCCTACATCGCTTATTGCTGACCATGTGTCAGAACTTGAATCCCAACACTTCCCATCATTGAGGTTTTCACTATCTCCCGCTCCACCCCAGATGCACATTTTGGTATCAATCACAATGGCAGAGTGTCGATCTCTGGCCGTTGGAGCTCCAGTTGCTGAAATATCTTCCCAACCCGTATATTAATGAAGCGTGTTTTTGAAATAGATGTGAA
>CAYFLR010000131.1:3375-4576 GCA_964343805.1 uncultured bacterium | reverse complement strand
TATCGCTTGCGGTGAAAGAGAAACCAGCCAAAGCGAAGTGGCTTCCGTTCCAGCCTCTCAACCAAAAGTGACTCTCTGCTCCTCTTTTTACAGTCAATTTCCAGCAGTTCAAAAGCAAATGTACCGTGAAAACTGCATTATAGATGCCTCTACCGTGAAAGGCCAAGCCTTATCACTTCCTGCTACTTACATGGCTTCCACTTTAAAAGTTATGATTCAAGATGAAGAGGTTAAAGAGGACGCTGTTGCTGTTGGTATTAGAGGAAAAACAGCCTATTTAATATCTCATGATCTTTATATATCACTCATTGAAGAAAATGAAGTGGCTCCACTCGTCTGGGTTGCAGGCAGTGTGGTAGTTGGTTTTATCGGTTATGAGATCCATCGAGTTGTTAGTTGGGCGATTGATACTGGTGATGATGCCGCAGAATTTACCAAGGATACAGCAGAGGAATTAATTGGAGAAATAACCAAAATTCGTCACTCTTTTGAAAATTGGCAGGAAGATGTTCAGACATCCATTACCAAGCCCATGCAAGATACGATTATGACTGCCACCGGAGATGTTAATGGAACCATAAGAGATTCCGTAGATCAGGTAGACGGAACTATTAATAGAGCCTCCGATCAAATGAATTCAAATTTTAATGTTCTAAACCATAATGCTTGTGCCATGTTCTATCAAATGTCTGGCCCTATGAGTAGTATGGGACAAATGTCTAACAATATGTCCAATATGACTTCCGGTGGACCCATGGGAATGATGATGGGAATGATGGGAATGGGTGGCGGAAACAATAGCGGTCCAAGCCCCATGGGTGGAGAGCATATGCACATGCAAATGCAACAACTCTGGCAAAATTGTATGATGGAGCAGCAAAGAAAAATAAGGCAAGCGAGAGAGCAAGAGAGTTATGGTCGTCCGGCAGCAAGACCAGCCTATTTAAATAATCGTCCTTGGTAATAACTAAACGAGTGGGATGCCAAGATGAAACTCTTCTCTCTATTCATACTTGTAAGTGTGCTCCTCACAGCTTGTGGGGAGAATCATTCCACTCAATCAAAGCTCCACAGTGTTGACCCTAGTCCTAAAGTTCACAAAATCGCCCATAGACAGTGTCAAATAGAACCCGATTATCAAAAGCTCTTACCTAATATTTTCAAGCTCTCCTTAGGTTCTAATCACTTAGGAGTGGGCACC
>CAYFLR010000131.1:0-3365 GCA_964343805.1 uncultured bacterium | reverse complement strand
CATATTTATCAAACATATAGCTTTGTTAAACGCCGCTCTCGTAGAAACTATCCCCTGAAAGGAACTAATGCCTTAACGAATGACCTCTTTTTTGCTAAAATTAAATGGAAAGATACCAAAAATGATTTGGTAGCTATTCATTTAGCTCAAAATTCGACGACCCAGGCAGCCCTGGCAGCTGCTGCGCCTTTGGTAGTAAGGGAATCTCCGTTGGAGTCGGGAGAATGTTTTTATATGCTCTCGGTGACAGCTCAAAATGAGGTTTTAATTAGCGTCGGCTCGGTACTTTCGGTACCTCAACCGGGCGGTAAAAACCAAGTTTTTAAACATGATGCTTACTCACATAAAGGCATGAGTGGAAGTCCTATTTTTGACGCAAACAACTTATTAGTTGGTTTTCATATTGGCAAGGACAGAGGGATTTTAAAGCGAGCCGCATCCGCTTTTGTTCTTCCTTAAATTAGAGAAACTATGAATTCATATTTGAAACCAATCTTTTGGGGAATACTTTTCCTTCTGGTGCCACGTATTGGTTTAAGTGCAGAGCCCCCCCCACGTTTTTGTCAATCTTTCAGTTGGCTGCATGAGATTCGGAGTTCAACCCCTACTAGGGAAAATGAACTGATTAATGAAATCTTTGCAGAGTATGGCTGGGGAAAAACTCCCCAAAAGCCCATCGATCGCTATGTTCTCAAAAAGTTGCGATCCAAGTTAACCCCTTTAGAAATCATTTTTCCATTTGATAAATGGGCGCGAGAGGCCAAGAGCATCTTTAGGGAAGAGATTGACTCCCTACTAGAAATCCACCCTATTTTAAGAGAGAACAGCGAGCTTTATGCCAGCATTAAAAAAGAGGTGTTTCGTCACTATGTCTTTAATAGATTGATGGCACGAATGACAGGAGCAGAAGTCAACCCCAGTGCTAATATTGTATTTGCTGCCAGTAACCCTATTTATGATCTGCTTTTTGATAATCCCGCTTATTATCAGTTTAAAAGCTGGCATGATGTGAATCGAGTGCGATCCATTTTAGCAGGTGAAAAACCAGCTGATGCCACTCATGGTTTAGAAAAAGTCTTGATTGCTATCGTGTCTCGTCTCAAAGAGACTTTACCTAAACAGAATCAACCTCGTTTTTTTAGTGAGCTTTTAAAACTACATGATGCGCAAGTGGACTCTATGCTCATGCGCAAAGATATTAATGGAGATGCCATAGAGACCTCTTTTTTACGAGATAATACATTTAAAAGAGGAGGCCATGCGGTCCGTCTTAATTTCCTTTTAGCCGATCGTAAATTCTCTGAAGCTGAATTAGAGAGCTTTTTCCTTTTAGGTTCTACCCTGCAAAATATTGATGATATGAGCGATATCAAAGAAGACCGTAGTTTAGGAATCAGAACCTTAAGCAGTCAAAATAAAATCAGCCCTCATGAGGTTTGGGAGATGGGGCAGCTGGTAAGAAAAAGATTTGCAGAACATATTAAAAATCATGACTATGAAGCTCGTAATGTCAGAATTTTTATGGACTCTATAGATCACTTTATTATTGAGGGCACCGATAAATATTATGCTGCGTTACGTAAAGGCCGGGTATCAGCAACATTAGGTGCTGAAATAAAGTTTTTTAAAAAAATGAAAAAGGAGATTCTTCATTTTGCACGTGAGATGTTTCCCCTCTTCGAACTCTTTTAGAGTTCTGTTTATTCTAATAGGTTTACTCGTTTATCCTGGTGGACTGGCTTTATCTGCCCCTGCCAAAGGGAAGTGTGGAGTTTTAAAACAAAATATTAAAGGTGAGGAATTTTTTAAACCCGAGGCGGAAGAGGCTTTGATAGAGCAAGAGTATTCTGGCTATGGTAAAGGTCTCACTCCGGATGCTGCTTTGCCCCCTGCTTACCTGAAAAAACTCAGCACCAAACTTGTGCCGGCTCGGATTTTATTAAAGTATGATAAGTGGAGCCGAGAGTGCCGAACACTGTTTGACAAGGAGGTGACTCCTCTTTTAGAAACCCACCGTGAACTGATAGATGACCCGGTTCTCTATCAAAAAATCGTCAGAGAAACTTTCCGTAATTTCACTTTTATTAAGCTGATGGCCCGTATGGGAAAAGGGAAGGTGAATGATTTAGTGAACATTTGGTTTTCCATTTCGCACCCCATCTATGATCTGATGTTTGATGATCCCAGATACTATAATACGGCCAATTGGCGCTTAAAAGATCCCATAGGACCGATCATTAAGGGAGATAAAAATGCCCCCGCTCACTCTCCATTAGAGGTGATTTTAAAAACCATCGTAGAGAGGATAGATCAGCATCTGCCCAAGCACAATCGTGAGGTGTTTTTTAGCGAACTTTATAAACTGCACTTAGCTCAGCTGGATTCTATCAGTCTTAGAGAGGATGTGAGTCGTCAGTGGGAAGATCGCTTTATAAGGTCTAATACCTTCCAGCGGGGTGGATTTTCCACCCGGCTCTATGCCCTTCTCAGTGATCGAACTTTCAGCAAAAAAGAGCTGGAATCCTATTACCTCTTTGGCGCCATGTTACAAAACATAGATGACATTAGTGATATCAGGGAAGATCGGAGTATGGGAATTTCTACTTTGGCGGGACGAGAATTAATTACCCCTATGGAAATATATCAAATGAGTCGCAAGGTAAGAGAAAGGTTTGAGCAGCATGTGGCTAGAGATGGCTATGATATGGGCAGTACTAAACTCTATTTTGACGCCATAGATTATTTTATTGTGGATAGTTATTACAAGTATCAAGACGCTTTAACCCATCCCTTAAATCCAGTATCTGCCCCTACTTCCAGTCCTTCAAAGGTTAAAAAGGCAATTGTCGACTATGCAACTCAGATTTTTCCCTTTTTAAATGTTTTTTAAAATAGGTTCGTGCTTATGATCTTTTCCAGGTTTTTTAAACCACTCTTTATCGTGCTATTCGGATGGTCCCTATTGATGGGGCCTTTGGCTCAGGCTGAACTCAGGCAAGATTTAGAATCGCTGGTTCCTTTAGCCCAAAAAAATATTTTAGATGCCCAGCAAGCTGATTCCTACTGGTTGTGGGGCTCCTTTTTAGGAGTGCACTATATCTCTATGTACTACATTGCACTCCGTTGGATGGAAGATGAGGAGAGTGCTTTTGATGAAGAACGACTTTTAAAAATTCTAAAAAAAGATCAGGGCCCAAGTGGGCAATGGTATGCTCCCAGAGCCGATGGGACTTTTCAAGCGGGCAGTTTTGATGCCACCATCTTTAACTACTATGCTTTGAAGTTAATGGGTGTGAACCCTAATACAGAAATGATGATCAAAGCCCGCAATTACATCCTAGGACGGGGAGGACTCGCTGCCAATA
>CAYFLR010000130.1:0-4727 GCA_964343805.1 uncultured bacterium | reverse complement strand
TATCGGAATGGACTGGCTATCTTATGCGATGGAATTTTGCATTACTGATATAGATAGAGAAATAGTATCAAAGGTAAGTAATAAAGAAAAAAGTCGGTACTTTTTATCTACTTCAGCACCAGCTGGAATTTTTGAAGTCACAGCCTCCTCTTTACTGTTACTCCATTCAAATTCAGAAATTCTAGTTACTGATGGAAAAGAATTAAACTATACAGAGCGAAACCAATTAGCAACCGATGGGGACTTTATAAAATATTATAACCAAATAGGTATTTAAATTATTTATATCAAAAAATAGGAACCCTCTGATAACCTTTGGCGAAAGCACATTCATCGGTCCGCTTCTTAGTGTAACATACTTGCAGGTGAGATTCCCCCCAAACGAACTGAGGCTTCTGGAGAGTTTATGAAATATTTTTTGATAATTTTATCCCTCTTATCGTATTGTGACCGTAATGAAGACCAAGTTGACATTAGTAAAAAGACTACTCTAGGAGAAAGTGCGATTTTTACCACAGTCAGTTATATTAAAAATGAAGATATAGTTGTTTCTGGAATATGTCATCGTGAAGATGGAACTCCGATGGGATGTTTATTAAAACTCTCTCCAACCGGCTCAATTCTTTGGAAGAAAGATTTTAAAATTCTTCCATCTCTTCCTTTTCAGTAGGTATCCTAATTACAAAAGTACTCCCTTTTCCTACCTCACTCATATCTAAATAAACGGTTCCATTTAACAACTTCATAAAATCTCTTGTCAAAGTTAGTCCTAGTCCAACTCCTAGCTCCTTAGTAGTAAATGAGTTTTTAAAGAGATTTTCCTGATGCTGATGTGATATTCCACACCCATTATCTTCAACTCGAAAACTGATGCTATTTGCTTCAGTTAGCGTATGTAACCTGATTTCTTGTTTACTATTATTTGCTCCTTCAAAAGACTGATAGGCGTTGTGTATAAGGTTGAGAAGACTATGCTCAATCAAACATGGAATCGTACTTATCACAATATCAGGAGAGGGTTGAACAGTAAATTTAACCGAATGCCCTTTGTACAATATGGCACATTGTTTTTTAATTCCTGTTATCAATTCTTGAACGTTTATCTGCTTATAATAAAGTTCTAACTGAGTATTGGATTTTCGGTAAATCACTCGAAGAGTCTCACTGACCTCATAGACTTTTTTTAAGGATACGTTTGTTTGATCTATAAAAGGCTGCAAAGTCTCTAATACTCCTTTAGGACATTGCTTTCTACAGGTTGTTTCTAAAATATCAAGAGTGTTACCTATGACGGTTAAGGGTTTGGCCATTTCATGCATGATGCTATGTGAAAGTTTACCAGTATTGGCTAACCTCTGCATTTGGATGATTTTCATTTGGGAGCTGATTACGGAGCGACTCTGTTTTTCAACTTGATCTAATTCCGCTAAAAAGTAATCTATCATTTTGTCTTCACGGAGAGATGTTTGCCCAGAAAAATAGTGAAAAATTTTAATTAATGACAGCAAACCCAGACTCATTCCTCCCAACCAAAGAAGGTAACCCTGCAAATTTGTGGTAAATAGAGCAACTAGAGTAAAAAGTAGAAGTCCAATTTTACTTGTTTTTAAAAGAAAGACTACTAAAGGGAGTGGACGGTTATGCCAGGAGACAGTTAATTTTGCTTCGGTGCTATTTGTAGGGGGTCTATCTTCTTCAATTTTCAAATCATAAATACGAAAAAAATGTTTAAATGATTTCTTAATACCAATCTTGGTCAATTCCTGAGAAAAGAGTCGATGTTCAACTGAAAGATGATCCACAAATTTGCTTTTAACCGAATAATAAGTCCGGTGCCTCAGGTTATAGTAGTTCACTGAGTGTTCGACTGTTCTATCAAAGCGAATGATGGAGCATATCTTTTTGGCCAAGAACTGGGGGCTGCCAGTAAAAGCTATCAATCTAGCAAAGGGATTATTTTGACTCTGATAGAAACGATCCATCAGTTGTTCGAAATTATAAGCAGGGATATGCTGCTCTATGGTTTGCCAAAAAAATTGATTAAACCTCCAATTATGGAAAAAAGAAGGGGTATAAAGCCATTTGGCATCACAACCTAGGCTATGTACTATCTGTTTTTCAAGATCTTTTCCATAAAGATTGCCAATCGTAACAAGCAGCCCAATGATGAGTCGATTAGAAAAATCTTCCCCTTCGGGAGCTATAGGCTCTGTTTGAGAGTGCTTCTTTATATTCATTAAAACCTCACTAGATTCACTATATATCATTTTATCCTAAGTCTGAGATATAAAAAGAATTGAGTCAATTGATCTTTGCTTGTTAGCCCCAATCATGATAATAACCAGATCATCTTTTTTATTTTGAGGAGAAAGAGATTGAGCCTTGAACAACTACAAATAAGGGTAAGAGAGAGTAATTTAGAGAGCTCTGCCCTTCTAGACTCTTATATAACAATAGCAACCTCAAGCCAAGATGCTGAATTTGTCCAGTTAGTTAGAAGTTATGTAGAAATTAAGCTCTTTCAAGAGACCATGAGCTCTGAATATCATTGTCTTATAGCTGAAGACGATGAGGATGTTCTGTCCTCAATGCAAACTCTCCTTCAACTTGAAGGGTTTAATGTAGATACCGCAAGAAACATGGAAGAGCTAACAATCAAACTTGCTAATAAATTCTATCCAGCACTATTTGTTGATATTAATATGCCTGCAAACGATAAAAATAAAAACCTAGTCCAAGCTTGGTCTTACCTCGATAGCTTTAGAAACACCAACACCATCACTTCTATCTACATTATTTCGGCTGAGGCCCAGGTGTTTAGAAATGTTATGTCTCATAAGAACTTAGACATAGTTGCTCATCTACAAAAACCATTCACTGCCCGTATGATCATTCCCTATTTAAAAGCAGAGCATCTAAGACTGGAGAACATCAAGAAACAATTTAAGCAACATCCTAATTTTTCCATAAATAAATGGAGATCTGTGATGATGGCTAATTATTGCCAAGCTCGATTAAATATAGCCAAGGGTGATTTTGCGCTAGCAGCCAAATTATGTAATATCACAGAGCGTTCCATCCGACGAATTATCAAGCAGAATGACACCATCGTGGAAGGAGATTTCCTTCCCAATTTAACTTTTAAAAAGAAGTCATCCTAACACAACACATTGACCACCCAATCTAACTATAATACGATCCTATAGATACAAAATCTAGATTAATGAAAATACTTTTTGGAGGTTCATATGCCATTTATAGATTGGTCTGATAAACTCAGTGTGGGACATACGACCATAGATTCTCAACACCAAAAGCTAGTTGAAATGCTTAATAAATAGGATGATGCCATGGCTGATAGAAAGGGAAATGACGTATTAGGCGAAATTTTCAATGATTTAGTTCAGTATACCGTAACCCACTTCCAATATGAAGAATCACAAATGGACCAACATAGATACCCTGAAGCGTTAAGCCATAAAGAGGAGCATAAAAAGCTCACAGAGATGGCTCTTGATTTGAAAAAGCAATTTGATAACGATGCAATGCTTATATCAGTCCAGGTCATGTCATTTTTAAGAGATTGGCTGCAAAATCATATTCAATCTATAGATAAAAAATTGGGGGAGTTTTTAGCAAACAAATAGATATCTGAAGGCGGATTATTCCGTCTTCTCATCTGTACTCTCTTGGGCGGATTCTTCTACCATTTCTACTTCAACCTTAGGTGAGTAATACTTGGTGTAATAGTCCCCACCAACGGGAGTTACATCAGTCAACTTGCGATTTTCTGACGTTCTCACAAAATAAATATAGGCTTTTCCCACCTTAAACTTAGCCAGATCTTCTTTCAAAAAGCGGCAAGAGGTTTCCCCTTCTAGAGATTTTCCTGATATAAAACCAGCCCCTTCTTTGCCATCCTTATAATTTTCGGCATCTGAATCTAAATAGCAGCGCAAGGTTTCATCTTTTTCTATGGTTCCATCAAAAGTGATCACTTGATCCTCTTTCAAACTGAGCTTAGCTTTCTCAACCGGATTTTTTACTGTAACCGAAGTAGGAACTGGAAGTTTATTAGTAAAGGTCTTATCTTCTCTGGTCTTGTATGCAATGGTAATTTCTTTTAAATCATCAGTCAGATCGAATTGAGTTCGATAGTAGGTTCCAATAATATTAACATCTTTTTTATTCGCATCATTCTCTTGCATGATTTCGCCATTGGCTTTCACCTCGGAAGGGTCTTCTAACTTGATCGTATCCCCATCCTTACGATCAATTCTAAATTGCACATTCATAGAAACCTTTTTGGTATTTCCATAGACGAACATAAAGAAATCTTGATAAACCACCTTATCTTCGACAATCTTTGATGAGTCAACCGTTTCAGTAGAACTACAAGAGAGAAGAACAAAGAAAGCCAAAATAACACTCAAACAACGCAACATAAACCACTCCCTATAAAAAGTTTAAACGGAATTGATAGTATATCCATCTTAAATAAATGAGTCCACTTGAAATAAATCTCTTATTAAATTGGAATAAAAAAATTAACCCCTTACCCATATATTGCATAGCCTATGAAATTACTATTTGTACTTCCACAAAACCCCTTTTTAATTAATGATGGTCTCACTCTGATCATCATCCAATGGCTCAACTTAAAAAAAAAAAAGACCTTTCTTAAGTGCCTTAAAAAATCTATATATAAAATATCCTTTCCCTCCTTT
>CAYFLR010000129.1:1165-4949 GCA_964343805.1 uncultured bacterium | reverse complement strand
AGGAAATCTTTCTTCTAACGAATTTTGCCTAGGAATTATCCATCGATCTGTCTATTTTTTTAGACACTTCTTCTCAGGAATGATCCGATTTTAGGGAAACATGCTTTCAAACATATCATCCATGGCCTGCTCTTCAGTGATGGTTTCTGGCTCTTTTTTCTGCTTAGTTTGTTTGCTGGTTTTAGTGGGTGGGGGATTCGCCTCCCTCTTTTGTGGTGCAGGTTCCACTTCGAGGGTAGGGTTGGGCCCATCATTGTTCATGGACCTGCGGGGTTTGATACCCATTTCTACTGCCAGGCGAAACCCTTTGTACTTTCCTTTCCAATCGGGCATATCATTTTTCATTTCATCGGTGGTGTACTTACGAAAATCCGCAAGGGCAGTTAAAAAGCCTCCCCCCATGATCGATTTACCTCGATCGGGTTGCTGGAGACCGATGGGATTGGTCCTTGCCAAACTCATTTCTGTTCCTGGATTATTATAAAAACCATCTGCCATCCAGTGGTCTACATTGCCAAAGATATCCCATATGGGTTTATTGCCAATCATAACCGCTTTTGAAGTTCCCACCTCATGCGTTATCTCAGAAGAATTATTTCTATTCCACACATATTGGTCGAGAATAGCTTGATCTTTAAAATGGGCTAAAGTCTCCATGGCGTGGGAAGCAGTCAGTTGCCACTCCCCTACAAAGGGAAGTCGGTATTCTCGACCTGGTTGATGATCTTCAATAATTTCATAAATAATGGGGTCCTCTTTTTTGACCAGTTCATTCAATCTTTGCAAAAAGATTTGCACCTCATGCCAGTCCATATTCTCTACCGGATGATCCGGTTGCATTTTGATGTCTTTACCTTTAATCCGTTTTACAGTGCTGTGGATACCTTCCACATGGTGGGAAGGATTTTCATGCATCACTAAGGACCACTGTAATTGAGTCACATGAGTATTAGAGAGAATAACAGGATCGGCCCACTTAATATCATAAGCCTCTCCTGTTCGATAGTAGGAGGGGCGGTGATAGCTTCCTTTTGGAATGGTAATGAACTTCATGCGAGTAAAGGTGCTCTTCGTTTCTTTCACAGCCACCTTTTTTTCCCGTTCCTTTTTCTTTTCACGGTGCAATTTTCTGCGGGTCCAAGCTACGAGATCTTCTATATCAAGTTTTTTTTGAGAGCCAATAATATTTTCGATTCCTTCAAAATGAATCTGTCGTTCTGGAAAGGCAGAGCGATAGGGTTGGTTGAGCGGGTTGATGACCTTGCCCTTTTCTAATCCCCTCAAAAAAGGCTCTAAATCTAAAAGGGTGAGGATGTTTAACTCCATGAGCGCCTCCAGGTAAGAGGTGAGCCTTAGAGTGGGGGATTCACTTTGTAAACGAGGAGTCATAAACTGATTACGACGAAGAGTTTTACACTTTACTTCTTGGCCTAACAATATGGTGGGGAATACAATCAAAGAAATCAAAAAAGTAAGGAGTATCTTGCTGTAAGACATTTTATTCACCTAAAAGCTACCAGGGATAAGTAGATTATACCACACTTTGTGGAAGGGGAGAGCAAGTCTAACTAAATTGGATGGGAAATTGGACAATTTGATCTGAAAGTGTGAGCATATCTTCTGGACGTAGATTCTCGTTTGCCTTTTCCAATAAAGAATATAATTTACTAGGCTTAGCATGAGACTGTTCCCTTCCGGTTAAAGTTCCTAACTCTACCACTGCTATACCACCAGCAAGGGATTCTGAGATTTGTTTTAGCAGTTCCATATCCACATCTTCCAGATCTACATAATGGCAATCACTGCCAATGTATTTGGCTAAAGAGCTCTTACCACACTGTCTGACTCCTACAATTGCAACGACAGGGAATATTGTGAGAAGTTTCTTTACGGAAGTCAACTGAAGGTTGACAAACGGAAACGAGCTTCAGCAAGGCGACGAGAAAACTACAAAGAGACAGTACAACTAGTACGGATCTGTAGTAGTTTTTGATGTCAACGCGGCTGAAGTTTGTTTACGGAAGTCAACTAGGCCACTTTGGAACCTGTAGCACCTACGGTAGAGACAGCTTTCTGCATTGGCATGGAAACAACCGTTTTTCCACTTTTGGCATCCTGTTCTTGTATCTTCCAAAAACGATACACTTGTTTTTGTAGGTAAAATTCCAATGCCTGAGGAAGAGTCTCTGCACCTGAACTTTTATCGATCCAAAGGAGATCTTTAGGAAGTTCTTTATAATCTGGCATCTCATTTTTTAAAGAGGCGAGGAAAATGAGGCCACAGTTTTTGCTTTTTAAGTCTGAGCCCAAGACATCTATCACCTCAGGGTAGACAGTATCTTCAATGATCATAATGTGAATACCTTGATCTCGGCACTTGAGATAGTGATCAACCTTATTTTTATCAAATTGCTGAAACATCCAACCATCCATTTTATCATTAAGAAACTTATTGATGGTTTCATTGACCTCTTGTTCTTTCTGAGTAAGATTCCAAACATAGATAGGATTGCGATGGATAAAAGCATTTAAGCTGGTGGGAATACGAATCACAACTTCATGTTCTGGTAAGTGCTCACAAGCGATTTGCATACTTGAAAGGCGATCAGCCACCTGCTGAATGGATTTTCTATACTGCATAACCTCTACAGAACTGTCTCCGTCAGTAGACCTTCGAGTCCACCCTAATAACTTCTTTAACTGAGAGCTATCTTGCAATACCATTCTTAAATGAAAAATAATGGACTCTTCTCCGGTTTCAGGATCACTCAAAGGTTCAATTCGTACATAAATTTTTCCACAGTGCATAACTCGTAACATAGCACTGATAGCTAATTTGATGGTATCCATAAAGTAGCTTTGTTTCTCCATAGAGACAAAGACACAATCTCGTTTAATAGGCTGAACATCCAGAGAAACACCTAAGTTATTACAGATGGGAATCATTTCTTTGGCTACTTTATCAAATAAGCTGGCTAAGTTCACAATGGGTACACTCTCTTCTTTAGCTTGCAACCGAAGACGCATAAGTTGATTATCACCAAAGTAATCTGACATTAAAATAAATCTAAAGTTAGAAAGGAAAAGAGTCATTTCATCTTGTAATCTATGCTTTAAAGAGATGGAACTATTGTCATCAGATAGTCCCATCACAATACGCCTAAATAATGAGGTCAGCCACCAACTAAAATAAGGTCCGAGACCAAAGCTTTTCTTGGGCTGCTTTTGTAACTCTTGCTTTTCATACACCTCTTTCTTATTCACAACCACAATGACCCGATCCAGAACGCCTTGCTCGTTAAAAAGAGGTTTGTAATTAAGTTGAATATTTTTTATTTCGTTTTCTTTACACACCATTAATTGGTGGATAAACTGCCCCTTCATGCTATTCCACTCATCTTGCTTTTCTGTAAAAAGAGTTTCTAACATAATTCTAAACTTGGACTTATCTTGTTCTTTGATGTCTCCATCTTGAAATAGGAGATCGATAACATCCTTCCCTTTGACTTCGTCAACTTTATAGAAGTTGAGAATAGAAGCGGAATGCTCACTCACCAGCAGATCAGAACCAAATGAAATATACCCTTCGTCCATATGATTTAAAACAGTTTGATGATCTTTATGCATCTGCCCCATCATCTCATCAATTTGATTTTGCCATTTTCGCCGATAGGTAAAAAACAACCAAGCGAAGACCATGGAAAATAAAATAATAGCTGCAATAGGTGCTAACTGTCTCACCAATGCCATTTGATTAAAGTTCCAAAATGGCTGATAAGAAGTT
>CAYFLR010000129.1:0-1155 GCA_964343805.1 uncultured bacterium | reverse complement strand
ATATCGAATAGGCGCATAGGCTCCGATAAATCCTTTTGTATCAAAATCATTGTAGGCGATTTCGCCCGCGTTTTTATAGTTATCAAACAGAATGAGAGGAGGAGTGATATGTTTACGATAGGTAGGGATATCATCAGAGGTCACCGCAACAAAAAAGGAGTCAGTGCGATTACTGGGAATAAAGTCAGGCATAGGCACAATGATTTGCATCCTGGCATCAGTTAATTGATTACTAGCCAAGGCCCGATTCATTTTCCAATAGAGCCGATGGTAATCTTTGTCTTGTTTACTGTCTTTGATACCCACCGCATCGGGATACTTGCTAATCACTCGAAGAATTCGTTTACCACTCATCTGGTCAGCTAAAGTCACAGTAGCGGAACGAAGTTGCTTTAACTCTCTGACTTCAGCATTATTTTTAGCTTCCCATACCCCATTAAAGCCAATGTAGGAGCAAATAGCAGTAATAAGTAAAACAATAG
Organism: uncultured bacterium; assembly: GCA_964343805.1. Classification (GTDB taxonomy): domain Bacteria; phylum Bdellovibrionota_B; class Oligoflexia; order CAYFLR01; family CAYFLR01; genus CAYFLR01. Next base: position 673 of record CAYFLR010000129.1, on the reverse strand, counting down.
TTAAAACAGGCCCTCCTATTTTATTAAGCTGAACCTTTTTTAAATCATTAACATTACTCATAAAAATACCTTATTTACGGAAAAGAGATCACTCTCTACTTCCTAATCAAGTAGTTAGACCTTGGATCCTCAAGCTTCTGTGGACCAAAGATTAAAGTTAGACGGATTATAATTTTATTTTATCTTATATAGAATGGTGATGCAACGAAGAAGTCTTCACGCAAAAAAGCCCCAACCCTTCCTCGAAAGTATTAACCGAAGAAGAATCAGGGCTCTATTTTCTAACAAACCTCCCTTGTTAATCTATGGTTTATCTACATTTGAAATGATTTGGTTAATTCGGTTCCATTGTTTAAGTAAAAGATGACCGTTACAGTGTAGGCCTTCACTTTAGACTTAAACTTCAGGGTAAAACGACCGTCACTGCTACTTGATTTTGAAATAGTCTTATTAAAGCTAGAACCTGAAAAAGTATATTTCACCCCTTCCAATTGATCCAATTCAGCAGTAGGCATACTTAATTTCATGGTGTGTCGGTAATAACTTGAATACCATGGACGATATTTTGATGCATCAAAGCTCACTTGATCCAAATCAAAAGTTGGTTCTGGCTCAGGCTGTGGTTCTGGCTCAGGTTGTGGTTCTGGCTCAGGTTGTGGTTCTGGCTCAGGTT
>CAYFLR010000128.1:0-5028 GCA_964343805.1 uncultured bacterium | reverse complement strand
CAGGGCTCGAACAAGAGTCTTTAGTAGAGGAGTCTATAAAAAAGGCATAAAAAAAAGCGATCCCGGCAGGACTCGAACCTGCGACCACAGGATTAGAAATCATGTGCTCTATCCAGCTGAGCTACGGGACCACTGGAAACGGAAATCTATACAAAATTGATGGTATTGTCAATAGATTATGTGGGTAAATTCCGGTCTGAGAGGATATAAAGGCCCCTTAAGTTGTTAAAACCATATGCCCATGCTATAATTAAAACGGTATCCCAATAAGCTACTACTTTTGCAGATTTGCTAGAAACTACCTAAAGTTGATGGAGGTTCTAACTAATTTGTTGTGGGTCAAGGAAATTTTATGAAATTTCTTAAGTATTTTTCGATTATTGCCATAAGTCAGATTCTACCTACTTTTGTATTTATGGTCTTCTTTCATCAATCCAAAATAAAAGATCTTACATTGCTGCAGTTTTCCCTCTTCTTTTTGTTAGCCGCTATTTCTGCTAAGTATTTTGTTTCTCAAACAGAACGATTTGTAAATGCGATAAATAAAATGAAGGAAGGGATCTATAAAGCAACTACAAGTTTAGCTTCAAATTTTCATCTTATAGTGCAAGAAATGGAAGAGAATGAAAAAATGACGCTCAGGTTGAGTGATGTGGTAGCGGATAGTAATAAAGATACTCCTGAGGTAAAGGTTGAAAAGGTTCAAAAAATAATAGCCGGTGCTATTGAAAAGCCAGAGGCTTCTGAAGAAAAACATTTTGATGTAGAACAGGTGAATCAATCACTAATAGATATTCAAAATAACCTTAAGCAGGTGTCTTAAGGAGACTCCAAGGTGGTCACATGGATATTAAAGTTAATGAGAATAGAATTTTAGGACAACTCCACGGCTATAACAATTTGGATGAGATTATTGAGAAGTTGTGCTTTCAAGAGCATGAAAAAGGAAATGTCATCACCAAAATAATAGTTAATGGCAGTGACTGGACGTCTAAGGATCATAGCTACCTTCAGACCATTAACTTAATAGAAGTCTCTTCTTTGGAAATAAAATCAGAAAACCCATTTCAAATGGCATGTGACTGTTATCGAATCGCCATTGATCTGCAGGCAATTTTGCAAAGGGAATTAAATAAAATTGTAGAATACTCTTTGGGCGATTTTTTATCAGGAGCTTATGTTATTGGAGATTCTTTCTTCGAAAATCTTCAACTCTTTATTAACTTGCTCGCGAAACCAGCTGAGTTGCTTTCGTTGGAATTGGATGTAATGGAGTTTCAGGGGGTTAAAATTTCAGAGTTACAGGAAAATCTATTTAATAAGATCCAAGAGATGGAAGATCAGCACACCATTTTGGAAGCCCCTAACTTTGCAAAATGGTTATCCGATCAATTTAATCCGATTCTCGGTCAATGGGAATATGTACTTAGATACTTAATTCATGAGTTAGAAAAGCTAAACAACCTTCAGAGCCCTGTTAAATAATCGATCCCATCGGCTCACGCGGCATTACTCTTTCATCAATCTCATTTTGCATTTCTTTTAGAAATTGATCTGTCGATATGGTGGCTTGTTCTCGTACGCCATACTTACGAACAGTCACCTCATCTGCTTCCACCTCTTTTTTACCTATGATAAGTAAAATAGGGATCTTTCGAACGGTGTTCATGCGGATTTTTTTATTGAAACTATTGGAAGAATCATCAATTTCAACTCGCATAAACTTATCTTTCATAGTTTTTGCCAGTTTTTGTGAAAATTCGAGACATTCATCTGCTACCGGAATTATAGCCACTTGAATAGGTGCACACCAAAGAGGAAAGGCTCCTCCATAGTATTCTAAGAGGAAACTAATAAAGCGTTCATGAGTCGACAGAGGAGCTCGGTGAATAATAACTGGTCTCTTGTCTTCGCCATCTGCATCTACATAGTTGAGATCAAAGTTCTCTGAGCTCAGGAAGTCAACTTGAATGGTTGAAACAGTTTCCTCACGACCCATTAAGTTTTTAAACTGGACATCAATTTTTGGTCCATAAAAGGCGGCTTCGCCTTCTCCTAGCGTGTAAGGTAACTCTAGCTCATCCATAATCTCTGTCAGCAGTTCTTCGGCTTTTTGCCACATAGAGAGGTCGCCCTTGAATTTATCTGCATTTTCTTCACTGCGCTTCGAAAGGCGGAGAGAGTATTCTGTAAGTTTAAATGTATTGTAGAATTCCACATACATTTTCATGAGGGAGCGGAACTCATCTTTAAACTGGTCCAAGGTGCAATAGATATGGGCGTCATTCATGGTCATACATCTCACTCTAATCAGACCTGAAAGTTCTCCTGTCTGCTCATATCTGTAGCAGGTTCCATATTCAGCAAGTCTTAGGGGGAGGTTGCGATAGCTGAGCTGATGATTATGATAGATCAAATGGTGATGGGGGCAGTTCATTGGTTTTAGATAATACTTCGTGCTGGAATTCTCTTCTTCGATTTGGATTGGGGGGAACATGGATTCTTCATAAGCTGGAAGATGTTGAGATTTTAAATAAAGATCTTCTTTGGCTAGGTTGGGCGTCTGGACTCGTTGGTAGCCATATTTAAATTCCATCTCTCGGGCGTATTTTTCAATTTCATCACGAATGACAGCTCCATTGGGAAGCCAAAGTGGAAGCCCTTTACCCACAAGGTCACTGAACATAAAAATAGATAGCTCTTTACCAAGTTTTTTATGGTCGAATTGCTCAGCGTTTTTTCTTCGCTGAATGAAGTCTTGTAACTCTTGAGGGGTTTTGAAAGCTAGGGCATAAATACGAGTGAGCATAGGATTCTTTTCATCACCTAGCCAGTAGGCACCCGCGATTTTATCTAGTTTGAAAGCTTTCGGGGGAAGTTGCCCCGTGTGTTCTAAGTGAGGTCCTTCACAAAGGTCTAGGAAACCTCCATTCTCATAAAAAGAAAAATTGGTTACACCTCTTTCACTAAGGTTTTTTATATTCTCAACTTTAAAGGGTTCTTCACCAGATTCATTTAAGCGGTTAATGGCTCCATCGGCGTCAAAATCACTGCGCTCAAAAGCCTGTTTTTGGCCAATGATTTTCTTCATGGTCTTTTCGATTTTCTTTAGATCTTGAGGTCCGGGAGCTTCTTCGCCAAAATCAAAGTCATAGTAAAAACCAATATCGGTGGGAGGACCAAAACCTAGTTTAGCATGGGGGTAGAGCTTTTTGACTGCTTGTGCCATAACATGAGCGAGTGAATGGCGAATAGTATAAAGTTCGTCCTTTTTATTGGATTCTTCCATGGGTGACCCTTTAACAATTGTAGTATTTGATAAACTAAGACCGTATTGATCCTAACAATAATATAATGGAGTCAAATTAGAATGATTCTAGAGAGATGTCAACCCGGATCCTCGGATCGACCTTAAACTTTTCTTACCACCACGTTGCCAATAGAATAACCAGCTCCAAAAGAGCAAATCACCCCAAGATCACCTGACTGTAAATCATTGTGATGGCGATGGAAGACTATGATAGATCCTGCTGAACTGGTGTTGGCCACTTCTTTTAAGGCGTCAGGGGCCATTTCAGGCGAGAGCTCTTCTGTATCCAATAATTTTTTGGCAATCATCTGGTTCATGCCGATATTGGCTTGATGGAGCCACATGCGTTTAAGGTTTTGAGGAGAAATGTCCAAAGCGGTTAAGTGTTCGCCGATTAGCTTAACAACCAAAGGCACTACATCTCTGAAGACTCGGGTTCCCTGTTGGTGGAATAGCTTATCATCATTCCCTGCTTTGTCTGGCCAGCAACGATTTAAGAAGCCATTATTATTTCTGATATTATTTGAATATTGGGTCAGTAGTTTTGTGCTGATTATTTCAAAACGATCATCTGATTGGCAAACTTGCTCATTTTCAATAAGCATTGCTGTGCAAGCATCACCAAAGATAAAGTGACTCTCTCTGTCTCTGAAATTTAAATGACCTGAACAAATTTCAGGGTTAACCACTAAAACAGAATTGGCATGTCCATTTCTGATGGTATCATAGGCTACTTGTAGGGCAAAAGTGGCTGAAGAGCAGGCTACATTCAAGTCAAAAGCAAAGCCTTCAACACCAAGAGCATTTTGGATTTCGATAGATAATGCAGGATAGGCGCGTTGAAAGTTGGAGCAAGCTGCTATAACACAATCGATCTCTTCGGGTTTGTGATTTCCATTTTGTAGTGCCTCTTTTGCTGCTGCCACAGCCATTTCACATTGGAGGCTCGTTTCCTCTTCTGCTCTTTCTTCTAGACGAGGAGTCATACAGTGTGGGTCAAGAATTCCCTCTTTGTTAACCACATAGCGGTTTTCAATGCCTGAAACTTTTTCTATAAAGCCGGGGCTAGTTTTTCGAATCCGTGGTAGTGAGCCTTCTTTGATCTCTTTTTCAAATTCTTTATTTCTAATTTCAATGTATTGATTAAACGAATCAGCGAGTTCTTCATTCGTGATTGTGTTGGGGGGTAAGAAAAGCCCAGTGCCGCTGATAAATATTCTTTCCATATGTCCATCTCTTTTGAAATAACGGGTAATATACTCTTAATGGCTTGCTATCCTAGACTATCTTAGATCGAATTGCAAGGGGAGGAACGCGTATCTGAGGGGGTAAATAAAAAAAATAGAATGATTCTATTGACAAACCTTTCAATTTTTGGTTTTATATCGGGACGTCGCGGGGGCGTAGTTAAGTTTGGTTATAACGCCGGCCTGTCAAGCCGGAGGCCGCCGGTTCAAGTCCGGTCGCTCCCGCCACTAAGCAAAAAATAATCCTTCAGCATCTGCTGAAGGTTTTTTTTTGCTTAGAATCTGACGAGAAAGACCGAACTTATTTCCGGGCCGGTTCACAATTCGGCAGGAGAGCCGAATTGCACTGCGAATGAGTGAGCAGCCCAAAGGGGCGACTCCATGGATGGAGGAGCTGAAGTCCGGTCGCTAAGAAGGGATTCTGCCTGAAGAGCATTGAGAACCTCATTGCAGCTTTGTACATGCCATATT
>CAYFLR010000127.1:3647-5160 GCA_964343805.1 uncultured bacterium | reverse complement strand
GGCTGTCCCAACAGACCGTAATGTCCAGTGTGAAAAACCACCTTATCCGGCTTTAACTCTTTAACTACCTCATAGAAGGCGTCCATTCTAGCTTGGACCCCGGCAGCGAGCAATGGATCTAGATGCCCATACATAATGCCTATAAAAGGACCATGAATCACCAAGGACTCTGGCCTCTGCTCACGGAGTACCTCACGGTGGTATTGTCTTATTTGATCCCATAGCTCAGGTTTTTTAACGCTAAAACCATAGCCTTGAAGTTCCAGCCCAATACTACGTGCTTGATATTTTTCTATAAATTCTCTTTCGTCAGGACTTCCGGTGGTGCACACGGTAAATTGCATACGACTCCTCAGTTACCTAGGATGATTATTATTTTGCATAACCTATATAAAAACTCGTATAATTCTAACAGATGTGACATCTTTTTGAAAAGGTTCTCTTATGAAGCTTCCCATTTTGTTTAGTGCAATCTTTATAGTCAGCCTGGTACAGTGCCAAAGGCGGGCAGATCAAGAATCAGCTATCTCCTACCAATTGAAGCCTAAAGCAAATATCACTTCCCCTATGCCAACGCCTCAAAAACTGCCTGAGGATTTAGAAAAACCCCCTCTTCCAAAGAGAGAGCAACCCACGGAGAAGAAAGCTGAAAAGTTAGAACCCCCAAAAGAGTCCTTACCTCTCCCCAAAACGGAGGCAGAGTCTCCTGCATTAAAAACTGAACCTCCTGCTCCTCAAAAAACTCAGAGTGTCAGTGTTTTGGATGAAAAAGCCCCCCCTCCACTGAAAGTCCCTCAGTTAGATAAGAGTCCTATTATGAATAGTTCTCCACCAACTACTAAATCCAATCTTTTTCCCATCAAAGGTTCTGTACAAGGATTAAACGGGGATTTGTACTTAAAACTTGATGAGGAAATTTTGACTTTAAAGCAGAATGGTTCTTTTCGCTTTTCCCAAGAAAAAGAACTCGGAACCCAGTTCGAAGTAGAGATCTTTCAATCTCCCTCTGGGCAGAAATGTAAGCTAGGATCATTTAAGGGGACTGTAAAAAAAGAGATGGAATCAGTTAGCCTTGCATGTGAACTGGATTTCCAATTCCTAGAAACAGAGGACTTTAGTAGCCTTAACCGGGATCCCAATAAAAATGCCTTCTTTCCCAAGTTCACCGTGTTTCAAGACCGCCTCTTTGCCATTTGGCAAGAAGATAATGGATCAGCCTATCAAATCAGGGTAGCGGTTTGGAATGAAGATTTTAAGAATCCTTCATTTAGATTCTTAGATGGGGGACAGGAAAAGGGACTGAACTTTAACCCCCAGAAAACGGCTGAAGAGCCTTCTTTGGTTGTGTTTAACAACCGACTTTATGCAGCTTTTGAAGAAGAGACCGGAAGTGAGTTAGATCATGTGAGAGTGATTCTGTTTAACGGCGATCTTGAACAGCCAAAGTGGGATTTTATAGATGGCGGGATGGCTACCGGTCTCAATCTCCGAGCCGACCACTTTGCCGGCAACA
>CAYFLR010000127.1:2710-3637 GCA_964343805.1 uncultured bacterium | reverse complement strand
TTGGAATGAAGGCACAGGGGCTGGCAGGGATGCTGATTATAAGGTGAGAGTCAAGTCTTTCACATCTTCTACCTCCCAATGGTTTTTTATGGAGGGCAATCAAAACCGAGGGCTCTATTATAAAGCAGGTAATTGGTCAACCAAACAAGCCCTTACGATACATAAGGGCCAACTCTATATGGCCTTTGCAGAGGGAGGAAGTAACAATGACCATAAAATAAGAGTTCTTAGATTTAATGGTAACTTTGAGAACCCCAATTGGCTATTTGCTGATGGCAATGAACCGTCTGGTCTAAACTTTAATAATGACTCTCATGCAGGAACCCCTCAAATTGTGAGTTCCGAAGGGAAACTCATTTTAGCTTTTGTAGAGTGGAATGAAAAAGCGTTTCAAATTAGATCACTTATAAAACAGGATGAAGGTCCTTGGAAGTTTATAGATGGCAATCAAAATACAGGTTTAAACTTCAATCCACGAAAGAATGCTATTCGCCCCCGACTTCTATCCTATCAAGGAAAGACTTATCTCTGTTGGACTGAAAGTGATGGCAGTATCTACCATATCCGCTTAGCTACTCTCACCTGGAATGGCAATCAGCCAGAGTGGCAGTTTGTTGATGGCAATGAGTTAGATGGTCTAAATAAGAATAGAACCATGGACGCACGCTCAGCAGAAATGGTAGAATTTAAGAGAAAGCTCTTCTTAACCTGGCATGAACAGGAAGGAACGGCTTATCAAGTTCGTTTTATGGTGGGAGCATCACATTGAGATCATTAGTTATTCTCTTCTTCTTAACATTCTCTAGTTGCGATTACCTTCCTAAGATGGGGGAATACACCGGAAGTTGCCAGGGAATCTATTCGAGTGAAGGACAGGATCTTCAAGTGTGTTTAGAATGGAATGGGGAATCTGAGGACTGGCAAGAG
>CAYFLR010000127.1:0-2659 GCA_964343805.1 uncultured bacterium | reverse complement strand
AAAATGGAAGGTTAGCTCCACTCCATGGGATGGAAGGCCGTTGGCAAGATGATAAATGCAGCAGTCAGGATCGAGTGGCTAAATGTTTAAATGATCAAAGCCTGGAAACCGATGGCAAAGTGGATATGTATTGGTATGATGAAAAGGTGGCTAATAATGTTACATCCAGAAATCTGACCTCTAATATTTGTTCAAAAAGTGAGTTTGAACTACTGCTCCCCCCTAAAACCATCTCCACCGTTGGTTGGCCTGTGGGCACTGCGGCTCCCCCTACCTTAGGTGATTTAATCACTCAGAGTATGAAAGAGAGCTTTACCAGTATAGATACCCAAACGGGGGCTAGCTATTTGATGGAACTCGATTTTTTTTGGCATTTAAAAAAAGATCAACTGATAAAAGTTCCCGTTGACCCTTATCATATCTATCCACAAGAAGATCATCGGAGTTGGTCAGTTTCTCTGATTTCAGAAGATCGCGATCTGCAAAACAGCCAAAACTTTAATCCGGGTTTAGCGACTCAATCTGGCTTCCATATCTCCTTTTCCCCTCCAGCCACCATCACGGGGATGGAGGGCCATCTTTTTGGACCTTATGAGACAGAAACCGCAATCAACAATACCCACTCTTTTATGAAAGATGGCAAAAAATCCAGCTATGCTTCTGTGCAAGCCAGTCTATCTCAAAGCTATCTCACCTATGGCAGCTTTATTGGTGACTTTCCTCAAGGTGAATGGGTTTTAGAGAAAAATAACAATATTTTAGCCGCATTCAACATTGTCCAAGAGTGGCCATATGATGCCACCCGCATGGCTTTTTTACCAGTACCGGTCCCGGAAATTAGGGTCAATGATCAAAATGAAGTGAGTCAAATTCAGATCAAATGGTACAAATTCGAAGGAAACTCCATTGCCGGGATCATAGTAGATATTTCACTAACAGACGATATGATCAGTGATTACCAACTCTCATCCAACTGCATTACCAGCTCAAATGCTTTTAACAAGATATTCACCGAGTTTGATACTCCTTGCAGCTACGAGGAGCTTTCTTTAGACATTAGCTATCATATCAATTCTGTCCATTACACTTGGATTTGGCAATAATTTACTTCCCCTCTTTCTTCTTTCAAAGTGAGGTGTTAACCAAGAGGTAAACACTATTTTTACCTCCCTATTGACTTCCCCCGTGGGAGCTGTTAAATCCCTTTTTAGAAACGAACCTGATATTTTGGTCAGGGAGAAAAAAGGGAGCTTTATGCAAACCAACGAAGAACAATTTTCCATTCGCTTTTTACGCGATTTACTCTCGCGTAAAATCGAGCGTAATCCGGCCTATTCCATGCGAGCTTTTGCCAAAGATATGGGCGTGAGTCCGACTTTTATCAGCCTTCTGTTAAATGGCAAGAAAAAGCTCTCTATGAATAGAGCCATCCAAATTAGCCATTTGCTTCATTTGGAGGAAGAGCAGAAGCAACAGTTTTTAAAGTCGGTGGCTCTCGAACGCTCTATGAATTATTTAGACAGCGAGACCCTTTCTAAACTCCAAATCCCTACCCAAGAAAAACCCGCAAATAAAAAGCAGGCACTAGAGAAGTTCAACCTCTTTTTTGATTTGGACACCGAAACTTTCAAACTGCTCCACGGTTGGTATCATCTTCCTATTTTAGATCTGACCACCTGTGCCCATTTTGTTCCCGATCCGAAATGGATCAGTAAACAGTTAGGAATCCCAGTGTTCACCGTTCAAGATGCAGTAGAGCGTTTAGAAAGATTGGGACTTTTAAAAATTAACGGTGATCGTTGGGAGAAAACTCATAAAAAGCTAGAGATTCAAAGTAAAACCTCTAAGTCTGGAGTGAGAGCCTTCCATAAAACTATGATCGAAAAAGGGCTTAAAGCATTTGAAGATACCAGCAAGGAAGCCTTTTTAAAACGCAGGATCAATAGCCTTACGGTGGCAGTGAACCCTAATAACTTTCAACAGGCAATCGAGTGTATTGAAAAGTTCCAAAAGGAGTTAATCGATACTCTTTCAGAAGGAGATTGCACAGAACTATATCAGTTTAATTTTCAACTTTTTTCTTTATTAAAAAACAACCCACCTAGTCACAGTGTTGGAGAGACATCATGAAAACCCAAACCCTCTTTTTAACAAGTCTTGTATTTACCTTATTTAGCGCCACCATTTTATTTGGTAATGGCGGCGGCACGGTCATTGGACCCGGCTATCACAACATGCCGCAAATGAGCTCTGAAAGCAGTGAGGAAGCCAAAACAGATAAGGCTCCTCTGGCCGATATAAACCAAAAGTACGAAGAGATTCAACATCTAGAGCAAAATAGACCCACCCCTTATTCCCAGTTTCTTAGAATTAAGGTTTACTATCAAGGTCAAAGCTTTAATTATAAAATTAACCTCTCTCCCTATTTTATACAGGATATAAACAGATGGAATCTGGCATGTCATATTCAACATGCAGATTGGAGTGTAACTCTAGGAATGCAAAAACATCAAACAAGAAGAATCTACCTAGCGGCTTCACTGTCTACTAAAAATGGAGATCGAGTGGAAACCATGCAATTGGCAAGAACTTATTTAGATCTCTCCCTAAGAGCTTTCCAGCAGCCCACCCAAGAGGGCGACCTACTGGATCTAGAAAT
>CAYFLR010000126.1:0-5568 GCA_964343805.1 uncultured bacterium | reverse complement strand
AGAAATGGGCTTCAGAAAAAGATCAAGGACGTGTTAATTTCAAAACAGAACATGGAATTGATGCTTAAAACGCTAAAAGAAATGAAGAAAGAAATAATGAAAGGGTACAACTCAAGATGGTTTATGGTGAGGAAGAAGTACGAAAACAATGGGCAAATGAGAAAAAAGATCAAAGAGAAACTAAAAAAGAACAATTAGGGTCTGCAATCATAAAGGCAGCTTTTGCGAAAGAGAAAAAAAGACAAAGGGATAAAATAAAACAGACTATTGGTATAAAGCAATTCAAACATTTGAACAAAATTGCCATGAGGAACTACAGAGTGAAACAAAAAGAAAGATTGGGTGATGAACAATTTAAACTTTACCATTGCAAACAAAAAAGAAAATAAAGGGACAAACTTAAAGCATTATACTCTGAAGATGTGTAAAATAGAGTCAATGCGTGGCTGAATGCCTACAGGAGAGAGTATTAAAAGGACAGTAACCAAATATAAAATGACTCAATTGGAGGTTTTGTTAAAATGGAATTGGAATCAGACGAAGAGGAGGACTTTAACTTCGATCATATTTTGAAAAATACCAAATATACTGATTAAGAAGAGTCTCTAATTCAAGCCATGTCCATTCTGAATATTGAAGGTGTCAAAGTAAATGATGGAAAATCTGTGGATGATGAGGAAAATATTAAAAAAATTGTTAAAGACACCATTGGTGAAGACTAAGAACCAAAACCTTCAATCAATAAAGCCCCCATTCATTAAAATCGTGAAGACATTTGCAAAATTACTGACACGAGTCAAGAAGAAAAAATACATGACAAGGGCAAAGACAATGAAAACAATAAAGATCCTGGAAGAGACAACAATTCTGGACAGCCTTTGAATGGTGGAGGCCCTCCAGATGGAGGTGATGATGACAGTAGTAGCAGCAGTGATGAAGAAGACATGGGTATTGGTGGAGGAGATGATGGTGATGGCAGTTCTGAAAGTGAGGAAGAGGAAGAAAATGTAGAAAATATTGATCCAAATAGAATGACTTTTCATCAAGCTTAAGTGAACATGTTAAGAGAAGAAAGCAATATGTATCAAGCAGTGTGTTCAATAGATGACTATGTTGAAGGAGCTGAAGAATAAGATCTTTACGTTGGTCAAACGGTGAAATGCCAATTCTGTAAAGCAACTATGTTTCTGGCTGAACGACTGGCGTCGAGTTCAATTAGAAATCCTAAATTTTCACTTTGCTGTTGTTCAGGAGGCGTAAAACTACCAACCATTCATACTTACATGCCAGAACTATTGAAAAATTAGTTTACAACAGACAGTCAGGAATCTTTGGTTTTCCAAAAGAACATAAGACTAATAAATTCTTCATTAGCCTTTTCATCATTTGTGGCAAAAGTAGACAAGGAGTTGGCTAATGCAAGTAGAGGTGTTTAAACCTTTAAGATAAATGGCGACATCTATTCCAAAATTCAATCTAACGCTATTACCAACGACATAACCAAAGCGCAATTTGCAAATATTTAGTTTTACGAAGCCTTCTCTCAACTGGATCGCAGAATGGCATTGTTTTCGGAAAACGAAGAAAAGGCAATCATCAGAGTAATTCTTTCCAAACTGCAAAACATGCTGCTTGAAATAAACCCATTCTGCAAAACTTATCAAAACTACTACCACAGATTCATTGCAGCTGACAATAGTCCTTTGAACATTGCCATTAACATTAGACAAAATTCGAATGTTGAACAAAGGGCTGACCCAAGGACATAAAGTGCGCCAACTGGAGATGAAGTGGCTGCTATAATGGAAGACAACCAAGAGTTGGATAGATGCATAGTAGTAAAGCCAATTAATTCACCTGAGGATGAGGCAAATTCATTTCGTTATATCAATAAGCTTTGGAGTGTGTACGATTCCCTGCATTAAGTCCTATTGCATCCACATGCAGAACCAGGATTCCAAATTGGAATGACTCACAATGGCTCAACGAAAAAGATGTCTTTGACCGATTAATAATCCTAATTGTTTCAAATGAGAGAAGACAATCTATTCTTACACTGCAAAAGACTCTCCTTTCAATTCATTTGCGACCAATAATGCAAGATCGAACACGAACGATTAGACTACATCCGCCGAAACCAAAGCTCATTAAGGACTGACTAATTGCATGGATTGGTTGATGCTGCAGCAAATGAGCCTCAGACTGATTTGAGAAATCTTGGAACCAACCATATCGTCCTTCCAACATCCTTCGTCAACAGCCCTAAATAACTCAACGCTCTTTATCAAGATGCTATGGCTGTCGTGAGACAAGTGGGTAAACCAGACTTTTTCCAAACATTTACATGCAATCCGAATTGGACAGAAATTGTGGAAAATTTGATGCCAGGAGAAAGCCCTCAGGACAGACCAGACTTAGTAAACAGAGTATTTAGACTCAAATTGGAAGAACTCAAAAAAGATCTGTTCAAAAGGAAATTTTTGGGCAGAACTGTAGCACATATTTATGTTATAGAGTTTCAAAAGAGGGGATTACCACATGCCCACATTCTAATAGTATTAGCACCAGAAGACAAATTGAAGACTGCTGATGACATTGACAAATATGTTTGTGCAGAAATCCCAAATCCGACTACTCAACCTTTACTTTAAAAAGCTGTCACTTCTTAAATGATACATGGCCCTTGCGGGATATAGAACCCAAATGCCCCCTGCATGAAAGAAGGTAAGTGTACTAAGAATTTTCCAAAGAAATGTGAACCTAAAACTACCATAAATGAAAATGGCTAACCAACATATCGAAGAAGATGCAGATTCACATTTACTGACAAAAATGGAAATGTATTTTCGGATGGATGGGTAATTCCTTAGAATATAGTCTTCCTAAGGAAATATAAAGCCCATAACAATCTTGAGTATTGCTGCTCCATTGCAAGCATAAAATAAGTCTAAAAATAGGTTTATAAAGGCAATGACCGAGTAATCGTATAGCTTGAATCAGGTGCTCAACCAAACGCTATAAATTCAAGAGAATAAGGAGTGGCTCCCGAACAATCTGCAGGTCAACAAGCTGCAGGCAACCTAAACATCGCTGGCCAACCAGTACAACAGGACGAAGTGAATGACGAAATTAAAAAATAAATAGATGGGCGATACATTTCAACTCATGAGTCACTGTGGCGCATCTAGAAATTTACCATGCACGAAGAGTATCCCAATGTTTAGAGGCTTCCCATTCACTTAGAAGGTCAGAATAGAGTGTACTTCAATGCACAAAACCAACTAACAAACCTACTTGCAAATGAAAATAGTGCGAAGACACAACTGACCGAATAGTTCGTACTCAACCTTACGGATGAAGAGGCACATAACTACTTCTAATAGGAAATTCCCAAACATTAGACGTGGAATGCCTCAACCAAGAAGTGGAAGAAAAGAGTACGCGGAAGCACTGATACAGTGGGTCGGATTTAGGCAGTTTCTCCAAAGGAAGGCGAGAGATACTATCTTCGACTGCTGCTCATCAATGTAAAGGGAGCCACTTCTTACGTGTCCTTAAGGACTGTTGGAGAAACAGTATGCGCCACATAAAAACAAGCCTGCAGCCTGCTCCATCTACTGGAAGATGATACTGAGTGTTAGAGTGCCATGGAGGAAGGAAAAAGCTATCAGACTGGCGATGGGTTGATCTAACTGTTCTGTGCTCTTATAGTTTTCAACCAGCCCAACGATGTGCCTGCCCTCTATTGGAGATATAGACAGGATATGGGAGAACACATGCTGCACAGAGAAAAAATCAGAAGGAACACACAATTTTTGCACTTTACTGCCATCGAGAATGAGCTTTTGATCAAGATAGAGTCAATTCTAATGAAAGACGATCTCAACAATAGGTCCGTTGGGTTGCCAAGTCCCAATTAGGCAGCTGTGGCTCAGGATTACAACTCATAGATCAACGAAGAATCAAATTAAGATGCTCCTACTGAATTGGCTGAATAAGCAATTGCCTATGCGAAATGCAATGGACAGCAAAAAGCAATTGTAGATTTAATGGCAAGAAAAATGGCTCACATGGAAGCTGATGAAAAGAACATTGTCTTTATAGATGCAGACGCTGGAACAGGAAAGACATTCGTCGAAAAGACAATCTTAAACTATTTCAGAGGCAATGGAAAACTTGCCATCGCTGTGTCCTCCAGTGGAATAAGTGCACTCAATTTACCGGGAGGAGAAACGTCTTTTTCTAAATTTAAAATTCCTCTGAATCCAAACGAAAATACAGTCTGCAACATTCGCAAACAGTCCAAAATGGCAGACCTCATTCGACAATGCTCATTAGTGATTTAGGACGAGGCTGTCATGAATAATAAATATGTTTTCGAAGCTTTGGACAGAACATTCCAAGACATCACCGACTGTGCCAAACCTTTCGGAGCCAAGTTGATTTTGATGGCTGGAGACTACAAGCAGGGATTGCCCATCAAAAAAAAGGCTGGAAAGGAGGAAATCATTAGTCAGCTTTTGAAAAAATCTTAACTGTGGCCTCACGTGGAAGTAATGCAACTAACAGAATGTATGCGTGTACAAGGCAATCCAGATGAACAAGAAGAGATCAGACAGTTTCTGCAGCTTCAAAAGGAGATTGGCTAAGGAATTGTTGGAAACCATATCACGGAATAGAATGGGATCCAATAGGTTCATATCCTTCCAAAGTAATTGCTGAATTTAGGCCAATCAAAGGACGTGCATGACCTGATTAAGAGGATCTAACCAGATATGATGCAAAGATAAGGGGAGGTTGACTAATTTTAGAACAGAATCATTTTAACTCCCCTGAACGCTGATGTGGACAATATCAACAAGATAGCCATTGAGTAGTACTTCCCTGAAGGTGACAGAAAATAGTTGAGTGTGGACGCAATAGCCAGAGATACGGATGATAGCAATTATGTGCCTCTTGAGTAGTTGAACTCTCTGGAAATGCCCAACTTCCCACCCCACATGTTACGGCTCAAGGTTGGTTCGCCAATTATAATGCTAAGGAACATGAGCATTAAACTGGGATTGTCCAACGGGACACGCCTCATTGTCAAGAGAATGAACAACACGGTTCTTGAGGCGGAGGTCATGACAGGGAAATCCAAGGGGAGTGTAGTTATGATCCCCAGAATTAAACTCATAGATGACAAGACATTTCCCTTCCATGTCGCACGCAAACAATTCCCAGTTAAATTGGCCTTCTGCGTCACTGTGTCGAAGTCGCAGGGACAAAGTGTTGAACATGTCGGACTCTTCCTTCCTCAGGATGTGTTTGGACATGGTCAACTATATGTGGCTTTTACACGAGTGACAAACCCGAACAACCTGAGCGTCCTTACTTAAAATGGATTTAGTGAAAGAGGATAGTGGGAAGGGGCTTATTTGAAAAATGTTGTATATAAAGAAATATTTGAATGACTTATATATCATTTATTTGATCACTTTCAATATCTTATTTATTCTATTTATAAATTTTGTATTTGTATCTGTTTCTATTTTATCTCGCATTTTTTTTGCCATAAAAGAGCCC
>CAYFLR010000125.1:0-5670 GCA_964343805.1 uncultured bacterium | reverse complement strand
AAAAGATCCTTATAGAGTGAAGGTCTTTTCGGAATGAAAATCAACCTTCCACCATCTAGTTGGAAGACCCATAATAAGCCTAAGCAACTCTTTTTTTAGCTTCCAACCCCACCCATTTAATAACCAGGATTGCACAATCATCATCAGCTGGAAATCCTTGCCAGATACTTTTCCCTTGCGCTAATACCTTTTGGGTAATTAATTCTATGTTAGACTCATATTTCAATGTCCGCCTTAATCTACCGGCAGATAATACCTTACCATCTGCTCCTCGATTTTCTACTAAACCATCGGTATATAAAAATAGAATATCATCGAGCTGAAGCTGAAATGTTTTGGGTTTAAGTAAAGGAGTTTCACTATCTCCTAACCGACTTCCTTGGCTAGAATAAGTATCTACTTCTTCCTTGCTAATATGAAAGATACGATCATGAGCCATGTTGAGGTAATCGCACTTTCCGGTTTTCAAATCTAAACCAATTAATGCTAAGGTCATAAATCGATCACTCGCAGCACTGCTCTTGCACATTGTTTTATTAATAGTTTGAGCGATTAATAGCAGATCATCTTGGGTGCTTCTATCAGTTTCATTATGCAGTTTGGGCAAAATATTAAGTATACTCAAAATTGCTCCATGTACGCTGCCGGTGAGCAGAGCCGCAGAGATTCCGTGACCTGTAACATCTCCGATGAAGATGAATATCCTGTTATTATTCGGTTCATAAAAATAATAAAACCAATCTCCACCAGTTTGATCTGCTGATTGATAATGTTTGCTGATTTGGATACCAGGTAAATTGTCATCTATGGGTAATAAAGATTTTTGGATTAATTGGGCAACTTCCAGTTCTTTTTGCATATAGATCTTTTCTTCTTGATCTGCGAAGAGTTTAGCATTTTGAACGGAAATTGCCGCCTGGTTGACCAAAACACGTAGACAAAAGAGTTTTTCATTAGAAAAAACTTGGGCAACCCACCGATGTTCTAAATAAAGCATTGCAGTCAAGCTTTCATTATTTCTCGAAAAAGGTATGCCTATTAATGATTTAATTTGATATTGATTGATATGCCTATCTTTTTTAAATCTATTATTATCTATGGCTGAATTTAAGACCAGAGTATCTTGAGTCCTAAAAACGTACTGTACAACTGAGTGAGCTACTTGATTATAATCTTCTAGTTTAACTTTCCCCTCATAAATGAATTTACTATCTTTCTCAAAAACGCTGGATTCAACATAAAAGCCATCTTCATATTGGAAGATTAAACAACCTCCCGTTGCTCCCGAATTCACAATGGCCGTTTCTAGAATTCTGGGTAATAACTTTTGTACATCTAACTCATCACTGAACACCTGCATGATTTTCAATATGGTAGGGAGATCGATATTATGATATTGCGAAGTTGTGGCGGTATGTTGGATAGACCGAGCAACTTTAGTGTTACTTTCATCCTTACTCAGATTATTATATTTTAATCCATACAATCTTTCATAGACCTGTTCTAACAGCTTGACCTTTGCTTCCATTTTTAGAGTTTGAAAGCAGTTAAGTGCTTTTCTATATATACCATCTGCCAAATCAAAGTTTTTCGCCTCAATGAGGCTGTTAGCTAGGCATTCATAACTTATCCCTTGATTTAGAATAAACCCTTCTCTTTTCGCCAGTTGTACGGCTCTTTGATAGCAACTTATAGCTTTTGCATAATGCCTCTTTCTTCTATACTCTTCAGCTAACAAGAGCTCAAAACGATGAGCAAAATAACGGGGTGAACACTTCGCCCACTTTTTTATTTTAGTATAACATCTCCTCAACATCTTTTTTAACTTGGCTTTGTATTTGGCTGAAATCTTGTCAATTGATCGACTCAATGCTAAGTAAAAGTAATAATAGAATTCAACTAATTGAATTTGACCTAATAAAAGTTCATCTATGGTATCTGAAATATGGAAAGCATATTCTATAGACTGATCAAACTGATCTAATATATAGCAGCACTTGACCTTATGGACATAAAAAAGGTGTCGACTCATATGAGAATCTCTCCTAATCATGTCATCAATGTGCTCTTGCTCGTTATAACCTTGATGATCAAAACTACCTATTTTGCCGTGAGTCGCTCTTAAGCAATTTAAGGACCCAACAATTCCTTCAACCACATCATAAATTTCATAGTTTTGGATTTTTTGCAGAAACTTCTTACTGCCTTCTGCTTTATCTAAGATCAAATCCATCGGATAGTCAAGAACCACCATTTTTAATAAGGCAATTGCTAAGCAGTAACTAGCGTAATTATAATCACCACTCTCCTTACCTATTGCGGCTCCTTTTTCAAGCATCGATATTTCACTCGGGTTTTTTTCTATCCAATGAATTAAAAAAGCATAGTGGAGAAAAATAACTTCAGCAGCTCTATCTATTGTTTTTAACTTATCAATGAGTTCTATTGCGTAGGTTCCTAATTCATAACCCTTGGCATAATCTCCTAAAGCGGGACCTTTTACCACTCCAAAACTCACTATTGCTCCTGGACCTTCCTTAGGATGACAACCAAAAGTCATAAACATTTTAAACAGCCGCATCATAATAATTTTTAACAAATTAGCATCAACAAAATAGGCGGCTGGTCCAATTGCATTGGTCAACTCGTAAATACATTTCTTCTCATCATCTTTGAGAGAAAATTGATTAATAATAGATTCTCTTTTTTTCCCCTTTAAGTACCAATTGGATTTGAGGTACTCAAAGAACACATCTATATTTGATGGTGAGTTTTTTAGTTGAATACCAAACAATTTTAGCCCCTTTATACCCAGGGAAATGGCATCTTTTAATCTTCCTTGATTGGTATAAAAGTAGGTCCAATCACGGTACAATTTAGATTTTTGAACCTTAGAATCTGCATGCTGTAAAGCTAAGTTAAAGCTCTCTTCTGACTGTTCAAAAAAACCGGCTAAATATTCAGCTTCGGCTTTTTTTCTTAATAGTAGATAAAATAAATGTTTATCTAGTTTTAATAACTGCTCACCAAAGTCATCTAATGGATGGCTAAAAAAACGAACCGCCTCCTCGAAAGCATTTGTTTGAATCGTTTTACAGCCGGCTTGGTAATTTAGGGAAGAATAGCTTCTAATTTCATCAGCTTGCTTTATTTGAGTTCTTCCTAAATTAAAGTGTTTCAATAAGACAAAGAGTTCTTCATCTTGTTGTTGAAATCCTTTTAAGATCTTCTTAGCAATGCCATAATGCTTCTTGGACTTATCATCTGCATTAATCAATCCATAAATAGCTTCTCGTACATTGTGGTGGATAAATTGATAAGAATACCCCGTAGTGGGAATAATGAATCTGAAGTTAACTTCATCTATCGCAGAAAAAATAGTATTAAAATCTAGCCCACTATACTTTTGCAGTTGCTTTATATTAAATTTAGTTCCTACACTAGCCGCTAATTGGAGGATAGATTTGCTTTGAGCAGAAAGAGTATCTTGATTAAATTGTTCCACTATTAAACTAACCACATTAGAGGTTATTGTGCATTTCTTAATTTCGTCCAAATCCCAGCACCACTTATTATCTTGGAAACAAAACTGTTCATGTTCATATAGGTTTTGCAAAAGCTGATAGACAAAAAAGGGAACCCCGGCCGTACGAGTTAGAATCAATTCGGCAAGTAACATGGACTCTGCTGGCGATACCAACATGGCATCTGCAATGACTTCTTGGATATGTATCAGTTTAAATGGTTTTAGTTGGATTGTTGTGTGCGGGATCTCTTGATCTTTCAGGTAATCTTTGAATTGATTAACCAAGTGCTTCGGATAAATTTCATTACTTCGATAAGAGCAAATAATATACAGAGCATTTATTTTTTGACTAACTGAAATTTCCTTTAAGATACGAAAGCTCGCTGAATCTATCCATTGCAGATCATCTATAAAAATAATTAAATTATTTTTCTGAGAAGAAAAAACAGATAGAAATCGGGTAATGGCACCATGAAATCGAATTTGATTTTCCTTAGATGCTAACTCGGGAAGAGGAGGGATTTTATCAAATATTTTTTTAAAACCCGGTGCTACATCGGTTATTACTTTTTCTTCACCATCTAAAGCGACTCTTAACCTTTTTTTCCAATAGGTTAATTTCTGTTCATCCTCTAACAGTAATAGCTCTTTTATTTCTTCTAAGATTCTTACTAATCCACTATAAGGGGTATTGTGATATTGATCAAATTTACCAGAAACAAAATACCCATTATTGTTAATCAACTTATTTTCCAGTGTTTTAATTAAAAAACTCTTTCCAACCCCAGATTCCCCGACAATAAAATTCCATCTAATTCTCTGGTTAGTAATTACATTGGTAAATTCCTGTTCCAAAGCAGTTAACTCTTTTGTGCGACCATATATTTTTTGGGTAGTTTGAAAATTTAAAAACCGATCCTGAGTCGCTAATGGAAACTCTTTAATTGACCCCCTTTTTCTAAACTGGTCTTTACAATTATGCAGATCACTTAACAAACTTGTAGCCTTTTGATATCTATCTTCTGGATGTTTAGCTAGAAGTTTATCGATTATATTTGAAAGGGGAACAGGTATATCTGGATTTAATTGGTGTAAAAGTGGTGGTGCACATGTAATATGTTGATATATGAGCTGGGATGGATCAAAAGAATTAAAAGGTCTTTTTTTAATAATTATTTCAAAAAAAGTTATTCCTAGAGAATAGAAATCGGTGCGATGATCCACCACACAGTTCAATTTGCCTGATTGTTCCGGAGAAATATATGGAAGAGTGCCAACTAAACTATCATGGCTATACATTAAAGAACTTTTTTGTAGTTCATCAAAAGAAATTCCTAAATCACATATTTTGACCCGTCTCTCCTCATTGATCAAAATGTTATGAGGTTTAATATCATGATGGACTATTTTATTTTGATGCAGAACGCTTATTCCTTTTACCACTTCAATAGCGAAATTAAAAAACTGTAGAAGATCTAGTTCATGATGTAAAATCCATTGCTGCATGGATGTAGCTTTAAAATCTTCCAAGAGAAGTAGAAGTCCATCTTTAGACTCTCTAATGCCGTATGTTTTGATAATATTATTCGATTCTATCTTCGAAAGAAGATGATGCTCATGTTTAATACGAGAAATGGATATCCTATCCACCGCATTATATTTTAAAAACTTAATAATTAAAGAGCGATGGGGAGAGTTTTTTTCACAGCCCCTATAAACAGCAATGCTCTCTTTATCAAATAGACATTCTTTTAATTCTAATTCAGACAGTTCCATAAGGTGGACTATCGGAATTATTGTGATTAATTTTATATATTTATCATTCAATACAAGATTTTCATTTAGTTACACATGAGATGGGGGCAAATAACAGGGCTCATAATTTTTTGGTTTTTTCGTCCTTAAGTAGAGGAAATCGCATCTCAGACTCTCATCCTATTATTTATTTTAACTATTCCATTATTTTTTATATATTTTTCAACTCCACATTTACTTTTTGTAAATTTCACATTAATCCCCCCTAGTGATCATGACTAAGGTTTCTAAACCGCACATAAGAAAGGAAAGCCAATGAGAAAGATAGTTGTAGAGCTAATCCTCCATAGAATTCACAAAAATTCCGGAAAAACGCATAACCGGAAGGA
>CAYFLR010000124.1:453-5913 GCA_964343805.1 uncultured bacterium | reverse complement strand
AAAAGCCAGTGGCTAAGAAAAAGCCCGTGGCTAAGAAAAAGCCAGTAGCTAAGAAAAAGCCAGTGGCTAAGAAAAAGCCAGTGGCTAAGAAAAAGCCAGTGGCTAAGAAAAAGCCCGTGGCTAAGAAAAAGCCAGTAGCTAAGAAGTAATTAAAACTTTAAGGCGGTTTAAACTAGGTTTTACCTAAGTTTAAACCGCTTTTTTTTTATTTTTTACAGATGTTACTGCGTATTCTGGTAACCATGGCATCAAAGTCTAAATCTACTTCTATTTTCTTTAAACTTTGATCTTGCAAAGGGGTGGGTTCCGATGGGTATTCTGGTCCCTTTAAAATTAATGTCAGATTAGATATCTTGCCTTTCACATTATCACCACATTTTGAATTATGGTAATTAAGAATAAGATCTCCTAACTGTTCATTCACTTTATAGCCTGCATCTTTGGGTAAAGTATAATTTTTTCTGTATTTAACTACTAAGACTCCTGCACTGTTTTCTTCCATGCAAATAGAGGTAAGATTAAATTTGAGCAGAGGATTTTTTTCTGCACTGAGAGTATATATTTGGCCATTGACTAAAGAATCAATTGCATTGTCAGCAGGGTTTGTCTTACTGAGTTCCATCTCAATGAAGTAATTATGAATGACGCAATCCTCCACCGCCAAGGTTGGTGATGAGGCATTTAAAGTATAAGTTTCAATATCATTTAAATCTGAGAAGTTTATATTACTTTCAGCCATGGTGATTGGATTGCCTGAATTTATATCTCCAGCAAAATTAACTTTAATTTGATTTGGATTTTCTATATTGGTACTGGTGTTACTTTCTTCTTCCTCTGCATCCTCATTCGCTTGCTGCATTTGCTCATAGCTTAAACCATTATTAAATAGACTGATTGTTTTGGATCCACCCCATTTAGTGATCAGGTCAAAGGGAGATTCATCTATTTCAGTAATTTTTGGTTCATCACCTAACAATATTGAGATTTCATTGGCCCCTTCCTTTAGAGGGAGTTCGAATGAAAAACTTCTGTTTCCTTTGCTGTCTATTTCTAGTGAGCTTGTGATCCACTTATCTACTTTGACTTGCAGAAAATAATGATAAGAGAATTCACCGCTGCTAGGGTATTCTGAGATCTGACCCTTAACCACTAACAACCCTTCATCTACAAGGTACTCCTTCTTTTTTTGATCATCAAATTGGATTTCTTTAGAACTCTCTTTTTGGGTTATGGAATCTATTGTTATTGTGGGAAATAGAGAATTGTCTTTGAAACCATCAAAAGCACTGTCAACAATTGACTTCATTTTATCAGTATCCAAATCGTTATATATGATAAATTTTTTATAGATCTGAGAGGGTTGACCTTTTAATTTAGAAGATACATAGGGTAAAAAACCTTTTTCTGCATCAAAAACAATTTGTTTTGGGGTATGAGGAAAGATAGGATCATAAATAGAGAATTCCATGGTATCACCAATCACTTTTGCAGCAAATACCAAAACCGATTTGCTTTCATTACTTTCTGTGAAAATCTGCAAAGTAACTGGGCTTCGTGTTGTATAAATCTGATCAATTACAGCTCGGGCAATCACTCGCCCAGTATGGTAATCGTTGTTATTTTTAAGTTCATTGATGTTTAGTTCTGCTATTTTTTTCCACAAATGAGAATCTTTCTTATAGGTCATCTCGGCCCTAGCAGCGGCTTCCATAGACACATTATTTAAAAACCAATTAGCTACATTAGGAGCATTTAGTTTATCTTTGGTAAAAAGTGGATTGATTCCATTTTTAAACATATATTTAGCCAAATTGACCATGCCCAAACTGTTTCCAACGGGTGTTAAATAAGAGCCCATGTCGGGAATGTGTAGTGCATTGCTGTTTGAGGGTTCCGCAATTCCAAAGCCTGTGGCAATCATTTCCTGTCGGAGAGGATCAAAGTTTTTTGCTGTTAGAGCTATTCCTGCGAATATAAAATCATCGCTCTCTTGTTGACTGGTGCTGATGGAAGACTTTTTAGGTAATTGTGTAAGTATATAAGTAATTGTTGTGTCTGATCGGTTAATTACACTTGCTGGAATCAAGGACTTGTCATTAGGCATATAAAGATAAAAACCTATATAGTCTTTGCTTTGACATAGCTTATTTAGTGGAACCTTTACGATTATAGGAGTTTTTAAGATGGTTATTCTTTCATGAGCCATAGAGTTAGGAATTTGGATATTAATAAGTGGAGTGCATGCTTCAGAAGAACCAGCAGGTGTTTCAATTTCTTTCACATAGGCGTGACTTACCTCTATTTGAATAGGTGATTCTCCATCAACCTTAGGTATAATAACCTCTAATCCGTATAATGGATGCTTTTTGTTATCCACTCCAAGCGTGATAGCACTGGTATTCACACTTTTTATTGTTTTAAGTGCTGATCCCACATCGGCAAATCCATCATGCTGAACAATAACATCTGATTTCACTTGATTGTTATTGTTGTTGTTTTCTTTGTTGGCTTCAGTGGTAGTAGACCTTCTTCGAATGTTTTGACTTGTGTTAGGAGCAGAGTTGATCTCACTCTTATTTTGCTTTTTGGCAATAGGCATTTTATTGGCACCACAATTTTGGTAGCTGGTAACCATACCCATGAGGGTCAGGAGAGTCAAAGTAAGGATGGTATATTTAAAATTCATGTGAACCTCTTAAAGCTATCCGAGAAGTTTAGAAACTTAATTACTTATCGGAAGAAGTAAGAGTATTAATGAATATTCTTAAATATATTTATTATATCAAGTTGTTATGGGATTAGGAATCTGTTGGGGTGGGTTCTTTGCTCGATTCCTGCGATGATTGAGCATGAGCCTCTGTCAAACTCAAGATCAAGAGGGGCCAAAGACCCAGGTGGATCATGGTGTCAGCAGTATTAAAGACATACTTCCAGTAGGGTATATGTTGGACATTGATAAAATCAATGACGGAACCATAAATTAAGCGATCTACTAAATTGCTACTTCCTCCCCCAGCTATAAGTCCCAGGCAGATATACTCATAATTTTGAGTATCCTTGCCTTTCCAGAGGTAGATAGTGAGTCCAATAATAATGGAAAGGGTGAAGATCGCGAAAACCCAGCCATAACCTTGAAAAGATCCAAAAATTCCGCCTAAATTACGAACATGGGTAAAATGAAGTAATGAATTGATGACGACTGTTTTGCCAATGGGAATATGAGTATTGATGAGATAGCTACTAATTTGAGAAAGACCTACCACTGCCAAAGTAATGGAAGCAAAAATACTCATATTTCGGGTTCTTGAATGCTGCAAGGTTCACTCCTGTAAAGACATACATCAAAGGGAAAAACCTGTGGGAGGTGGGATACTCCTTACAGGCTTATTTCTGATTTATCTTAACATAAAAGATCCCTTTTCTCCATAGTCTCTAGTTAATCTTCATGATATAATAACTTGAAACGATTACTCTAATAGGAAATAGATATGTCCGATAAACTAACTGAAGCTTTTTATCAGCAAAGAAGATATTTTGTAGAGTTATTTTCTTTTGTAGCCAATGAGTTCTTAACTCTGGCTGTTTACCGATTGGAAGAGGCCACCAATACAATTTTGGATCATGGAACCGGTCTTTCCAAACAAGGTCGAAAAATAAAAGTTGGGAAATTTTATCAACAGAAAAAAGATCAATCTTCGGACGAAGATCTGGCGGCTGAAAAGCTGAACCATATGAATGATGAGGTCGATGATATTGTGGATCAGCTGCAGGAGAAAATGGAAAAAGGAGAAGATGTCGACTTCAAAGAAGATGAGCAATCCAAAAAAGATCGGCTGGGTCTTGCGGGTATGCAAAAACAAATGGAAGCGGTGAGCCGGTTAAATCTTGGACTGAGAAGTAAGGCTTTTCCAGTTTTAATTGAAATGCAAAATAAAAACATACTGTATGCTAAATCAGCTGTTTTAAAGAAAAACATTAAAAGTTTACTTCATTTAATAGATAAAATAGATGCCAGTTTGGATGATAGAGTCGACTGTGGAGAAATGGTTCAAGCCATTTATACTCAAATCGAGGAAAAAGAAGACCAAGTCAAGTTTCTTTGCTCCTTTTTAGATGGAGTGCCTATCCAAGATTTAGCAAAAATCACACTTAATGATCTAAACAATATTCCAGTCACCGAACCGGAATTTGTACTCCGGTTTTTTGATCACTACCGGCAGGTCCTCCTTGATTGTGTGAGTTATACTGAATCATCTACCGTCGAGATCGGGAAGGCTCTGGCCGTGCTGCTGGAAGACTCTGATCGGATTGGTGCCGTTTCGCAAGAATCGTTAGATTCCATTGAGAACCTGCAAGAAGAGCTACTCAAAGATAATGATGATCAAGATCTGGGCTCCAAACAAGACAAAGTTAACTCAGCATTGTCTGCATTTAGGAAGGTTTTGAGTAAGGATAAATCGTTACAAGATCTGGTGAATCCCATATTAGTGGCCTTACAGTTTCAAGATCAATTACAACAACATTTGAATAATCTATCTGGTTTTGTAAATATTTTGAGCGAGGTCCTTTCCAAAAAAGATGAAGAGTTGATTGCTCAAGTATACTCCTTGGAGCATGATACCTTTGATCCGCTGGGGTTAGCCCTTTACAAGCTAACTACTATGGAAGAGGAACGAGATATTTTAAGAAAGTACTTTGATGGAATTCCTACTAAAGTGGAAATCAACGAGCAAGATGGCCAAGGAATTAATTTTCTTGAATGATAAAGAGGTTCCTAACTAATATCCTCACTATAAAATTCACACTATTGTTTTAGATTTTTCAAGACTTTTTGTTGAATGGTATCAGCTGTGAAAGGTTTGGTAATGTAGTCGTTGGCTCCAGCATTGAAGGCAGTTTTTTTCCTTGCATCTTCTGATTCGGTTGTGATCATAATGACGGGAGTTTTAATTCCCTGGTCTCTTAATTCTATGATTGTTTCAATCCCATTTAAGACAGGCATGTTCCAGTCGATTAAAATGATTTCATAGCTCTGGCTATTTAAATTATCAAGTGCTTGGCGGCCATCATGGGCAAGGTCCGCATCCACCTCAATAACATTTAAATGCCTTTTTAAAATTTGACACATGACCTTTGAATCGTCTACAATCAGTGCTTTCATAACTATACACTCCTCGGAAGACTTACGTCATCGGGGTTCACGAATTTAAATTCTAGAATAAGGGTCAAGGGACCTAAATCGGTTGTATGATTATAGTGCAAACCAAAAGAGTTCTTAGAAAAATTCAAATAGAAACTGTCACTATAAATAGATGATGGCAATCCCAGTTGAATAGGATGTAAATCTCCAGTATACAAACTTGCTTTGGCATTTCCTACTACCATATTAACAAACTCTGAAACAGCATCAGCTACCATTTCATCAAGGGTTTCACATTTTTCACCCATCATTTGGGTAGC
>CAYFLR010000124.1:0-443 GCA_964343805.1 uncultured bacterium | reverse complement strand
CAATATTTTGGGCTGTCTCACTTGGAAAAACCATCTGAACCATTGCATCTACAGTCCCACTAATATCAAGTTTTATAAGAACACCTGAACAGGGAATGGTGAGTTTTCCTTCGGATATGGTTGGCATTGATGCTTCTGATTTTGCCGACAGAAAGGATTCTAGAACTTCTTTAATTGCCGTATTAAATGGTTGAGCACATTTTAACTGAAGCTCTTTGCTGGGGATTTTATCTGTGCTCATAGTAAACCTATTTGCTGAAATTTAATGCAATAAATGTAATATCATCTTCTGGGGGACATCCATCATAATATGCAAATGTGTGTTTAACAACTAATTCTACCATATCTTTGATGGGGAGATGAAAGGATTTTTTTATAAATTTTTCTAGTCTAAACATGTTGAGGGGGCGTAGCTTTTGATTGTAGTTTTCAATTATGCCGTC
>CAYFLR010000123.1:0-5992 GCA_964343805.1 uncultured bacterium | reverse complement strand
ATTTTGTTACCACACAAAAATAGCCTACAGGAGGAACCTATGTCATTTAAGAAGCTAGCACAATTTAGCCTTTTACCGGAACTAAAACTT
Organism: uncultured bacterium; assembly: GCA_964343805.1. Lineage (GTDB taxonomy): Bacteria > Bdellovibrionota_B > Oligoflexia > CAYFLR01 > CAYFLR01 > CAYFLR01. The sequence continues at coordinate 5,902 of CAYFLR010000123.1, read as the reverse complement.
TTATCCTTAAATAAGATAAATAATAAGACTCGACTATTCCAGGTGGTCAAAGAATCCGACTTTGTGAACTTGCAACGAATGCTTCTCTGGCTTTTCCGACCAAAAAAAAACCAGCCTTTCAGCTGGTTTTTTTGGTCGGGGTAGCAAGATTTGAACTTGCGACCCCCTGCTCCCAAAGCAGGTGCGCTAGCCAGGCTGCGCTATACCCCGACTAAATAGAGTACCGGATAGTAGCATAAAAAAATTTATTTACAACTTATTTTTTAACTTCGACGGCTTTTTCTGGGGTTTCTTCGGTAACTTTACCATTTTCAGAGGTGTAAATAACTGGTTTTCCACTGATAATTGTGGATAGAGAAACGGGACGAGTCCATAGTCTTTCTAAGTTTTTCAACACTTCATGGGCATAATTCAATTGAATTTCAGTCCCCATAAATTCATGCTTTAACAGCAATTGGCTACGGTTTTTATAGTTTCCATCAACAACTTCGATAATAGGATTACCATAGTTAGTAAGTTGGTCGAGTAGCTGGTTTTTAATCTTTTTATAATCTTTACTGACAATCATATATTGGCCAGTTCTTTGATCGAAAGCGTACTCATACAGCTTTTGTCTGCGAGCAAACTCTTCATCAATGAACTCATCAATAAATGTAATATCGTTGTAAAAACTACGAACTTGGAAAATTTTCTTTCGACCTAAATCCAGTTTCTTATCCCAATTCATCTTGGTTTCATAGTCATCACAGTTCAGGTAATCAAACTGGCCTTTGTCCCAACGCTCTTCAATGTATTTATAGAGCTCAACCCCTAACTTATATGGATTAATTTGACCGGGACCAGTTGCTAAAACTCCTGAATGAGCATCTGCAAAATCAATGATTTCAGAATCATTCAAGATATGATTGGTCATAATCTTAGAATGCCAATAAGTCGCCCATCCCTCATTCATGATTTTAGTCATGCCTTGAGGAGCAAAATAGTAGGCTTCATCTCGAATAATATTTACAATATTTTTCTTCCAATCCTCTAAATTGGAATAATCAATAATAAACTGAAGAATATCTCGCTCAGGGTTTTCGGGAAACTGTTTTGATTCGCTCAGTTTCTTAATCATGTCCTCTTTTACATTGGCTAAATGCTCCGGAGGATTGATATAGCGATCCATATAGTTCTTACTTTTAATCTTGGAAGACTCTACCCCATCAATAATTTTATTCTCATCATCAACAGTTCCCTTCAGAAGGCTGCAAATAGGGAGCATGAATATCAATCAAGTTTTCTACTGATAAACAGGTATCAATAAAAGCTTCGACCTTATCTTCTCCATAAATATCAATATATCGCCTGATTCGTGTGGCATGGTTAGCCATTTGATCGAGCATTTTGCGATTGGTGACTGAAAAGTAATAATTATTTTTGAAAAAATCACAGTGAGCATACACATGAGAAATTACCGTTTTTTGATCAACATGATTGTTAGCTCTCATAAGATAGGCATAGCAAGGATCTGTATTGATGACCATCTCATAGATTTTCGACAAGCCCCACTCATATCCTTTGCTTAAACGCTCATAAGCCATACCCCATTTCCAATGAGGATAGCGAACTGGAAAGCCTCCATAGGCAGCCACTTCATTGATCTGTTTAGCATCAATCATTTCAAAAATGATTTCAAAGGTATCTAAGCCGTAGGATTTAACAACTTCCTTTACCTGATCCCTAATCTGAGCAAGTTCTGGGGTAAGTGACATGATTATTTTCCTTTTCCCAAGAAGTCTTTAATGGACCCCATAATGGCATCTTTGTCTTTAATTTGAGAAGTGAGCAGCTTGTCATGTTCCGTTCCAAAATGCTTCTCTAGATCTTTCATAAATTGACCACTTCCATAACGACTTTCCACTTGGCCATAAGCAAACATATTCACCACAGGAAACAGATCTCCTTCAAGCATTCTCATACAGTCTGTGGTATCGCTTCCGGACCAGTTATCACCATCAGAAAATTGAAATACATAAATATTCCAATCCAGAGGAGAATAGTAATTTTGAATCAATTTATTACATAACTTGTAAGCCGAAGAAATGAGCGTTCCACCACTCTCTCGGGTGTGATAAAAGGTATGTTGATCCACCTCTTTAGCAGCAGCATCATGGATGATGTAGCGTCTCTCCAAGCCTTTGTATTGCTTTCGGAGCCACATGTCGATCCAAAAAGATTCAAGGCGGACAATCTCTTTTTGCTCTTCACCCATAGAACCCGAAACATCCATAATATAGATAATCACAGCACAGGATTCAGGAGTCACCACCTCTCTAAAAGTACGGTATCTTTTATCAGTGCGATGAGGGATTATGATGGGATTATCAGGATCATAGTTACCAATGGAGATTTGCCTTTTTAAAGCCTGAAGATAGGTCTTCTTAAAATGACGGAGAGACTCTGTTCCCACTGTATTGATACCGGTGTATTTGTAGTGTTTGGTATCAAATTTCTTCTTACTCTTCTCTTTGATATTGGGAAGCTCTAGTTCCTCACCTAAAATATCGGCAAGTTCTTCCAGAGTTAAATCCACCTCAATTTCATGCTGACCAGGATCTTTTCCAGCCTTTTCATTTCCTTCACCTTGTTGAGGTTCTTGCCCTATGACATCTCCAACCTCACCATCTCCTTGCCCTACTCCACCTTTATTTTGACCAAATTTAAAGCGGGGTATATCCATCTGGGGAAGAGGAATTTTAACAACATTCTTCCCCTGACGGCCTATTAGCTCACCGCTAGAAATGTACTTGCGTAGCTCGTGTTTCACCTTACCACGCACAATTTTTTTGAATCGATTTTGATCACGCTGCATGTACACACCCGTTTCACTTCATACTTTTAATAATAAAAGCATCGTCGTTTAGGTTTTCTTAATATCACCACGAGCGAAAATGCTGGCAACATAATTTAATACGTCTGTGGCACAAATATCGCAATATCCATAGTTTTTAATTAAACGTTCTTTGACAACGTCAATTTTTTCTTGAGAATCCTTATCAACAACGTTGGAAACTAAGGTTGTGAGCTTAATGGAGTCTTTTTGGTCTTCAAAAAGTTTTAATTCCAATGCTTTGTGTAAACGCTCATTGGTGCGATAATCAAAGATTTTACCTTCAATCGCGAGAGCTCCAATGTAGTTCATAATTTCTCTACGGAAATCATCTTTACGACTGTCTGGAATTTCAACTTTTTCTTCAATAGAACGCATGAGACGCTCATCTGGCTCTTCATCTTGTCCTGTATACTTATTTTTTACTCTCTCTTTTTGAGTGTAAGCTTTTACATTGTCAATGTAGTTAGCGCAAAGTTTTGAAATCGCTTCATCATCAGCTGTAATAGCTCTTTGCACTTCATTTTTGGCAATGTCTTCATACTCTTTTTTAACAATGTCTAAGAGTTCACGATAACGCTTAAGGACCTCTTCATTATTAACTAAGGAGTGGTTTTTAATCCCACCATCAATTTCATTCATCACCATAAATGGGTTAATACAGCCTTCTGCTCTATTCTCCACTAAAGTGTTAGAAATTCGATCCTGAATAAAACGAGGAGAAATACCTTCCAGACCTTCTCTCTTCGTTTCTTTACGAAGTTCTTTAATATTGTCTTCAGTGAAACCGGGAAGAGTTTTTCCATCATAAAGTTTCGCTTTTTGGACAATAGAAAGATTTGATTTTTTAGGCTCTTCTAGTCGAGTAAGAACCGCCCACATGGATGCCATTTCTACAGTGTGAGGAGCAATATGGATATTCTTCACAGTGTTTTCATTAAAATCTTTTTTATAGATTTTGACCTCTTCGGACATTTTAGTGATGTAAGGAACATCCACCTTCATGGTTCTGTCACGAAGAGCTTCCATAAATTCGTTGTTTTGTAATTTCTTAAATTCAGGCTCGTTAGTATGACCTAAAATGATCTCATCAATATGAGTTTGAGCAAATTTTTTCGGCTTAATCATATGCTCTTGTGATGCACCTAATAGGTCATAGAGGAAAGCCACATCTAGCTTAAGAACCTCTACAAATTCAATAATACCTCTATTGGCGATATTGAATTCGCCATCAAAGTTAAAAGCCCGTGGATCCGAATCAGATCCGTATTGGGCAATTTTACGGTAGTTTACATCGCCGGAAAGCTCTGTTGAATCTTGGTTTTTCTCATCTTTTGGTTGGAAAGTACCAATTCCGACTCTGTCTTTTTCAGATAGAATTAAGCGATAAACTCTTACGTGCTCAATAACTTTATACCAGTCACCATCATAGTGTTTAAGTAATTTATCAAAAATATAACGACAAGGAGGACAAAGCTCACCTTCGAGTCGAATACGGTTAATTTCAGATTGACCTTTGTTAATGAGATGGAGAGCTTCAGCTCTTTTACCATCAGGAATCAGTAATAAAGGCTCCTCATGCATGGGGCTGACAAATTCATCTTCCATGTCTAAAATATCAGCTAGTCCAACCCATTTATAGGAGTAGAGAGCTCCTTCATCAGTTAAAGAATAACGCTCAAGACCTTTTTTCAATTGACGAGCAATAGTACTTTTTGAACTTCCTACAGGACCATGAAGTAGTATGACACGTTTTTCTGGACCATATCCTTGTGCCGCTGCTTTAAAGATATTTAAGAGCTTTTGTAAATGGATATCCATTCCAAAGATTGCGTCTTTACCATTGTTGGCTTTATCTTCAAAGAATTTATAATGTGTAATTTTTTTCCGGTATTCAGTGTACTCCTCAAAACCACTTTCAAGCACCATGTCATAAAGACGTTGAAATGCTGAGCGCGCTATTTGAGGTGTTTTCTGCACCATCGAGATGTACTCTTCAAAGGAACCTTCCCAATGGAGCTTTTCAAAACCAGAATCTTCACGATAGTTTTTAAATAGGTCATATATTTTTCCTGTTGCCATCCTAACACCTATACCTTTGAAAAAATTTTGATTTTCAGATTCTTACCCTTATGAAATTTTATGGATTTGGTCACTTAATGTCAATTTGATTATTCTTTGATGGATATTAGGTAGGGAACTCTAGGGTGTTAAAAAACAGGATTTTAGGCAAAAAAAAACCACCCTTCAGGTAAAGGGTGGTTTTTTTAAATTTAAGGTTGCATTTAGCTACTCTCCCACACAGTCGCCTGTGCAGTACCATCGCCGCCAAAGAGCTTAACTGCTGAGTTCGGTATGGAATCAGGTGTGGCCTCTCCGCTATCAACACAACCAAAACTGATCTAGATAAAAAAGATTCTTTGTTCTTCCTTACCTCGACCAGCTAAGTAGTCACCTAAGTAAAGTCGCTTTTGTAGATTTTGGAAACGTTCGGCCAATTAGTACTGGTCAGCTGAATACATTACTGCACTTACACCTCCAGCCTATCAACCTTGTAGTCTTCAAGGGACCTTATTGATATAAAATCAGGGATATCTTATCTTGAGGGAGGCTTCCCGCTTAGATGCTTTCAGCGGTTATCCTGTCCAGACTTAGCTACCCAGCAATGCCTCTGGCGAAACAACTGGTCCACCATTGATCTGTTCACCCCGGTCCTCTCGTACTGAGGGCAACTCCTCTCAAATATCCTACGCCCACGATAGATAGGGACCGAACTGCCAAACTCCGCCGTCGATGTGAACTCTTGGGGGGAATCAGCCTGTTATCCCCGGAGTACCTTTTATCCGTTTAGCGATGGCCCACCCATGCGGAACCACCGGATCACTAAGACCTACTTTCGTACCTGCTTGGCCTGTTTGCCTCGCAGTCAAGCTCCCTTATGCCTTTGCACTCTTCGACCGGTTTCCATTCGGCCTGAGGGAACCTTTGCGCGCCTCCGTTACTCTTTTGGAGGCGACCGCCCCAGTCAAA
>CAYFLR010000122.1:0-6025 GCA_964343805.1 uncultured bacterium | reverse complement strand
GTTAATTATAGATTATCCTCCTTCAACCCTTCCTTTTTATCGTGGACTAGGCGGACCCATCTGGGCGATCCCGTCCGAACCCTATAGCGCCCACTCTTTTTTTTACCCCACACAATTTACCATCCCCATTCATGTATTATGCGACAGCTCTTAGCATTGTTGGCAATATAATGATAAACTATAAGTAATTGTCAATCTTCAAGAGGGAAACATGCCTTCCGTATCGAAAATCAATTCAAAAAATGCACCACCCCAGCCATCTAAAGGAAGCCAAACAAGACTTGCTCAAAATCATGAATATGCCGGATTTGGAGCTCGTTTTAATGGTAAGTTTTTTGACTTGTTAATCGTTCTAATGATGTCAGTCTTTACAGATTTCGTTATCAAGAGCTTTGGATATACCCATTTACTAGTTCTTATCATTAATAGCATTATTCTTCCGGTGGCTATTGGCTGCACCCTAGGTCAAAAAATAATGGGGCTTCAACTGGTAAATAAATCTTATGATAAAATTAGTTTTTTACAATCATTAGGCCGATTTTTTGCAAGCCTTATCTTTCTGGGTGAGCTACTTGCTCTATTCACTGAGAAGAATCAGGCTTTGGCTGATAAGATTGCCAACACCTATGTTATTTATACAGACAAACCCACTAAAACAAAGTTAATACTCACATCTCTCATTTTATTTGCCCTTTTGTGGGGTTCAGGCTTGTTCATCGGCAAGCAAATACAAAAGACAGCACCAACAACAAATGGAAAAAACCTAAAATGGCGAATGGAAAATATTAAAAACGAAGGTATTTCTATATATATACCCGAATACCTCAAAACCTCTTCATTCAAACCAAAATCAAAAAGCAATAAAAAATCTCAACTCCTTGCCACCTTTGAAGCAGACGATAAAGATCAAAGCCCGATAAGGGCGATTAGCATAATTTATGCATTTAACTCAACTATGAAAAAGTGGGATGAAGCCACTTATCGGATTTTTAAAATTGACAAAGGAACCGACAATTTAATTAAGCAAAGGCTCAAAAAGGGTGTCCATCCTGATTTAGATCCTAATAATACGGGTTTAGGGATGGTGTATGATGTGAGCACTAATATTTTATGGAAAAGTATTATGAAACAACAGCTCTTAACTGGAGAGGTTGAGATGAAAGAAAAATCTATAATAGTCCTGGTGTATTTCAATAACTCCTATAAAGACCTGGCATTAGACCAATTTCTAGAAATAATAGGATCTCTTACAATCCCTGAGCACCTTGAAGTTTTTACAGCTGATAAATTTTAGCTCAACTGAATATTGAATTAAGAAAGCCCCCGCCCTTCAGGACTACAAGTCAAAACTTCCACCCATGCACTTGTATTAGGTGATTATATTTGTACGAGCTACTACTATCAGGTTTGATAGAGCTTGTGTAGGGTTCAAATGTTTCGGAATCCACCTTGAAGTCAATCTGAGACAAAGGAATTTCTTCTGGATAATCTTGTGGCATATTAGCATCAAAAAGGGTGATACTCATGTTGCCTTTCGTATCGATAGATCCTTCGATTGTTATAGCTGCATAAGATAAAACAGGGTATCTTTCATGCTCGGTATTATAAAGACCGATCACCACCGGACTTTTGGTGATATAAAGACTGCTAAGGAGATATTCCATACGCATACGTGAAGCAACTGTGGAACTGAGATCCTTTGTATTAACCAGAATTTTCCTAGTTAGTAAATGAAATGGCTTTAATTGACTGAGAGTGGCTTTAAATTTTTCATCATCTGTTTCAGGTGGTGGATTAAATAATGTAGTAATCTTCTGGTTGTTATTAAGAGTATAAATAAGTGGAACAAGAGCCAGCTGTTTTTGCTTGCTAGGAGCTGAAAGAAGGTTGGAGGTAGCATTTTTTACATCATAAAGCGAGTGGGTGAAAAGTGTTATGAACTCATGCGTACGATTTAAAAATCCTAAAGAAGAGAGGGTTCCATCTGTATTCATAAGAAAATAATGCGTCTGTCTAGCGTTGTCTTTATCAGCAAGCGGAATCTTTATAATGAGTGGCGAGTCGAAACTTCGCTTTAGATTCCAATCTTTTGATCCAGTAGTTTCAATGAATAGGAGGCGACTACCGAGAGAAACTCCTTCAGGAAGAGACGGCTTTTTTTTGAGTTTTTCCGTAGCTAGGTACTTTACTTTAAACTCGACCTCTTCTTTGGTGGCATCTTCAGCTCCGGTAATGGATAATCCATGGAAGGGACTCAATTTATTTTTTAATTCAAGAATGGCTCCCTGAGGACCTAGCTTTGTTAAATTTAAAGCAGGTGTTTCATTGGATAGATCAGATTGATTATAGAATTCATACTGTACAGAACCCGGATCAGAAGGATTCATGGTGTCTTTATCGTCTTCAACATTACAGGTATTTAATAGAGTAACCCCCAGGATAAAAAAACCAAATACCTTTATCATTATTCTCTCCTTAATTTACTTCTTGTTTTTCAAAGCTAAGGTCATCAGATGGATTTTCCCTCTATATTAACACATAATTTTTATTCTTGTGGCACTTTTCCCTTAGATGTAAGGGACCTATATTGTACAACTAGTTTTTTAACCTGATCAATAAAGGAAAAAGAGAATAACTTATCTATATTTTTTGAGAATGTTAGATTTGAGAGATCTCTCATGAAACCCTTATCAGCCTCAGATGGAGAGTAAGAACTTAGCCCCTTTTTAACCAGCTTGTTTATTGCCTTCTGGCTCTCTGTACGATTTAGCTGCTGCAATTGATACAAGGATCTTTTTGAAAGCTTTTTCAAAATATCCTGGTCATTTATTGATAGCTTATCAAAAACTCGACGTTTGAGAATAAGGGCACCAATAGAGTTTATAATGGGAAGCTCAAGTCTGTATTTCAAATGGGAATCCCAATTAAGTTGAAGAACCTTCTGAGCCGGAGCATAGAGGTATTCAAACTGATTCTGTATGAGAGCATTTTTCACTTTACTTATATGTAGAGAAATGGGAGTCACTCCCCAGGTATTTAGTAAAGTTTTTGCTCCCTTATCATTCTGGGGAAGCCAAACATTTAGGTTTTTGGCTGGCTGACGGCTATCCCATTTTGAGCGTGAGAATAGGTAGGATAAGCCCTCCCCTGTAAACCCCAGTAGAACAAACCCCTTATCCCACAGCTCTTTGTAAAAATGTTCAAAAAGCTGAGACTGAACATAATCAACCTCTTTGTCATTATGGAAAATGAGCGGTGATTCTAAAGCATAAAAAGATGGAAGGATTTGACTTAATCCGACAATAGATAGGTTGGCACCATGGTACCTTCCGGTATTCATCTTCTGTATAGCAAAAACCTCATCTGCTTTTAGATCCATGAATTTACTTTTGAGTCCAATTCTACCTCCCGTGGCTTTCTTAAGGTCCTTATCCATGGCATCTAAAGTACTCTTCCAAGTGGAGCTGGAAGTACAAAAAATGGCTAACCTGAGTTTGACCCTTTTTGCTTTGTGGGACTCTGCATTTAGACTATAACTCGTAATTAAAAAGAGGGATAATAACAATGAAACTATTTTCATATGAGCTCCTTTTTTAATTGGGTCTCGGTTTTAACTGATAAATGGTAGAGATGACTCGCCCCCCGCGAGTTATCTGTTTGAATATTGGGTAGTCATAAGGTTTAGGGTTTATACCAATGGGGCGTTCAATTACAAATAGGTAATCTCCTTGGGTCATGATTTGTTCTCTATTTGCATAGATAACGTTTCTTTGGTTGTTGATTTGATTGAAAACTATTTCTTTTGATGTGGGGTCTAAACAGGCATAAATGAGAGGCTTTTCTTCCTCCCAAACCCAACCCTCAGCCACCAAAGTGTCCCTACTTTTAAAGTGATATTTCCAGGCATGACGTTTTGCAAATTCTTCGAGGCAGGGGTTTTTTGTAACCCTAATATATAGAGGTAGCATATCTAGACTTATTACCTTTAATTTATTTCTTAAATTTTTGGCAATAATCTTCAGATTTATTAAGGCACTGGGATCCTCAGTAAGGACAATGGTTTTTTGATCTTGTTGCTTCAGCTCCTGAGAAGCTATGGATTCAAGAGCTTCTTTGCTGGAAATTCCCCCATAGTCGAGATGCAATTGTTTTTCTGAATCATTCCACCAAGAACGAATTAAATTATAATAGGTGTGCTGATATGGGTGGAGTAAAATAAAAGATGGTAAAGTGGTAATAAGCACCGCCAAAGCTATACCTATATTCAATTGAGGTTGGTAGGATTTATACTTAGCCAAGATATAATTAAAACCTTGAACACAAAAAATAACTAAAGCGGGGTAAGTAAAAAAGTGATGTCTCCAACCATCATAGACCCTGGCTTTGGTGAGTATAGCTGCCCCTATAGGAAGAATAATCCACAGAAACAATATAAAGTTATAGAAATCTAGAGATTTCCATTCACTTGGTCTTTTAAAAAAACTGAACGAAATATAAGACAATCCAATTAAGGAGCCCAAAACTATAAGAATGGGGGTAGTGAGTAGGATATGACTAAGAGTATAAGTCCATGAAATAGAGAGCATTTCTACACTGGTATTGGTGATCGCAGACCAAAAACTCCCCAATGGATCGGACCATAGATAGGGCCAAAAAATATAAACCAATATTGGTAAAAGGATCAAGTAGGCTGCTAGGTATTTGAACATATCCTTTGAAGGAAGCTCTTTTTCCAATTCCTTGCAATAAAAAAGCTGGCGCATTAATATGAGGCCAATGGTAAGCACCGGAATGAATAGTCCAATCACTCTAACATCAACAACCACTGCACTGGCAAAGAGATGAATAACAGCTGTCTTGAGATTCTTTTTTTCAAAGAACTGAAAGAGAGTATATATACCTATAATGAAAAAGGTAATAAAAGGCATATCTACTGGGTTAAAAAAGGAGTGGGCAAAAATATGGGGATGGATAATATAAAGGAGAGTTGCAATACGAGCATCAGTCTGGTTCAAAAACTTCTGACTGAGTTGGTAGAAGAAATAGATACCCAAAAGGTAAACAAGAAAAATGGCCAGATGACGGATGAAGAACTCAATTTGACTATCTAAATAGACTCCCCCACGCTTTATAATCTCAGGTATAAATCCCAAAATAAGCTCACCCATACCCCCATGATGCATGGCTTGTCTAGGAGTGACCCACTGAGAGTGATCTTGAAGCTTTTCAAATGATTGAAACACCTTCTCACCATAGGCTTTGTGGTAGATATCATCCACATGAATGCCAAAATCGGGAAGTATGAGAAGTCCTATAATCAAAAGGGTTAGTAAGGTTGATATTTCAAACCATTTGGAAGAAATCTTCTGTTTCATCACCATATTGTACTATGAAAGGTAAAAAAAACATAGATTACAGTATAATCCCAATGAAAAAGTAGGAAATAATCAGCTTTAACCTATTGAATGTAACTTGATTTTGAATGGTATTTAAGTTTATGCTTATTTATGCCGAGAAAAGGATATAGGAAAAAACTATGCTTAGGGTTTGTATGCTTCAGCTTTAATTTAAAGCAGGGAGGGGTTATGTTTGTGAAATTTTTTATTTTTAACATTGCGTTTTTTATGGCATTTTCTTGTTCTTCGCCAGCAATACAGCAAAGCAAGAAAAAGACAATAAAAAAAGAAACTGTTATTAAAACGCCAGGCGGTTTGAAGAAGCTCAATCTCCATGTTTCCACTGCTCTGAAAAATAAAGTAGGCCCCTCTATTTTTTATCGCAGTTATAGAATGGACAAGCTATCTTCATTAATACCTAAAGAAACCACCGCATCTGGTCTATCCATTGAAGAAGCAGCTGATCTTATACAGAATGGAACCCCCGAATTACCTCTTGAAATTGGAGAAACAACCGCCAGTGGAGCCAAATGCGTAGCTTACGCTGGAACCCATTTATCAGTAGGCTCCCATTCACTTCAAGTTGGAGCTGGAGCTGGTTCAGGATCTGGCAGTGGTTCAGGATCTGG
>CAYFLR010000121.1:0-6059 GCA_964343805.1 uncultured bacterium | reverse complement strand
TGTGGCCCCAAATGCTGTTGATAAAATATTAACGAGTTCTCAGGCCACTTTTACCTTCATTAATGGCCTCATACTCCATTAATAGCTTATTAAAGGACTCTGAGGCCGTTTTTTAGGTTAAAAGCGGTCTCAGAAGTTGTTAATAAATCATTAGCCAGTTTTCAGTCCGCTTTTTCACGAATAGTCAGATCAGAGGGACGTCTTCGCCGCCAAATTGGGTTTCGCCACGGCTGGCTCAGCCCAATTTTCGGTTCATCTCGGTTGATGGTGGGTAATTCGAAATAAAAAAAACATAGGTCCAAACTTTAGGTAGAATTTTGTAACCACACAAAAATAGCCTGAAGGAGGAACCTATGTCATTTAAGAAACTAGCACAATTTAGCCTTTTACCGGAACTAAAACTTTTATCTCTTAACAAAATAAATAATAAGACTAGACTATTCCAGGTAGTGAATATTTACTCGTAAAGATTTTTGACAGTTTCTGGATAACTATCTAGCTAAACCGTGTAGTGCACCCCCAGTTCCACTGCGGGCGAAACACCACACCAGACGAGATCAGCACGTTACCATAGAGTCATTACGAAAGTTTATAAAGGCTTATAGCGTTTTTATCATACAGCCAGAAGTAGTAATGGATCATGTTATTTTGGGGTGACCGACTAGGTGAAAAACCTTTACGAGTATATATTCATTCTTAACTGTAGCCATATTCATATCTAACTTGTAGTATCTACCGCCATCATTTTTGATTTTCCCGATCTATAACCATGAGAACCATCGTGATGCTGAATGGCCAGGCATACAAACTGCGTACAAAACTCCTTTTATATTAGGCTAATTTCACCTTATTTCATCGCTACCTGCATCTAACGTCAGTTGGCTCACTCCTTGACTTATTTCAAGCGAGGACATGCATTTGGTTACGTTGAGATTACGGTATGGATAATTTCGGTTATAATATCGTCTTTTGAAAGTATTTACCAATCCCTGTACAAGCTCATCTTTGTTTAATGCAGAGACCTCTGGATCGGAAATTTTGTCTAAAGTCGACCGTTCAACCTCTAAATCGGGTACTTTTTTCCCTATAATTTTAACCACCCCTGTCAAATCGAGTATTATATAGGAACTGATCAATATGGAACCAATGCCTAATCCCAGTGCAAGTGTGGGGATTGCATTACTTAAAAGTGACAAGCCAGTAGCACTTACCCCTAACATAATCCCACGTCGGGGCTGATTTAATATTCCTTGTATCATGAATTCTTTGATGTCAGAAGGAAATGACTCTAAATCATCTAGTATTTCAACATTGGCTGGATATTCAGTATTGAATTTCTCCACATAACGGGGATAATGATCTTTGGCAAATAACTTCCACTTTGCCTTCATCATGTCTAATTGGTGTTGAAGCTGGGCTTCACCAGTTAAGGAACTCTTCTCTTTTAGAATCTTTGGTACACTACTTTCCTCAAGTGACAGTGCATAGATACATACTGTGTTATCTTCATGGGGAATAATTTCTAAAAAGTGATACCTATCTTCTTGAACCCATTTCTCTTCTTTTCCGTAAATCCCCTTTAATTCTCCTTTAGTGTTCTCATTTGATGATCTAGACCCACAAGCACTTGTAATTATTAAAATTGTTAAAAAAACCATCCATTTCATAAACATCTCCTTTGTTTAAGTCATTGTTTTCTCTTTTTTCTACTAAAAACCTAGTTTTTTAACCAGATTTTATTTGAAGACATTATATGTCAAACTTGATTTTTCATCATTATTCTTCTATTTTCACCTTAATTTCATACATTTACACACTCTTTCAACTTATCTTTACATGAAACCACCTATTATTTTATTTATATTTTCAATAAGTTAAAGAATCAGAACTTTTGTATCACATAACGAATGTCGTGAAATTGTCGGCATAATTCCCAGATCTATCTCCAACTGGGTCACAGATTATCGCCTTATTATGGTATTATGAGAATAAAACTAAAATATGGGATGTCATGCATTTGAGATTAAGCAAGCAATTATCGTTACTATTTTTCATCATTTTGTCGCTTCTAACCTGTAAAAGTCGAATAAACTTAGACAGCAAGATTCAGTCAAACTTCTTTAATTCATGCCAGGAAAAGGATTCAAAGTGTGGAATAGCGCAAATCGTATTAGATAATACCACACAACCTAAATCCACCACCTTTGGAACAGCGATTCTCATATCAATCATGGAACAAAGCAACCAACATAATTACATATTTGCTACTGCTTTCCATGTATTGGCTAATTCTTATCAGAATTTCCACTTAAAATTACTGCAAAAAAGCTGGAAAGTGGACCCTAAATCTGTACTGCTACTCCCCAAATATGACCTGGCTCTGTTTTCCTTATCAACTGCCACACCACTCAAAGTAAGAGCTTTTCCACCGCTCCCTTTATCACAAGAGAACTTGGATAGATATTATGAGTATTTTAAATCACCCCAGGCGGACCCCTTTACAAGGCAGGTTTATGAAAACTTTATTTTAAGAGTGTCACAATATTTACAAGCTCCTTGGAGTTATTATCAAACAAACAGTAGAAGTATTAACTATATTTTACAAGATCCCGTGGTTCAAATGGTTGGCTTCCCCGCCACCAGAAAATCACCGACTTTAAAAATTGTGAGTACAAAACAAAATGATCAGACAAATTCATCAATAGATTATTCTTTCATGGATAATAATGTTGTGGGAGCAATGCATATTTATAAAACCAGATCTCTAGCCCACCCAGGTATGAGCGGAGGTGGAGTCTTCTTAGAAAAGAGTGATCAATTAATTGGTCTTCTTTTAGCCTATGACCCGATACTAAAAACAACCTACTTTATCCATTTTCCCTATTTGCATCTGGGGCTCAATGAATACATAAAACAAAAAGTCTATGTTACTCCTGGAAATAGCTCGAATGCACATAACTATAGGGGTAATAATCTTGCAACTTATGAAATTTCTCGATTAGGTCAAAGTCAACCCATCATTACCTGGTCCACCGGAACCACATTCCAATTAAAAAAAGCAACTCCGTCTACAACTCTTCAAAGTTTTGAAATCAGTGGCAATGAAGCTTCAGAAATTGGAGGCAACGAAGCCTCGGAAATTGGAGGCAACGAAGCCTCGGAAATTGGAGGCAATGAAGCCTCGGAAATTGGAGGCAATGAAGCTTCGGAAATTGGAGGCAACGAAGCCTCGGAAATTGGAGGAGCAGTGACCCTATATCAACAACTTCCAAACAGTTTCTTAGAAGGGGTTTTCCTAAACAGGGCAGGAAGAGTACCGGTATTAAAAAAATATGAAGGGCAACAAATTCTGATGATTGATAATAATCTCATCAATTTTAACAATTTTAATAGCATCGTCGATGGTTTAGTAAACCATGGAAGAGGTATGCTTGCTCTTAATTTTGATATCATGGACCCTGCTAAGATCTCAGTTTTCACTTTAAAAGAAGGGCTTAAAAAGAAACAGGAGATCCTTAATAACCTTTTTAATAACCAAACCTATATAGGGCAAGGAGAATATCAGAAAGATGATGTCAATATAGTTCAACCAGAAATCACCAGCTGGGGAATAGAGGTGAACCTGCAAGCTCATACCCTGGACCTACAAGCTTGGGATTTAAAGAGTATTTGCAGCGCACAGGGGAAAAGTATAAAAGAACGTTTCTCCCTTAAGTTAAAAAATAACCAATTGTCTTTAATTTCCACTGTCTCCAAAAAAGAATACATCAGTACTCCAACATCTTTATTTAAATATAAGTTTATTAACCCAAAGGATCCAAAAGATTGGCTGTTACTTAATTTTTCAAACTGTTCCCAAAGTTATAGGTGTTTGGATTTAGAATTTGCTAGGTCCTTTCCCTCTTCACAGAAGCAACAAGATCACTCCTATACCTACCTTAATTCAGTATCTCGAATGGGTCAATTTGGGTTAATCAATAAATCATCTATGATGGGGAGATGGTATGGTAAAGAAGGATATGTGAATGGATTTGTAGACG
The DNA here is from genome assembly GCA_964343805.1 of uncultured bacterium. GTDB lineage: Bacteria > Bdellovibrionota_B > Oligoflexia > CAYFLR01 > CAYFLR01 > CAYFLR01. Next base: position 2,019 of record CAYFLR010000121.1, on the reverse strand, counting down.
TGTTCAAAACTCAAAATCCCTTAACTATAAATTTTAAGAGAATTGATTCCCCTAATACAGAACATAGAGTTCACTATCAGGTCAATTGGACCAGCATCGTGGGAGATATTGAAAACTCCCCTGACCAGCATGATTACCAGTTAACCATGCACTCTGACGGAGAAATACAACTTTGCTCTACCCGATTTCCTGATCCATTAGTTTCAAAAAAGAAACCCTGTCTATTTAAGGGCAAAGTTAAAGGGAGGCAAAATCCGGGTTATAGACTCACCACCAGAGGTCATTTTTTAAAACCCCATCTTGAGTATGAGCTATCAACTCAAGTTCGTAGAATTCATTCTAAAGATTCTAATAGAGATGTAAAAAAATACATTGTTTATAATGGAATCGGTTATAAAATGCTGCAAACTCCATTCCTTCCATATGAACAAAAAGAGATACTTCTTTCCAATGACCTTTCCCCTCAAGGAGGGTGTGAGAGTCACTCACTTTATTTAAACGATTCCAGTTTAATTAAACCAGGCATTAGAATCCTCCATAAAGAGAATTCTTCCTTGCAAGTATATAAATATAATAGGGGACTATTTACTGCAACTCCTTTAACATTAGGGGTTTTGGAATTGTGGATCAAAGAATTTCATCCCACTATTAAATTTTAATAGGAACTCACTTTGCACACAACACTGACCCAGCTTTATTTACATTCTGAATTTTCTAAAATTTTGATGAGTTTTTTAACTGACTTCAAAGGCGACAATGACCTTCTGAGTCCTATTGAAAGCTTTATAGTAGCTAAATCCGCCCTCCTTCTCGGAGATTTTCAAACAACAAAGACCCTGCTTCCAAAATTAGAGAAGATTCCTAAGGTGATTATAGAAGCTAGAGTTTTAATTGAAGAGCAAAAATACCATTCAGCTTTAAATATTTTGAAAACTGAAGCTGAATCCCAAGGCAAGCAACTTGATGAATTGAATCAAGAAGAGGGCTTTCTATGGGGTGAATTATGGGGAACCTTGGCCTTTATTTATGGATACCTAGGTGAATTTGATCAAGCTTGTACAGCTATTATGGAGGCTTCCTCCTTATTTAAAACGAGTCAACATCCCCATTTGTATTATCACTGTTTAATCAACCTCTCAGTATATTATGAAAAACTAGGTGATAGAGTAAAAAAGAGATTCTTGTTAAATCAAGTAAGAAATGAGACTTCTAAAGACCAATATGGTTATATCCAAGCGGTTATTCACCGCCTTTTAGGTATGGACGCATTTGTAAGAGGCGAGTTCGAATCAGCCCAAGACCATTGGCTAGAGTGTCAATCTTTCTTTTTAATAAATGATCGTTTTAACGATCAAATCCGCATTCTAAGCTACCTTGTTGAATTATATACCATTCAAGGTGATCTGGCTCAGGCAAAAAATTGCTTTGATGAGTTTAAATCCTTAATGAGTCACCATCAGGGCTTAACTAATTTATCATCACGGTTTGATCGATTGAATGCGAATTTAGAGTTCCACCAAGGAAATTTCACTCTAGCCTTAGATAAATTTAAACAACTTTCCGAGCAAAATATTCCCCTAATGGAGCTAGAAGATATAGTTAAAGATTATTTAGAAAAACTTCTGATTTGCCACCAGACCAAAGAGGCAAGATCTCTATTACAAAAACATAGATCCCTTTTTTACGATCGCAGTGATGAATTTTTTACCATAGACATCCGTCCTCTAGAGTCTCTTTTGCTCTTTCAAGAAGGCATGATGAAAGAGGCAAAATCATTGATTTTAAATTGTCTTGATTATGCAAAAACAAATCAAAAAATGCGAGATCAAACATTTTGTCATTACATATTAGGATTGTTGGCTTCAAAAAGAAAAGACTATCAGGCATGGGAGGAACACTTTAGCAAGAGTTGGAACCTTTCTTATATATGGGGAATTATCCTTCAGCTGGGATTTTGGTTGCAAAGCTAATCCTCCATAGAATTCACAAAAATTCCGGAAAAACGCATAACCGGAAGGA
>CAYFLR010000120.1:0-6447 GCA_964343805.1 uncultured bacterium | reverse complement strand
TATCTATTTGATCATCTTCGTTAATTATATAATCATTTTCTTCAGTGTTAACAGCTGTTTTTTCTTTTTTATTAGATTGACCCAATTGAGCTTTTTCTTTTAACTTTTTGGGAAGCAAGGGTAATTGAGGAGCAGGAACTGATAGTTCTTTCACATCTGGTAGATTCTTAGTAATCTGCTTTTTATAGTTCTGAATTGAAATATTGATGTTTTCCGTCAGATCTTTTGTCTGATCAAAACCCCCATCAGCAAAGTCTAAAGCGAGGGATTTTAAAACTTCAACCTGACCCTGGGCTTGTCCTTTTAATTGTTTTGCCAGATGGCTAAAAGTTCCAATGAGCAGACCTAATTGAAACGCCTCTTCCGAGAGATCTTGATCTACTTGAGGGTCAACTAAATCCCCTGGCTCTGTGGCGATTATGTCCACCTCAGGAATACCTAATATTTCAGCCAATTCCGTGTTACTGCTCTCAATTGCTATCTCAACACCTAAGTCGCTGCTCTCTTTGATTCTCTCTGCAACCAAGGTGGTTAAGGCACTGACATAAATTTCGGAGCTCACTTCTTCTATGTTTGTAAATGCGCTTATTTCCTCTTCATCTAAAACCACCCGTTCTCCGGTGGCTTCGTCTAAATATTCTCCCCCTTTTGCAACCACTTCCACCGGGCCATTGGTAAAAATATCTATTTCATAGTTTCCCATTTCATCTGTAAATGTTTCACCTAAGAGGTGTTCTCTTTCTCCTTGAGGTGTAAGGGAATAAATGAAGACATTGGCTCCCGCAACGCGACCCAGAATCACTGCTCCTTTTAGAGCAAAAGTGGAATTCATGGATGAAGGAGCCCTACTTTGGGAAGGTAGAGATGTCCCTTGGGTGGATGGTGAATCGGGGAGGGGCTCTTCTACATTTTCATCCCCTTTTCCATCATCATCATCTTCTGGATTACCTGCCACCACACCACATGAGGTCAGCTGAGATGAAAGAATGACCCATAAGAGTAGAAAAGATAAGCATCTGAAAATACTTTGTGGCCGGGTTGGGGTGGCCAAATTATTCAGTTTTTTCCAGACACTTATAGTGTTCATTCCTCTTCCTTTTTGGTTATAGGAAATAACTGGGTATTTATTTGAAAAACTTCTGTTTTATCGTTCTTTTGATCGATTTCATTACTTTCTAAAGCCAATAACTTTTGTTGCAATTCATGGATCATGGCTTTAGCTACTTTAAATGCGAGAGGTTTGAGCCGTAAAGTTAAACCACTGATGTCTCTCTCTTTGGAAGGAATCGCTTTCAGGGCTACATTTGCAAGGTCGATCATTTGATCATGGAAGTTGAGTAAACCATGACGACTGGCTTCTCCTCCCAAATCGATGGTCTCGGCGAGGTATCTATACTTCTTACTCTTGGGATCTTTCTCGATGAGTCCTAGATTTTCTAAGTTTTTTAAACTCTCTTTTATTTGAATTTGGGTGACTTTAAATTGCAGTCTTTCGGCAATCCACTTAACGTCAGACCTAAAGTCAGAAAGACCAACCATTTCATAGATAACCGGAGTGTACCAATCTTTAAAGAAAGGATGGAGATCCTTTGCATGAGAAGATCTTTTGGTTTTTTCTTTGATGGCGAGGAGTTTTTTTAATTGGGTGTCATGATCATCGGAGGCCACTGAATTATTATACTTCACCAATTGCAGGAAGTATCTACGCTCGGTCCCCGAAAGGCAAAGTGTTTGGGCAATGATCTGACTTTGATGACAAACCAACACCGTTCGCCCCGCTAGCAGATCACTCATAAAATTAGGATCAGAAATACCCAGGTCGGCACTCAATTCTTCATAGGAATAGTCTGGCCACTTACTTTGGACGCGATGGTACATCGCTTCAAAATAGGCCTTATAATCCAAGAATCGCGTGGGTAGAACTTCTAATAAGAGTGATTTCAAACGGGGCCTAAAAATTTGAAGATTTTTTTCTCCCAATTTTCCCCCTTAATAGATAAATCGACTTAAGGATAATTATACTTTAGATGTGTGTTTTTTATTTATAATTACAGCTATTTGAGTAGCAGTTTAAGGGATTAAAAAATGAAGCCTGGATGGGGCTTTCTCCATTTTATTACTTATTTCGAGCGATGGTCTCTTGCCATAACTCTAAACGGTTGACACAGTTTTGAACTGCTAACTTGAGATGTTCGTGAAAGATGGGCTTTTCTAAAAAGTAGGCTGCCCCCATGTTAAAGCAATCGGTGGCCACTTCAAATGTCGGTTTTCCGGTAATTATGATGACCTGAATTCCTTTTTTTAAATCAATCAGTTTTTGTGTGAGGCTATCGCCTGTCATCTCAGGCATTTCTATATCAGATATTACAATGTTGATAGAGCTATTGCTGATAGCTTTTAAAGCCTCTACTGGGTTGTTGAAAGTACTAACTGGAATACTAGGAAACCGATTTCTAAGAGAGCTTTGATAGCATTGATAATCTCTTGGTCATCATCAATAATAGCCACTTGGGGAACAAAGATATCATAATTCATACACAACTCCATAAGTCTGTAATAAACTTTTTAAATTATCCTTTACATTGAATAAATCGTCAATGAAAACCACCTCTTTAACAACTGATCGTAAGAAGGTATTAAATTATAATACTAATAGAAAAGGTTAAAAAATAAACAACTGTATAAAAATTTTATACTCATTTTTAGGGTTACACTTTTTGTGAATATTTTAAGGCTCTGTAATTATTTAGTTTTAGTTGGGATCATCAGGTTGGCATATCTTTTGGATAAAGAAAGGAGCGAAGGGTGTGAGCTAGAGATAAATAATAAAAGGGGAGAAACAATGAGAAACAAACTATATTTAGCGATGATACTTTCTATACTTCTTGGAGCTTGTGGGGAAACTACAACAGGAAGCTCTCTTCTTTCTAATGCAGATCATGAAGAGGGTTTGAAAGAGGGAGAGGTTATAACTTTAGAGGATGCTTTAAAAGATACAGTGAAAGTCAGTGTCGAATTACCATCTGGAGAAAAAGAGTCTATCCGAATCCCAGAAATGAAAGACAGTGAAACAGTGACCGATTATGCAAAACATGTCTTTTATACTCTGCAGTTAGATTTAGGCATGATTGTTATTCCTAATGACATATCAGCGGGAATCGGAGTACAAACTGCCAATAAAAAATTACAAATTGAAGCCTTTGTGGGGTTAAGTGCCCTCCGAGCCATTACTGGGGGTGGATTCAATGTGATATATGGCTCCAGGGTGAGAGTGGCTCCTTTTGGCAAAACGAAAAATGGAAATCTGTGGTTCATTGAGTATGAAATTCAAGATGTGACTGCCTTGGGTAGGGAAGATGGTCTCTATGAAGAGCACGGACAGATTGGTATTGGAGTGGAGACAAAGAAAGGAATGCTGTTTAAACTAGCAGTAGGAAAAGACACTCATCATGCTTGGGACAATTAAGAGTATCATGAGCCAGAGAAAGGCACCTATGTGGTTTTCTCTATTACCAAAAAATTCTAGTTAAAAATGTAAGTTTTAATTTTATATGTGAGTACCTGGCTGGAAATGGATATAATAAATTAATTTAAAATACAATTTACGATAGAAGCTACGTACTCATGATAAGTCAAACCAAAGCCCCGAAAGAATTCTCTTTCTTTACCAGAATGAAACCCTCCAATTTTAATGATATTGTTAGTCCTCAGGGACTGGTGTTTGGGGTGTTCTCTGTCCTTCTTTACTTTACTACCAAAGTTAACTATTTATTATTTCATTCCCTGGTGGAATTAATCAGTGTGAGCATCGCCTTCTTAGTTTTTGCAGTAACTTGGAATTCTAAGAATTATCTACGGTATAGTTACTTAAGTGTTCTGGGGGTGTCTTATCTATTTATTGGACTGCTGGATTTGCTGCATACCCTAGCCTACCCTGGAATGAACATATTTACCGATTATGATTTTTATGCCAATCAGCTGTGGATTGCCACACGTTTTTTGGAAAGCTGTTCCTTATTTGTGGCAATTTTCTACATTAAAAAAGGGATAAAGTTTGGAGTAAACAGACTTCTTATCACTTATGCCCTTATTTCCATTGCTATTATCCTCTCCATTTTTACATTTAGAATATTTCCTGAATGCTTTATAGAGGGTCAGGGGCAAACTGTTTTTAAGATTTATTGTGAATATCTCATTTGCCTCATTTTAGCTGGAACTATTGGATCAGCCATAATGAGACGGTCTCACTTAGATAATATGGTTTATAAGTTCCTTGTGGCTTCCCTTGTTTTAACCATGATATCTGAGCTGGCATTTACTTTTTATATCAGCAATTATGGGATATCCAATTTGGTAGGACATTATTTTAAGCTTTTCTCCTTTTATTTGCTCTATCTTATTATCGCTCAGAAAGGAATCAGTGAACCTTACAGTTTGGTTTTTAAACAACTTCATAGTTCGGAGCAGTTAATCCTCAAGATCATGAACAGTTCGAGGGATGCTATTCTTGCTCTTCAACCGGTGTTAGGTCAGGATCAGAGAATAAACAATTATAAGCTCTTGACCTCCAATGAAACTTATTCACAACTGGCAGGGCACCAATCATTAAAGGCAGGCTCTTTGTTGAAGGGGCATTTTCCCTTTACTTTAGACACTGATTTATTTTCGAACTTGGTGGAGATTCATCGGCATCATCAATCCCACTCAAGGCGATTCAGAAATCAGCCCTTCTTTTAACTGGGGAAGCTACTCCTTCCTTTCATGAATTAGAGGGGGATGAAGTGCGTGTTTTAGAAGCCACCTTTAAAAACATGACCAGTCGTTTGCGAAACACTACGGTTTCAAATGAGTATTTGGAAAATCTTTTGAAAGCCATTCCTTCAGCTATTGTCATAACCTCTCTTGATGGGAAAATAAGTTTTGCCAATCGAGCCACCGAAGCATTATTTAACTTTGATCACGATGAATTGATCGGTCGTCAAATTGCAACCTTGATTGGAGACAATCCCATAACTCCGCAGGAAGGAACTCAAATTCGGGTTAACCAAGGGGAAGCTTTAGATCTGCTGCTTTCCATCGCCTATCTTGATGATACCAGTGGGCAAACCATCAAACGAATTTATACTCTCAAGAACATTACCGAATTAAAAAGAGGACATGATAAAATAAGCAGAAGAAATGAATTTCATCAAGTGCTCTATCAAATATTGAATGCCTCATTAGTGGAAGCTCCATTAGAAGATATCTTAGAAGAAGTTGTTGAGATCATCCTGGATTCTGACATCCTCCCATTTGAGAAAGAGGGAAGTATTTTTTTGGTAGATGAGAGCTCCTCTCAGTTAGAATTGAAGACTTTCAATCGTCTTTCTGCTTCATTGCATGATAAATACTCCACCATCGCCTTTGGTGAATGTCTTTGCGGACTCACTGCCCAAAATAGGTCGATCATTTATGCCGATCATAATGATCAGCACCATACCTTGGGTTTCGATGGAATGAGTCCTCATGGTCATTACTGTGTACCTATCTTAGCGGAAGATCAATTATTAGGCGTGCTCAATATGTACATTAAATCAGGTTATAAAGAAGATGCTGAAGATGTACCGCTGTTAGAAGCTCTTTCTAAGGTTATCGCTGGTATAATTAAATATCAAGACTCTCTGCAAGATAAGGCTATTTTACAAAAACAGTTGGTTCAGGCTCAGAAAATGGAAGCTTTTGGGCGCCTTGCAGGGGGAGTGGCTCATGATTTTAACAATTCTTTAGCGGTGATCATCAACCAGTGTGAGCTTTTTGCCCTTCTTCCTCATGCGGGTGAAGAGGATAAAATGGATCGTATTCAAAAAGTTTATGATGCGGCTAATAACGCTTCTGAACTGACGAAGCAGCTACTGGCTTTTAGCCGGCAACGAAGCTTAAAAATAAAAACAGTGGATCTAAATATCGTGCTAGAACGCTGTCAGAAAATGCTAAAACGTATGGTGACTGAAGACATTGAATTGGTTTTTAATCTCACAGATCAAGAATGTCTCATCCAAGCCGATTCCAATTTGTTGACTCAGATACTGCTCAATTTGGCTGTGAATGCCAAAGATGCCATGCCAGAGGGGGGAACTTTCAGGGGGGCAACTGAAAAAGTAAATCTTAAACCTGAGGAGATTAAGGCGACACATTTTAAATCATCCCATCGGGTAAATCTGGAAAGAGCTTGGTCGCTCATGAAAGAAGAGCAAAATCTACCGGTTGGTAACTATATTCAACTCACCGTCTCTGACACCGGCTCTGGGATGGGTGTGGATGTGCAAGAAAGTGCATTTGATCCCCTGTTTTCTACTAAAAAAGGGGGGGCTGGTACTGGTTTAGGGCTTTCTATTGTACTCGGAATTGTGAAACAACATAAGGGATTTATCTACTGTCATAGTGAAATTGAAAAAGGGACCACATTTA
>CAYFLR010000119.1:0-6610 GCA_964343805.1 uncultured bacterium | reverse complement strand
CTCCACTAGTTTTGGTAATTATTTGGACTCATCCACGGTTGGTTGTGTTATTACACTTACCATAACCCATCCTGCTTGCTAAAAGTTATGCAAAAACATGGTGTTAAACTAGCTGCTGATTTCAATCTCTCATCTAGGGTGGCTATGCACCTATAACCCCTCAGGATTTAATAAATAACTAACATTTTCTTCCCATTTTCCGATAATTCGTCAAATGCTATTAAAATATATATTAACCCTCATGATTATTGGCCTATTGCTAGGCTCCCTTTCCTGTAAGCAGCGGAGAACTCCGCTCACTGTCAAGATTTTTGATGGAGTAATTCCAGCAAAAGATCCTTATCCCAATAAATTTGTCACTGACTTAGAGGGACGAAGTGAAGGTCTGCTCAACAACCTAAAAGAAAGGGGCTTAGAGTTAGTTAACGGTCAACTGGAATTCATAGAGGGGCATACCAAGCTCTTTGTGGGGGGAGATCTATCAGATCGCGGAGCTGATTGCATTAAAATCAGACGATGGCTCATATCGCTTAAACAAAGACATCCTGACAGGGTGCGTATTATATGGGGCAATAGAGAGCTTAATAAATTGGGATTACTCTATGTCCTTCCCCTATTACAAACTATGTCCACCACAGCCTATATGCCTTGGGTTCATGAGAGAGGGGGTAAATCTTTAAAAGAGATGACCGATCTATTGCAAGACTTCATGAATTGGGCTGCTAAAAAGTCGGCGCAGAGTGAGGCAAGGCAGCAAAGTCCTTTCAATTCGGCTGAAAATATCACCGAGTGGTTTTTTGAAAAAATTGGCTGTGAGAACTGTTTAAAATACCATCAACAAGAGTTGGAAGAGTTATGGGGACGAAAGTCCTCAAAGAAAGAAGCGGCGGAAGATTATATTAGGTCGCTGGATCCTAAGAAGGGAGAGTTTTTTAAATTCCTGGAACTGGGGCAGTTTGTCTCTACGGAGGGAAGAACCATTATGGCCCATGGACAATTAGGATCCGACAACATTGGGTTGGTTCCAGGGGTTGATCGTAAATACCCCAAAATTGAAGAGTGGGTTCAGGCTCTAAATACCTGGGGAACAGATCATCTTAAAAATATAAAAAAGAACTTTCATAATAACTTTTCTAAGTCCATCGCCTCTCTTAAAGATCTGGTACAATACGGCGATTCGGTATGGGATATTGGATTAAAAAAGGGTTATGCCAATGAGTTTAGTGTGGTGCATGCCACCCGCAATAAAGAGGGTAATAATTTTCGCCTTCCCAGTCGGGAAACCATCCACACTTTGAAGCAACAGGGGTTTTTTACTTTGATTGTGGGGCATTCTCCTGCTGGAAATGTTCCCTTAACCCTACGTGGTAACGACTTTTTACAAATTATGGCAGACACTTCTTATGGAGTTAACGGAAAAGGTACGGTGGGGTTTGATAGTTTAGGTCAGCTGGAACTGAGTGGAACACTTCGCACTGGTGAGTTAATAAAGGCTAGGGTTTCACCTTTTATCGATTCTCCCATCGGAAAATTACATAAAGGAGCCCACGTAATAGGTCGAGGAGTGGCACAGCGTTATTCCCATTATTCTTTCAGGTACAATGCAGACTTTTCTTATCAAGAGTTTGGCACTCCAGAGAGTTTAGATTATAAAAATACTCAAATGCCTTATTTTAATTATAACCATACCCGCTTGGCTCATCGCAGTGATTTAATAGAGTTTCTGGAGATGGCGGAGATCCCTGCTTTAACACTGAAAGAGCTAAAAGAGCAATTTTTTAAAGAAAAACGTCCTCTTTTCATATCCACTGATACCTTTGATCGATTTGAATCAATGCACGGAGATAAGAATGCAAGAGAGGCTATGGAATCATTGCTTAGACATCTCGACCCAAAAGAATTTACCCTCATCACCCATGGAACTAAAAATGGATTGGAAGAGCGGTTGCACAGTTTAGCAAGGAAAAGGGGATTTGAAGTAGTGGCTGCACTCTCTGATACGGCCATTCCTCAATATGTGAATCGAAATATTTCGGCGGTTACTTTGCTCGCAGAAAGCACTCATGATCTTAATTTAAATGTGTTGAATCTTTTAAAACAAACAGATGGCAAAGCGGTATTTATTAAAGGAGGGCCGCAAACCTCGGTTCAAATTGAATTAGCTGAAAAGTTGGGGATAGATTTTTGGGCTTTATTAGGGAGCATGGGTGCCTCTCATGACTATGCAAAATCACATAAGTCGAGGGCTTTTACTTCCGGTAGTGAACTCGCTTCTCTCATTAAAAAACCTCAAGAGAAGAGGGCTAGAGCTCCTAGAGGTAAATCTAAAAAGGTCAAGTATTTTAACAGTGGAGAGGCCAGGTCTTTCTTTAGTCAGCAAAACAAAGAGGTGATCACTATAGATTTAACTGCTGTGACTAAAGGGGGGTACTTAGACTATGCTATTATGGGCATTGAAACCAGACTAGACCATTTTGATGCCAAAAGGCATGTGATTAATATTGCAGGTAACCCAGAGTTAGTTGATGTTCTTTATGAAAAAGTGAAGAGTCGGGGGTTCGAAACGGCCAAGTTAGTTCCTATTGAGAATTTTACTTCAGCTCGCACCTTCAGTCAGCATATTGATCATATACTGGTGATGAATAGCAGTTTAGAAGTTGAGACACTCGATGCTGAAATTTTGGAACAGGTTCTGCCCAAAACTAAAAAAAGAGGAACTGATGTGGAGGCCAGTAGAGCGAGTCACCTGAGAAAAAAAATCACTCCCATGGAAATAAAAGGCGAATTGAATTCCATGGGAAAAGAGCTGGTTCCTATCAGTTTTAACCCGCAATTTTTAGAAATTTCACCTGAAGCGGTTGCTGCCAAAATCCACCAAACGCTGCAAGAGTTTTCACCTGCCAGGCATGTGATTAGTTTTTCCATCAATGAATCAACCAAAGGGAATAAAAAGGGAATGACTCCTCTGCAGAAGTCTCACTTTGCCATGGCCTATCATCTGGCCATTAATATGGGCTTCCAAACCGCCTCCATAGGTTTGGCAGGTGATAAAATTTTTGAAATCAAACTGCCTTCTCTGAACTATTACTATGAAATCGATAAACCCCTGGAAAGAAACCTTCATATATTTAGAGAGCGAATCAAACCTTTCTCTATTGAAAGAATCTACCGGCAAGTAGGGCAGGTCAAGAAGATAGGCGCACTGGAACTCTACCATAATGGTGTGGATGATTTGGGTCGGATTATTATGACCTGTGACAGTTTAAATTGGAAAATGTCAAAATCCCGTTAAATAATGAAACTATCTGTATATAAACTCGATATATGATCGTTCATATCTTTCGAGATGCTTCCTTGCTGCTGCCTTTTGCTCGGGAGTCCAATCTGATATATAGGAAGCTAAGAAGTCTGTTTGGTAATCTTTATTCTTAATTAAAAAATCAACTAGATAGGCAAGAGCATCTAACCTCTCTTCTGATGGAAGTTTATGTATCATTCCAATATAAATATAGGAACGGCCTTTCATATATTTGGACAAAACGGAGATATCTCCAATGCGAACAATATGAGCATAGGTTTTTATCTGATAAAGTATATCTGTGGTCAATTGATTTAAGTAAGTTTCGGCATTTTTATACTGTACCCCTTCAAGTGTTCCTGAATATAAGTATTTATAACAGTACTCAAGGTAGGAGGCTTGAAAAGGGAGGGGGAGGACTCGATGGAAGATATCCAAAAATGTTTTATCCACTCCTTTTAAAGAGGCTCTACTGTTTGAGATCTCCAAAGGGGGAACTTCATCTTTCATCAATTTTGATAATTTTCTTTCTAGATAGTTCCTTCCATCCAAAGCTTGTTGTAATAAACTCGGAAAATGAGGTGCATACTCTTTGAAATAAGGGGCTGTCACGGCTAACCAGGTGGGTAAATTGACCGTGCGATTGCCCATTCCATCTTTTTCATTAATTACAAAAAATCCATAATCTGTGCTTCCCCCATAGGATCTTTGGGAATAAAGTTGGGGCCACTTATCTTTCTCAGAAACTTTTCCCATGGCTTCAAAAAGGGCAGGCTTCACCTTGCTTTTATTCCAGTGTTCGAGGCTTATTTTGCCAAAAAAGAGAAGATGGGAAATAATAGCAGAGGCCACAATTTGGTTGTTCTTTGTGGAATTAAGATATGATTCGTCCACATACTTATTGAAATTAATCTCTAAACCAAAAGGTTCTAACAATTGCACCGCTTGATCAAAAAGCTTATGTGCTAAATCTTGCGGCATCTGTAGTGAAAATTGAGGAGCTAGAAATCGGATGAGAGGGAGCAGGTTGTGTTCACATAGATAGTTTAATAAGCCCACCTTATGATGGGGTGGTAAAGAGGCATAGAAGGAAGACTCAATTTTATCAATTTTTGAGTCATCCGATAGGAGTCGGATAATGGCTTGGTAATAGTCTTCCGCGAGGATAGGGGTTATGCCTGGAAACACCTGCATCAGTTGCAAGCGAGTTTTAAATCCGTCCCAATCAAAATAAATATCATCGTATTCCTTTAGGATAGGAAGAAAAAGCTTTTGGTACTCTTCATCGGGTTGCACTTGAGATTTAAGTTTTTCCGCCATGATTTTGAGGCTTTCGTCATAGCCCAGCTTAGCAAAGCTTGAGGTTGAATGACGTACATTGAATTGACCAGGTGATTTTAAGAAGAAATGGAAAGCGTCTAATAAACCCTCCATTGGAAAACCAACGGCTTGCAATAAGTCCGTATCCTCAATTAATAAATCCTCTTTAAGCAGGGTGTTGTATTCTTTTTTATGGAGTAAGTCCTTAGCATGATCAAAGACTTTTTCTTTAATCTTGCTAAGATTATTTTTTGAGGACTCTTCGAGGAAAAGAGGTTCTGCCTTATCAAGAGGATGATTTTTGCTTCCACTAAAAGCAAGGCTGAGCAGAAAATGACCGTATTCAAAATAGGTTGCTTGCTCCATAATCTTGTGGGCTAGTTTTCTTCGGGTATGACAGTGATCAGGAGCCAAAAAGTAGGCACGAAAAGCATCATCCAGGTTATATTTAGGTTGAGATGTAATTTGGCATCCTTCCTCTTTGAGCTCTTTCATCCGTTTTTGTAAAGCGTTTAAAATCTTTCCTTGAGGGTTCAGATTAAGAGCTAAACGGTAAGCCCTGTAGGTATTTAGTTGAGAATAGTAATGAGTGACTTTGTTATTTCGTAATCCAGTTAAGGGGGAATATCTGGTAGGAGCGAAGGCCGATATTTGAAGGATTTTTTGGATGGTTTCAGGGGATAAATTATTGTTTACCTGTTTAAGGAGAATTGCAGTACCTGAAGTGGAAGCTGCCGCACCACTGGTCCCATCCACTAGTTGGTATTCATTTGTCCCCTTGGGGACAAGGGTATGAGTCCCTGGTGCGGTAAATGTGACATGCTGAACACCACTAAAAATTGGGGTGTAACCGAAGGGGGTATGTGCAGCAACTAAGATACTGTTGGGATGGATTTTAAAATAATTAGGAATATTTGATGCCCCTTCATTTCCTACCGCAAAGAGGGCTAATTTATCAGAACCTATCATCCTACGGTCTAGGACTTTTTCAGAGTTGTCATAATTGATTTTTGAGTAGGAACCATTCAACACATTAATTTTTAGCATTTTAAAATGAGGGAGCATTAATTCGTTAATTTCATTAAATTGGAAGAAGTGAACGGTTAATTTTTCTCCTATGGCAAACCCCAGGTCTCCTTTGCCGGCAATAATACCGAGCATGTTGGTTCCATGGTCATCTTTCCCATCACAATCTTTGGAAGGTTCATAGTTTGGGAATCGATAACAATGAATGGTCAACTTTTCAAAAGCCTCATGCTGAGTGTTAACTCCCGAATCAATCAATGCCAAACTCACTTTATGCAATGGGATCTGTTTTTCTTTTATCTCTTTTTTAGCCAGCATAGCTCCTGTCTGCAGAGTATGCCAGAAAGGGTGGTTATAGGTTTTTTCGATATAACTCTGTAAATCTGCCCAAGCGATGGATTTAAAACTGTAGTTGTTGCTGTCATAAAAGGCTTTTAAGTCATGAGAAGGAATTTTTTCATTTCTTTTTTTACAATAGGCAAGTAGGGTGATCCCTAGAATAATAAGGATAATGGTGTTTTTCATAAGGTTGATCTTTCTCAAAATAGGGTTAATAGTTAACCTCGATCAATTTGGTTTTCCATCGGTATTATAATTATGGTCTTTTTGTCGGTAGGGAGTTTGTAAGTCTATAGAAACTGCTATTTATATAGAGGTTTTGGAAGCTTAGGCTGTGGTTGATTAGGTCAGAAATGAAGGGGGATTTGTAATTAACAGGCGATTATGTCCCCCTCTAATTCGCAAGGGAAAATGTCCCCCAAGAGCCGACGATAGTCTATCGTGAGCCGTTCGCAAACAAAATCGGGTAAAAAGAGTCCGCCAAATGGCGACGATAATCTATCGTGAGCTGTTCGCGGACAAAATCGGGCTGAATGAGTCCGGCAATAGGCGACGATAATCTATCGTGGGCCGTTCGCGGACAAAATCGGGCTAAATGAGTCCGCCAAATGGCGATGATAATCTATC
>CAYFLR010000118.1:0-6734 GCA_964343805.1 uncultured bacterium | reverse complement strand
AATGTGTCACCTAAATGCTCGGTATAAAATGTTACCTAATTACAAGGTTGCACATGTTTATTTGCCCACCATAGATTCTGACCATGAAGGTGGTAAGGTGGAAGATTTTTCTAAGTCCCTTCCCCGAGGGACTGAAACGATTCTTTTGGTGGAAGATGAAAGTGGGTTAAGAGAAATTGTACAAGATATCTTAGTGGAATTTGGGTATCAGGTGGTGTTGGCCAAAGATGGGCTGGAGGCTCTCGAACTTTTAAAAACCATAAAGGCCCTATTCATCTGGTGCTGTCTGATTTGGTAATGCCAGGTATGGATGGAAAAGAGCTCAGCACGGAGATTCAAAAAATCAATCAGGATGTAAAAATAATTCTCACTTCCGGTTATCAGGCTGAGGATAAAGGAGTGGATGCCTCTGATTCAAAAATTAGCTTTTTGCAAAAACCGGTGGAAATGGAAACGATGCTCGTTACAATAAGAGAGCTCTTAGATAGCGATCAATAATAGGGAGGGCGACTATGGCACCGAGCTTATCATCTTTGAAAGATAAAATTTTAAATGACCTTACCGAGAAAGAATCAGATTTAAAAGCTGCCCTGAAGCACTCAAAAATTCTGATCACCGACGATGATGAAGACCAACTAAAAATGTACACTGAATACCTCGGTTTTTTTCATGCTAAAGATGTGACTACCACCACTTCTCCTCTCATAGCTATACAGATGGCCGCTCAAAAAAACTATAATATGGTGATCAGTGATCTTGAAATGCCCGATATGAACGGGGACATTCTTCTGCAAAAATTAAGAGAACTTCCCGGCTATGAAGATATTCCCTATGTACTTTGTTCTGGTTTTTTAAAAAAAGAGGATCTCTTTCTAGCCTTAGAGTTTAGTATTGGGGGCTTTTTAGTAAAGCCTTTTACTATAGAGAAATTTATTGATGAGTTGAAAATAGTACTCTGCTTAGAGGGATCTGAAAAAGAGATAAAGCTCCTTCGGAATCAAGTGGATGGCTTTATAAAAAGTGGACAGCAGCTTTTTGCTATCGATATGCTTTATGAGAAACAAGGGGCCAATCCGGAGAAAAAAGTGGGGCAGGTTATCCTAGAACTCTTAGGTGACTGCTATGAATCTCTAGGGGATTATAAAAAGGCAGAAAGTCACTATCTAGACATTCTAGCAAAAAACCCTAAAGATGTGAGGGTTACTAATAAACTGATTAAAAATCTTTTTAATCAAGAAAAGGTAGGAGAGGCCATCCAGCGCATGGAAAGTCAGAATCTCCTCAGCCCTAATAATATCGGCCGTCATGTTAAACTGGCCAATCATTATTTGGATGCCGATGATATTGTAAAAGCAGAAAAATCCTTCGAAAAGGTAATGAGCCTGGATCAAACCAACCAAGAAGCTAAAAATGGCTTAGGAAAAGTCTATTTCTCTCAAGGCGAGTATGCCAAAGGTATCAATATCTTTCGGCACACCGAGCAATCCAGTGAATTGGCCACCTATTTTAATAATCTAGGAATCGGTCTGGTTAAAAAGAGAAAGTTTGAGGAGGCGATTAAACTTTATTGTAATGCCATCAGTGTTTTATCTGACAGTGAAAAAATTCCTTCGCTGCTTTTTAATATCGGTCTCGCTTATTATAAAGCCAATCAACCCAAAAAAGGCATTTCCTTTTTTAAAGTGGCCTTAGACAAAATGCCAGATTATAAAAAGACCATCGGTGTTCTGCAGCAACTCTTTCAATTGGATGATGATAAAGGGGAGTTAGAATTTGGTCAATGGCTGGCCATGGTGGATACCAAAGAGACCCAAAAAATTATCGACAGCAATGTCCCTGGAGACGAAGCCATTAAATTGCAGGAAGAAAAAGAGAAGGTGGATCTGGATAAACTGGAGTTGGATGAAGTGGAAACAAATTATAAGAAATACTCTGTCTAACTAAGAGGGAGAGTGATATGAAATTGAACCCCGCTAGGATCTCTATTTTCGAAGATCATCTCCCCTGCTAATTTATTGGTAACTAAGTTCATAATTATATTTAAGCCAAGGCCAATACTCCCTTTGTTCTTTTTGGTGGTAAAAAAGGGATCAAAAATCTTATCTCTATTTTCATGGGGGATACCGCATCCATCATCTTGATATGTAATCAAAAGCCGATTTTCTTCTAATTTCCCTTGAATGGTTATGATGAGTTCTTTGTCTTCATAACCATGGATTAAGGAGTTGGAGATCAAGCCAGAAAGGATTTGAACTAAACAGCCGGGGTAGCTATTGAGATTAATATCCGGGTCACAGAGAATTTTAAACACAGTTTGTTTGTCTTTGACTTCGTTAGCCAAGAGCTCAATGGCCAGCTTAAGATAGCGCTCTAAATTAAACTCTTTTTTATGCTCTGCATTATGATCAATGGACAGCATTTTAAAATTATCAATCAGGCCATGGACACGATTGATATTCGTGCAGATGATTTGTGTACCATTGATGGTTTCAGTAAAGTATTCATGCAACTGAGATTTTTTCAGTTTGTTATTTTCCAAGAGATCAAAGGTGTTTTTAGAATTGTCCCTGGCAAAACAGGCGGCGGTGAGGGAGGTCCCGATGGGGGTGTTTATTTCATGCGCCACTCCGGCAATCAGCTGCCCTAAAAAGGTGAGCTTTTCACTATGCAGCTTTTCGTTAAATTTTACTCTCAGGTCGACCGCTTGCACCAAACTTAAATGGTTTTTAACTCGAACAATCAGCTCTTCTTTTATAAAGGGCTTGGTGATGTAATCATTGGCGCCCAGACAAAAAGCCTGGACTAGATCATCGATTTGATTTTTAGCAGTTAACATAATAATGGGGAGATTGCGAGAGGTGTTCTCTTCTTTTTCTCGAACTGCTTTACAAAATTCAAAGCCATTCATCACTGGCATCATAATGTCGAGCAGGACCAGGTCGAATTCCTCAGTTGCCGATTGCAATACTTCAAGAGCTTCTTTGCCGTTCATAGCGGTGGTGGTTTCATAGCCGGTCAGAGAGAGGTGATTGATTAAAACCTGCAAATTCACCGGTTCGTCATCCACTACCAGGATACGCCCCCTGCTCTTTCCATATTGTTTGAACCGATCACAATTTGTAATTTTTTCTGTATGTTCCTTTTCGCTGGGAGCCATTTCGTTTTGAGTCTTTCCCGATTCAGGTGATTTGGTTTTATTGTCTGCTTTTACTTGTTCCACACTGAGAGGAAGGGTGAAAGCAAAAGTGCTTCCTTTTCCGATCACCGATTCCACCCAGATTTGCCCCTGTTGTAACTCGATGAGCTGTTTGGTGATCGCTAATCCTAGGCCGGTTCCTCCATAATTTCGTGAGGTGGACCCATCGGCTTGCTCAAAGGATTCAAAGATTTTATGATGTTTTTCAGCGGGTATACCAATGCCGCTGTCTTTAACATAGAGAGTCATCCTCTCCTCATCAGCCATTGCTTCCACTTTTACCTGGCCTTGTTCGGTGAATTTAATGGCATTGCCGATTAAGTTATACAGAATCTGAAAGAGCCGATTTTCATCTGCCCGAACTAGTGGAAGGTCAGAGGAAAGTTTTGACTCTAATAGGATTTCTTTGGTGCCAATCAGAGAGTTTGATAATTCTATGACTTGATCAACTGTCTCATTAAGGTCGATATTTTTAGCATTAATTTCCAGCGTTTTCTTTTGCAGTTTGGAAAAGTCGAGTATGTCATTAACTAATGAGGTCAACCTTTTTCCACTCATGGCAATCATATTTAAATTGCGTACTGTTAGGTCCGGGAGTTTGCCGGTGGCTCCTTCCATTAAAGACTCCGCTAAACCGATAATTCCGTTGAGGGGAGTTCGGAGTTCGTGGGAGGTGTTGGCTAAAAACTCACTTTTCATTTCATTGAGCACTTTTAACTTGTCGTATGAATCTTCTAATTTCTCTTGGCTCACCTGCAGTTCTTTATACTGTGCATCCAAAGTCTTGATAGCATTTTCGGTGGCCAGGGTGATTTTTCTATACTGAAAGGCTTTTTGAAAACCAAATATAAAGGCAAAAAGAAAAGCAACCAAAATCCAGTAATAGAAAGTGATTTGCGAGCCTGCTAGGGACCAGTTAGCTGGCAGGAATTTAACTAGCAAAAAGGCTAAAACAATTCCAATAGCCCAGGGAGTCCAACGTTTGAATAGCGAGGCTTTATCCTGATAAGTGAGATCTACAATTAGAACTTTGATCTCTCCCTCTTGTTTAATCTCATAGCTGGCAGTGGCTGGTGGATTGCCATAAATTACGGGAATTCCCTGAAGATAGCCCAGGGTATTTTCATAGATGTTTTCCAGATTTCCGATGAGGGAGGTCTGTTCCTCTTCGTTCAAACTCTCCATATTGGAGGGAGAGTACTTAAATTTATAGTGGTTTTTCTGGGCCGAAAGCACCTCCATTTTCATCACTTTATTGAAGTTCTGTCCCAGGCTGGTTACTAGTTTGTAGCATTGCTGAGTGGAGAAGGAGTACTTTAAGAAAAAATAGAAAAAATCGCCTAAATACTTTCTCTCTAAACTTTTTTGACCGACGATATAAGAAATCCTATCTTCTTTGGTGGCCTCTTTAATTTCTTTTAAAAAATTCTTAGAGAAGATAACGGAAACCCAATTATTTTCGTTTTCAATATATTCCAGAGGGAGACCAGCTTTTTCACAACACTCCGCTATATTGATTTTAGGAAAATGCTCCCGGAGATAGATAAAATAAGCCTTAAAAATCTTCGTGCTTAAATGCTGCTTGGTCATTTGTATTGGGTATTCCATAACATCCCTAATGTATGTCTTTTCAGCCTTTTTATAATTTTATCCTTTAGCAGGGGAAAATGCCAATGGAACTTATTTACCCCAATTTAAAAAAGTGATATTCTTGCAAAGTAATATGCTGTTCAATTAAAAGGATAAATTTATGAGCGATGATACCTTAGAATTCGCCGATGAAGAAGAAGACGAACTCGAATTTTGTGATGAAGAGGATGGTGAATCTGGTGAGCCAGGAGAAGGGAGTTCTTCTGGGGCATCCTCTAAAAAGTGGAAATTGATGATTGTGGATGATGATGCTGATGTGGTGCAGGTCACCCAATTTGCTCTAAAAAACTTTGAGTTTGAAAATAAAGAGTTGGAGTTTGTGGTGGCCAATTCGGGTGCTGAAGCCAAAGAGCTCATCAAGGAGCATCCAGATACCGCTGTTATGTTACTTGATGTAGTGATGGAAGATGATCATGCAGGTCTGGAAGTGGCCAAATTTGTCAGAAATGAGGCTAATAATCAAGATACTCGAATTATTTTACGTACGGGCCAACCGGGACTCGCTCCGGAAAAAGAAGTTATTATCAACTATGATATTAACGACTATAAAGCCAAGTCGGAACTCACTTCGCAAAAACTATTTACCACCATGATCTCTGGTTTAAGAGCTTATAAAGGAATTATCGCTTTAGAAAAAGCACGGGATGATTTAGCCAGCCTGGTTGATGGCCTCATTCGGTATTCCGCTGCCATCATTGATGACAGAAGCAAGCACACCGGCGGTCATTCTCGGAGGGTGGCTCAGTTTACTTTTGCCTTAGCTGAAGAGGTGAACAACTGCCAGGATATTGAGTCTTTAAAAGATGTTAGTTTTAATCAAAAGGAGATGAGAGAGCTTTGGATGTCAGCATGGCTCCATGATATTGGAAAAATTGGAGTGCCCGAAATTGTTCTAGATAAAGAGTATAAACTCTCTTGTATTTATAACAAAATGACTGAAATCAAATATCGCATGGCCCTTCATAAGTGCTACGCACTCATTGAAAGATTAAAAGACGAAGTTCCAGCGGATCGTTTGAACCATGTGATGACGGAAACCGATGCTGACCTGACTAAACTGGAAGAAGCTGCCGAATTCTTGGACAAAGTAAACCGGGCTGAAGAGTTTATGACCGATGAGAAACTCGCTCAGTTGGAAGATATTGCCACCTGGAACCAAAACAGTAAAAATCCCGACAGTGGAAAAATCATAACCGAAGAAGAGTTCCATCATCTGGCGGTAAGAAAAGGCAATCTCACTGAAGAAGAGCGAGAGGCCATGAGTTCCCATGCCATTATCACCAAGAAGGTGCTGGATAGTATCGACTTTCCTGAAGATTTTAAAGGAGTGCAAGAGTACGCTCATCTTCATCATGAAAAATTAAACGGCTCGGGTTATCCTTATGGTCTGAAAGGTGATGAGATCCCCATTCAAGCTCAAATCTTGGCCTTGGTGGACATCTATGATGCCCTCACTGCTGAAGATCGGCCCTATAAAAAGCCATACCCTCCAGAGAAAGCATTGCAAATTCTGGGTTTTGAAGTGAAGGATGGGAACTTAAATCCAGATCTCTATGCCCTTTTCAAAGATAAAAAAGTCTACGAAAATGTAGAACAGCGTGCCGATAAAGGGCGCACCCTTTTTAATACCAAGTAGATCACCCTTAAATCATTAACGGCCTTGTCAGTCTTATACTGCTTTGGGTGACATATGGCTCACTAACAAATCGTTAACGGCCTCAATGTCAGATTTTAACCGCTTTAGGGTGACATATGGCCCATTAACAAATCGTTAACGGCCTCAATGTCAGCTTTTAACCGCTTTAGGGTGACATATGGCCCATTAACAAATCATTAACGGCCTCAATGTCAGCTTTTAACCGCTTTAGGGTGACATATGGCCCATTAA
>CAYFLR010000117.1:5447-7113 GCA_964343805.1 uncultured bacterium | reverse complement strand
TTATATATGATTGTTTGGATAAAAATGAGCTAGGCGATGGAGAGCTATTCAAAAAATTATTTAGAAAAAATTTTCTATTTAATAAATCCATGGACTCCTGGATGTGGTGGACCGGTCATCACTGGGAAATTGATAAAATGGATTATGCCTTGGCATCGGTGGATGGTGTTGCTAAAGTCTATCAGGATCAGGCAAAGAGAGTTTCCAAACAAATTTCAAAGCTTGAGGCAGAAGGTGATGAATATGGGCATCTAAAACCCAAGCGAAAAGCACTCAATCAGAGAGTGTCAGCTCTAAGAACCAGACGCCGTCGAAAAAACTGTCTTTATTTTGCCCATACCACCAAGGATCATTTGGCGATTAATGGCAATGAAGTGGATCAAAAACCATGGCTTTTACCTTGTAAAAACGGTGTAATCAATCTTAAGACCGGTGAACTTGAACCTGGCCGGCAAAACGATTATCTGTTAAAAGCGTGCCCAGTTGAATGGCCTGAAGAGGGAATCAATGCAAAGTGCCCAGCCTGGGAGACATTCTTGTCTGAGATCCTGGTCGAAGATGTGAACATGATCAGTTTCCTGCAGCGATTGATCGGTGTCGGTTTAATCGGTAAGGTAGTGGTTCAGACCTTTGTCGTGATGTCTGGAAAGGGAAGGAACGGCAAAGGTACTATTGTTAAAACCATCTGCAAAATTATGGGGCCCCTGGCCGGGACGGTACGGTCAGAAATGTTACTGGACCAAGGGCGGATCAACAGCTCTGCAGGACCGACACCTGATATTATGGCTTTACGTGGATTGCGGTTCGCGTTTGCATCTGAAACCGACCAGAATTGTAAGGTTTCCACATCAAGAGTAAAGTGGCTCACTGGTGATGATATTCTGTCTGGCCGGAGTCCAAATGATAAATATGAGGTGAATTTTTTCCCAACTCATTCTTTATGGTTGTTGACTAATAATGACCCTCATGCACCTGCAGGCGATTATGCGTTCTGGGAACGGATGATCAAAATGCCTTTTACTTTGTCTTATGTAATTCGTGAGCCTAAAAAAGATTTTGAGCGAAAAGCAGATCTTGATCTGTCGGATAATTTAGAGGTGGAGTTGTCACAGATTTTAGCCTGGATGGTTAAGGGCTGTCTCGAATTCCAAAGATTAGGTTTAGTTCCTCCTCTTGCTGTTAAAGATGCAGTAGAAAAATATCGTAAAGATGAGGATTTGATGTCTGATTTTATCGAAGCAAGGTGCATAGAAGATTCAAAATACAAAGTAAATGCCACCTTAGCATATCAAAATTTTAAAAATTGGTGGAAAGAAAATGTCTCTAAACGAACACAAATTAGTCAGAAAACCTTTGGTAAATGGTTTGGTGACCGTTTTAAAAAAATAAAATCTGGAACCATTTATTATTTAGGTGTTGGATTAATTTCTGAGTTGGAGGATACGGAGGATGCTTAACGTATTTTTTTAGTTATAAAACCTTTCAATGGCACCTAACATTCTAAAATTACACATAAAAACAAAATTAATTAAGAAATAAGGATATCGGATGATTTTTACTATAAGTTTACTTTATTTAATCATTAATTATTATTTTATTTTTATTGAGCATAGATCATTATTATTTAAATAATAGATTTATTTATTTATTAATTAGTAAAGGACGA
>CAYFLR010000117.1:3593-5388 GCA_964343805.1 uncultured bacterium | reverse complement strand
GGTCCAAATGGTCCAAATCGACAATTTTCTTTAATAATTCTTTTTACAAAATTCTCACTAATTTTCAGCTTAAAAAATTATTAGTCATAAAAAAAAATAAGCTATTTATGGTTTCATTTGTGGATAAACAGACCTTATTTGGTGTGGTTATTTAATAAAAGGGAGCAAGCGGATATGGACATTCTGATTAAGGGAAATAGAATTCCTCTTCAAAACATAGTCGAATCTCTCGATCATTTAATGCAGGAAATTATAAGGCTCAAAAAATTGATATCTATAATAGATAACGAAGTAGTTATTAAAGAAAAATCATGTGTTATCAACAATTTCAATAATTTTTTATATGATGGCAACATTCTATTTGACACAGGGCTGTGCCCATCTTGTGGGTCATCGAAATGCCGAATAGAAAAAACCACTAAACCAACTCGAAAAAAGTATTGCCAGGTTTGTAAAGCTGAGTGGAAAACAATAACCATAAATCTCTGGGATCCTCAAGCTTTGGAAAAGGCAGCTGCTCTATCAAAACAATTTTTAAAAATGAAACAACATTATCCATTTCTGTAAAAAATCTATATATGGCTTAAAATTTTCTATATCTGGCTTCTCATAACCATTCAATCTTCGCTAACATGAATATTAACTTGAAACTATATTTAATAAAGGAAAAAAGAGATGTTTATTACCGTAGAAGAGAAAGATAAAAAAAGAAGCGCAATAGTTGATGGTGTATTGAAAAGTATGGGAGTTCAAGTCAAAAATCCAGCACCTGGACATGAATACTTTAAGGGAGCAAGCCTACAATGGTTATGCAGAACAGCTTTAGAAGAATCAGGTTATGACGTTAGAAAATTGTCTACTAAAGCCCAAGTAGCAAGAGAAACTCTTATAAGGATCGGTTCTATGAGTACCAATGATTTTGATTCTATCCTTCTAGATATTACAAATAAAAATTTGAGAACCGCATATGAACAGGCTCCTCGGACATTCCTACCATTCTGTAGAATCGTATCAGGAGACAATTTCAAAAATATTCATGGCGTTACATTAAGCGAAGCACCTGATTTAGACCTAATCTCTGAAAATGGAGAATATAAGTCAGGCGAACTGAGCGACGCTCAGGAAATTTATTCAGTAAAATCTTACGGTAAAATCATTTATCTGACTAGACAAATGATTATCAATGATGACATGAAAGCCTTTTTAAGGTTACCTCAACTCTTTGGCGCGGCAGCAGCCAGAAAAGAATCTGATATAGTTTACGGTAAAATTGTAGGAAATCCAGCGATGGCTGATGGAATACCAGTTTTTCATCTTGACCATAATAATCTTGTGTCAGATGCTCCTGGCATAGGTCCAGTTACTGCAGAAAGATTGTCTGCCGGTAGACGAATAATGCGCGATCAAACAGGCATTACAAATGTAAAAATAGATCTAAGACCACAATATGTCCTTGTTCCCGCTGAACAAGAGACCAATGTTGAAATAATAGTAAGATCTCGATCTCTACCTGAAGACAATAAATCAAGTGGGGTCCATAATCCTTGGGGAAGTTTAATTCCAATTTCTGATCCAAGACTTGATGATGACTCATCTATGGCTTGGTACCTTATAGCCAGTCCTGATCAAATTGATACTATAGAAATTGCATATTTAGATGGACAATCTGAACCTTACACTGAAGAACACACCTTTTTCAACCGTGATGCAATAGGATTCAAGGTAAGGCATGAGTTCGGTGTTGGGTTAATGGATTATCGAGGGTTCTTTAAAAACTCCGGAGAATAAATAAAGC
>CAYFLR010000117.1:2756-3468 GCA_964343805.1 uncultured bacterium | reverse complement strand
TGATTTATAAAAAAATTCAGGTATTGGATTAAATAAAATTTTTATCAACGAAAAATAAAAATCAAATTTAAAGGATAAGTTATGGATACTCGGCTTGAAATTATTTTGGCAGCAAAAGACATATCAGGCAAGGCGTTTGCCAAAGTTCAAAAGCGCGTTGAGTCCTTAAAAGAGTCTGTTTTTTCTTTGAATGGCGCCATTGTCGGTTTGGCCGGTAGTTATGGCCTAGGTCAGCTGGCTGGTGGTTTTCTGCGTACTGCCCGTGATTTTGAACGGTTTGAAATCATGCTCGAAACTATAACAGGATCCAGCCAGGTCGCCAAAGAATCTATGGAATGGATTGCTGATTTTACTAAAACCACACCGTACGAACTGAACCAGGTGACAGACGCTTTTGTGAAACTGGAAGCCTACGGCCATTCCGGAACAAAATGGCTGCATACCCTGGGGGATACGGCTTCAAGCATGGGCAAAAACCTTAACCAGGCGGTTGAGATGTTTGCCGATGCTGTTACGGGTGAGTTTGAGCGTCTTAAAGAGTTTGGGGTCAAGGCTAAAACCAAGGGGGATGAAGTGACCTTCGGATGGTCAGAGAATGGCCGGGACATGATGATTACAACTCAGAAAACTGCAGCTGGGATTTCAGATGCTTTAGACCAAATTTTCTCCCGTTTTAAGGGTGGTATGGAAAGACAGACAAAAACTTTAGATG
>CAYFLR010000117.1:0-2740 GCA_964343805.1 uncultured bacterium | reverse complement strand
CCAGTGGACCATGGTACAAAAAACTATGATGGACGCCGGAATTTTTGAAGAAATCAAAATTCAGGTTAAGGGGGTAAGTGATGAGTTTTCGTCCTGGGTGGAGGCAAATGATGAATTGATAAAGCAAAATATTCCGGTTTATATTGATGATATAAAAAGTTCTATTACTGTCCTTGGGAAGGCTATAGAACCAGTTTCTTGGACGCTTGATCTTATACAAAACAGATTAAAAGGATGGAAGTATTTTTCAGAGGGTAAAGTTGGATATATTGATGTGATGTTAGCTAACCCTACTAAACTTAAAAAAATGGTTGAAGCTCTAGAAGCATCTGAAAAAGCGGCAATGGGTGTTAAAAAAGCGATTTATTCTTCAACTCCTGGATATGAAATATATAATCCGAAACAAATAAATAACCCTGGATTTCGCGGAAAAGAGCAGAATAAAGAATACAATGCCTTTGAGAAAAGAGCTAAGAACTATAAAAAAGAAATTCAACGATCCTGGTATGATCTCGATCGGGCCACCCGTGTGGACGACTGGCAGATGAATAAAATCTGGAAGGAACATGAGAAGCAGGTTGCCGTTTCTATGGATGCTATTCACAGAAAAACAAAAATCACTTATGTGGATATTGGATATCAGGCTGAGTCAGTAGGCAATACTATTAAAAATGCTACTATGGGGTGGGCCAGAAATTTCACTGTTGAACTCGATAATGCAGTGTTTTCCTCAGAGCAAAGTTTTGGAAAAATTTTTCAAGCTTTTTCCAAAATGCTTCGTCAAATGATCCTTCAAAAGCAGGTTGTAGAACCGTTTTTAAATATGTCAACCAATTGGATTTCCCAAGGCTCTTCTGCCCTGGCTGGATTATGGGGTGGTTCTGCAACGTCCACACCAACGGTCAACCCTTCCGGTGCTGTGTTCCATATGGCCGGCGGAGGAGTGATCAATGAACACGTTATTGGCATGGGTATGTCATCCGGCAAATCATATGAGTTCGGGGAAGGCGGAATTCCTGAGGTTGTAATTCCAAAATCTGCTTTGTCTGGTGGAGGAGGTATCAATACAACAGTAAATATTAATATTAATGTCGAAGAATCTGAAGATCCTCATAAATATTCCAAAATTGGAGAGCAGGTTGGAAACATAGTTAAAAACATTATAGTCGAAAAAATACGTGATGAACAAAGAGTTGGTGGTTTACTTAACAACTCCATTAGTAGGGGGGCAATTTAAATGGCTGAAATCATAAAATTTCCAACAAAAGAGATAAAAACATGGAATTTGCTCGAAAAAAAAATACGAAAAATAATGGAAGAAGAAGACGCCCCAGAAAAGGTAATTGATACGGTTATAGATCGAATGAAGAGTGCTTATAAAGAATACTATTTTAGTTACCAACTTCCCTATTCTGATTCTGAAACTTTTTCTGATGAATTCATTAACAACATAAAATCTTTAAATAAAGCTTTAGAAGAATATTTTGTCAAAATAATGAGTAGTAGGATACTTCTTGAGATAAAACTCGCCTTTGTACAATGGCGTGAAGGAATTCATATCAAGTGAATAATACATTAATTAAATTTCAAACTTGACAGAACTAATACTTATCCATTACGGTTCGATTATCCGAAAACTTTGACGGCAACCAGACCGTTATCTGGTATTTTTATATGTATTCAATTGTGCAAAACAATTTTGGGGTATGGTGCCGGTACTGGAAACGGCCGGAAAAGCTTTCAAAGGCTTTCGGACACCTAACCCCCAAATTATTTTAAGGAAAGCTAAAATGAAAAATAATCGTTTAAAAGCTGCAAAAACTATTCTTAAAAAACAAATGAATAAATGTGTTTTTTTGTCAGAAGTATCGTTGCGATCACCAAAAGCAAACAGTTCTGATTTATTTGGTCAATATTCGGATGTAATTTCTTTCTTCTTTGATGACATGTATAAAGAATTAGAAACTGTTATCAACATAATTAACCGTAAGGAGTAAAGAAAAATTAGGGATTGAATTATTGCCCCTATTTATAAACAACTGGATCCAATTGTATTAGTTTTATCTGTGGTTGATTTTTTTGTAGTCCCTTATTGTGGGGCGATAGCTTTGCTAATTGAACGTGATCGTTTAATAGCTCATCCGAAGGTTTTACTACTCATAATATCTTGAGCATCGACATTTAATACTTTAACCATTATTAGACGTTTCAAATGATTTTAGTTGTTTTGTCAGTTTTTAATAAATTTCTTTAGGATCTGAACTGTGACCATTAGTTAGTCTGAACTTTTTGTGCAAGTTTCATAAAGATAATACTAAAATACAGCTTTTAAAGTTTTGCGATACTATATTCATATATTTTTGATCAATTGAAATAGTAGTTAACTGTCTAAATAATTGATTATTAATTAGCGCTTAATATTTTCACTGTCTGAAAATATTTACCTTGTGTTGTGAATAATGATCTATTAACCAAGCCAATTTTTCCAGCTGAAGGACCTTTGCTTCTTGTCTCTCTCATGTTTTTTTGGAAAACCAGTGGGCTTAACTCATAAATGTTATACTCCCCATTATTCTGTTCTATAGCTCCGAGAATTGAATCAATCCGCTTAAGCATTTTGAAACTCATACCAAAATTAGTAGTTGAATTTCTTGCACATCTTATTGTAATTTTCTTACCATTTAACTCAAACTCATTGCTCGTCTGGCTTGTAGATTTTGCGCCAATAGCTTCGCCAATT
>CAYFLR010000116.1:3381-7185 GCA_964343805.1 uncultured bacterium | reverse complement strand
TACAGATGGGAACCTTTACATTAACGAAGGAAAGCATGACCGTATCTATGATTTAGATGTAAAAAAAGGACGGATGATAATAGGGGGAACCGTGGGTGATGGAGGAATGTTCTATGATAGAGGGGTTTTTAATATATTCTATCCGTAGTTGAAGGTCCTAATACACTTTCCTTACCCAATCTCTAATCTAGAAATTCCACCACCCAAGAAGAAAAAGCAAGTAAAGCCAAACATTCAAGGGCGGAAGGCTATTCCTGTCAAGGTTAAAAAAGAGGTCTTAAAAAGAGATAATCATCGATGCTCTTATGTGAGGGCTGAGGGAAAAGTATGTGAAAAGTAAAATCACTGGTTACTTATGACTTTATAAACAGGCTGTTCAATTTTCAGTTCACAGGTTTTCATGACTCTACCAAATTTACCTACACCAAAGTCTTTATCTTTAGTGCTTAATTTCAAACCTGTCACTTTTCGACCTTTTAAATCAAAAGAGTAATTTCTCTCTTCACCGGGATAAAGAAGCTGTCTTTCAATCAGTTTTTCTTCTGGTCCTAGGAGCTCTAGAAAAACCCGAATATACCTACATCCTTTATAGTGAATTTTTACTTCAATTACTTCTGTTACCTGTTCTGTTGGTTGTGAAGGGCTCAATTCAAGTAATTCTAATTGGAATTGTTTTAATTTGCACTTTTTGTGTTCAAAGGCATCGGGTTTGCAATCAAGTCCATCATAAGGGAATTCATTCTCTTCAAAATCAATTGATTGACTGGATAATACTTTCTCTTGTTTTAAAGGAAAAACTTTTGAAATAGGAGGCTGAATGTTTAAAAAGCATTCCTCCTTGTTCATATGTCGACCAAAGCCATCCGAGTTAAAACCTTTCTTTCGGCTTCTTAGGCTGAGGGTCACCGATTTATGAGCATCTACTTGGAGGAAGTATTCTCTTTTCTCGTCTGAATATAAAATTTCACTCCCAATCCGATCTTCATCTTCATTGTGTAGCTCAAGAAAGACTAGATATTTATGACAACCTTTATATTCGATATCTAAATGAATGGCTCTCATCAGAGGAGAGTCTACTTCCTTCTGGAAAGCAGGGAAATGATATTCTAGAGGGGCCAATTTATATCTCCTGGCATTGATGGGACCCAGTACTTTTATCCCATTTCCAGCATCTTTTTCTTCCCGTGCGGAAGAGGTCTCATTGAACTCACCCTTTGGAGGTCTTTTGAATTCCGTCACTGGTTTGGGAGATTTTGGTTTTCTTTTTTGGGGGATAGGTGAAGATTCAACCGGTTTTTCTTTTTTTAGGTAGTTATCTTTCGGAGTATTGATGGGGGGATTGGTGTATTTGAAATTCCGCCTTTGGCAGGTGGTTAAAATGATTATCAATAAGGCAAAATAGACTGTTTTCCTTATCACTCTAAATCCATTACTATTTACAATAAATTACTTGATTACTAGCTAGAATACCATGGAAGCCATTGGTTTACAAGGTTTACAAAAGAAAGTTTAACACAGTGTTTTAAAAATTAGCTGAACAAATATAAAAGTGGAGATTTTGATTAAATTGATGATGCCATTTGCTATATTTTTGCAGCCAGAATCTATTTTTCCCTTGACACCATTTTTGCCAAAATCCATTCCACCACAGTAATACCAATAGATTTAGCCCTATCTATTTCCTCTTTTCTTTCTAATAAAAGCTTTTTTATTCCATACTCCCTCCCAAAGACCCCATTTTTTTACACCCCTTCAGCTTGATCCTGTGTCCATCTCGTGGCTGCCAAAAACCCATGTTATAGCTGAGCTAGACATAAATGGAGGGACCAAATGAATCAATTAAAAAACCAAGAAATTATAACTAGAGTAACTGGACTTATAAAAAGACAAAGAGAGTGCATGAGTTTATTAATAACTTATGGAATTTGATAAGCGTCAACTGCATCTATCACTAGGATATTCAGGCCTTTTCCCTTATCTGGTGAAAGTGCACAACTTCTCAGAAAGCTCAGCCTATAGATACACTCAAGTGGTGAAAGTGGCCAAAGTATTTCCAACGGTTATTGATGATTTGAAAGAGGGCCGGATCTCGCTCAGTTATTTAGCTAAGGTATCGAAGCAGTTACTAGCAAGTGATTTTACTTTCACCGAGAAAGTTGAAATGCTCGATCGTCTTAAAGGTGTAACTAAAAAAGAGGTGGAGAGGATCATTGCACCAAAGGTTAAAGAGCTTCCGAAAGAGAGGGTTCAGACCTTAGTTTTTGAAGAACAGCCAGAGAAAAATCCTCCACCACAAAAGAAAAGGCAAGCGAAGGTCTTTATGAAAACTCTGACTTTCACGGTGAAAGAGTCCACCTATAAAAAGCTGGAAAGAGCCAAAGAGGTGCTATCAACTAAGTACCCTAAAGGAGCGCTCACCAGCGAAGTGTTTGAAGAAGCGCTAGAATTGCTACTTGAAAAAAAGTGTCCCCAACGAAAAGAGCAGCGAATAAAAAAAAGAGCCGTAAAAGAACCAATAAAAAAAGCGGCTAAAAAGACTATCTCCCAAAGAAAAGCGCTTCCTGCCAAGGTAAAAAGAGAGGTGTTAAAAAGAGATAACCATAGATGCTCATATGTGAGTACTGATGGAAAAGTCTGTGGATCTACGCATAATCTACATTTTGATCATGTAAAACCCTTGGCCTTGGGGGGAGGGGATGGCCTCAGTAATATTAGACTGCTTTGTGGGAAGCATAATTTATTTGAAGCCAAGCGTGTGCTAGGGGAAAGGTTTATACTGAATAAAATTAAGGATGGTTCTGAGCTTCCCGGATGATAGCATTGTAATACCTCCAACAGAAATTTGGATGACTTTTGGTGCCTATTTCGGGAATATCAATTTTGGGGCCAGTCAGTCTTTCAATGCAGGCGACTTGATCTTGCTGGCTATTGTCACCCAGGTTTAAAAATAGGGTGGCCGCTTTGGGGACTGAAATATCTGCTTTACGGATCATCTCAAATGCTAGTTCATCCGCCTCTTGCTCTTGCCAACGATAAAAATGCAAATCATCAAAGCTTTCTTGCATTTGTTTTGTGATTTCAAGATGTATTTTAAAGCTTTCTTTTGATAGTTCTTTTAGTTCTTTTAAGGTGGTTAACATAGTTGGTATATGGGGAACCAGGGGTTTTATTTTTGGATCAGAATTTAGATCCGGATGAGCTAAGCCTGAAATGGTTGCCAATTTATAGTCATAATTTAATAGTTGCACCTGCCCGTGAAGCTCACTAAAACGCAAGACCAATTGATTGCTCTTGACCTTGATTTCATTAGGTTCTTTATTCGAAGTATCCTTAAATAACTCTTTCAGCTGCTCGCTAATGGAAACAATTTCCTGTTCAATGGCTTTTTGCTGTTGTTCTATTTGAGTTAATTTATCTCCCCAAATTTCTGGGTAGCTAAATAAGGCATGATCTATAACAACCATCACCTCCTTCTGCTCCATAAATTTGTCAATGGCTGTTTTCTTAGAGGTGATTTGCTGATTCAGTTTCTCCATTTTTTGTGACAACTTTTGCAAATTATGCCTTTCAAGAACACTTTCTAGTATTGACTTATGCTGTTTTAAAAGATGTGCCAACTCATGGGCTAAAAGGAGAGATATCTCTTCATCAGACATTTTAAGAATTTCCGAATACACTGTAATTGTACTGTTATTATAGTTTGCTAAGGCATTTTTATTTGTGGATTGTTCAATAATAATGCAGATATTATTAGCTTTCAACTTTCCTAAAAAAGCTTCAGGAACGGCGTCCGTGATCTTATAA
>CAYFLR010000116.1:0-3371 GCA_964343805.1 uncultured bacterium | reverse complement strand
CGGCTTTAGGTGTGCATGTTTTAAATTCTAAATCACGACCGCTAAAATCTCCCCATTCATGTTGAACTGCTGATTTGTATTCAGATCCGCAGGCGAGGGTGAATAGTAAACTCGATATAGCCCATATACTTTTGCTTAACTTCAACATCATTTTCTCCTTTCTTGATGGCATCCCTTTGACCACCTAGGGATAAAAAAGCTTGAGCAATAAATATGCCATTAGGGTAAACCTCGTTATTTCATATTGTTAGGGAGGTAGTGATCTAAGACATATCTAATAATGACTCCCTTTTGTCTCCCTACAGGTAAATATCACCTCATTTTTTTTGGACAAACATGCCCCAAAACCGTGCCCCATATTCAGCATCTTAAAGTGAGTCATTAATTAAATTTCTAATAAATCAATGGGTTAAGAATGGCATTGCCTTTGCAATAGGGGAGGGTGTTCGAGTTTTGAACCCTTAATGAAATGAGAAATGTCATGAAAACTTTACTATCTATAAATAAATTGAAATATCAAATTCCTGATCGAACCCTGTTTGAAAACTTGAATTTAACCATCAATGCGGGAGATCGAGTGGGCCTGGTGGGAACCAATGGAACCGGAAAATCAACTCTTTTAAATCTAATTAGTGGAAATGAAGAGATGGAAGAGGGCCAGCTCATCTATAGCAAAAACCTGCAAATCGAAGTGGTGGAACAGTTTATCCCCAAGGAGTTGCTAGATAAAACTCTTTATCAATCCGTATTGGAAAAACTGGAATTAGATGAATACGGAAGCAATGAGTATTTGGTGGCCAAAGCTTTAGAGGATTTGGGTTTTGTCGATGAAGAGTTTTCCTATTTGGTTAAAGATTTATCCGGCGGTCAACACAATCGCCTGATGCTGGCGCGAGCCGTGATCAATGAACCTGATTTGGTTTTATTCGATGAACCCACTAACCATCTTGATCTCTCCACCATCCTTTTGGTGGAACGCTTTTTAAAAAGAAATAAAAACTTATCCTATCTGGTGATCTCTCATGATCGTCAGTTCTTAGATAATGTGACCAATAAAACCATCGTACTTCGTGATCAGGGAACCTACGAGTTCAAGGCCAGTTACAGTGAAGCGATGAAAAAACTAGCGGAACAAGATGAAGCGGCCATGAAAAAAAGAGAGTGTGAAGAGAAAGAAATTAAAAGGCTAGAAAAGTCCGCCAAGCGGCTAGCGATCTGGGGAAGAGAGAATGATAATGAAGATCTTTCTAGAAAAGCTAAGACCATGTATAAGCGGATTGAAAAGCTAAAAGATGAGCAAACCTTTGTAACCGAGGGCGGAGATTACACCCTCCATTTGACCACCGAAGCTTCTCGGAACCCAACTTTCATGCACACTGAGAATGCAACGATTGGTTATCATCAGCCTCTTTTTAAAATTAAGCGCCTTTATATCAGAAAAGGAGATCGAGTGGTGCTCTTAGGCCCCAATGGTGTGGGGAAAACCACTTTTATTAAGAAATTGATGGAGAGCTATCAAAACGAAGACGCTAAGGCTCATGAGGGAGTCATTAAGTTCAATCCTCAGGTTAAGATTGGCTATTATGATCAAGAACAGCTTCAGCTTCAGCCAGAGGATTCTATTTTTGGAAATTTTCGGAGCCTGCTGGATAACACCAATGATGAGATCAAGCACACGTTGGTTAAAGCAGGATTCAAATTTAGAGATCATGAAAAGAGAGTGGCCGTTCTTTCCGGAGGTGAAAAAGCGCGACTTCTGTTTCTCATCCTGAAGTTAAAAAAGCCGAACTTTCTCATTTTAGATGAGCCCACTAATCACATTGATATTGAGGGTAAAGAGCAGCTGGAAGATCAGTTAAAAGCGGGTCAAAATACCCTGCTATTTGTCTCTCATGATCGAGAGTTTGTGCAGTCGGTGGCTAATCGTTATCTCTTTATTGAGGACGGAGAGTTGTGGGAAGGAGATGAGAGCCTCTTATCTCTCGGAGCTTAATAAACGATCGAGAGTTTCTAGGTAGTGGTAAAGCCAATCGCTCATCTCTTTTTTAAAATCACTGGCGAGAAACGAGTTTTCTAAAACCTTTTCCATCTTTGGGCGTTGGTCTAGCAAGGATTGAAGCTGAACCTGCCAAAGAGAGGAGTCGGTTTTAACTTTCAATACCCAATCTCTAAACCTATCTACACTTTTATCAAAATTCTCAGGAGGCCAATGGTCTCCTGGGCCTACCACTGCAGAGAGATCATAATCATAACCGGCTAAGTAGAGTTCTTTGGTCACGGGATGCATCATTCTGATGACATTATGAGAGTGCTTGATCATATAGTCGGTATTACGGATTAAATGATTAAGTAAATGGATCTGAAATAATGAGGTGGCATTGAACTTGGGATAATAAGGAACCAGTTCACCTGCTTCATTGTAAACATAACGCACTCGTTGATTCTGATCGTTTCGGCGAAAGCGGATGGTTTTGGGCTCTTTGATAAAGCCACATCTTTTCACCATTTTCTTTTCTGGTTCTCTTAAAAATCCCCAACTCTCACCGATCATGTATCCGGTGGGATCTAAGTATTTTAATTTGACCAATCGGGTTTTAAGCCCGGGGGTAGAAAGAGTATCTAGCACTTGGTAAAGGTAAAATTCCTTCAGTAGCTTTTGTTGCTCTTCCTCGTATTCTGCACCTAAATGACAGGCGGTCACCAATTTCAGTTTTTTTCCGTTCCCTTTGAAAAGGTGATCGTTGAATTGATTGTTCAGCCGCTGTTTTTCTTCCGCCGAAATGATGAACTTCAGTGGTCGGTTAGAGCATTCTTCAAAGCGATAGGATCCGCGAGCTTTAAAAAGGGCTTTGATGTTAATCAGTTGATTGGTCCTCGGGTGACTATAGCTGAGAGTTCCCTCCGATTTGGCCAACTGCTCATCTCCATCAACGTGATCGTATGAATTGATCTTCCCAAAGTCAGCTTTTAAGGTCAGTGTGATAGGGGTGGTGCTAGATCCTTCTCTGAATAGAGGGGCGGAACTGCCAGCACATTGAAATGGTTTATAGTTGCCTTCGGATGCCAAAGTGCTCAAGGATAGGAACTGGACGCTCATCCAGATCACCAGCCAGGTGTTTAATTTTATGGACATGAACTGACTCCTTTCTCATGTAACACGATGATATATCGCATATTTTATGAAAAGTAAAATATAAATTTAAAATATAATAAATTAAGGGTGTTACTCTTTTAGACACTGTCTAAAGAACAGGCAATTTATAAGGACTTCAATGAAATCAAAAAAGAGCAGTATATTTAAAATTATGAATGAAGTCAATTTAGTACGATGGCAGCTGTGAAAAAGAGACCGTTGGCACAAGGATTGCAGA
>CAYFLR010000115.1:0-7537 GCA_964343805.1 uncultured bacterium | reverse complement strand
TTCCCAGAAATGGTTAGATACGATGCCATGTTTATCTGCTCTAAGACCGGTAATGATACTGTAGTGGTTAGTATAGGTCTTGGAGGGAAAAACGGGACGTAGAGATTTAGCCATGAACCCCTTTTCTATGAGCTGTTTTAAATGAGGTGGCTTGTATATATGAGTGTAGTCATGGCGGTAACCATCGATTGAAATGAGCAGGACATAGGGTTTCTCTTCATTTTGGGTGTTTTGAGGTGTAAAGGTGGTGCAACCCGAAAGTACTAGCAATAGGGCAAATACAAGTTGAAATTTCATAGATATCCTCACAATGGGTTAGAATATAGCTGGATCCAAACCGAATCATCTACAAATTGAAGTTGCTTTGGTGATAATTGATAAGATCCTAAATTAAAATCTGGTAATGGAACCTGAAAAGTTTCTTCGCTGGCATAAATATATTTCAACATGCTAAGAAAGATCATTTCCGCCATGTCTTGCTCAAAAAGATCTATAAATGGAGTGTAATCGGGGGTCCAAGCTCCTGTCACTTCCAAGGTAAAATCATCTTTCAAATTTGCTCTTAAAACTTGGTTGTCGAGTTCAAGGTTAATAGCAGTCGCTAATTTGATATAGGTGTTAAAATACCTTTTCCAAACCCCTCTTTGTAAGATTTTGAACTGCAACCGGAGACGGGGAAAGAGGAGTTTTATTTCATTTTTTTCATCATCAAATTGCAGCTTGATGGGCTCTTGGTTGGAGAGAAAAACTCTTAAATAGTCTACGTCCATCATGGCGTAATTAATATCTGGCCAGATACTTGCCGCTTTTGGCTTAGCGAAAATTTCCCTGATCCGAGGAAAATCCTCTTCGGTGATTTCAATTGTTTGTTTCAAAGATCCCATGGATTTGTCCAAAACAAACTGAAGAAGATTGACATTGATTCCCAGCGAACCTGCATGCAAATTTTGAAAATTAATATTTTGCAGAGCTGGCTTTAAATCGAGGGATAGAGACATTTTATCCGAAAGGGTTAAGTGATTGGGTGAACCATAAAAACTGAGGATCATTTTAGGTGATCCTAAAATGGGTCCTAAATTAAAAGAAATGGGATCTTTGAAAAGGTCATTGAGAAGCTGTGCTATAGTTGCTTTAGTCGCTTTTACCTGATCTTGCACTGCTTTTTCAATGCGACCTTTGGAGTTTTTCAAAAAGCTATTCACCATACTTGCAATCAGCTTACCGACACCCAAAGCGCCTGAGCATTTTCGCGGACCTTTTACCCGATATTCATTCTTTGGGATTTGAAAATTGGTCACTGGCTCTCCTACCTCTATCTTGTTATTCACCACTTGCAGTGTGCTAGATGCGGTGAGAGGAAGGGTTTTATTTTCCGCAATATAGAGATTAATATCATGGCAGGTGGTGGAAACATCGATCCAACCTTTACGGTAGATACGGGCCTTTTTGATTTGAATCATGATATCTTTTAAACCGATTTTAATATCGAGGCGATTTTGCATGGGAGTTATTTTTAAAGAATTAAATTTGAGCCAGTAGTAGATCTGTTGAGCGTGAAGCTTGGCTCCATAGTCTATATTATCTTTAAAGTCAGGAATGCGTTCTTGTTTTATATCCAACAGCTTCGTTTTTAATAGATGATCGCCTATCATATTAAAACCAGGAGCCATTAGGTCGATAGCCACTCCATTTTTAAGTGTCTGACTAAAAAGCGATGAGGTCAAAAGTAAAAGTCCGATTGTAAAGAGCAGAGCAGTTATTTTCATAGAATCATCCTTTCTTAGAGTGTTCCAGTTCTCGCTGGATTACCTTTAAATGTTTTCCAACTGTTCTTCGTGGATTTCTGGCCATTGGTACGCCAGATAAATAGATAGCCTTCTCGAGTGGTCACAGCCACTTCTATTTTTCCGTCTCCATCAATATCTCCTGCCGAAGGAGAGCTTAAAATCCAACCTCCAGTGAAATGAGGAAATCCGTCCGCTTCCCCATGTCTATCAAAAGCATGAAGAAAATAACCGCCCGAACCAATAATAACACTCTCTTCTCCATTAGTATTTAAATCTAAATGAATGGCTGATTGGGAGAGTTGGATATCTTCATTGATTTTAGGAAAAGAGGATAACATTTTTCCGCTAGCTGCATTCCAAGCTCCCACTAAATGGTGGTAGTCATATCTTTTACCGCCCAGCAGGGCATTAACCAGAATTCCATTACCGACTCCTGGTATGACTGGATTCAATACACCCTTTCCTTCGATATCCGCCAAGGAGGGATGACCAAAACCCACCATCATATAATCATCATTTCCAGCTAATTGGGTGCCCATTTTAAGTGAGAGTGATTTAATAATTTTTCCCTGTAAATTCAAAATATAGGCTTTTCCTAAAAAGGGATGAATCAGAATTTCTTTTTCCTCATCACCAAGTAGATTGGCGATGACAGGGCTGGCAGGAATACCAGTTCCGATGGTGGGAAAGATTTGATCTTGTAAAATGGGAATGCGACTGGGAAAACCAGCTAAGTTTAATCTTGCCGCCTTTTGACCTAATCCATTTAATGCAAAAACATAGCCAGCGTAGGAACCTTGATGATTAGTGCCAAAAACCAGATCTTTAATTCCATCTTTGTTAAGGTCAAAAATACTCGGTGAGGAAAGCAGTTTGGCTCTTTGATTATTGATCGTTATAGCTACGGGAAAACCTGGGTGGGGTTTTCCATCCATATTATAGACATAGATATAACCATCTAGACCCATAATAATTATCTCTTTATTTCCATCTCCATTTAAATCACTCAGGACTGGAGAGCAGAGGACCCCTTTTCCGGTGGGATTAGAGGGAGATACCGCACTATAGGGCTGAAAGGGAAGATTTATTGGAAAGCCTTTAGCAACTTTTCCCTGATGGGTAATCACACTTAAAAGACCATCTGCTGTAACCGCTACGATTTCTGGATGACCATCTAGATTTAAGTCTCCTCCTGCAATGGGAGAGTAAATAGTTTTGGGCAATAAAAATCGATCAACTTTACGAGGAAAACCGGTGAGTTCATTTCCCACTTGAGTAAAGGCATGTATAAGGCCTTCTCCATCGGCGGTGATATACTCTTCTTTGCCATCCTTATCAAGGTCCATAAAGAAGCCAGAAGACTCGCCGGAACCATCAAGTTTGATAGGGTATCCCTTCAGTAAAAAGGGATCTTCAAAAATAAAAAATGTTCGCCTTGTTTCTGCTGTGATTCCCTTGGCATCGGTGACCTTCACTTTGAGAGTATAAGCCCATTTGTTGCGAGAATGATCATGCTGTCCCGTTTCTAATCCTACTAAATCGCTAGTGGTGAGTTGATGGAGGACACCTAAAAAGGCCTGTGTTATATGTTCGTTCATAGCAAGTTTTTTAAAGGGGAAATCTTCACTTTCGACTCCTTTTCGAATAGAAAGTTCTATATCAAAAGGAGGATGTCGTGGATTTTCCACCTGCACTTCAATTGGTATTGGAAAACTCTTATTTTGGAGAGGAGCAAACCATTTAGGACTTTTTATCCTTACTGCGGGGGGAATAGCTTTTTGAGAAAGAGTCTTCATCATTTGACCGGCATTCACCAGTCCATATCCACTCATGGTATCCCAGCCAGGCCAAGTGGGATGTTGACCTTTTTGTAAAGCCTCTCTTCCTTTATTAATATCAAAAGTACTATTTTTCATAAGAGAGATGATCTCTCCCACCTTTAAGTTGAGATTTAATTTTTTCCCATAGGATTTAACAAGAGCTAAAATGCCTGTCAGATTTCCGGTGGCTTCCGAAGAACAATGAAGAGCTGAAACGGATACATCTACTCTGGCTCCATAGTTAGAGCAGTTGTTAAAATTTGTGAAGGTGGTGGCATTTTTCATTTCTGCAGTATCATAACGCAGAGCATTGGGATAAATAATCGGATCAAATAGAGCTGGAAAGTTATGATGGTAACTGTTTTCATCCGCGGCTGAACCAACAATGACAACGTTACTTTGCTGAGCGTAAGAGAGTGCGCTTTTGAGAGAACTGTTGTAATTAGTGGTTCCGATAGCGGCATGTAAAACATCAAACTTCATTTTGGAAGCATAATAAACAGCCTCGGCAAAATGGTTGCCATCCACAATAAAACTGTCACTCACTCGCAAGGCAACAACAGAACATTCTCCACAAATCCCTGCTTTGCCAACCCCATTGTTGGTTTCTCCAGCGGCATAGATAGCCCCATGGGTTCCATGTCGAAAGTACAAACGGTCATGAGGATTGTTATCACCTTCATAAAAATCCCAACCTGCAATATCGTCGGTGTATCCGTTTTGATCTTCATCTATTCCGTTTTGAAAGATCAAAATGAGGTCTCCCGGATCTAAAATACCATTTAGATTTTTATCAAAAACCCGCGAATCTCCTTCATAATCGGCGATTGAAAAGGCTCCATCTCCATTTTTATCAAAGGTCTCACTTTCCTCGGGTAGGGGAAGCTCTCCTCGATTTAAAAAGTAGTATTTGGGAAAATCTGATTTTTTCCAGATAATTCCCGAATCTAAGATGGCAATAACGGTAGAAGGATCACCCAAATGATACTGCCACGCTTTATCTACCGCCATTCCTGAACCCCTGTGGGCTTCTATAGGGGAGATATTTCCCTGATGTCCCGCAGGTAGATAGGAGAGGAGTTGCCATTGATGCTTATACTTAGGGTCATCTGGAGGGTGATCAGCCGGAAATTCCGCTGGTCCTCCTGGAAAGTCAGCATTTAAATAGGCAAAAACCAAGATAAATAGGGATAAGGGAATCCCCAATTTTATAAAAAAATGTGGAGCAAGCACTGAACTACCTCTGTAATAATATTGATTTTGCACCAATTTACCACATTGCCAGCAAAAGCAAAGCTTTTTTACAAATTAATAGATAGCAGTAGTAAGAGGTTGGGACCTAGAGATATCGGTGAGTAACACCTTTATTCTTTCGTAAGCCTACATCTGTAGGCACAATAAGACCTGAGATCTCTAACTGGGCGAGAAAAGCTCCCAGCTTATGGGCTTTCATCTTGGGAATGAAAATCTCTCCCAATTGCCGGAAAGTATGAGGCCGCTTCAACTCTTTAACCACTTTAAACTCCCACTTGGATAATTGGTAGAAAGATGGCCTATCAAAAAACTCTGGCAAAATATCAAACTTATTCAGCCAATGAGGTCCCTCTTGTTTGAAAAGAGAATCTGAATTGCTGAGTTGCCAACCAGGAATGAGCATGTATTTTAGATCCCACTTTGTTTCCTTAGGGAGATTAAACCATTCCCAGCGTAAAGTGAGATAGTACTTTTCAAGTAGAGTGGAAGGGTAACCTTGTAATGTATTTTGTTGCAATAATTCCCCTACCATATTAGGCGCTTTTGATATTTGATATTGTCGGCACTGCTCTTCATCAGGAGCAGGAAAGAGTCGGCATATGATCGGTCGATCATGATAGATTCGACATTTGGAAGCCCTCATAGATTGAAGACCATGACCATAGCCAGATATATTATGATCTAAATCTTCACTATCGATATTTAAAAAGGGGCAGAGGTATCCTTGAAATTGATGAAGGTCAGGCTGTTTAATCGTATTTTCTTTTATTTTTTGGACTTCTAATTCGATCATCTCTATGCCATCAACACAGCAGAAACCACAACTATCACAAAAGTTGTTACTTTTATTACTCACCTGATCGATCTGTTTTTGCAGTTCAGAAAGTTCCTTTGTTGAGATTAAACTGTTGTTAATAGTATCCTGACGTGCCTGTTCAAATGGTTGTTTTTGTGAGTCGTTCATATCTTACCAAGTTTTTATCATTGGGTTTGGTTTACTCTTTTTAAATGGATCTGACTCTTATCAACACTCTTCTTGAGAAACCAGATTTTTTTTAGATATTGTGGGGCATGGGAAGCAAGATATGAAAATACTAAAAACTTAACAAATCGGCCTGCAAAAATAATCACAAGCAGTTGATATAAAGGTGTGCTAGAAATGCTTGCTAAAATAACAACTGGTTGTTGAGGAAATGGGGTCATACTAAAAAGAAAAAGAAAAATAAGCCCATATTGTTCAAAAAACTCAATCGTTAAATGCCAAATTTGACTCTCAGAAATTCCGGGATAGAAATCAAGTATCCAGGGAAGTCCTTGTTGCTGTACCAGAGCCGCTAAGACAAGGGCCCCTAAAGCAGATCCAATTGAAACACTGACTGCAAATTTGAGCCAGCGTTTGGGATTAAAAATAGAGCTAGAAATAAGAACCCCATCGGTTGGAACAAAGATTATGAAACTATCTAAAGAGGCGATCAAACCAATAAGTGTGGAGTACCAAATTCGATCTGTGAATCTCTTGAGTGAAGAGATGGAATTATGGCTCAAGTTCTTTAGCTGAGTAGTTATCTTATTGATAATATATAGTATTTTTTTCATAGTAAATTAGAGTCTTAATAAAACCCAGATCCAAAAGTTCTGAGGATTCGGGATAAAAATTTCGCTGTTCATATCATTAAACTTAGGTTCGTACAAGAAATAATCTAGAAGAATCCCACGCATTTTATATTCTTAATAATCTCTCCAACTCTCTTTTAAAAAGAGCGGGGTTATATTCATGCATAAAATGTTGACCTATATCCATTTCGATAACGGGATAACCTTGTTTCGAATCCATTAAATAATCCACTTGCCCAGAGTAAGATGGTTTTTTTACCACGGATTTACGTCTAATTTCTGTAATTGGAGTATTTGTTTGTTGCAATACACTTTGAACCTCTTCTGCAAAATAATCCACTGTAAAATTTTCATTTTGGGGTTGCTTGCCATTTAAAACCCCATCTGCCAGAATCGCCCGATCCACCTTTTCAGGAAAAAGTTGGGCCATTTTTAAAGCAATTTTTGCTCCATAGGAGTGACCGAGTACGGTAAAGTTATTATAACCTAGAGATTTCATAATATTCATAGCGTCCACTGTGTGGGCTAGCAAAGAGTTGTTGTTACTCCTTGCAGATCGGGTATAAAGAACCACATTGTAATGTTTACCTAAATCTTTCGCCAGAGGATCTAAACGAGTGGCCGTTCCCATTCCGTGCATGATAAGAATGGTTTTTTTTGTTGGCAAGGATGGCTGATAATGTCTGGCAAATGGTAAACTATTAAAAAGGATCCCACTTTCTCCATACTGTTTAAGAAATTTATTGATTAGCCCTTTTCTTACAAAGAGCGAGAGCCCCACCTTACTAACATGTTGGGACAGATACTGTCTAATTCCCAGTTTCCATGAGGGAAGTGGCCCATTTGTATTTTGAGAGCTGGATTTGAGGGTTGGACAATGGTGGGAAGTAGAATAATTCCCCGCTGCCATCAAGAGGTTCGAAAAAAGAAAAATTATTATTAAAAGAGTATAGTTTTTGATTCGCACAGTTTTCTCCTTTTTATATTGTACCATAAACTTGAATTTTCTTTGTGCAGGGAAAAATGGTGTAACTAATAGTCTCAAAATTGGACGGTTCATCC
>CAYFLR010000114.1:0-7703 GCA_964343805.1 uncultured bacterium | reverse complement strand
TGAGGGAGCTTTGGAAGGCAAGCCAACATGATCCAAGATATTCTTGATAACATCAGAAAAAATCGGGGAAACTCATTCTGATTATCCTACTTTCCCAAATAATATCGGTTGATACCATCTCCACTGTCATACAGAGCCGTACCTAGGATAATATCAACTTTTCCATCATTATTAATGTCTCCCACTGCAACACTATAAGCTCTAATCCCTGAGATGGATAATAAAATACCATCTTGAAAAGTTCCGTCTCCATTGCTTAAATAATAAAGACTCTGCCCAGAACCGTTGGCAAATACCACATCTAATTTATTGTCTCCATTGAAGTCAGCTAAGCTAACATCTCCAGTACTATTTGCTTTTGCATCTAGATCACTGCCACTTTGAAATGTACCATCCCCATTACCCAAAATAACCATATTTGTTTCATGGCTTTGGGCAACGGCAATATCAATAAATTGATCTATGTCGGGATTCAAATGTCCTAAACTAATACGATTATTTTTTATGGGTGTATTTGCGGCTTGAACACCTGCTTGAAAGGTGCCGTCTCCATTGCCTAAAAATGAGGTTATTTTTGTGAATTCAGCTACTACCAGATCCAGTTTGTTATCACCGTTTAAATCAGCAACTTGAATATCCTTAATGTTCCCTCCCAAGGTCAGGGAGGTGGTGGAGGTGAAACTAAGATCGTTTCCTTGTGTTAAAACTATAAAATCTGTTCCACTGTCAGGGTTATTACCGATCACAATGTCCAATTTATTGTCTCCATTGAAGTCTGCCAGGGCTAAAGCATTTGTCTTATCGTTAGTTGTAAATGAGACAGACGGTGAGAATGTGCCGTTACCAATCCCTAAATAATAGAAATTGTCCCCTTGATTATTAACTGCAACAAGATCCAATATATTATCATTATTCAAATCTCCTAATCTTAATGTCTGAGTACTGTTACTCTCCAGGGATACATAATCCACATTTTGCCAAATGGTCTCAGGGGCACCGAGAAAATAATAATTCACTGTGTTGCTCCCGTTACCAGCAATATAGTCTAAATATGCATCTTGATTCAAATCTCCCAAAAGGGAAGAAAGGGTGTAATGCTTCTCAAAATTAGAGATGGGTATGCCATATCCAAATGAACCATTTCCAGATCCTTTAGGATGAGGGCAAGGTGGGGCCATGCAGCCAACACTGCAGTTGTTTATAATTTCATCATTGGTGTCATCACAATCAAAATTATTTTCTACATAACCTGTTGGCAGGGAGTTTCCAGTGCATAAGTTAATAGCTGTACCAGAACCAAATTGGTCTCCATCTTCATCTTGATAACTCAAAATAGAATTATACTTGCTACTATCATTATCGTTACAATCCATCCCTAATCCCAAACTATTTGACAGG
This sequence comes from uncultured bacterium, assembly GCA_964343805.1. Lineage (GTDB taxonomy): Bacteria > Bdellovibrionota_B > Oligoflexia > CAYFLR01 > CAYFLR01 > CAYFLR01. The sequence continues at coordinate 6,305 of CAYFLR010000114.1, read as the reverse complement.
GTAGGGGGCAAATAATTATCAGTGCATATCTCTCCAGGGGAATGGATAGTATAACCATCATTGTCTTCATCCTTATAGAGATAATTCAATAATTGAAAGCGAGAACTATCTTGGGGATCACAATCAACACTGTCTGAAACTCCATCTTCATCTAAGTCTAATACGATAATTGTAACGGGAATAGCAGCCGTTTCTATGCCATCATCATCGGAGAATTTAAAATAAAGAATTTGTTTTCCGTGTGATTCAAATTCATAATTAATGGTAGATGAAAGCTTTTGCCATTCAACCCCCACAAAGTTTACATCGGTTGAATATTTCATAATGGTTGCGTTAGGTGAATAAAGTAAGTTAAAGCTCACTTTCTTGCTTGAAGAGTGTCTTATGGTCTTATTTTCACTGTCAACAACTGTTATAACAGCGTTAACACCAAAGGAAGGGCTTAAAACCCATTCATGATTCAATTGAGTAACTTCTTTAGCCTTAATGCTGTAGGAATTTCCTTGATTCATAAGAACTGTTTCATGAATTGGGTCAGTTGATAAGGGGTAAAACCCATCTTTTTCTGCCAAAATATGCCAATCACCCACTGGGATATAATAAATATTAAATTTGCCATAAAAATCAGTTTTAGCGGTAAAATTTGTTCCAGGTACATAGACATCTATTCCAGTGAAATCCTTACTCCCCAGTAAGGTTACAGTACCAGAGATAACCCCTGTTTCTTTCAAATTGAGTTCTCCTATTTGATAGGTCTCTTTTTTCTCAAGATCCAATGTATGAGTCAAACCTAAGCTTTGAACTGGGTTCTGGTAAATCATGATAAGTGTGGCTAATGGACTGGAGTTAACAGTTTTTAAGGCTTGAACTAATTTAGGACTGGCCTTAGGACTGGCCTTAGGACTGGCCTTAGGGCTGGCTTTAGGACTCGCTTTAGGGCTGGCCTTAGGAGCCTTGAGATTAAAAATCCCATTGTCATCAGAAACGACTACATTGGCAGGGGAACCTTTTAAATAGACTTTAACATTTTTTAAAACTTTAGATCCATCTCTATTTTTAGTGACTCCAGTGATAAAGGAGGGTAACTCAGATGATGCCGTTTCACTCACTATTAAATTGTCATTTGAATTGTTATTTGAATTGGAACCTGGGCTTGAATCCTCAGCAGCGCTATTCAATTTTATGGTTTTTTCCTCTTTTTTATTTAGACCACTTTCACAGCTCGTTAAATAGAGAATTCCTATTAAATGTGAGAGAAGTAAAAATAGAGAGCAGAGAGTTTTTGTCATGGTATCTAAGCTCTTAACCGATGAGAAATTCAATATAAAATTATCTAGAGTGTCTTATCGGCTGATTAACTTACAAGTTTAGCTATTTTTCCCTCTCATTGATTGTCAGAGGCTGTTAGTAAATCACACAAAGTCCGTGTTCCATTGTTCCGTGTTCCATTGCTCCGTCTTTATTGCTGCAACATTCATGCATAGGAACCTCTAAGATAAGATAAAAGAAAAACTATCAATAAATAAACGCAGTTTTGGATTCCCACAATGACCTCCTTTCTTCATTGTACCACAAACTTTGATTGTTATTTTTTACGTGAGGTTCCCTCAGAATTGGGTCCACTTGTAATGTTCCCCTGAATGCAAACCATTTATGCAGTATATTTTTCCAACCATTGGGTTGGAGTTAACATTCCCAGTGAGCTGTGAGGTCTTTCTTTGTTATATGATTCAATATAATCCCCAACAATGCCTCTAGCATGCTCCAAATAAACCAGATAGACATAGTTTCTGTGTTTATAATAGCAATTTAGATTTCCCCAAATATAGGTTTCAACTTGTAATTGTCACAGGAAGTAAAACGAAAGAGCAAAACACGGCCCGCACTCTATTGCGGCTTATACTACTTAACTGGTAATGGGATTTCTAGTATAATTGCTCAAAGGAAGATTGAAACCGCCTATGTTTCTTATGAGAATGCATCTATAGTAGGAGAATTGAATTGAAGTACTTTTTCCTAATACTCATTATTGCTATTGGATGTAGCGATATTTATGGTGATAAGGAAGAATCTTATTTTAGAGACACTGATTATTTATGTAAAAAGGAATATCCAATTGATAAATTGGAAAATACCAATGATAACAATTCAAATGCTGTAAAACTTGAAGTCACATCAGTTCTTTTTTCTCACAGAATACGAAAAAAAGAAAAGGTTCAAAAAGAAAAGGTAGGGTTAGAATGGAAAGTCAAATCCACTGAGATTGAAAAAGAGTATATTACTTGTAGCATGAGAGCATATTATACAAGCGATAGATTTGAATCACATTCTGAAACCCTAAATACTAGTAACTATGCTACCCCATGCGAAACTTTTATAAATGGTGTTGGCCATGGAGTGAGTATATTTAATTTGGAAAAGGAGCAGCTTATGATTAAGGTATCAAATAACGGATCGCTGCTATTTTCAGATCGTTTTAAATGTACTCAGATGGTTGGAAAAGAATACTATTAAGAGTGTGACTGTTTAGTAGCAAATCTTTGATGGCTCACCAATTAAAAGGTAAGACTTACCATAACCGATGTAGAACATAAAGCCAGTTAGAGAGAGTTTGTTGTCTTTGCTTTTGGGAGGCGATCCTTAAAAACCCTGTCTAGGTTATTAATCTTCGCATTGGCTTACTTGAAATGTAACTTTGGAAGGAGAAAATTCAACTAATATAGTATTTTCAGATTTGTTTATTCCTTTAAATGTTGCTGTGCTATCCCCTTGAAGTTCCTTAACCTCACCATTAAGAGGTTCCTGCTTAAGGGCGTTAGTAATTAATTGACACCCTGCAGAGATATCACCGACAAAGCAAATTTTTGGCTGATTGCATTCTAAGTTTTGCGTACACCACAAAAATGACTGAACTTTCTCTAAGGTTATAGTATCAGTAAGTTCGTTTGAAGATGAGTATCTAAAAGTATATTCCCCAACCCCTTGACCGATCTTGTCATAGGCACGAACACCGACTCTTTCACCAGCCTTAACATCAAGAGCCAGACATTCAGTAACAATCTCATCACTTGATTCTTCTTTCTCGGCTTGACCACAATAAAAGAAAGATAAAAATAGAAATGTTACTATAAAAAATACAAATGTGCTTTTCATTGGTCTAGCTCCTTAAATGAGTTTGTTTGAAGCATTAGTATATTTTATTAAAAAATTGGTGTAAAGCCAGTTAATCTTAGTATAGAGGAAATATCTAGTAAGAAATCATTCAAAACTTAATACTATAAACAGGCGATTTATCGTGAGACTTTAATCTCTTGTTATACTTTTGCGTAGTCGCAGGAGATGATTGTCCCATAAGCTTTTGGACGTCTTCTAAAGGTGCTTCCACTGTGTTTAAAAGATGCCCAGCAAAAGTAGCTCTCATGGAATGGGGGCTGTATCTTCTTAAATCAGAAAGCGTCAATCCTGCTTTAGAAAGTCTTCTTTTGAAAATATCGTTAAAAGACTGTGCGGTGATGGCTTTATTTTCTTTCGTCTTAATAGAAGGAAATAAATAATGATCCCCATTTAAGTTGAATCCAAGCTTTTTTAAATGAGCTATATGCTCTTGTATGCAGTGAACAACAAATGGGTTGAGAGGTACTTCGTGGGGTTTATCGCCTTTTATAGTAAGGTTTAATACTCGATGTCCTTTTACTTCTCCGAAACTTTTTATCTTTAAGTTTCTTATTTCCTTGCTTCTAAGCCCTGTATAAAAGCCAACGACGAAGATCGCTCTATGGGAATAAAAGTAAAAGGAAGAAGGATCGAAGCTATGGAAAATAGCTTTTACATCCACGTCTGATAAATCGGAGGTTTCTTTCTTATTATTGGTTTTAGGCCTTTTTATGCCGTAAACAACGTCTTTATCGATAAGACCTTCGGCGGCTAAAAACTTGCAAAAGGAAGAAATCCCAGAAAGCTTTTTTAAGATGGTTTTATTAGCAGCTCCTTTATCTACTAAAATTTCCTGAAGAAGATGAGGTGATGACGAGATAGCTTACTAATATGGTTAAAGTTAGGGTCATTTTCCGCGACGAAGTTAAAAAATTCCTTAGTAGACCTATGGTATTCAAGGGCTGTCGATTCTTTCTGGTTTGCTAAAAACGATTTAAAGATAAGCTGAAGGTCTTGGACGTCGAAATCCACGTGGATTGGATTTTGATCGATTGGCTTGAGGGTTTTATTTTACATAAATGGTCCATAAATATTTTTTTTGGGATACTAAAATTATACGAATAAATTAACCTTAAAGAAAGAGAATTCTTTATGCTTAATATAAATGAAGTATAAAGACTTACCATAACCATGGGTGGGAATATAATTTACGTTCTTTGATCTTTTTTAGAACAAATGAACTACTTTGAATTTTAAACTCCGATCTCCTTCACCTTCGAGATATGCAATTTCCTCATCCACATCTAAAAATTTATGAATAGTGACGCTTGTGGTTTCAACAACGCAAACGGGATCGTCATTTGAATTCATGATATAACTTTTCTCTAATTTTGGAAGAGGTTTATTTTCTAGTTCATACAATTCGAACCAAGAACAGGTTGCGGTCTTTATTCCTTTTACAACCAAGTCTAAAAGTTTATCTTCTAGACCAGATCCTTTTCCTCCAAAATGCCAACCTTCTAATTTTATAATTTCCTTGAGCCAAAAATCGTTATCCAAAATAAAGCCTCTCTAATTTGAAAAATTGAAAGCATGGTGATCTTATTATGCTGTTTATGGAAATTAGGGTCATTAGGATTCAAGATATTTATTAGATAAAACTAGTTTACTTGATATATCCAATATCCTAGAAAATCCTTAATGTAGAAAGAGTTGAGATAATAAAACTTTCTTTGAGAATTATTGCTTTACATTAAGCGCACCGTATTTATCCACAAAAGCACACTGGATAGAGTTATAACACAATTTAGTTTTAATTGGATATTCGTTATAAACTTTTACTCCAACTGGGCTTCAATTATTGATAGTGACCTTTTTGCTTTCATAATTGCGGGCTGTAATTGATGTAATATTTATATCAGTAGCATTGAAACAAAAAGTCCGGAAGCTATTTACTCCAAGACAATACCGAGATGTTAAACAAGCTAGCTGATTGTCCTTTATTTGGGGGCTACTCCAAAATATTCATCGAAAAATCAATTTATATACTTCATTTTAGGAAATAGTAATTGGGTTTGGAACTACAAAGGGTCGGAATGTGTAATCCTCTATTCTATAAAGTGAGCCAAGGAATGGGGTTTGGTCAGGATCAAATAATCGGATACAAAAAAACTCATAGCTATTTTCACTGTGAAGGTATTTTGAATTCACCTTTACAAGAGATATGTTCACTACTATATTCAATTTTTCTTGTATAGTAGCCTTGCTGTTGTGCTTCTGGAATTGATAAACCACCAAAAGTTGGGGGAGAATCTTCATTTGAGGTTATGTTTTCGTTATAATTTTCCTCACAATATTTTTTCATGCCATTTGGGGTTGTGCACTTTTCTCCAGCAACAAACCTATTTTTTTGATTCTTTCCAATAAAGTGATCTTCAGAATGTGTTAAGCGTATCGCATACAGTGACGCTTTGCTGATTTTTTCTTCAATGCAATTTATAGATTTACCACCACCAATGTCAATGTAGCTTGACATATATACATATTGATCAGGATCTTCGGTACCAATACCAGTTCCATTATCTGTAAAATGCTCTTTAGGAGTGTTAAAAAGGTTATATGTTGGAAGGAAGTGCTCAGTAGAGAGCAATTCTAGACCCATGGCTTTATAATCCACAAGTGATAAAATCTTAAGTCTACCTCTTAGTCCAACTGGGAGATTATATCTGTTATCCATTTTTTCTAAAGCTTTAAGATCAAGGGGGAATTTTCTTGAAGGAGTACTTCGGGAACACTTAACTCCAACTCGACATGCCCCATGTAACAGTTTATCTTCTCCGGTTGAGGTGGTTTTTAGTGATTTTTCAAAAAGTTCCTGGTTGAAGACTTTATATTTTGATTCAAGGCAATCATCTCTGTTTATTTTTTCTATCATCCCTTGATCTTCATTATCTTTAAATATATTTTCTTCTAACCATTGATCATCAACATCTTTATAATTAGTACTACAAACAATTGATGACTTCTTCTCATCATTTTTATCTGAGTTTCTAGTCTCTTCTGAAGAAGGTTTTTGGTTGTTATTGTTGTTTGTTGTAGGGGGTTTTTTTATAAATTCTGCATCCGGTGTAGTTTCAGTTGTATCACTATCA
>CAYFLR010000113.1:6406-8655 GCA_964343805.1 uncultured bacterium | reverse complement strand
ATCTCGCCCATCAAAGGGAACTCATCAGGCGTTTTATAAATGAAAAAGATCCGCACCAACTCTATGAAATCAATCTCACTCTCTACGATCTCATCGACCAAGCTAAAGCAGCAGAAAAGTACAGCAGTGAGGGAGATAGTCTCAAGCCACTTACTGAGTACTGTGAGCGCAGTTTAGAGATGTTAAAGCCTCATCGTGAATACCCTTGGGAACCAAGCAGTGTTGTTGACATGTGGAGTGGGATAAGGAGAAATATCCTCGATATAGTTGATAAGAAAACGCCCTCTATAGAAATCGATCCAAAAGCTCAGGTGAAAGCTGAAATCCTGTCCCTTTTGGATAAATCTGAATACAAAATAAGAGAGCTCTTAGTATGGTTACAAAAGCTCGAACCAAGGGTGATTCGGTATTTGGAAGTGACTGATAAACAGCAAATCCCCGCAGTTAAAAAGTTTTTCCAAGAGCAAATTGCTGAGGTTCAACATTTTGTACGTAACGATTATAATTTTACTTTCTCTTCTCTGAGAAAAATAGATTTTGAAGTAAATTGGGCCATGAAAGGAGTTTGGGAAGGTCGATTTGAGTTTCCTCTCACCAAACTCGAACGCATTCCCAAATATGAAGACCCGGGTGATGCCCCCGCTTGGAGCTTGGTTGGACATTTAAATGCCTATTTAGAGATGGCCAAAACAGTTCGAACCCCTTCTGCATTGATCCTATTTCTAAAATCGGTGAATTCAACATTTCATTGGATCAATACTCTCCCTATTTCAGAAAATGGCCGATCTCTAGCAGAACAGATTTTCAAGGAAACCCGAGTGGATTTAGAAAATGAAGGCATAGCCATGAACCTCGGATTAGAATTAGCAACCGGCCGATTTCATGGATCCGTTTCAAACCTCAGAACTTTTGTTGATTGGTATACACCGAAAATAGAGGCACTTATAAAAGAAGCGGCAGGTCAACCGCATCAAGGAACAGCGGTTACTCCCGTAGAGCGATTTGATCGTTCGATTCATCTCATGGATCAATATATTGAGTATCTTCGCAAAGGAGAATGGGCCGAAGCAGATCTCTTTGAAGTAGTGACTTTAACCAGAACAGTTTTAGATCAATTTCAGTTTGCTCAGGAATACTTGCAAAGCGAAGGGGCCAAGCAAATAATCACTGAATCCATTGATAACACTGCCAAATACTTAGACCAAGTGGGTGAGTATATAAAAGCAAGAGAAAAGCAGATGGCAGCAGACCCATCACAAATGTCCATGGGATTTGATAAACATAATGCCATCACTGCCATGGAAAACTTGAACAGCATGTTGAAAGTGGTTATTGAACTGGAAAGCCAAACCTATTCTAGTAAACAAAGTAGTACAATTCCTCCGCCCAATTTTAATGTTCATCATAATCAAACCAGGTGGAATGATAAGCCAATGGAATACAGTGAGTGGATTTCTATGCAAAAGGAGGGAGTTCAAAGCCTGCCTGAAACCGACCGATCATTCAGGTGGGCACTCTATGTTTTTCAGATGGATGGAAAGCCGAGCAAAGATCAAAGAGTGGAGTTTTATAGAGAGCAAGCTAAAAAACACCACCCTGACCGCAACCCCGGTGACAAAGAAGCTGAGCGCTTAATGAAGCTGTTTAATGGGGCTAACGATATTTTGAAATTGTGGGAATAAAAAAGTTCTATTTCTTCATCAAGGATTCATAGTTTTTTATAAAATTGGATACAGAAATATTTGAAAGACAGTTTTCTATTTCTTTCAAGGGAAGATCTTCCAGTTTTTTAAATTTTAAGCAAGAATTGGTGGGTGAGATTTGAAAGCCTTCACTTTGACATTTTTCTATGAAGGATTTTTTTAGGTTAGGTTCGCTGTAAATACTGGTTAATGTGGTGGTCATATAGCCTTTTCGATTAGCAATCCCAGCAAACATAAGTGGTTTTTTATTGTAAGTCTTTGGATAGACCTTTAGAGGTAGTTCATATCGTATCATTCCACTCTCTAAATCTACTACTTCTACAAAGTCTTCTGCTATCATCTTTCTAAAACGTGTCCTCAACTCGTTGATTAGAGTTTGACGGCTTTTAGGTAGTGAATTCATGTATTCTGATAGGTGTTCGTTCATTTTTGTCCTCCTATTAAACTTACCACTTATGACTGACATATAGAGCACTCATGAATTATTAGCAGCCTATATGGCAGTTATTTTCCCCGGAAACCGGCCTGTAAACTCTTTAATGATTT
>CAYFLR010000113.1:0-6306 GCA_964343805.1 uncultured bacterium | reverse complement strand
ATCAAATCACTCTGGGGCCACTTTTTCCCCCGAAACCGGCCTGTAAACTCTTTAATGATTTATCAAATCACTCTGGGGCCACTTTTTCCCCCGAAACCGGCCTGTAAACTCTTTAAGAAATCCTGCCCGGAACTGGACTTGGCCGACTCCCGACATCCATGTCTCCGTCGGCATTCACGACATCCTGTCGATCAACCAGCGCAGGAATTAACTTTAGTTTATTGCATTAAAAAAACCCAGCCAACAAAGTTGGCTGGGTTTTCTTAATGCCCAGAACTGGACTTGAACCAGCACGGCTCTCGCCACACGCCCCTCAAGCGTGCGTGTCTACCAATTTCACCATCTGGGCGATGCTAAAATGTAAACTACTTATTAATGGAATAATAAGGAAAAATCAACCTATAATTGAGGAAAGGGGTTATTTTGTGAGAGTGGTGAGGGCTGAATGCACCTGTTTTAACAGGCTGATTTGGTTACGAACCAGGTTTTGTTGAAGTTTTTTAATCTCTTGGGAGGGAGGAATGGAATCCTTGGGAAAACTGAAAATGAGTAGCAGGTGATTTCTAGCGCTAAAGATGAGAACGCTGGCTCCAATTTCAGTAAGACTAGGGATAAGGTATAGACCTTTCAAATCCTTAGGAGAAACCCCCTTGACGGAGCTAAAAACCTGTATAGAAAGAAAATCAAAGAACTCTTGCAGGCGCTCCACATAACTCACATCACAGTTGATCTGGTTATTTAAAGGGATTTTATTTTCAAAATGAATCTCATCGCTTTTTTTATCCGATGTCACTACTTCATGAATAGTATGAGGGGCAAAAGATCGCTTGTCTCGAAAAGAGAGAAAAATCTCTGCAAACTTGACTTGGAGTTCATAAAAAGAAAAGTGAGTCAGATTGCCATAATTCCAGAGAAGTTGATTTTTGAGATAGGCTTTTAAATAGGATTCGTTTTGAAATAGAGTAAAGTTCTTAAGATAACGCTCCATTACCTCATCTAAAAGCTGTTTAAAGCGCTCGAAAGCTAAAACTTTAGTGACAAATTCATAAGATGGATTCACAGAACTTTGTAAGATCTCTTCAGATACATGCTTCTGGTTCTGGATAAGATAGACCAACTTTAAATACTCCTGCAAGAGAAGAGCACGAAAGGAATGATGCAGAGAACTGCTATGACTTGCAGGTTTATGGTTGGTATTAAAAGCAATCACGCCGCTAGTAGATTGATCGATCACCATCACATTATGAGTGTATTCCTCACCCATAATGCTCTTCCACTTTTTGTTATCAACGAGTTTTTGAACTTTCTGCAAGGCTTCTAATTTTAGAGTGGATTGCAAAGACATGTCCAAAGGCTGATGAAGGGCAAATTCTTTGATCACACCATATTCATGTTTAATCATCTTTACCAGGTCATGAGCCAGAATGGGTAGAAAGTGCCCTTTTTCCTGTTTTAATACTTTGACGTTATGCATATCTGGATCAGACAACTCCTCTTCCGATAAGAAGTGCTCTCCCAATAGTCTTGATATTACATATTTACGTCGATCTAAAAAAGAATCATGATCTAAGTTAGCCGCATAAAAGCTAGGGGCTTTCGCCAAAGCTGTAATAAATGCAATTTCACCCCATGTTAAATCAGATAGAGTCTTGCCAAAGTATCCTCTTGCAGCAGTATTAACACCATAAAGCCCGCGACCAAGGTAAATAGTATTAAGATAAAGCTCCATTATTTTTTCTTTGGGGAAGGTGTGCTCTAGCCTATAGGAAAGCAAAGCCTCTTTTAACTTACGAAATATAGTTTTATCGCTATAGAGCAAATTCTTAGCCATCTGTTGAGTAATAGTGCTACCACCTTGAACATATCTTCCGTGACGAAAGTTAACGATCAAAGCACGTTTAATGGCGGTGAAGTCAAAGCCTTGATGACGAAAAAACTTTGCGTCTTCGGCAGCTACAAAGGCATTTATTATGGACTTGGGTATCTTATCGTATGAGATCCAATGACGTTTTCCCTTATAAAATTCCCTTGGTATTTTTGATCAGCTCCTATGATCTTAACCGACCGAGGGATTCTCATCTTCTCTAATTCGTTCGTATCGGGAATTGAAAATGATAAGTAAATATAGAAAGACAAAGCAAATAATGCAATTAAAAGACAAAAACCAATGAGTCCTTTAACTACAAAATGTCTATCAATTTTGTGCAGGCTGGGAATCGTCATTCTCATAAGTAACACGAGTGTCGGTTAATATGTCCATTAAACGAGTCTTGGAGCTCATAACATACATTAAAACCATCTCAACAAGGATAGCAGGAAAGATAATCACTAAGTTCACATACCAGCCCCAAAAAGGGAAGCAATAGAGTACAGTGGCTAAAGTGAGTAGGAAGTTTCTTACGAAAAAGGACTTCCAACCCGGCTCTTTTCCAGACACTGTGCCAACCACTTTTAGTCCCAAAATCCATTTACCAGGAGACCTTTTTTTAAAGCAAAAATCAATAACGATCCAATAAACAACAGCTAATAAAGTAGAAGCCCATATGGAAAGCATGTTTAAGAAGGGAAATAGAATAAGAAGCAATCCTAAATCAACTAGCTTGGCTACCATTCTGGCTAAAGCAATATCTACGCTGGGTCGGCTAAAAAACTCACGAATTATACGCACCGAATAGCGAGAACTAACCGATATTATCCTTGTTTCGTTCCATAACAAAATACAGCCTATCATCTTCTGTAAAAACATTACCTTAGCGATATTTAGAGTATCACAGCTAGAAACCATTTACCATGTCAGATTTTAAGCTTGTAACAATAAGGTATTTCAATTATAAATTGGGCAATTTATGTTTATTTACAGTGCGGTTATTGGGGAGGACATATGCGGCTTGTGGCAATGATTCTAATTGGGGTAGGAGTCATATGTTTACTGGGCAATTTTGGTTTTAATTTCCTCGGATTGGCAGGTCTGGTTAATTTCATCTTTAAGTTCTGGCCTGCTTATTTATTTTGGTTATCGAATGCTGCAAAAGTCTAAACCCCACCAAAGGCCCATAGATGAATCAACTGCTGAAGAAGCTTCATCTAAAACCGCCAACCATCTAGTATTAGATGAGCGAACAGAAGACATTAATCAAGAGAAAAGTTTATCTGTAAATATTACCGACACCATTGGCGAAATTAATATTAACTCCAGTGAAAATCATCTATTTAACTACCAAGCTGCTTATCCCAACGAGAAAATATACAACATCACCTATCTGCCTGGAGATAAAGGGGATCTTAACGTAACCAATTCATTTTCATCAGACCGCCTCTTCAAGCAGCTGAAGGATCGTGGACAACTAGATCTTTCCCTTGCTTCAAAAATCCCCCTAGAACTCTTTGTTAAAACTGGAGTAGGTCTCACCAACTTAGAATTATCCAAGCTACTCCTAAAGAAACTACGAGTAGCTACAGGAGCCTCCTCTTTGAATCTCAACTTTTCAGAGATCAACCAAGAGAAACTAGAGCTCTTTGAACTGCTTGGTGGAGCCAATACAGTAAAGGCAAGAGGCCTTTCCAACGGTAATTTCGAATTGCTCAATTTTGATGGAGGAGCTGGAAAATATCTCTTTGATTTCTCAGGAACGCTTAAAAGAAGTGGTGAAGTAAGGCTCAAGTGTGGTGCAAGTTTGATGGATTTAATTATCCCTGATAATATTCCAGCGCAAATAAACTTAAGCTCAACCATGACAAATATGCGAAGAATAAATAATTTTGAACGGATATCTGAAAGTTGCTATCAAAATAGTGCCTATGGCACTAATAAAAATGATCCTAAACTGGAAATCTTTATTGAAGCTGGCCTTAGCAGCTTAGCCCTTAACTAATAGCTGATCTATATGAAACCCAAAAGTCTCTCTTTAAAAAAATACAATGTAATTGCCATCTGTCTCATTTTAATTATTGCCTCATGCAGTGCCATTTGGTTCATTCACCAACACTTCAACGGCCTTATAGACCAAACTACTGACTTTCGATCTAAAAATATCGAAACCACCTTTATGCAACAAAATGGTCACTACCTCAGTAAGGATCATTTAAATTTTCTTAAACTAAATTTGAATCAACAACTCCGATACTCAAGCCTCGATTACATTGGTATTTGGGACAATAATTTACATGAAATAATCAAAGTGGGTGATGGCGGTCTCTCATCCAAAATTCAAACTTTGCTATTAAAAGATAAAACCCAATTCCGCATCAGTCACTTGGATGAGACCTATCATATTGGAAAGAAAATCTTACCCAACTCGGATTACACTAATTTAAAATATTATATTTATGCTTATAACTTAGCCAGTCGAATTCAAGAGTTTAAACACTCTAAAATGGTCATTATTGGGATTATTGGGCTCCTGCTCTGGATCTCATTTATTGCCCTCATTATCCTCTATCATTCTTGGCGTTCTACTATTATGGCTGAATTAAATCGCCCCATTAAAAACGCCAACAGCCTTGGAATCATCAGGCAGGTAATCAAATATCTTACCCGAGATTTAGGAGGAGCGGTTGAAAAGATCCAATCTCTGCAACTGACAGATGAGGATGCGCCCTTTTCAAAAGAGAAGCTGGACCTCCACTATCAAGATCTCTTGCTAAAGAACAAACATTTCTTATCTATTGCAAAAAACGCTGAGCTCACCTCCATCACCACCTCCCTTACCATCGGAAATATCAGTCTGCGAACTTTGTTGTTCAACGGTCTAAATCTAATGGTTAAAGAGAGCAATCTTACCACCAGTCAGAAAAGGGCATGGAAAACTTCTTTTACAGCCTTAGATCATCCTATGATTTTGAGCAATTCTTCGGAAGTCAAAAAAGTAATGGATATTGTTTTCCAAATCTTTGGTCGATATCATGACTTTGATGAAGCTTTCCAAGTTCTGGTGGAACCTCACCGCCAAGTAAAAAACTCTTGGGTCAATGCCACTATCACAGGAAAAATGCAAGTTCAGACACTAGAAGAAATGGACAGCAGTTTTTTACTCAAACTCTTTATTGCTGAGAATATTTGCGAATTATTGCAAATAAAAATGACAAAAGAATTTAAGGAGAAGACTCTCACACTCAGTTTTCGCTTTTTAGCAAGTAAAACGGAAGATACCACAGCCCTCCCAGAGAACGGCATTTGGAAAACATCTCCTAACTTTATATAGGCTTTGTTGATCGCATGGCTGAACCAAAATCCACTCCAACGATATCCACTCCACCTTTACTATCTATCGTGGTTCCAACTTATAATTGTCAGGAATTTATTCCCCAAATTTTACAAACCATCCATGACCAAACTTATCTTCACTGGGAATGCCTCTTTGTGGATGATGGTTCTACCGACCAAACGCCTCAATTGTTAAAATTACTTTGTGAAAAGCACCAGCGTTTTCAGCTTATTGAAAAGAAACACGAAGGACTTCCAGCAAAATCTCGTAACTTAGGAATTAAACTAGCTCGGGGCGAATTCATTGCGTTCTTAGACCATGATGATCTTTGGTCACCCACTAAGAATGAAAAACAAATAGCCTTTTTTGAAAATGATCCAGCTCTCAATATGATTATTACCGATCACGATGTGTTTCATAACCAATACAGTTTTGCTAAACTCCGAGAATTTCGGATCAATCTATCACCGTCTCACAAAACCAGAAAATCATTGCTGCGAAAGCTACTTAAACAGAATTTTATTGCTTTACCCAGCGTCATGATCAAAAAGAAGCACTTAGAAAAGTATGGATATTTCAAAGAACAAACCTCATTCAGAGTCGGGGAAGATTATCAACTTTGGCTGAAGATAGCAGCTGATGAACAGATTGGTTGGATAAAAAGCCCCCTCACCCACTGCAGGCAACATGCAAACAACATCACAAAAGATCGCTCTCTAATGGTTAAAGGGCTGTATGCCATAGCCAATGACATAGAGCAAGAAAACGGCCCCACTTTTATCGTCAATCATATAAGATCTCAAGCCCTAAAATCAGATGCTGTGAGCATTTTAAAGCAAAAGCCTGATGCCGCCATCTATAAACTTTACCTCAGTTTAATGCTTCGATTTCGTATCAAACCCATTTTGATCATGGGAATTGCAGTAGTCTTTTTAGTAATAGATAAGCTTCAATCTCCTTGGGGTAAGCTAAAAAAGCGCGCTTTGGAAATAGCAAAATATCTTAAAGGAAAGCTTTAATGTCCATACAGCCTCCAGAACACTATATGAATCTCGCGATAGAACAAGCGAAGGCAGCAGAAAAAATTGGAGAGGTCCCCATT
>CAYFLR010000112.1:4939-9051 GCA_964343805.1 uncultured bacterium | reverse complement strand
GCCACTACCCATACCGCCAAGCATACCTAGGATGTTAGTAAAGTTGGGGGCTCCACCTGAACCTCCACCCATACCGCCGAGCATGCCGAGGATATTAGCAAAATTAGGCGCTCCATCTTGGCCTCCGCCCATTCCACCGAGCATGCCAAGAATGTTAGCGAAGTTAGGGGCTCCACTTTGGCCTCCGCCCATGCCACCGAGCATACCTAAGATGTTAGCAAAGTTAGGCGCTCCATCTTGGCCGCCACCCATGCCGCCGAGCATGCCGAGAATATTTGCAAAGTTAGGCGCTCCATCTTGGCCTCCGCCCATTCCACCGAGCATACCTAAGATGTTAGTAAAGTTGGGAGCTCCATTCTGGCCACTACCCATACCGCCAAGCATACCTAGGATGTTAGTAAAGTTGGGGGCTCCATCTTGACCACCACCCATGCCGCCGAGCATGCCTGGTAGATTGATCTGATTACCAAAACCACCCGCACCTAACATTCCTAGAATGTTAGAAATATCGGGTTGATTTGATGGTATCTCGTTGTTTTTGTCAGGTGGGGTAACCGGATTAATAGGAACGCTTTTATTTCCCATCATCCCTAAGAGATTAATTAATGCAGCTTGATCAATTCCCCCATTAGAAGAGGAAATAAAGTTAGCCCCATGAATTATGATCTCATTAGTCGGCGCTTCCCCCGCCGTTAAATTGAATGAAAGAAACAGAAAAAGAAAATGACTTATAAAAAACCTCAGAAGAAAAACTTTAGACACCTTTTTAAACACACTCATACACCCCTCCCTATTATGTTGACGTATTTTGAGCAAACAAATGCCCAAAACTCTGGAAGCCTATTTTTTTGGAGGGATTATTTTATTTGGGGGCTTTAAATTTTTGGGGGTCAAAAAAGGGGACAGGGAGATTTGACACTTTTATAATTATAACACTATTTGGGATTTTATAAAATGTTTTTTGGAAATTTCCCCTAACAGATTCTTATTAGGGTTGAAATAAGAGGCTTCTAGACTGTTAACATTTTGCTTAAGATCAATACTTAGTAAGTAAAAAGTCTTTTAAGCGGTGATTAACAAGACCTTTGGAAACCCAAAATAACTCAGCTAGTTGCTCAACGAGATCCATGGTAATGTTGATCTTTTCCACTTCTCTCTTAAGAATATGAGACGGAATTAAAATACAGGCTGCGAAAATATTGATACGAATTTCTTCAACCTTAGTCATCTGAGTTTTCCAGCCATCTTTTACTCGCTCTGGAAATAGAACCACTTTGGCTAATTCTTTAGCAATTAAGAAGCGGAGGTAAGGCTTGGTTTCACCCGCCTGATGACGAATGCTGAATTTGCCATCAGCAAATGTAACATCAACATAAGAAGGAAGATCGTCTACAGGAACCAGATTAATATCAGGAAATAAGCCGATCAATTCTGGTAAATAGACAGGAGCTTCTTTAATATCAGTACGATTAAATAAAGTTTCTACTTGAGTCTCAATAAGAGTTCGCTGTACATCAAAAATCTCTTCAAAAGATTTGAGAACTCCATTTTTATGTCCCCACTTCTGAGGATTTCTAAAGTACTCTTTTTTCATGGAATCAAGGTAACGTTGACTCACATGAAAATCACCATAGCCTTGATACTCAAAAAGAGCTTCATCAAGACCAATTTTTCCACTGGTAATATCAATAATTAACTTTTCATCTACATGTAGGTAATCGGCAATTTGTTTAATGATGGGAAGGGCCTTAACGTTTTTCTTTCCCTTCTTCCAATGACTGCAATCAGCAGGGTCATAGCCTAAAATGGCACCTACATCTTGATCGATCACTTTGACATTGCCTTCATATTTGATGGCCAATGCCTGTTTACAAAACTGGAATAAAGTTGCGGAATGAGGGTATTTATTTGCTTCCATTTTCTTCATCCCTGCTCCCCTAGGTTTAATAGTGGATGTTTGCGCCATGTAGAGTACCTTTTGCTAGACTAAAGTTTTTGTTTTTTAAAAATTGGTTTTAAAAAAATAATAAAACCATTTAGTTCGTTAGTCAACTATCTTGCCGGAGAATTCCCGGCACAATCCAACCTATCCGTTAACAACTTGTTAATAGTCATTGTTTAATACCCTGCGTAACAAAATAAAGAAGGGGAGTCAAGCGATTTTCCAATAGAAACTTGGTTTTTTTATTATATGAGGTTTAGTGTTAAGAAAAAATAATTTTATTTATCCTATCATATTAATGTATTCCACTGAAATTGCAGCGGAACATTTGTCCTGAACGGAAGCAAGGAGGGCATCATTAGGTTTCACCTTCATATTGGTATCAGGCAGCAATTCCACCCGATTTCCATCGGCAAAAAGCACATGCATTTCAACTTTACACTCTCCTTCATGAGATTTTAGAACTTCTTGTAGAGTAACCACGTCTTCTTCTTTTATGGATTCCACATCAAAAGTAAGAAGCACTTGAGATGTGTATTTCTCTTGTAAATCATTAAAAGACCCTATTTCAGCAGCAATAATTTTGGTTTGACGGACCTCTCCATCATCATTCCGATCGATTTGAAAGCGGCCCGCCACATAGATAGGGTCTTCACTACTTAAATGAGCCTCACATACGGTAAAAGCCTTAGCAAAGACACAGACTTCAATGACCCCATACAGGTCCTCAAGTTGAAAAAAGGCCATTTTGTCACCTTTTTTACTATACACTTGCCTTAACCCACTTATCATTCCTCCCATACGAACTTCCAAACCATCGCCGATAGACTCTTGATTCAAAGTAGAATGGGTACAGTAGTTTTTAATGAGGGATTTATATTTATCCAAAGGGTGACCGGTCATATACCGACCCATAGTTTCTAATTCAAATTTTAACTTCTCTTTGGTGGGCCACTCTTCAGTGGAATTAATTTGGTATTCAACACCCTTCTCATCAGATCCATCTTGAGCTCCAAAAAGATCAAACATGTTGCTCTGACCCGCTTTTTTGTCTTTTTGCACACGATCCGCCATATCCATGGCCCGGCCGATCGTATCAAAGACCGGTTTACGAACAGGATGAAGAGCGTCAAAACAGCCTGCTAACACGAGATTTTCCACCACCCTTTTGTTCACTTTTCGAAGATCCACTTTTTCACAAAAATCAAAAAGAGAAGTAAACTCCCCTTCATTGGCACGAGCTTCAATAATAGAATCAATAGCCGCTTCCCCCACATTTTTGATTCCACCAAAACCAAAACGAATCGTCTCATCATGAACAGAAAAATCTTTTACAGATTTGTTAATATCAGGGGGTAAAACCTCAATATTCATTTCCGAGCAATTATGCAGATAAGCCGTTACCTTGGCAGTGTTTTCCATATCGCAGGTCAAACACGCTGCTAGAAACTCAACCGGATAAAAGGTTTTTAGATAAGCGGTTATATAGGCAATATAACCATAGGCAGTAGAATGAGATTTATTAAAACCATACTCAGCAAATTTAGCCATGAGATTAAAAATCTCTTCCGCCTTGGCCTCATCAATTCCATTCTCTTTTGCTCCGGAAATAAAACGATCCTGCTGTTTGGCCATCTCTGCAGGCTTTTTCTTTCCCATAGCCCTTCGGAGCATATCAGCTTCACCCAGACTGTATTTAGCGAGGACAACCGCAGTTTTTTGCACCTGCTCTTGATAAAGTATAACTCCGTAGGTATCCGCTAATACATCTTTAAGCTGGGGAAGTGGATAGCTTACTTTCTTCTTCCCATGCTTTCGATCTACAAAATCATCCACCATTCCAGAACCCAGGGGTCCAGGACGATAGAGAGCAACTAAAGCGATACAATCTTCAAAACAGCTGGGCTTAAGCTTCTTTAACAGTTGACGCATTCCTGAGGACTCAAGCTGGAAAACCCCGGTGGTATTACCTGAACTTAAAAGTTCAAATACCTTATCGTCATGCAGAGGTATTTTTTCCACATCAAAATCAGGTTTCTTATCTATACGGATAATGTCTACCGCTCGTTTTATGGATGTTAAGTTTTTAAGACCTAAAAAGTCGAACTTGATAAGCCCGGTTTTTTCCACCCACTTTCCTTCAAACTGGGGCACCACTTGAGAATCTTTA
>CAYFLR010000112.1:1407-4929 GCA_964343805.1 uncultured bacterium | reverse complement strand
TCACGATAAGTGGGGACATGTTCCACCATCGGTTTTTGAGAAATTACCACTCCACAGGCATGGGTGGAGGCATGTCGTCCTAACCCTTCCAGCTGCTTAGAGATAATAATAAGATCGTTAATTTTGGGATCAGATTCCATCAAATCGGGGAGTTGAGGCTCTGCTTTTAAAGCCTTATCAATAGTAATAGAAAGATCATTTGGAATGAGTTTAGCAATACGATCCACATCAGAATAGGTCATCCCTAAAACACGTCCTACATCACGAATGGCCGCTTTCGCCTTCATTCTTCCAAAGGTGGTAATGTGAGCCACCTTATCTTGGCCATATTTTTCTGATACATAATCCAGCACCTGGTAGCGATTGTCCTGGCAAAAATCCACATCAATATCAGGCATGGAAACACGTTCAGGATTTAGAAATCTTTCAAATAATAAACCATATGGGATAGGATCAATATCAGTGATCCTTAAAGCATAGGCCACCAAACTCCCTGCTGCAGAACCACGACCTGGCCCTACTGGAACATCATGATCTTTGGCCCAGGCGATGAAATCATTCACAATTAAAAAGTAGCCGGGAAAACCCATTTGGATAATCATATCCAATTCGTATTCGAGACGCTCATTGTACTCTTTTATCTTTTCTGTGCCATAGGCCTCTTCGCCGTAGACTTCTTTTAAAATTGCGAGCCGATTCTCTAACCCTTGATAGGAGAGCTCTTTGAAATAAGAGCTTTCAGTGTATCCTTCGGGAATTACAAATTGAGGATTATGATATTCGCCATAGTTTAATTCTAAATTGCATTTATCTACGATTTCCTGAGTGGACTCAACAGCGGTTGGACAAAAAGTAAAAAGCTCTTTCATCTCCTCAGGACTGCGTAGATAAAAGGTATCTGAACTTAATTTAAAATGGGGATCATCTATATTTTTTTTCTCTTTGATACACATGAGAACTTCATGAGCACGGGCTTCTTCTTGAGTCAGATAAAATACTTCATTAGAAGCAACAGGCTTGATTCCCAATTCTTCACAAATCTTTAAGGTGTCTTTAGTAATGCTCTCTTGATCAGGTAAATCATTAGATTGAAGACCTAAGTAAAAATCATCCCCAAAAATTTCCCTGTACCATTTGGCTTCTTCTATTGCTTGCTCGTTATTGCCATTTCGAATCTGCTTTCCAATAGGTCCACCAAAAAAGGGAGAGATACAAACTAAACCCTCTCGATGAGATGCAAGAAGTTCTTTATCAATACGAGGAACATAGTAAAAGCCATCTTCATAAGCCTGGGATGACATTCTAAGGATGTTTGCATAACCAGCTTCACTTTTACTTAGAAGGATCAGATAACGAAATGCATGGTATTTAGAACTGGCCCGCTTCTCTGAACGTTTTCCAGGAGCTATAAAAAACTCACAGCCCACAATCGGCTTGATATCTTGAGATTTTGCCGCAAAGTAAAACTCTAAGGCACCGTATAAATTACCTCGATCAGTCATAGCCACAGAATTCATCCCTTGCTCTTTGACTCTAGCCAGCAAGGGTTTAATGGCTATCATACTTTCCAGCAGAGAATATTCTGTATGTAAATGAAGATGAGTAAAGGACATCCTCGCTCCTTTTATTTAATGCTTTTTTTAAATTAGAATCTATTCCCACTCAATGGTACTTGGTGGCTTAGAAGAGATGTCATAGACCACACGATTGACCCCCACCACTTCATTAATAATACGAGTGGAAATCTTGGCTAGCACTTCATGAGGAATCGGATGACAAGAGGCAGTCATTCCATCAAGACTGTCAACAGCACGCAATGCTAGTACATTTTCATAAGTTCTTTTATCACCCATAACACCAACCGATCGGATGGGCAGTAAAACGGCGAGCGCTTGCCAAATATTTTGATAGAGATCATTTTTATGAAGTTCTTCAATATATATTGCATCGGCTTGCTGCAGAATGTCTACAGAAGTTTCATTCAAAATGCCCAATATTAGAACTGCTAATCCTGGACCTGGAAAAGGATGACGATAAAGCATGGTGGCAGGAATCTTTAATTCCTCTCCCAACAAACGGACCTCATCTTTAAAGAGTTCTCTCATAGGTTCAACTAATTTGAGATTCATTTTTTCAGGCAGTCCACCTACATTATGATGAGATTTAATAGTCACTGAAGGCCCTTTAAAAGAGACGCTTTCAATCACATCCGGATACAACGTTCCTTGTGCTAAATATTTAACACCTTCAATTTTTTGGGCTTCACGATCAAAGGCTTCAATAAAAAGACGACCGATTATTTTTCTTTTTTGTTCAGGATCCGACACTCCCTTGAGCCCTTCTAAGAAGGTTTTTGACTCATCCAGATAGATCAATTTAAAATCAAAATTCTCTTCAAATGATTTAATTACCTGCTCGGCCTCATCCTTACGAAGAAGACCATTATTGATAAAAATACAGTGGAGATCACTGCCAATAGCCTTATTAAGCAGAGCTGCTGTCACCGTGGAATCAACTCCTCCACTCACACCCATCACTACTTTCTGCCCCTTCAGATGCTCTTTGTAATATTCAATGGATTCTTGAAGATAGGAGCCCATGTTCCAGTTGGGTTTACATTCACAAATGTTAAATAGAAAATTTTTGATAATCTCTGATCCTTTAGGTGTATGAACTACCTCTGGATGAAATTGCAAACCCCAAATTGGATCTTGATGATGAACCATGATAGCAGGATATTGAGCGGTTGAGGCAATCACAATAAAAGGAGAGTTTTCAGTTTTTACATGGTCCCCATGACTCATCCAAACATCTAAATTATGCTCCAGATTATCTACAATAGGATTGGTTATATTGATCTGAATTTGAGCATGTCCGTACTCTCTACTATCGCCCGCATCAACTTGGGCACCAAAATGCTTAGCTAGATACTGCATCCCATAGCAGATTCCTAGAATAGGAACACCTAAATTAAAAATCTCAGGATCAACGGTGGGCGCATCCTCATCATAGACGCTGCTAGGTCCACCAGAAAAAACGATCCCCTGGATTTTTCGATCTTTAAATTGATCGGGTGAAGCATTGCAAGGAAGGATCTCACAAAAAACATTTTGCTCTCTGATTCTCCTAGCAATAAGTTGGGTATATTGAGAACCAAAGTCTAAGATAAGAATGGAATCATAGTTGGCCATAAAAATTTATTCCTTATAATAATTTCTAAGAACTCCGGTAGTTAGGAGCTTCTTTAGTAATGTAAATATCATGTACGTGACTCTCAGTCAGACCCGATTGGGTGATGGCGACAAATTTCGCTCGTTTTCTAAGTTCTGCTAAATTAGCAGCACCACAGTAACCCATACCCGCTCTGAGACCGCCTACCAGTTGATGAACTGTATCGGTTAAAGGCCCTCGATAAGAAACTCGGCCTTCAATTCCTTCAGGTACGAGTTTGGAGGGAGACTGATCTTTTTGAAAATACCTTTCACTGGATCCTTTTTTCATGGCTCCTAAAGAGCCCATACC
>CAYFLR010000112.1:0-1326 GCA_964343805.1 uncultured bacterium | reverse complement strand
GTTTTCCTTGATAAAGCTCCATCTCTCCAGGAGATTCATCGGTTCCTGCAAAGAGGTTTCCCAGCATAATAACATCAGCACCATAGGCTAATGCTTTTACGATATCGCCAGAATATTTTATACCCCCATCACCAATGACTTTCACATCACTGTCTTTTAGAGCCTCTGCACACTCTTTAATAGCAGTTAATTGGGGAACTCCACAGCCGGCAACAATTCGGGTGGTACAGATCGACCCAGGACCAATTCCCACCTTAACGGCGTCCACTCCTGCATCCTTTAAGAAAAGAGCTCCCTCCCGAGTAGCCACATTGCCAGAAATCACTTGAACACTAGGGAATTTACCCTTTACCCATTTAGTGGTTTCATAAACGGACTTAGTATGTCCATGAGCGGTATCGATGACGATTACATCAACTCCAGCTTCCACTAAAGCAGCTGCTCTTTCATGGTTATCTGCTCCCACTCCGATGGCAGCACCAACTAACAAACGCTCTAAATCATCTTTTACTGTCAGAGGGTGATGAGTGGTCTTTTCCATATCTTTTAGAGTAATCATACCCTTCAAGGCCCTTGCTTTATCCACGACAGGGAGTTTCTCTATCCGGTTTTTATGAAGAAGTGACTTAGCTTGCTCAACATCTTCCCCTTCACCAATGGTGATCAGATCACTGGTCATAACTTCAGATACCAGCTTATTAACATCTCTTTCAAATCTCATATCTCGACTGGTCAGAATACCAACTAATTTCCCTTTATCAACCACTGGCATACCAGAAATTTGGTGCTCATCCATAATTTGAATCACCTGCTCTAATCTCATCTCTGGAGCAATGGTTATAGGATCTTGAATGATCCCCCCTTCAAATTTCTTTACTTTTTTCACTTCGGTTGCTTGAGAATCAATGGACATATTTTTATGAATAATCCCGATTCCTCCACACTGAGCCAACTTAACAGCTGTTCGATACTCTGTCACCGTATCCATTGCTGCACTCATAAGAGGGATATTTAACCCAATCTTTGCAGTCAAAGCTGTTTTAGTATCCACTTCACTGGGAATAACCTCGGAATACTGGGGCACCAATAATATATCTTCGAAAGTAACGCCTTCCATTATCTTTTCCATGTTTCACCTATTTAATAATTGGGGATTTAATAAACCCTTTAAGATGCCGCTAATTATCACACATTCCCCCTCAAATAAAAGGAAAAAATATTTGACAAAGGAGACATAAAAAGTTTAATTGTCAAAACTTGATTTACTATAATCCCATCCTTAAAGATTCGATTATATAAATCGAGGCGCGGTGGCCAAGTGGTAAG
>CAYFLR010000111.1:0-9717 GCA_964343805.1 uncultured bacterium | reverse complement strand
GTGAAGGTCTTTTCGGAATGAAAATCAACCTTCCACCATCAAATTTGAAGACCCAGTATTTGAGACCAGTTAGTTAATAAAAGTGCTTTGTCTTTAGGATTGCAGCTGGAAAAGGAAATTTCTCCCTGGGGATCAATATATTTGACTTGATGTTTTCGGTAATTCTTACACCCAGCTAGTGAAATAAGTAAACATACTGATAGTAAGAAGGTGAAAAATATAAATAAGTGTCTCATGCTTATATATTAATAGAAAGTGAGACTCTAAGCTAATTTAATTTTGATACCATGAGTGGGTGAGAATTATTTCTCTCCGATATATTCGATCTTACGGATAAATCCATGATCATTTTCGGTAATGAGGATATTGCCTTCATAGTCCATGGATATGGCTCGTGGCTCACTGATCTTTTTACCAGGAGTGTTGAACTTTTCGCCGTCCCCTTCATGGGCATGCTTTTTATTTCCATCTACGAATAGGTGAATCACATTGACGGTGTCCACGTACCAAATCTGCCCCCCCTTGTGGGTCGCTAAGAAATAACCACCTTGAGGATGAAACCAGATGCCTCTAACTTCATGTAAACCAGTGTCTTTAGCAAAGTAACCAGAGCCTCCACCTTTTTTCTTACCATTTCCAGCTACAACCTCTTTACTTCCATCTTCAGATACTTTAACAACCAGGCTTCCTTCTCTATCTGTAGCGTACAATTCACCTTTAGGGCTTACAGCAATGTTTCCTAATATTTTAAAATCTGCGGATATAACTTTGATGCCTTCTTTTGGGGTCCATTTTTTTAGCTCGTTACCAGATGCGTAGTAGACCAGTTGTTCGTCATCACTCACCCACAAACCTCGGCCGAATTCGATTCCCTTGGGATCTTTAAAAAGAGTGCTTAATTGACCATCTGGAGATAGCTTTCTGATTTTTGCATTACCTAGATCAAGGATATACACAGTTCCATCAGCGAGAACCCAGATTCCATTAGGCATAGAGAGCAGGCTCTCTTTTCCAGGTGCAGGATCATCACCGTTGTCTCCTGATATACTCATCCCAGCAACCGTATGAATATTGCCATCAGGGGTGATTTTCCTTACCGCATGGGCATCTTTATCAGCGATATAAATGTTACCAGCTTTATCAGTGAGTGCATTATGGGGTCGTGAGAGCTCTACTCCTGTTGCAGGTTGCCCTTCATAATCGGATTTCCATCCATTTTCACCTTTTTCACGGATTTTTCCTGTTCCAGCAATGGTGGATAAATTACCGTAATTTTTAATTAATTTATCAAAGGTCATGGCCCCTTCGGGTTGATTTAAGTAAATTTTAGTATCCGGTTTTTTGGGAGGGTTTTTGTCTTTTTTGGACCCTGAGCCAAGTCCACAGCCTATTAAACAAGAAATGATGACACTAAGACAAACTAATCCAATTTTCATAAAATCTCCTTTCGTTAACCAACCAAGAAGTTTTAGTTCAATTGGCAATTTTTGTAAAGGGTTCTATTGGAAGTGGTCTATTTTGCTCACTTATTAATCATTTTACCCAAAAAGATGGTAAACTAGATAACAAGATCTTTTGTTTAACTCTATCAAAAGAAGTGCGCTCGTGAAGAAATACTTATTAATTCTAATATTATTACTAAGTTTGTTTGCCCAGGCTCTCTCTAACTCGATTAGTTCCATTAACCTGGAAAAAATTAATTCCATAGCCGTTGATATAAGGGGAGTTCGTCGAGGGGGAATGGGGGATGTGCTAGCCGGTTACCTTTTTGCCTTGGATGCTTTTCAGACTCATGGTTTTAGAGGGAAAATTACCTTAATCGTGGACTCTAAATCGAGAAGCATTCTAAAAAAAGTTTGGAATCCTCAAAGTGAATTCAGCCGGCATGTAAAAGTTCACAGTGCCCACTCTATAGCTCATCTAACCTTTAATCGTGTGGATTTATTTATCGATCTAGCTCGGGTAACAGGAGGGTCTATAGGTAGTACCATTGCAAGAGCGCCCCTCTTAAAAGGTCTGATAGGTGATAAAACCGTTGTGGTTCAGCAAAGTGTCCTAGGAAATACTGAAAATAGATCTTGGAGTCGACCTTTTGGCACCATTCATTACATGGGAGAAAGTCATTTTATCTCCCATGCAGGCGCAGGAGCTGAACATATGGGGGTATATTCTGATAGTGTTGCAGGTCAATTAAAAGGGATGAGTGTTCCGGAAATTGATCAATTTTTGTTGCATGAATTTGAGAGTTATCCGGAGCAGTTTAAACTGTTAAGAAGCCTTATTTTGGGGGAGGTGTTAGCAGAGAGTAAAATGGGATTAGTTTACGGAATATCAAGAGACAAGGTGCATGGACAATTTGAAAATTATTTACAAGGGATAAAGGATCATATCAAGCAAAAAGATATAGCCACCATTATCACTCCATCATCCTTTCATCTCGAACAGGTCCAAGACTTAAAATTAAGAGATCGCATCATTGTGGTTAGATCGGAAAAGGAACTAAAGATGCAAGGAACTCCCCCGAAAGGTTCTATTGTCATTATTGTTACGCCCACTCTCCCTCATGCTATTTTCACAGGTTTGATGGCCAGATCGGCTTGGGTTCCGATTGTATCTGGAGACAATGCGCTGAGTGCGGCTATCGGGCTAGGAAAACCTTTTGTAATGACTTCAGTTGGGTGGAATTCAGATAATGTGAGAGCCATAAGTGAAAGACTACAGAAAAACGCTAAGGACTCAAAATTAAGCAGTTTGGTTTGGTCTGTATTTTCTGGAATCGGTGATGGCCTCCGGTATGCACAAAATTTAAATACAGAAGCGGGAAAAAGCTTATTCGAGCAAATAGGAAAACAGATTCCATCCGTTTTTGAACATATTCATCGACTTGTTCATCACTTGAAAGAAGGGGCCTTACCTGTAACTTCGGCAGATCACATAAGAGATCCTGTTTATAGGTTTGACTCGTTGTGGCAACAGTTTTTAGCAGGAAAGAGTTCGAGTCGGCAGCAACTCCTCCACCATCTAGAAAAGTATCCAATACTATCGTTCCAAGTCTTATCCGCTAGATCTCGTCCCCATCAGGTTATGAAATCTCTTTTTCAAGAGCCGTTTTTTCAAACTGCCTTTTTCCAAGTTTTAAGAGAATCGGGTTTTCGTGGATCGGGTCCCTTTATGCACAATTTAGTTCATAGATCTCATCCTCTTCCTTTAAGTTTCTATAAGACCGCCCTCTCACTTCTTATAAATAGTGATACCCAGATGGTCAACTCCGGGGTAGAAAGGTTTTTAGAAAAAATCGAACCCAGTGCAATGGGTGAAAAAAACAGAAGCTTTTTAATTTCCGAATTGAACCAGTTGATGGAGAATTCCCGTTCTTCAGAGATGAATAGAAATGCTTTTAATAATGTTATTAATGCCTTGCAAAATCCCAAAAGGGTCAACCCAGGATGCTATACCCTTTTAAGAAATCGGTTTAGTTTTCTTCCTTAAAGTGAGAAAGGCATCTTTCTAACACAATCTAAACATTCCATATCTTGGCTCTTTATAAAAACTCTGTTAATGTCCCTGGCAAAAAAAAGGGGGCAATATGGCAGTGACCACAGCGCAACTCGAACTAGAAGATGGGACTCTCTTTCAGGGTAAGTCCTTTGGTGCTGTCCAATCTATTGCCGGAGAAGTGGTATTTAACACGGGGATGGTTGGATACCCAGAAAACCTGACAGATCCCTCTTATGCAGGGCAGATTCTAACTCTGACTTACCCATTAATAGGTAATTATGGAGTCCCTTCACCCAAATTAGAAAAGGGGCTTTTGCAAAATTTTGAATCGGATCGAATTCACATTTCAGGACTCATCATTTCAGATTATTCTTTTAATTATAGTCATTGGGATGCTGAGACCAGTCTAGCAAAATGGCTTAAAGCCCAGAAAATTCCGGCTCTCTATGATGTTGATACTCGTTCCCTCACCAAGACACTTAGAAGAAAGGGCTCTCTTCTCGGTAGAATTACTTTTGATGAACAAAATCTCCCGTTTTCAGATCCCAATAAGAGGAATCTGGTTGCAGATGTCAGTACCAAAGTAAAGGTTATTTATCAGGCTGAAGATGAAAAGTATCGCGTGCTTTTAATAGATTGTGGGGTTAAATACAATATCATTCGCTGTCTATTGAAAAGGGGAGCCACTGTTATTCGGGTACCCTGGGATTATGATCCAGAGTTGGAACCAGATGTGGATGCCATTTTTATTTCTAACGGACCTGGTGATCCTAAACAGTGTCAGTCCACGGTGATGCATCTTAAAAAATCTCTAGGTGGAGACAAACCCATCTTTGGTATTTGTCTCGGTAATCAGTTGTTAGCTTTGGCAGCCGGAGCAGACACCTATAAATTGAAATTTGGTCATCGCAGTCAGAATCAGCCTTGCATGGAACAAAACACCACTAAATGCAATATCACTTCTCAAAATCATGGCTTCGCCGTTGATGAAACTTCATTACCTAAAGGTTGGGTTTCATGGTTTCACAACCTAAATGACGGAAGCAATGAGGGGATTAAGCATCTCAGCAAGCCTTTTTACTCGGTGCAATTTCATCCTGAATCGTCTGCCGGCCCAGTAGATACCGAGTTTCTTTTTGATCACTTTGTCAATGTGATGGAAGTATGAAAAAAAATATCAAAACAGTACTTATTCTTGGTTCAGGTGGTTTAAAGATTGGTCAGGCTGGAGAATTTGATTATTCCGGTTCGCAGGCCATCAAGGCTTTAAAAGAGGAGGGGATAAGAACCATTCTCATAAATCCCAACATCGCCACCATTCAAACCAGTGAGGGTTTAGCTGATAAGGTCTACTTTCTTCCCATCACCTGGGAGTTTGTCTGCCAGGTTATTCAAAAAGAAAAACCGGAAGGCATTCTCCTCTCTTTTGGCGGACAAACAGCCCTCAACTGTGGAGTGGAACTCTTTGAGCGTGAAATTCTCACCCAATTCAATGTGCAAGTTCTTGGGACTCCGATTTCATCCATCAAGACCACTGAAGATAGAGATCTCTTTGTAAAATGTTTAGATGAAATTGGATTAAAAACCCCCAGAAGTATTGCTGCTAATACGCTAGAAGAAGTGGTAGAGGCGGCTAAACAAATTGGTTTTCCGCTCATGATACGTGCTGCCTATGCATTAGGTGGTCGAGGATCTGGGATTTGCCGTGATGAAAATCAATTGATTCGACGTGCGAATGAGGCCTTTTCTTCCTCACCTCAAGTATTACTCGAGGAGTGGCTCGGGGGGTGGAAAGAAATTGAATATGAAGTAGTCAGAGATGGAAAGGATAACTGTGTTACTGTCTGTAATATGGAAAACTTTGATCCACTAGGGATTCACACCGGTGAAAGCATTGTGGTGGCCCCTTCCCAAACCCTAACTAATAAAGAGTATCATCATTTGCGAGAAATTTCTTTAAAAGCCATTCGACATATTGGGATTGTAGGAGAGTGCAATATTCAATTTGCCTTAGATAATCGGTCTGAAGATTATCGGATAATTGAGGTCAATGCTCGTCTTTCAAGAAGTTCAGCATTGGCCTCTAAAGCTACGGGTTATCCACTGGCCTATACTGCGGCGAAAATTGCCTTAGGTTATCCTCTAACGGAAATCGAAAATAGTGTTACTAAAGTTACCAAAGCCTGCTTTGAACCCGCCTTAGACTATATTGTGGTAAAAATACCTAGATGGGATCTCAAAAAATTTAAAGAGGTGGATCAAAGCCTAGGCAGCGAAATGAAATCGGTAGGGGAGGTGATGGGCATAGGGCGTACCTTTGCCGAAGCCTTACAAAAAAGCCTACGTATGATTGGTATCGGAACCCACGGCTTTTTACAAAATAGAATATCTTTCAACCGACCTTTAGAAGAAGAATTGCATAACCCGACCGACCTTCGTATTTTTGCTATAGCAGCCGCTATGGAACAAGATTGGCCTTTGGATAAAATCTATAAATACACCAAAGTAGATTATTGGTTCCTTTATAGGCTCGATGAAATAATCAATTGTAAGCAGCAACTGGAACAACATGAGCTTGATAAAGAGCTCATGCTCAAAGCTAAAAAATTGGGTTTCAGTGATTTCCAAATCGGACATATTAAGGGGCTTTCTAATTTGGAAGTGAGAGGTCTACGTAAAGAGATGGGCATCACCCCGTTTGTAAAACAAATTGACACTTTGGCAGCAGAATATCCGGCTCAAACCAACTATCTCTATATGACTTATAATGCCCAGTGCCACGATCTTGAGACCTTAAATGATGGAATCATTGTACTGGGCAGTGGGGCCTATCGAATAGGGAGCAGCGTGGAATTCGATTGGTGCTGTGTAAATTCGGTTCTCACTGCCCGAAATTTAGGTCAAAAGACCATTATGATCAACTACAATCCTGAAACTGTGAGTACTGATTATGATACTTGTGACCGGCTCTATTTTGAAGAAATTACTTTAGAGCGAACACTGGATATTTATGAATTTGAAAATCCCGAAGGGGTGATTGTCTCTATGGGGGGACAAATTCCAAATAACCTAGCTACTCGTCTAAATAAGGCCAATGTAAACATCCTAGGAACCAGTGCCGAATCAATTGATCGAGCCGAAGATCGCCATAAATTTTCTTCTCTTTTAGATAGGCTCAAGATCGATCAGCCTGAATGGAAAGAGTTAACCAGTTTAGAAGAGGCCACCTCTTTTGCTAATCAAATTGGGTATCCAGTGCTCATTAGGCCCAGCTATGTGCTTTCTGGTGCGGCTATGAATGTGGTATGGGATGATGAATCTCTTGCAAAATTTTTAGAACAAGCGGCTGAAATTAACCCCAAACACCCGGTTGTCATCAGTAATTTTCTAGAAAATTGTAAAGAGGTGGAGATGGATGCGGTGGCAAAAAATGGGGAAATTCTCATCTATGCCATTGGCGAGCATGTGGAAAATGCCGGGGTTCATAGTGGCGATGCCACTATTATGCTGCCAGCTCAAAGGCTTTATATTGAGACCCTAAGGCGAGTAAAAAAAGTAGGCCGTCAAATCGCAAAAGCTCTAAATATTACGGGACCCTTTAATATCCAATTTTTGGCTAAGGATAATCACATAAAAGTAATCGAATGTAACCTCCGTGCCTCCCGTAGTTTTCCTTTTTGCTCTAAAGTTTTTAAACACAATATGATTAAAATGGCTACCGAAGCCATCCTAGATGCTCCCATTACGCCCATCAATCGTTCAGCTCTTGATTTGGATTATGTGGGGGTGAAAGCGGCTCAATTTAGTTTTTCCAGACTTAAAGGCGCGGATCCTACTTTAGGAGTTGAAATGGCTTCCACCGGTGAAGTGGGTTGTTTAGGACATGAAGTGAGTGAAGCTTTTTTAAAAGCCTTTCTCTCGGTGGGATTTATCATTCCAAAAAAGAAAATTTTGCTTTCCACAGGTCCTTTGGACAGCAAACATAAGATGCTAGAAAGCATTAAAAAACTATCTAATCTTGGCTATCAGCTTTGTGCCACCACCGGGACTTCTCACTTTTTATCTAAAAATGGTATCGCTGTTGAAACTCTCTACCGGCCTGATGAAGAGGGTCCAAGTCAAGTCATTACAGCATTAAAAAATAAAGAGATTGATTTGGTGATCAATATTCCCAAAAGTAATTTAAAACGAGAGTTAACTAATGAATATCTGATTCGACGCACTGCTGTAGATTTTGAAATTCCGCTTATTACCAATCTGCAGGTGGCGATTCAGATGGTGGAAGCTCTTGAATATTACCGGAATAATAAGTTAGAGATTCTATCATGGGATGAGTATTGATCTTTTACTCACAATCCTCTTCGCAATATTCAAAGTGGCAGAAAATATCATAGGACGTATTTTCCCAATAGTAATGGGTGGAATCTTTGATTTCAATACGCTGACCAGGCCTTTCGCAAACCCGATCTTCTTGGCAGTATAATTTTAAGGGACCGTAATCAGCACAATATCCACTATATATAACTTTTAATAATTGCATATCTCCATCCTCATTGAGCTGAGTAGTGACTTTCTGAGGGCAGATGGAATCATCATTTCCTTCCAAGCAGACATAGGTACCCGATTTTAAGACCGTGGGCTCAGCTTGGTTGTTATTATTCATAGCCATTAATGGATGAAGGATGAGTAAAAGGGCAAAGAGTGGTTTGCTTAACATGGAGTTACTCCCAATTTCTACTGATAAACGGTGTTTTATAAGGGGGTTATGGATTACTTATTAATATAATACCAAAATTTCTCAAATTATTCGGTTTTTTTTAATATAATGAACATATAGAAAGAAACCTCAATCTATTCAAAGGATCAACAGTGCACAAATTACTTGTTCTCCTTTTAATTTCAGTATCCAATCTCATTCAACCTAGGGCTTTAGATGCCAATACCATCTCTTTGAGCGATGAGATTGCACTGACTCAGTCACTCAGTCGGTCTTTTCGGATCTTATCTGATCCTCAAATTGATAACCAAATAAAGTCCCAAGAAGTAGATGCCCTTTTTACTCAGGTAGATCAAAGTTGTCGCGCTAATTGTCAGGTCCCCTTAGAGGTCCTCCGTAAATTCAATCGTGCTGTGAAAGCGGCAGAAAGTCATAGTCTTCTTAAGCAAATTGCAGAGCATATACCTGTTGCTCAGATCAACCAGATCCCACTGGACAAAATATCTGAAGTCACTGCACCCATTGAAAGCTTTCTCCGTAAAAGTGATCCCGAAGTTCTTAAATATCGGATTTCTGCTTCGGTAGAACTATTAAGGTACATTGTGACAGTTAAGCAAGAACTCTTATTTTTAGCACTTTCTGATCCCGGGAAGGTTTTAACTGATCAGAAAACTTTGCGTAGCGAATTAGAGCACTTTACTCGACAAATCAAAGCCCTGATGGGAATTGCTGAAGTGTTAAAAAATAACAAGGAGGGTGCAAAATCTGGCGAAGGAATACAGATTTCTGCGGAAGATGCCAAAAATATTGGTCTGCATGTAAGAAATCTCGGACTTTTTTATGAAAAATTTATACAATCCATCAGTAACAATAAAGTTTTAATGGGACCTGAAGCCAGTGTACATTTCAAACAGTTTCAAGATGCCCTGCCCGAAATGCCAGCAGAAACGGTTTTGAGGATTGTAAGAGAAGAGTTGGGTAAAAATGCCCGTGAGGTCTTTATCGACTTTGATGCTTCAAAACCCATTGCCAGTGCCACCGTGGGACAAACCTATACTGCGAAAATACGAACCCCTTTAGGGGGAACCAAAGAGGTCATTGTCAAAGTGCAGCGACCGGGTTTAAAAGAAGAACTGGCGCGTAACCATATTCTAAATCAAGCTCTGTTGAAAAGTAGCCATATCTTTGTGGGAAGTCAGAAAATGGCCCCAATTTTAGATCTCATTGCCTCTCAAGTGGTCGGACTGGAAGACTCTATAAGGGGTGAACTGGATTTTCGTTTAGAACTCAAGAATTTGCAGCGAGCACGGAACTACCTAAGGTTAATAAGAGGGGTTCAAATTCCTAAACCGGTCACTTCGCTCTCTACGGCACGTGTTTTGGTTATGGAAAAACTTCCCGGCACCAATATAGATACTTTGGTCTCAGAACAATCTAAGACGAAATCCATGACCGTGCAAAACCGTTCTCGTCTTTATTCTGCCTTATGGGACGCTTTTCTT
>CAYFLR010000110.1:10029-10955 GCA_964343805.1 uncultured bacterium | reverse complement strand
TCAGTTAAAAGCTTCAAGCCCTTTTCAATACCCGGACCTCGATAGGATTGCAATGATGTGCGGTTGGCCTTATCAAAGGAAGCCTTAAAAACAAAGTTAATTTGGTTTTTATCGCAGACCTCTTTGAGATTTGATGCCAGCTCCACTAAATTCAGCCCCTCTTCGATCACACAAGGGCCTGCTATACTTATGAATCGCTTATCTTGTTTAAACATTTTTTATCCTTCCATTCAGAAACAGCGGGTTTCCTTATAACACAAAGATGAAGCTGCAACAAAATAAATCTAGCCTGCCCCATTGATATCAGGTTAAAAAATTGCTATGTTACGCTCATTGGAAAAACTAAATTATCAACCCTAGGACTCTAACCATGCGTATCGTTGCCATCAGTGATTTTCACGGAAACTTAAAAAACCTCAATGTCTCCCCCTGCGACATACTGATCATCGCAGGTGACATCTCCCCCATGGGATCAGAACCCGGCAACCGGCAAATTGCAGAGCACATTGAATGGCTCAAAACTGATTTTGGCCCTTGGTTGAAAACCTTAGAGGCAAAGCATATTGTCGCAGTTTCTGGGAACCATGACTTTATGTTTCAATACGGAAAAGAGCAACTCCCAGATTTAAATTGGCATTATTTAGAAGACTCCTCCATCACCATTGAAGGAATGAAAATCTATGGTTCTCCTTGGACCCCCTATGCCAATGACTTTGCATTTAATAGTCATCCTGATTTTTGCACGGGTCAAGACTTCCTAAGAAATGTCTGGAACAAAATACCGCCTGATGTAGATATTCTGGTCACCCATGGCCCTCCCTTTGGTATATTAGATTCTGCTGCCAAAGGACGTTTTGGCGACTCCGAACTTCTGCAAGCAGTTCAACGAATTCAGCCAAAACTGCATATTTTTGGTCATATCCATC
>CAYFLR010000110.1:3482-10017 GCA_964343805.1 uncultured bacterium | reverse complement strand
GAAAACACGTCCAGGTTTGGGAAAGCGGGAAACGCACCCTCTTTATTAACGCCTCTCAATGCCGTGGTTACAAGCTCACTCGCACACCGGTAGAGATTCTAGGTAAAAAAGGCCGGTTTAAAGAGGTTAAATTTAGACGACTTCGCAGTTAAATTTGGTAACAATTCTTTACTTATCCCATCCGTGTAGACTACTTATGTTACCCCGCTCAAATCCTAAAACGGGACACTATTTTATAACCCTCTATAAAAGTATATATTTTTTATTCTTAAAATTTTGGCACGAATGTTGAAGTATCATAAAATCGGTTGGCCTTTCTCCGGGGGGTTGTATGACCCCCCAACAAGCCCACCTTTTTCTAGATCGGATTAATACTGCAAATATTTTATGACCAGTCTATTATTATATCTCTGATCCGATTTGATAGAATTCCGTTTCAATAAATCATCCTCACCATATCCAATACAAACAATGTCTTCGTCATCGAGACCAATTTCATCCACCAGAAAGGTTTTTAGCACTCTGGCTTTTTGCAAGGTGATTTGTCTATTTTGAATTCGATCTCC
This sequence comes from uncultured bacterium, assembly GCA_964343805.1. Taxonomy (GTDB): domain Bacteria; phylum Bdellovibrionota_B; class Oligoflexia; order CAYFLR01; family CAYFLR01; genus CAYFLR01. The sequence continues at coordinate 9,451 of CAYFLR010000110.1, read as the reverse complement.
CGATCGATCACTATGCCCCTCTATGATGATCTTACCCCCACTGTAGTTATCCAATTCGTTCCCCACCTCTTTGAGAAAATCCATCACTTCAGATCTTATCTCCATACTTCCCACCTCAAAGAGATCACCATCAAAGAAGGTGAATACCTTGGTGAGCTGATTGATTTTGGCTATATTAATTTTAACCGGCAAGACCACATCCCCTTCCATGATCATGGGATAGTCTAGTAAGTCCATATCCTCTGCTTGAGAAAGGGCTTCTATTCTGGCCATGGAGGACTGCCTTCCCACCCTGAAAGTTCTAATACGGGCAATTTCTATAAAAACCGTCTGTTCTGCGGAGAGATCTACCGTATCGAGATTTTTTTCAAAGTAGGGATCATAAATCTCTTTTTTTCGGAGCACCTTATAGAGCATGTTTTCATGAACCCCATCAATGGATCCCGAATTGATCACCAATTGACTTTGGTTTTTCGCTTCATCTTTGAAAACTTGAATCACTCTGGAAACCTTATGGTCATCCGCCATAAGATAGGAGCCAGATAGCGTTAATATGAAAATAAATAGATAAGAAAATGATAAGATCCTTCTCTTCATAATACACCCGTCCCTAGGTCTATGTACAACACACAACTCTACCTCTTTTATTTCGTCTTCTGATAAATTTTATTTAGAAAAAAAATCTAGGTAAGCCAAATCTGGGCATAAAAAAAGCCCACTGCATAGAAATGCAGCAGGCTTCAAAATATATAATTGGTTAGGTTTTACCCTACATTACTTTTGGCGGTATCTTTGTTTGTCTTTTTACGGATCACGTTATTGCGCTGCTCATCTTTTTGATCTTTGCGAGCAAACTTCTTCACCTCTTCCATAATATTATGACGAGTGGTGTACCTTGGATCCTGCAGAACAATCTGCTTTCCTTTGCGGTTCTTCAGATTAAATATGAGAGGTCCTTTTAGATTGGCCGTCATATTCTTCGGATTAGAAGGAATGGTTACAATAACCGAAATTACTGCATCCTCTTCAGATTCTAATTCCAAATCATTGATTTCTGCTTCGGTGACTTCCACCTCATAATCCGGCTTAAAGGTAAGTGGATTAATGAGTACAAAAGCAATGGAACCATCCTCTACAGACTGTAGCCATTTAAAAGGAGAATCCTTTTCGTGGTCAAGGATGACATACTTTTTGAGATCCTGAAATCCAATGACACCTTGTGGCATTAAAATAAGGTCATTTTCAGGAACGTCGATTTCGCCAAATCTTGTCGTATTAACCTTCAAGACGCTTCTCCTTCATTTAGGTTGATATCTCGCACACGCGTCATCTCACGCTATATTATATTGTCTCGTATATTTTCCATTATAGAGAATCTACTTTCAATATTCAATAAAAAAAATAATTCTCTTTCATTTATCTCTCTTTTAATATGTCATCAGCCTCTTTCAGAGACGCTACATTAGACCTAGATGCCATTTTATTTTCCTTCTGGATCTTCTGATAGATCTCCTCTCTATGAATGACTGTATCCTGTGAAGCTTTTATTCCCAAACGAACTTGTTTCCCTTTAATTTGCATCACAATAACTTTAATGTCATCCCCAATGGCAATTGTCTCCCCGACTTTCCTTGTCAATACGAGCACTTTACCCTCCTTGGTTAATGCTACTACCCGAATCCCGGGCTACTGCATAAAGTTTAGCAACGACGGCTGCAACAACTTATTACTGGCTAACAGTGTGGACTGTAAAACCGTTTCCGCTCTTTTAAAATCAGACGTAGTTTGAAAAAAGTCTATGCCCTCAATTTCTTCATTGTCTTGCAATAAAGTCTCTTCACGACTGAGTAGACGGTCATAAACACTCTCAAGAGTACTGGTTTTAGCTCCTAAGGTTGCCCTATAACCAACGACCCTCTCTAAGTGATTATCCAATTCACTGAGAACATTATTTATTCCATCTACATTGTTATCTACTAGACTATCATAAAAATTAAAAACAGTCTGCACAACTCCGGTGTTGGCAGTGGTTTTTTCTTGTGCAAGTGGATCTTCTTTGCTCCCTCCCTGAAATAATTCCCTTCCATTTATGTTAATCTGCATAAATGAATCAGAGGCAATGGGCAAAAAAAGCGCTCCATCATCCCCTAAAAAATTACCTTCAGGATCGATCACTGCTGTTTTAGTTTTAAACCCACCAAAAATATATTTATCCGTATATCGAGCATTCCCTAGAGAAACGAGATCATCGGCAATTTGCTTGACCTCTTTAGATAAAACGGCTCGCGTCTCACTATTTTGAACCCCATTGGCCGCATTAATGGCCAGTTCCTTAACTCTAATTAAAGAATCAGTCATGGCACTGATGGTCTCTTCTGTTTTAGTGAAAAAGGATTTTGCGTAATCGATATTCCGCTTGAATTGAGTAATGGATTTGAGCTCACCTCTGTTTTTTATAAGTCGGGTCACTCCCATAGGATCATCTGAAGCTTTATGGAGCTTACGCTGAGTGGTTAAATTTTCCATGGAGTCATGAGTCAATTTCTTGGCTTGCTGCAATCGATTTCGAACAGCATCATAACCCTGTTTATCAGATACCCTCAATCCATCACCTTTAAAGCATCAAAAACCGCTCAATTAAACCTAACGTTTGAGCGTCAAAATAGTTTCAAACATTTCATCAGTGGTAGTAATAATTTTAGATGAGGCGGCAAACATATGCTGATACTTCATTAAATCAGCCGCTTCCTCATCCAAAGAAACTCCAACCAAAGAATCTTTTCGAGTCTGTAATTGCTTTCTCACTGCGTCGGAATTCTCAAATAGCATATCCGCTCTGTTGGCCTGGACTCCAATTCGACCCACCTGGTCAGAATAGAAGCTATTAAAATCTGAGGTTCCATCTTTAAATAAGTTGGAAGCCAAAGAAATGGCCAGCTGATTAGCAATAATATTATCACCTGGCGAATCAGGGCTAATTCCAGTTGCAATAGAATTCACATCGGCTAAAACATTATCTTCTAGGAAGATTTTGCCGGCAGCTCCTTTTTCCTCTGCAATATCCCTGAAAAAACCTCGCCCTGTCACTCCCGAATAATTTCCAATTCCATAGCCTTTTTTATGAGCGGCATTAAAATCTTTGGAAAAGGTATAAGCCATGTGATCAATGGTATTCGAGGCTTCCACTGCATGCTTATCTCTAATTTCGATCATTCCTTTTAAGGAGCCGCTCTTTATTTTAGAGGTAATATTACTTTGAGTAGAACCTCCATAATCCTCAAAAAAGATATCGGTAAAAGCATCATTGTCTTTTTGGGGAGCTGCTTTAAATTTTCCGTGACTACTCCCTTCCACTAAGAGCTTTGACCCAGGACCTCGAATGATCATCTCATTATTGACATTCTCATACCATGAGATATCCACTCGCTCTGCCAGATCGCGAATCATCATATCTCTCTTATCGCGAAAGTCATTGGCAGTTGCCCCCACTTCGTTTTCATTTTCTTGCACTTTCCCATTGAGATCAGCAATCTCACTGAGGATTCGATTGAGCATCTCCACTTCATTCTCAATCATGGAATCATAGTCTTTTCGAATGGTCTCTAACATATCATGAGCTTGCTTGAAAGAATGCCCTAAAGATTCTCCAAAACCCCTCACATTAGTTCGAATTGTTAGCTCTTCTGGGTAAAGAGAGAGCTCGTTGACAGAGGCAGCAAAGGCATCCATCTGATGAATGATAGACCCTTCCAAACTGGGATTGAAGATTTCTTCAATTCGTTTAAGGCCTTCTTTTTCGATTTTTAAGGTCGAATTTAATTGCACTTCATTGAGCAAAGATCGCTCAAGATATTGGTCATGAGCACGCTCAACTCGATCAAGACGAGCCCCCGTACCATAATTAACTCCATTTCTTACTGAGGGATATTTAGAGTTAATTACCACCCGTTGCTTGGAATAGCCATCGGTATGAGCATTGGCAATATTATGGCCCGCTATCTCAATCGCAGATTGAGAATTATGCAGTGATTCACTTCCAACATTTAAAATGGAGGACAATCCCATATTAAGCCTTCACTCTCATCAGAGAATCCTGGTTTCCCTGTTTGTTTATCATACCATTTTGACTGTAACTGGCATTGGTTTCAGAAGCTTTTGCAATCTCTTCCACCGAGCGCCTGACGCTAACCAAAGAAGATCGTAGCAGCATTTGATTCTGCTTAATAGCCCTTCTATAAGCATTGAAGCTTTTTTCATTCTCACGAAACAAACTGCTTAACCCGGTAGTGTTTTGCTCGGGAAAGTGCTGTTCGATAGATGAAATCGAAATCTCTTCAGGGGCTATTTCAGCTAAATCAGCCAGCTGTTTGATCACCTTGGTTCGGTAGGTTTCTAAACTTGCCAATTTACTTTGAAGGGCTTCTTTACGATCTAAGCATCCCTGAATTTCTTCGAGATTAAAACGCACAATCGCGTTATTCTCCTCTTTCAGAAGCTCAATCATCTCTTGCATTCTTAGAAACTGATCCTTAACGATCAATTCCAATTGATACAGATACTGTTCTGCACTCAAAGAATCTCTCCTGTTAAGACTTCATTTTTGATGGTTTCTTCAATCATGGCATCTGCCAACTTTTCAGAGTCCACCTTGTATTTACCTGATTTGAGTAGCTCTTTATAAAAGGCCACTTTATCTTGGCGAACATCTGGTGTCTCATCCGCTATTTTTTTAATTTTAGCGTAGTTTTTTGCTCGATCAGAAAGGCTCACTTTGGAACTCTCCTTTAGCATTGATGGTTCAACCCCTTGGATGTCTACTTTATCTACTAACTTAGATTTCCGAGCACCATCCACGCCGGTTTGCTTAATGGTTGCAGCATTATTAGGATCTACTCTCATACTAGCTCCTCCTATCCCTCATTATATACACTTAAAGGTTATAATATACTTTTATTACTATTTACTATAGCATCTGTCACAGTAGAGTCCAGCTCCTTGTCAACAGGGCCCACTTTATTTGTTGCCATAGCCACATTATCCGCTCTATTTAAATACTCTAATACCATCTTTCTAATGCCTAAGCCCTCACCCGTTTTAGACATCACATTGGCATATTCAGTATCCAGCATGGATTCATATATTTTGCGCCCATTACTTTTAGGGGCGATACCAAAATCCCCTACCCCTTTACGCATGGTTTTAAGCATCATATTAATCATCATAGCTTCAAACTCTTGGGCCACTTTCTCTTTAGAAGACACCTTACTAATGGGTGAATTGGCTGCGTACTGTGGTGGTTTTGAGTCAATAACCGGACTGGGCTGGCTCTTTTGCTTATTTTGAGCAACGACCGCTTTTTTAATTTGAGCATTCAACTCATTCAAAAAATCAACATCAGTTGATTTTAAGCCGTCCTTATAAGATTGCTTGTTATTGCCAACCTTATTCAGCTCACTGCTGTTTTTTCCACCCAATAATGGATCACTCGAAAAATCCACTTTCATATAAACCTCAATTCAGCTTGCAAAGCGCCAGCTGCCTTTAATGTCTGTAAAATGATTATCAAGTCATGAGGTTTGACACCCAGTTCGTTCAACGCTTTAACCACAGCTCCGATACTGGCTCCTTCTTCCACTACATTTAAGTGATGCTGAATCACCTCTTCTTCCTTTGGAGCCGCCTCTTCATCTTCATCGCCTTTTTTATCTTTTTGAGCCTCTTCCTCCTCAGGAGTAGGAGCCGCCACCTCAGGTTTGACTTCTAAACTTAAATCACCATGAGAAATGGCCACTGTCCGAATCCGAACATCCGCTCCCATCACCACAGTTCCAGTTCTTTCGTTAACCACCACCACAGCCTTCAAATCAGTATTAACCGCGATGTTTTCCAAAATAGAAACAAAACGAACCAATCGTTTTTGATAATACATGGGAACTTTTATGTGAATATTACCACTATTAATAGCCGTG
>CAYFLR010000110.1:0-3472 GCA_964343805.1 uncultured bacterium | reverse complement strand
AAACCCACCCAATTCACTATTGATTCTTTTTTCGACTCCCGAAGCAGTGGAAAAATCAGGCTCATGAAGCATCAATTCCACTTTTCCATCGAACACCATGGGGTTATTCATATCCCTCTCTATAATCCCTCCCTGAGGGACCTTGGCCACAGTCAAATGAGTGGTCACTGCTTTTTCACCAATTCCTCCCACTGAAGCTTTTCCTTGGCCCACGGCATAGACATTCTGGTCTGCTCCCAGCAATGGAGTTTTAATCAATATTCCGCCGGCTAAGCTTTTGGCATCTCCCACCGAAGAAATAGTTAAATCAATCCGATCCCCGATTTGAGCAAAAGGCTTTAAAGTAGCGGTTACCATAACGGCCGCAGTATTTTGCACCATCACCTCATCTTTGCCAGTAAAAAGTCCCATTTTAGTCATCATGCCAGCAATGGCTTTCGCGGTGTAAGTACTGGAAGCGGAATCACCGGTTCCATTCAAACCAACCACCACTCCAAATCCAACCAATTGATTGTCTCTCACCCCTTTGATGGAGCTAATATCTTTCAATCTCACGGCCTGTAAACTCTGACAGGTGAGTAGAAAAAAGAGTGTGATAAAAAATAATACTTTAATTTTCAATGGTTACCTATTTTCCCTTAATAATTCTCTCTCTTGCCCGATGGCTAAAATAGTAAGGCGCTTCGTTTGTGTTTCTATTGAATGCAAATTACGTACCTTTTTTCCTTTAGTTAGCCAAGTATTGCGTACCCACTGTGCTGGAGCACACAGAAGCAGTCACCTAAAAAAACCATCAACCATATTAGGAAAGTTCTGCCTATGATTAGGAAAATTCTGCCTACCAAATTTCAATGGGGAATCCTGCTTACAGTAATTATAATCAATTTAACTGGCTACGTGCAAGTAAAAGCTGCGGGAAGTCTGAACAGCTCCAATGTGAGAAGAGTCACCTATCCTAAGAATCAACCTACAATTACTTTAAAGGTTCTTCAAAAGTCTCGCCTCTATGATATTAAAATTCTAGATACCATTAGTGGCGAATCCCAATTGGTTCCAGGTAACATCTCTGTACCTCAAGGAACACTTGTATTGGCTTACGAGATAAAGGGTTTTGGAAGTTTCTCTTGGTACTATATCAAAGCCAAACAAAAACCTGAAATTCAAGGTTGGATTCGTAAGATGTCCACCGAGCAGGTCAGAACCCGGGCTGTCTACTAAAATTGAAGCCCAAGAGCCAACCGGGTCAAAATAGCGCCTCGATCTTCCGCCTTTCTTTCAAAATCCACACCTTGCAGTGAAAATTCTTTATCAAACATAAAGCGGTTATAGGAGTACATAAAAATTCGTTTATTAAAATCATAGCGTACAAAGAGCTCGGAATAATACCAGCGCTCATATTTTCCATTGCTGTACCACCTTCGCTGATCAAATAGATTCATCTCCACAAAAAGGTCGGGAATCCTGGGATGAGTGTAGTCCACGATCACTCCACTTTCTAAATCTAAATCCACGGGATGTTCTACCTCCACTCGCACTTCATGGTGTGTGGGTCGTACTAGAGAGGCTCGATCAGAGGAAGCAACTTTTCGGGTGCCATATTTTTTGGTTTGAAAAATTTCGTTGGAGGCCCAGAGTGAAAAGCCGGGGACAAAAGATCCCGCTCGACCATTCAACTGAGAAAAGCCCGTTAAATTACCTGATACAACAGTTCGAGTTCGAGTGCTAATATCCGAGGTAGGAAAAATATTCCTCATTCGAGCTTTAAAGGCAAAGGCTCCAGTATCAAACAGAGTGAAGGTGTTGAACCAGTTGACATCTTCAAAGGTCACTTCCCTGGTGAGAGGTTCCCTTCGAAAAGATAATCTTATTTTAGTATCAACCGCATTTTTTAAGAATTTACTTCCGAGATAGAGCCTTTTCTCATAGGTGGTGTTATTTCGATATTTAGTTCCATTCAGAGTCTGATACTCAGCTAAAATTTCACTGTTAATATATCCTCCAGGAAAAAGGACTCCAATTCCTCGATCCGCTCGCCGCTCCATCTGAGTTTCTAACATTTGGTCTTTAGCTGCAAGGGAAGGTAGAAGAATGGAAGCTAACGCAATAACACAAAGAAATTGTTTATATTTTCTCATATTTCCCTCAATAAAAGCTTTAATGTTGGGTATTTCTAGTTTCATTCTACCAAATGAGACCTAGATATTCAAACCCCCCCGGCTTCTCCTATTCAGTGACCTATTTTTCCCTTGCGATTGAAGGGTAAAATGGATATATCCGCTACATACTTTATATATATGTAAGGATGAAAAATGATAATTGTGATGAAACCGGATGCCACCAAAGAACAGATTGAAAGCGTAAAAGGCCGTGTCTCCCAAGATGGGTTCAAAGCCCACGAATCCGCCGGAGTAGACCATACCATTATCGGTGTTATAGGACAAAATAAAGGATATGATACTAGAGTCTATGGACTTTTAGAAGGTGTATACAAGGTTGTTAAAGTTTCAACCCCCTTTAAATTAACCAGTCGAGCCTTTAAACAAACGAACACCGTTATTGATTTAGGGACTTGTACCATTGGAACCGATGAAATAGCCATGATTGCTGGCCCTTGTACCATCGAAGATAAATCTCAGATGGATGAATCCGCAGCCGCTCTCAAGGAAATTGGTTGTCAAATTTTACGTGGTGGGGCTTACAAACCCAGAACTTCTCCCTATTCATTTCAAGGTCATGGTGAAAAAGGCCTTCAGCTGATTCGCGAAGCGGCTGATAAGTACGGGTTAAAAGTAATATCTGAAATATTAGATGCTTCTCAAATCGAAGTAGCCATGGATTATGTAGATATTATCCAGGTAGGCGCTCGCAACATGCAGAACTTCTCTATTTTGTCTCAGTTAGGTGCTACCAACAAACCGATTATGTTAAAAAGAGGCATGTCGGCCACGATTGAAGATCTCCTGCTCTCATCTGAATATATATTAGCGGCAGGTAACCCTCAAGTGATCCTCTGTGAAAGAGGAATCCGAACCTATGAAACCTATACTAGAAATACTTTGGATATTTCCTGTATTCCAGCTATCAAAGAAATGTCTCACCTCCCAGTCATTGTTGATCCGAGTCATAGTGGAGGACGAAGAGAGTTGGTACAGCCACTATCACTGGCTGGTATTGCCGCCGGAGCCGATGGAATTATGGTAGAGGTTCATCCTAATCCTGATCGGTCTATTTGCGATGCGCAACAAGCAATTTCTTTTAAACAGTATCAGCAGCTGCATGATACTTGCAGCCGAGTGGCCACCGCAATCAATCGTAAAATCCAATGAAAATTGAGCATATAACCATTATAGGGGCCGGTCTGATGGGTGGCTCCTTTTTAATTGCCGTAAAAAAAGTCTTACCCCATACAAAGATTACCGTGGTGGATCCTGTAGATCCTCAGTCCGAACTAGTGGATCATTACTACCCTCCA
>CAYFLR010000109.1:8620-11251 GCA_964343805.1 uncultured bacterium | reverse complement strand
TCCGGTTATGCGTTTTTCCGGAATTTTTGTGAATTCTATGGAGGATTAGCTATATATTCAATTCATTAATGAAGAACTTTAACTTTGGAATCGTAGCCGCTCCCAATATTGATGAGCCGGTTCGTATGACTTTGTTTGTTAAAGTAGGGTCCAAAACTTTTGCCTATCAAGCGACTGCCCAGCAATTAGAAAATCTCAGAGATCGAAAAGTCCTTCCTGATTCAGATTTAGATACCAGCGGCCTGGAGGTTCTTAGCAATCTATAAACGGGAGACTTTATGAAGAGCGATACTCTAATAAGGATTTTTTCATTAGCATTTATTATTTGTGTTTTTCTTCTACCCAGGCTGGTTGCGGCTGACTTTCAAGTTGATGAAGATGAGCACTGGTATTTCCATACGGGAGAAGGATATTCGGTTACAGAGTATCCCGACATGGAATCAGGAACCATGCAGAAGGTGTGGAGCAGGTGCACATTAGATGAATTCAATCCATTCTGTCAGGAAAAGGTTTACCTCTTTACTAAAAACGAAATAATGCACTTTGTGAATGAGGCGCGAAAAATTTTTGAAGAGCGACTCAATTCTCATACTTCCAATTTAGCTCTCAGTTCCACGGTGTTAGTCATTACCAGTAAAGCTGCCTACAGTGGCTTTGTTGCACCCGAACCTACAATGATATCCAAAATAATTGCTGGAGCATCTGCTTTAGCAGCAGGTGTTGCGGGGGTGATGGTGGCCTGGGAAGGATATGAAATAAAGCAGGTGCTCGATCAAGTGGCCCGGATCGATCACTTTTTCTCTGAACAGAGTCGCTATGTTCAAAAGTGTCACCATGTGCGTAAAGACTTTTTAGAGCGAGCCAAGGAGCTGGGTATCACCATAGTTTTTGCTAAATATGGAAGTCGGCTGATTGATGGAGAGCAGTTTATATCTGGTTTAAAAAGAGAGAGAGAGCTGGCTGCTGAAACTATAGCCTATGCTGAAGAAAATGGCATTACTATGGGACGAGCTTATAATGAGTATTTTCTTCCAAGGTGCGGTCAGATGACTTATTTACAGCCCACTCCTCTTGATCAAATGCTCAAAGGAGAGGGAGTTGTTATTCCTCAAGATGTTATTGTAAAAAGTATGGAAGTGGCTGATGAAATCGGTTTCACCGTGGGATCCCCTTTTGAGTTTACCGGATTTAAAGAGCATCACCTAACTCGCCAAAATGGCAAGTTAGGCATTTTCGATTTCTTTGAAAAAATGCAAGCCGATAATGGATGGATTACGGATATTGGGACTCAAGAAGAACAGAAATCTTTTCAACGTATGAAAAGAGATGTAACCAAGATCGTCATCAAAAGAAAATCTCGCTTTGGATCTAATAAAAAGTCTTATCTGGTTCAGAAAGAGGCTGGAAAAACTATTTTGATCCTTTATGCCCACTGGTCAAGGGAGCTTAATACTTATCGTATCAGTTGGAGTGAATTTTTGAGAGATCATTATAATCTCCGTTTTCTTAGCTGGAACGCTGTAGCGAATAATTAATTCTTATCAAACTCTTCAGTAAAACTCTCAGCCCAAGAGCTGATCATTTTCTCATCGTAACCTTTCATATCTAGTTTCTCATGAGTGCCCGCTGGAGCTATTAAGGATTCAGATGATTGTGAATGACGAAATCCCAGAAAGTGGGCAAATTCATGAGCCAATACCAAACTGAGAGACTTTTGATTGTTTTTAGTATTCGAGTTTAATGCTAAATTGTCAACATTGAGATAGATAATAGGAAGGGGGCAGGGTTCTCCTTTGGAAGAAATAGTTCCTTCATGACTATACATTCCATTGAATGTGTAAGTGTTGAAAGGGAACTGATCCTTGTTTCTGGGGGCAATAATTAGAGAGCAGTTTTGATTATCTAGAAACATTTTACTTTTAAGAAGGGCATTACCCTGCCCTAATTGTGCAATTAAACTTTCGCTGTTTTTTACAGAAATATAGGTGAAGTACTCGGTTACTAATTCATCAGAGATAGCTACGGAGCTCTCGTTTTGCCAGCAAAGTGAAATTTCGGGAGAGATGTTCCGAATACCTAAATAGTAGGGGTGTCCTATGATCTCCAGAAATTTGATGGGGGATGTTTTAGCAGGTAAAGTCAGAAGATCATCACTTTCAGCCTCTTTTTCTTTGTCTGCATAATGATGAAAAGTCTCTAAATCCCCAGTTTGTAGAAGGTCGCTGTAAAGCAGTGCAAGTTGATAGATGGTGAGAGTATCTGGGTTGAGGCTATCCACATTGAGATCTTTAACTTTCTTAAACTCTTTGATATGCCACTTTTTCATTAGTTCAAAGGAGGATTGGTTGGGGTTTAAAAAACTATCCTCCATATTGGATTCCATTAAACCAATGTATTTTGCTATTCCAAACTGAGATAGTTTCACCGACTGTTGGAGTGGTAGAGTATTGAGCAGATAGAGCAGGGGAATTTGATTGGTTTTCTCTAGAGGAGATTGTAGTTGACCTTTTTGCAGGTATGCGAAAGACTCTCCTTCAAAGTCCTCATGGTCAAAAGGGAAGCTATCAACGCCTCTTTTGGTGATCATTAAATGGCAGTCGGGATGACTTGACCAGGTAATTCGAATTTCCA
>CAYFLR010000109.1:0-8610 GCA_964343805.1 uncultured bacterium | reverse complement strand
GGCTGGTGGTTTTGGCCTCAGCAGCAAACTTACTAACATTGGAGAGTACATAGTTTAAGACGGAGGCAAGTCCCCAATCAGATAAATCACCTTCTTTTTTCAAAATAAGTGACTCTAAGCTTTTAAAGTCATCACTGCCAAACTGCCCTTCACTGAGGCAGACATTATAAATTTCGGCAATGTGAACATAGGTTTGTAAATGGGGGTCATCTAATTCGGTTGCAGTGTGCCCCGCTTCTAAAGCGGCTTCAGGAATAGAGATATCCTCATAGGTGGTTAAATCAGGAATATGGTCTCCACCTTTATCGGCACAACTAAGCAAGTTAAGAATAAATAAAAGTGAAATGCAGCTAAGTATTTTTATTAATAGAAACATGCCGAACTCCCCTAAAAAAAACCATGCCTTCTATGAGTATACGGATCAAGTTAACAGTTGGGAATAACAATCCTTGTTATCCCCACTTTTTATTAGCTATCTGATTCATTATCCCTAGTCTCTTTTGTATCTTTGGTTGTTAACTTTTGGAAAGAGTGAATAGGTAATTCAAAGTAACCGAGAGATCTTTCTGTTTCCTCGCTCTTATCTTCTTTGAGGACTTCAATAAAAGCTCCCTTTTTTTGATCGATGTTAAAAATGGGGCTGTCGCTATTGGGAGTTTCCTCTGTGTCTAATTGATTTTGGTTTTGATAAGCGGTGAGCATTAAATGAATGACCACTTTGTATTGTACTTGATCAGAAAAGACCGAGCTGTTAAGGGCAAGAGGAATACTAGAAAGAACCATTTCACTGGCTTCACCTTCGGCATCTAAAACGATATTTTCTCCCCCTCTTTTTGTATAGGTATTGTATTTTCCCAGTTCAGTTGCTGCGAGTTTTGGCTTAAGAGCTTCAATAACCAGACTCACTTCATCTTTGGATAAAGGGCGATCCGATGTGGAAAAAAGCTCTCCAATTTTAAAAAAGTGGGGCTCTAAATCAAAGTTGTTCAGCATCAGTTTGGCCTCTACATTATGAAATCCCACTTCATTATTGATAATTAGTCGATTAGGGGTTTCTGTTTCAGGACCTGATTCAACATACTCACCTGAGATATCAAATGTCAGTTTTTGTCTCTGGGATACCTCCGCCGGGGTGAGTTCAGTTACAGAGCAATTGGGTAGGATGATAATGTGAGTGAATAGATAAAATAGAAAGATTTGTTTTTTTAAGTTGTTAATTTTCATGATTCATGCTCCTTTAGTTTTGTATTTCTTAAATTAAAATCAACTTCCAACTAATTCTAATTATACGCTTCTTAAACTAGAGTTGCCATGGGAAATTATAAAATAGTATAAAAATAGTCTTGGAATGGTGGAATAATTGTACTATATTGCGTATTTAATGATAAAAAGGAGTGAAGTTAGATGGTTGAAAATAGAGTGTTTCTGAAGCAAATACCTAGGCTTCTTTCCTTTATTCGTAAGTCAAAGGGGTGGAATCGATCCTATCTAGGGATGAGGTTGAAGGTCAGCCCCACCATTATTTATAACTGGGAGACGGGCCGGACTAAGATGAAATTAGGTCAATTTATTGATTTTATGCGAGTATCCGGGTTCAATCCTGCTTCTTTACTCGCTAATCATATGTTCTCAATTCAAGAAGAAGTAGTGACCAAGGGATCCGCTATTGTCCTTAACTACCGAAAAAGATTGGGTTTAACCCAAAAAGAACTGGCCTTGAAATTAGGCTATAGTTCGGCTTCAATGATCCATCATTATGAAAAAGGAATTCGAGAGCCCACTCTTATTGATTTTTTTAATCTGATGTTCTTAGCGGAAGATAACATCCAGGGGCTGGTTTTAGAGTTAATTGAGGATAAGAACTTTGCAGACTTATTTCCTGAAGGAGCCGAAAGAATTAAGCAATCTTGGGGGGAGTATTGGACTCACTTTTATATCTCGGCTATCAGACAATTGATGCGATCCACGGTTTATAAAAAGGTGGAGAGGTATAAGGTTGGAATGTTTGCTCAGGCCTTAGGTATTTCTATCCAGCAGGAATTAAAAGCCCTTGAGGTTTTAGGAAGTCTGGATATCGTAAAGTGGAATGGCAAGAAACATGAAATAAACTCTCAGATCAAAATTATAATTCCACATCATGTGGATCGTTTAGCCATAGATAAATTAAAAAAGGAGTGGTTGGAACAGGCTTGGATTCATTATCAAAAAAGTGGGGGGGATCATGCTCTTTTTTCCATTGATACACTGCCTTGCAATAGTGAAATCTATCATCGTATCATTGATCGGATTAGAGACCTGCAGGAGGAGGTTCATAATATAGACTTAGATGATACCACCGGCTGTATTTATTTAGGATGGCAAGCGAATTTCTTCTCTATGAATGAAGGGCATTAAAGGTTGCAAGCAAAAGTTCCAACAATGGTGATCTGGCTCGACCAAGTATTATGAACCATTTTGAGATCAAAAGAACCTGCAATGTGTCTCTCTTCTACTTTAGTAAAAGTGACCGTAGAACCAGGAACACCGGCATTAAATGAATCTGTTTTATATTCGAAGAGGGCGGTTTTGACCATATTGCCTGAGTAAGTGGTGCCTGCCGTGATGGGAGTGTTTTCATCTTTTACGATTATAAATAGGCTGCTATCAATGGCTTCTGCCAGTTGAATGCCAACTTCTTTACTTGAATCCGGATCTTTTGCACAAGAAAACATAGTAGGAGTATATGTTTTATCTAATTTGGTATCACCAGAACCACTTACGGTAAAAGAAGATTCTTCGATGCCGGTAGGGGATTCGGAACCGGGAGGAACTCCCATCATAAACTCATCAGAGGTTACCTTAATCGAGTCACCCGCCGCGCTTTTAATACTTAAATCTATGGAACCTACGATGTGACTGCCCAATTTATATTTATAAATAATCAAGGTCCCTGATTCAAGGACGTCAAACATGGATTCGCCCACTTTGATTGTTGTCCCTTCTACGATAGGATGGACTCCAATCAATCTGGCAATTTCACTTTCTGCCAGATTTACTTTCATATTGTAACCACTTCCATTGAAGACGATGGCCCATTCATTGTCGGCGGTGTCATTTTGATCAATGTAGATTTGATCCTGAGGATAATAACGATTGATTTTGTTATCATCTGAACCTTGGATTAACAATCCCATCTCAACTCGAGAATTGGCGTTGGAGTTGTCATTATTATTTGAATTATCATTATGCAATGGTGAAAAGTCCTTAAGGGGACTCGTAAATGATCCGGTTATTTGCAGGGTCTCCGAGCGATCTGGAGGCTCAATGGTAAAAGCATAATCGCCAGATATGAAAATTCTTTTACGAAATTGGTTGATGTTAATAGTGGCGTCCACAGGTTCTGTAAAGTCTGTTTGATTTATTCTTAATGATGCTCGCTCTAAGGTTTCGTATTTTCCTCTTTGGTTTTCAGGAAAGGTAGATATAACAAAGGAAAGATCATGATCCAGACCATCAAATTGACTAAACAAGAGATTGTTTTGTTCATCATATCTAATGCTAAATAATTCTGAATAGTACTGACTGTTGATGGAACTATTTTCGGATCCTGAAATGGAAAAAGAGTTGTATTCTCCTATTTCAGTGGCGATTTCACTAAAAACTCCAGTGGCTTTGATGGAGGAGTTATTATTGGAATTAAAGGAGAGTCGATAATCTCCTTTGACATAATCATCTTCTGGGTTGAAGCTGATGTTGACAAGAGATTCATCCAAATTATTATAGTTTTTATCTCTTATGGACAGGGTTGCAGATATAATATCGGAGCTTTTATATTTTCCCGTAACAGGAGAGTTGGTTTTTATTTTAAAGTTAACCTGATGGTCGGATCCTTTGAAGCGAGCTGCTAATGTTTTTGCTTGTTTATCATAGTTGACGCTTTTCGTCCCAGATATATATTTTTTATTATATTCCTCTTCTGGGGCATCTGAGACGGTGACCTCATGAGTCTCGTTAAGAGTTCTGACCTCCCCATTGAAAAAACCAATGATGGTGGTAATTTCCTTTTTACCTGGTTTTTTAAGCTTGATGTCATAATTTCCTGCCGCTTCGGTATCGCTAAACTTAGTAATTGAAGCCCTTCCTTCTGAGATCACACTCCAGGATTCATTGGCAAAATTAAAAACCCCATCTTCGATAATGGTGTAATCTTCTTCAATGGGTGATGTGGTTTTTAAGGTGAAAAAGAAATCATGGTTTTCTCCCTTAAATACAAGTTTGAGCTTGTTACTGTTTTTGCGCTGTACGATCTTTTTTAAAGATGAGGAGTAATCTTTCTTGAAGGAATCAGAGCTTTTGGTAATAGTGCAATCATGGAAATAAGAAGGGCTAACATTCTCTTCTTCTTCTTCACTGTCTTTGCCAATTTGAGTATAAATTCCTTTACCACACTTGGTAAGTGGAATAAGGGTTAGAGAACACAGGATAATAGATGCAAATAATGATTGATAGTTCATGATAGTCTTTCCTGCCAAAAAACATTCTGCTCTTATTGTAGGGGTTTAAATGAAAAATGTAAAAACTAAACCTGGGTTTTTATGAGAAACTGTGATGGAAGATAAGTCATTCTGTGATTTACTAAATAAAAAAAAGGCGGCACACCAGATGGTGTGCCGCCTTCTAAACATGAAGGTTAATTTACATCTTCTAGTGAGAAAGCAGCGGGAACTACGCTATCTGGGTAAACATTTTGCATATTTTGCAGTTCCTCGGCAGTTGGTATTAGAGTGGCGTTTCTTTCTGCTGCGGTATAGTCTTCATAGGTAAAATAGACGTCGAAGATCATTCCTTCTTGAACCACACCGTCTACTTTATAGAGGTATTTAGCTCTTAACAAGGTTTGATTTCCATGGATATCCTCTTCACTCATTTTAACTACCACGTCCATTTTTATTCCCACAATACCAAATACATTATCTACATCCTCATTGCCTCCGGGGGCTAGAGAAAAGAGCTCACCACAGTCCACTTTACCCCAGTTATTACCTTCAGCATCAGTACATTCATCATATCCAGTCACTGGAGAATCAGCTTCATTGTTTCCATCAACCCATAGTTTTAGCTGTCGCCAAATGGGGTCCTCTTTGTTAATAATGCGGTCATTATTGAGGTCATGTTGAAGTAATGCAGCAAAACCGTTGGGGGCAAATTCACCTTTCTTAAAGGCTCCCCAATCACCGAAGTACATGTCCTTCTCCATTAAACTAGCTTCACCGAAGAGCTCAAATCCACTGTTTATTTCTCCGTCTCCATTAACGTCCCAAGCAAGCAGAGCGTCTCCTTTACGACCATCGATCCATCCCGTTTTTACATAAGAGGAAGTGGTTACAGACCGTTTGACCGCCTGGGATAAATTATCTGGGTTAAAAATATCTGTTAGGACGGTCTCATCATATGGGGCCCGAATATTATATTTTTGCTGATCATATCTACGTCCAATAAAGGAAACTCCAAGATCTAATCCGGCTAACTCCATCTGATTATTATGATGAACATTGAGTACTAATGGACTATAAGTAGCAACTACAATACCATCGACGGGTGTTAGCTCAGGATCATTTTTATCTTGAACATAACAAGCTTTGTACAGTTCATCAGATTGCATGGCAGCCTTCATATAGTCAGCGGGATCTCCACCATTACCTGGGTCTACAATTTTTACCCCGCCGTTTCTCCAACCACTATGCCACCAGTGGTCTTTCTGGGTGGAAGTATCCAAATGGATGGCTAACACATCTGTGTCTTCCCATTGATCATCCAAGGTGACACTACGAAAAACTAATAAGCTATTTCCTAGATGTCTTACGCCTCGGGGTGAAGCACTCAAGCTACAAATATTTTTGGCTTGATCTTGATCGTCTTTACAAACAGGAGCGAATCCCAAGTTTGCTGGTGGTTCAGGTAATTTACCCCACCCGTTTTCTTCTTCAGGCTTAGGAAGGCATGCGGTGTTAAATGGGCCAGTTTCAGCAAACTGACTGTTGCCTAAAAGATCTCCATCTAAATAGAAATAGGTATTTTTAAGAAGCTGATAAGATCTGGTTAGAGGCTTATCAGGGGCTGGGCTCATGGCGGCCCATGTAGGTGTTCCGACTCGTGCATCTTGTGCTCTCACATCACTCACTTTCCATTTTGTAGCAACCGGATCAAAACAGTTTGCAACACGGTTTTCAACATTTTTAGGTAGTCCTTCGCTGTCTAGACCAAATCGATGATGCTGTTTTTTGGGTACATTACAAACAACATACTCATAGAGGTAATCTGTCTGTGGACAGAAAGGAATGGCAAAGGTAAAAGTTCTGTTATCTTGCAGTAGACCATCATTAGGGGTCTCATAAACCTTTCCCATCATATAGTTCTTATGCAGATTATGCTGCACTCTCACATTAAAAATAACGTTATTAGGACCGCGAATGGACATATAGAGCAGCCCTGCATCACCATCTTTGGTGTTGACAGCTTCATTATCACTCATAATAGCCCGGCGACGATTATTTAGTGAGGTATCAATAGCTACAGGATTCGGTATCCCAGAGGTTCCACTCACTCCAGCTAGAGGATCTCCTGATCCCCAGGACTTAACTGTGATGTTCTCATTGGTGGCTCCTGCAACCAGGTTGGCTGTACCTGAAGTAGTAACTGCCATTGGGACTGTTAACTCATGACATTTTGGAAAGTTGACCTCTTGTAATGTTGTGAATACTTCGCAATCATCCTGACCCGCATTGGCTAATGTGGGTGGGGTCGCACTTGGTTGAGTTTGTCCATCTTGATAGGTTACCGATAAAACGTCTCCCTCATGGTATATTGATCCATCGGCATTAACGAGAGGACCTCCCACGATGTACTTTGATCCATCAGATTTAATGAGATGTTTATAACTTACCTGAGTCGAGCTTGTGGTGGTTTCAGATTTTTGGACATAAGATACATCTACTCTTGAACCCCACCGCCAATTCACAGTGGTCCTCACTTCCTCAGACCAAGTTCTGGTAATGGAGATAGGAATTTCAATGATTTTGTCCTCAACACTAAAAGTGGTGTTCAAGTTGGGAAGTTTTGTACCTCCTTCTTTGGTAAGAAATATCAAAGGATAATCTTCATGGGTTTCGTCTAAGGTCTCTCCCATGTTTTTAAAACACTGAACTATTTTTGCAAAAACCGCTTCGTTCCCGGATGATTCAGAAGTAAATTCATCTTTATCAATGTAAGTTTCACCAGTTACTGCCCAAGCTCCCGCTTCTTCTGCAGCCAGGTGAATTCCACCTTCTACTGTTTCAGTAGCTACAGCTGAGCCGGATCCGCTTGTGGTGATTAAGGCTAAATTGTTAATATAATAATCATCAAATTTCGCCTTCACATCATCGTAGGTGGAAACTATACTACTGTCACCTTCATCTAACTCCAGAACGAAGACCAGGGTTCTTTTGATACCATCTTGTAATTTATAAATCCGAGGACCGTTCTCTTCGGTTGCTAGGGTTGGTTTTCTTACCAAAGCATAGGTTTCCTTGAAATCAGCACTGTCACTTGCTGTTCTAAAAGTGAGAGGGCCATAAGTCACCGATCCATATCCCTTAATCTTCTGTACTTTGGCAGGATATCCCATATCATGCACATACTTAAGTTCTGGCTGTCCATAGGTGGGCTCTAAACAATTTGAGAATGATGTTGCTGGGTTATATGATTCCCCGAGAATAGAGTTAAGCTCTTCTTGAGAAGAGTTCTCAAACCAAGCTGGAGAGTACCAGTCGGTTGTGTAAGCCTCTTCTGGGATGTTGGCCACAGCTTCAACCGCATCTTCTTTGGCGTCAATGATGGTCTGTGTTTCTTCATTTGAAAGCTCAATAAGGGTAAGTGTCTCGTCATAGAGTTGAATTGATGGTCCTGCAGCAGCAATAGCTTCATCAGTGAGTACATTTCCACTTGCATCGTAATATGTGGTTACGGCGGCCTCTTGGCCTAGCATGATCTGGGCGACAGCTTCATCGCCTTTCCAATTCCCGTAATCATCGTAGTATTCTCTGGCGGGACTTCCACCGGCAACGTAATTCCCTTCTTCGGTTATAATTCCACCCTCTACATTACCAAAAGTATGACGGGCTAAATCAGATTCTACCATGGTAAAGAGTCGTGCATTTCCGTAAATCCATGCATAGTTGCTGGTTTGGTCATCAATATAATATTTGTCTTTAAATTCAGTATCAAATTCTCCGCAGGGGTCAAAGCGGTTGGTGGCTTGATCATGGAGATCATCTTGATAGGCCACGATGGGGTTAAATTTTCTTTGGCTTTCAAAGAAAGAGCATTCTTCTCCTGGCTCTTCTCCTCTTTCACATGCTTCTAAATACTCTCCATAAATCTGCTGCATGAAGGGGTCCACATCCCTAATTTCATCAACGAGGGCGCCATATTCGGCTCGGCTCATATCATAGTCATGGAATAGTGGTGCAATCCCGTCATCTGTTACTACCAATGCCGTTCCCTGTAGAGTGACATCTTCACTTCCGCTGCCAGACCCTGAACCACTGCCAGATCCTGAACCACTGCCAGATCCTGAACCACTGCCAGATC
>CAYFLR010000108.1:0-11292 GCA_964343805.1 uncultured bacterium | reverse complement strand
CCTTTTTTTTAAGTTTGAAAAAAAAAGTTCCTGCCCTAGGTGAAAACTTTTTTTTTCAAACTTAAAAAAAAGGGAGCATGTAATGAAAAATTTTCGCACCTATCAATTAGCAGTGGCTTTCTACCATCAAACCCGAAAATTAAAACTCAGAGGACATTTGGCAAATCAACTGGACAGAGCAGCCTCCTCAATATGTCTCAATTTGGCCGAGGGAAAGGGTCGAAATTCAGCAAAAGATCAGATTAGATTTTTCCATATGGCAATGCCCTAGGCGGGCCCGGTCCTCACGAGAGACTCAAAGTATTCTCGACTTATTACTTTTAAATGATCCTGCATTAGCAAAGAAGCTAGATCATGTGGCCGCTTGTTTGTATTTATTAATTAAGAATACAAAGTAAATTTTATTACCTATATGCACGGAATATTTCGGATCAACATCCGGATTATTCCCAGATGGCTGGGGTCTGGCGGCCTGTAGTCTGAGGTCATACTTGGCCGACTTACTGACTTACTGACTTGGCTGACAGCGGACTCAATAACTTGCCAACACACCTTTTAACCTTCTCCGCATCCACTCGCTGATCGGTTTGCAACCCCGTCCCGATAATTGCTCCGTCACATTTACTACTATAGTCAGAGATATTATATTCATCAATGCCACTGCCAAGAAGAACGGGAAAATCTCTTACCCTATTTTTGGCAGCTACAACATCATCAATTAAAGGACGATTTCCGGTCTCTTCACCAGTTACAATAATAGCATCCGCCTTTGCCTGCACTGCACGATCAGCCGAATCGGCAATAGAAATGGGAGTAATCATTTGAGCATATTTCACTTGAATATCGGCCCAAATAAAAACCTCGGTTGCCAGAATTTTTTCGCGATAAGACAAAAGAGCTTCAGGATTGATTTCCATCTCTCCATAGCCCTCTCGATACATGGGATCACTATAATAGTCAGTTCTTATAAACTGGGCTCCTGCCATCTTGGCAACAGCGAGAGAAGCTTCCGGATCATTAAGTAAAATTTCCACTCCCACGGGAAATTTGGACATCTTCACCACTTCGGCTGTGACTCTTGTCATAGCTGCGGTTACCTCGGAATTTGATTTTAAAAGATGAGGGCGATCGTATTCATTTTCGATTAAAACTCCATGTATACCAGCTTGCTGGTAAATTTCTAAATCAGCAAGGGCTCGATCAATAATTCCTGAAAGACCGGGGGAACCTTTAAAACCAGGCAGAGGAGGCAGGTGAATCATTCCAATGATAGAAAAAGGATCAGGAAAAAGTGATTTAAACTGCTGATAGCTATTCATGAAAACCTCTTAGGAAAAGCGATGATGCCTGCAATTTCAGATTCACCACAAAGAAGAGCAACCATCCGATCAATCCCCATTGCAATTCCCCCGGAAGGTGGAATACCCATGGCTATAGCCTCCATAAAGGATTCATCAATAGGGTAAAGTGGTTTACCAAGTTGCTTTTTTTCTTCTATAAATTCACTGAAACGTTGCTGATGCTCCGCAAAATTTGTGAGTTCATTAAAGGCATTGCCGAGTTCGATTCCCTTGATATAAACCTCAAAGCGTTCACAGACTAAAGGATTGTCTTTTTTTACAGTAGCCAGAGCCGACATGGAAGCAGGGTAATCGTAAAGAATAGTGGGCCTTTCACTTCCTAAATAAGCCTCCACTTTTTCGAGAAAGATTTTAAAAAACAGATCCTCATAATTATCATCAGCAGTAATATGGATATCCAGTTCGCTTGCGGCTTGGGCGAGTTTATCTCGAGTGAGGTCAGTGTCAATATCTACTCCGGCATATTTTTCCATAGCCGTTTTTACAGTGATGCGCTCCCACCCCGCTTTAAATAAGTCTTTAAAAGCAGCCGGCACAAAGGGAAGTTGGGCAAGAAGATGAGTGAAGAGATGCTCTACATCGTCCATAATGTGCTTATAATCACTATAAGCTCGATACCATTCAATCATCGTAAATTCGGGTTGATGATCACGTGAGAGTTCTCCCCCATTACGAAAACATTTACTGATTTGGTAAATTTTTTCCATTCCCGTAGCGAGCAACCTTTTCATGGCAAACTCAGGAGAGGTAGGCAAATAATAAGGGTGCTCTTTTTGCTGATAATCGATATAAGAAGTCACAAAGGCATCCAGATGCGGTTCGAGACCTGGAGAATTTGCCAGCAATGGAGTTTCCACTTCGGTAAAACCTTGTCCATTAAAAAAATTTCTGATCTCAGTTAAAATCTGAGCTCGCTGTTTGAGCCGGAGAATATAGTGGGATTCAGAGCTCCCATTTTTAAGATAGCTACTAGCAAGGGGGTTATTATGACAGCAGGGAGTTAATTTTTGTATGGAGATCTGGTTAGATAAAACTTCCAACCTTACTAAATCGCCCACCCGACAACCACTTCGATCAAAAACTTCCACTCTGCAAACTTCTTGAATCCTGCCCTTTTCATTTTGCAAGACCAGATTATAAGAATTATTTTTCGCGATCTCGACATTAATTAATCGACCCTGATGGAAAAAAGAGGAGGATGTATCCTTAGCTTTTGAATCCTTGTCTACCAATGAAGAAAACTCCCAACGTGAGTATTAGCAGAAAAATAAAACCGCTTTTACCATGTCGGGATCGTGCTTGCAAGGAGCAACCAAAAAAGTTATCGCCAAAAAGTGGATCTGCATTCTTAGCTGTATCAAATCCATATCTAATTTCATGAACCATGAAAAAACTGTTAGCCATGCCAGCACCCAAATACTGATTTCCCGGAGTAACCTGGTTTCCTCTTGCGCCTTCTGCAACCTGATACATATGATTATATCCAAAAGGTTCGAAGATGGCACGATCAGAAAACACTCTGGTATGATTTTTAAGTGCTTCCGGAGGAAATGGATCAGTGTTACTCATTCTATAAATAGACCAAAAGAGACCAATGGCACCCACGGTCATGGGTGTGGCTTGACTGGTTCCGCTCTTATGACAGTACTTTAAAACTGTGTTGGGTGGTATTTTCTCAGGGAAATTCTCAATCCCTGGAATTTCCTCGGGACAGGTACTATAGATATCCACTCCCGGGGCACTCACATCCACATGAAGACCAAAGTTGGAAAATCCCGCTTTCTGATAATAGTAACTCAAATCAGGATTTCCGTTAGCATCTTTATAGCTTTTGGTTTTGGTACCAATTCCGCCAATTGCTGAGACCGCTACCGTAGCAGGGATCGCGGCCGGATAACTAGGCCTTTCAGTATCTTCATTACCGGCTGCAGCCACAATAAGAATTTGTTCCCTGCTCAAATCTTCCACCGCATTATATTGAGCTTTCGATTTAACAAACTTACCGAAGGAGAAATTCAAAAGATTCACCGGTGGATTTGGAGCACCGGGTAAATAGAAAAAAGCATAATTTAAACCTTCAATCACATAGGAATCAGGGATACTCCCTTTCTCATCCACCACCTTAACAGCTACCAATTTGCAGGTAGGACAGACCCCTGAAATCCCTTTTTTATTTCCATGGGTAGCCCCAATGATTCCTGCAACATGGGTGCCATGCCCTATAACTCGCAGACAGGACTCTGGATTGGGAGCCACCTCACAGGGAAGTTCATCATTAGGCAGGCCAAAGGGATCGTGCATATTGGCCCCAGCAAAATCATCAAAGTAGCCGTTGGCATCATTATCCTGATCATCAGGTTGTTCTTCAATATCTTTAGCGGGGTCATATTCCCCGCCACCACTGAAAGCAAAACTGTCCTGCAAATCCTCATGCTTGAGATAGATTCCAGAATCAAGTACAGCCACCGAAACAGGCGCCGCATAGTAGGATTCTTCCCCTTCTGGCAGTTCCTGTTTATAATCCTTGCACTCACCCACCAGTGGAACCCGAGTACCCTTATTATAGATAATCCCCCATGTCTGAGGCACTCCCATGGCTTTAAAATCAAAAAACTGCTCTTTTTTATACTTACTATCATTGGTGGGGAAAGGGCACGCAGAGTAAAAGGCTGCTCGCTGAGCATCAATATTTTGGGTTTTAATTTCTGCTTCAGGATCAAAATTATAATCATTACTTGAGTCATTGGAGGGAGTGGTTCCTGCAGGAGTTGTTCCAGATGGGGTTGTTCCAGATGGGGTTGTTCCAGCAGGGGTACCCTCTGAGGGATTGGTGTTAGCATTTTTGATCAATTCTAAAGAGGTGCGATCCATCCGTTTTAAGTTATATTTAGTAAAAAATTGATTATAGTAGTTGGGTTCAGCTGATAGCACTCCCGGCATCTGCTGCAGCTTCTCAATCATCTGAAAGAGATTGCCCTCTTCCGGCATCACCAGCTTGAGAATTCGAACTCCATTTTTAGTGGGTCTTTTCCATAAATCTTTGGCAAAGCGAATGGGCAGAGCCTCTCGATCTATCTGGTGAGTGAGTCTATCCAAAGCAGAGGAACCGTTTCGAATGCTTTGGCTTCCTTTATCTTTTAAAGTAATTAAGATCTCTCCCGGTTTATAGGAGGGGGTATTATGAAACTTACTGTAATCAGGACCACAAGAGACCAGAGTCACTAAAAATAAAAAAAGGCTCGGTAAGCTCCCTCTAATTATCATCCTTCTCTTCTTCATAAAGAGCTTCCATTTTATCTGCAATCAAACGATAGATGGACCCTTTGGTGTAGTTTCCTTTTTTATCCAGTTTACCTGCTTTATAGCCAGTTAGAATTTCTAATCCTTCATCCACCGTTTTCACTGCATAGATATGAAAAAGTCCGCTTTCTACAGCATCCCTCACCTCTTGATTGAGCATGAGATTGGGGATATTTTGATGAGGTATAATCACTCCTTGATCACCAGTCAGCTTTCTTGATTGACATACTTCAAAGAAACCTTCGATCTTTTCGTTAACTCCGCCAATGGGTTGAATTTCCCCATTTTGATTGATTGAGCCCGTAATAGCAATGGACTGCTTAAGTGGAATTCCTGACATAGCACTGCTGATCACATAGAACTCAGTAGAAGAAGCACTATCGCCATCAATGCCACCATAGTTCTGTTCAAAGCAGATGGTAGCGGAAAGACCAAGAGGCACTTTGAGTGAAAATTTTGATTGGAAGAGGGCGGATAGGATGTGGACTCCTTTGGTATGAGTGGCTCCACTCATATCTGCTTCTCTTTCAATATTGATCACTCCCGGCTTCCCTCGAAAAACTTTGGAAGTAATTCGGGAAGGCTTTCCAAAAGAGATATCACCTAATCCGTATACAGCAAGGCCATTGGCCTGTCCCACTTCATTCTCATTGGTTGAGATTAGAATATTATCCTCTAGCATATTTTGCAGGATATGTTCGTTAATCATGTCAGATCTTTTAAAACGCTCTTTGACTGCCTGCTCCACATGATCACGACGAATGTACCTAGCCCTCTTCTCCCTGGCTATAAAATCCGATTCAATAATCACATCTTTTATTTCTCCAAAAGAGGAACTCATATGTTTTTGACTATCCACCAAGCGGGAACTGAGTTCCACAATGGCAGCCACTCCTGAAGGATCAAAATGCTTTAACTTTTCTAAATGACTTCGAGTGGCAATAAAACTTACATAACCTTGAATGGTTCTGGCATTTCTCGGCATGCGATAATCAAAATCAGCTTTGACTTTAAAAATCTTTTTAAACTCCTCATCATAACGAAAGAGGAGATGATAAATATCATCAGTTCCTACTAGTACCACTTTTACATCGAGCGGAATCGACTCAGGAGAGAGGCCAGAAGTAGGCAGCAGGCCATAGTTTTCTCCCATATCCTCAATAAAAGACATGCGGTTGCGGAGCATTCTTTTTAAGGTATCCCAAACCAGAGGGTTTTTAAAAAGGTCCATGGCATTAATAACTAAAAACCCCTGATTGGCCCTGTTAATACTCCCTGCCTTGATGTTACTCAAATCAGTTATGTAAATTCCATACTCGATCTTTTTCTCAATCTTACCGAAAAGGTTATAGTAAGTGGGGTTATTTTCTATAACCACAGGTGCCCCAGATTGTTTTGAGTTATCCACATAGACGTTCACTTCATATTCAAGAAACGGACGGACTTCTCTACGCATTTCCACATGCTCTTCTTTTTCTCGTTCTTCTTCCTGCTCTATAAATTCCAATATGGAGTTGAGAAAGTTCTCTTTTACATTATTTAGGTATTCTAAAACGCGCTTGGACTTTTTATATTTTTTGAGCATGGACTCCATGGAAAGATCGATGACATAGTTTCCGAGTTCATTTTGCATCTCCTCGACCACACTACGAGTCTCTTGATCTATGATCCTAACTGCTCTTGCAAACTCCATCACTCGAGGCTCCAACTCCCCTCGGCGTTTTTCAATATCACTTCTCTCTTTTTCTGGTAGGAGTTTGTACTCTTTTTCACTAAGGGTTTTTCCATCTTTCATAGGAACAGTAATGATACCCATGCGAGATGATTTTAATGAAAACCCCATTTCATGAGCAATTCCCTCTAACTCAGTGTAGAGTTGATTTTTCTGTTCGGTGCCTTCATACATCCGAGCATTGACATTGTTCTCATACTCCTCACTTTGAAGTGCCTCTCGCACATCTAAAGTGAGTTGCTCTACTAAGTTTTCCATCTCTCTTTTAAACTTTTTACCTTCCCCAGCTGGAAGATTGATGGCGATAGGGTACTGCTCCCTTTCAAAGTTATGTACATAACACCAGTCATCGGGAGTCTCAATTTTGTTAGCCGTTTGTTGTAAAAAGGACTTAATCACACTGGTTTTACCTGTGCCTTCCATCCCTGCTACGTAAATATTAAAACCCGGTTTCCGAATCCCAAGTCCCATGCGGATTGCTCTTACCGCTCGACTCTGATCAATAATTTTATTTGAGCACTTAATTTCTTCAGTGGTCTTAAACTTAAACTTTGCCGGATCACAAGGTGAAAAAATCTGCTTAGTTGAGAGTTCATATCTCTTCATGGAAGCAGAACTCGCCGGCTTTAATTCCGCCAAATGCTCATCCAGTCCTCGCTGGTTGAAATCTGAAGAGGGTTGAACAGCTTTCTTGGGCTGGGTTTTCTTAGAGGCTTTCTTTGGCATAAAACATCCTTGAGCAGATTGAATTAACTATTCGATTATACGGATAACATATTAAATTTTATAATGATTTAGACTCAGTGTACAGAGCTAATATGAGTTTTAGCGGGAAAATTCCCAGGATTGGTCAAATTGAAAAGATGCAAATGAATTAGAAGTTCACTCGCACAAAGACTCCCACTTCTCGGGTGAAAGGTTCATACTTGGGAAACTTATAGAAGAAGAAATCGTATGTCGCTCCTGCTTGAACTCGATGAGTTAAACGAACTCTAAAACCAGCACCAGCATAGGGATCATACTCTATAGGGGTAGTTAGTGGATCAGGAGCTTTATCTGCATACTTTTCATCTGTATATTTAACCTTTACAATACGCTGCATAGCTTGTGCACCTACTTTTGCAAAAGCTGTAAAGTAATATCCAAGTCCTATTTGCGCTTTTAACGCAGCTCTTGCCATTCTACGCTCTTCATTTACTTTTAAAAGAAGGTCTTTATTGGATTTATCCACATTCAAATCCTTCTCATAATCAATTTCCCCAAACTCATCGGTAGCACGATAGGCTTTAAGCTGAGACTCCATTTGGTTCCGAGCCACAACAAATTCAGTAGCTAGAATCCAGAACATATCAACATTCACCTTGACCCCATAAGTTAATCTCTCCTTATAGGCCTCGTCCTCATCTTGTTTACCCACTTCGCCTTTTATGGCCTTGTTAGACTGCAAGGAAAGAAAGGGATCTATACTCACGCGATTTCCTCGTCTCCCCGTTTTACAGGCAACAGTTAAAAATACCAATAAAAACACCAGTGAACATTTAAAAATCATTTCATATCGACGGTTTCTCATTATTCCCTCCACCTGTCGTTCCCCTCATGGGAAATTATTCCTCTATCCATACAGTCGGCTCAAATCCCCTAAATTTTAGGATAATAGGTATTGATTTTCTCTAATCCTTTAAATATACTGCATTCTTTATTTAGCTAGGTTGAACCTTCCTCTCTTCGAGTGTTTTATGAAGCTCTCCTTTAGTAAAATGCATGGTCTCGGCAATGACTATATCTTGATCGATCATCGAGAGCCATTTATCCCTGATGCAGGCAAACTTGCCAAGTCTTTATGCAATCGAAACTACTCCATCGGAGCCGATGGTTTAGTGTTACTTGAAAAGTCTGATTCAGCTGATATGACCATGAAGATCTTCAATAGTGATGGGAGCGAAGCGGAGATGTGTGGAAATGGAATCCGCTGCCTTTCTCACTTTGCCTACCTTAAAGAGATTATCAAGAGCAATAACTTTAAAGTTGAAACTCAGTCTGGAGTGAAAGACATCACCAGAATCCCCTTGGGATCAGGAAGAGATCCTCACTTTCAAGTGAATATGGGAAGCCCCCAGTTTGATCCGACTTTACTGGAAATTCAAAAGGATCAGGCGAATCATTCTGAAATCTACACTCATCCAGAACTCCCACTATCCGCTCTGCAATTAGACATCGATTGCTCACCCAGCAAATACACTGGTTATTATCTCACGGTAGGTAATCCTCATTTTGTGATCCCAGTGGAATCTCTTGAGCAAGTGGAACTAGATCGAGTGGGTCCTTTTCTTGAAAAACACCCTTGTTTTCCTGAAGGAACCAATGTCTCATTTTTTGAGTTTCGTGATAGGGATCAAATTAAAGCCATTGTGTGGGAAAGAGGCGCTGGTCCGACTCTGGCCTGTGGAACGGCAGCAACTGCGATAAGTACCATCAGCTATTTATTAGAATACACCAAACCCGAATCAATTATTACTCTCCCCGGTGGCAATCTCACCATCCATTGTGAGGACCTTGAAAACGTCCTGATGACAGGACCTGCCACATTGGTCTTTGAGGGAGAAATAGAGCGCTAACTCGCTATCAATGGAGTCAATATGGCCTTAATTAATGAACACTTTTTAAAACTTAAACAGGGATTTTTCTTCCCTGAAATAACCCGTCGAATCAAAGCTCACACGGTAGACCCGGAAAAGCCTTTACTCAATTTAGGAATCGGTGATGTAAGTTTTCCTCTTCCAAAGGCAGTCATTAGCGCCTTTCACCAAGCAGTTGATGAAATGGCGGACTCATCGACCTTTAGAGGATATGGTCCGGAAGTGGGATACGCTTTTTTAAGAAAAGCCATTGCCCAGCACGACTTTCAAAGTCGCGACATAGATATTAGCGAAGATGAAATTTTTGTCAGCGATGGAACCAAAGGAGACACTGCTCACATCTTAGATATATTTTCACCTGAATGCAAAGTAGCGGTGACCGACCCGGTTTACCCAGTTTACTTAGACGCCAGTGTGATGACGGGCTATACGGGTCCAGCTGATGAAGCGGGCTTTTATGAAGGGCTCCACTATCTCACAGCCAACAAGGAAAATAACTTTAAACCTTCTCCACCAGATGTACCGGTAGATTTAATTTATCTTTGCAGTCCCAATAATCCCACCGGTACCGTGTTTACTCATAGTGACCTGACTAACTGGGTTGAATATGCCAAAGAGAATCAGTCTATCATTCTTTATGATGCGGCCTATGAGGCCTTTGTGGGAGAAGGGAATCCACGCTCTATTTATGAAATTCCTGGAGCCAAAGAGGTGGCAGTCGAGTTTAGAAGCTTCTCCAAAACCGTGGGTTTTACCGGCACCAGATGTGCCTACTCAATTTTGCCCAAAGAGTTAGTGGCCTACAAACAGGATAAATCTCCCATCAAAGTGTATGATCTTTGGTACCGAAGACAGACCACTAAACTCAATGGATTATCCTATCCTATTCAAAAAGCAGCTGCCGCCTCCTTCACAGAAGAAGCTCAAACAGAGATAAAATCCAACCTCCAAAGCTACCTGCAAAACGCCAAAGTCCTCAAGAGCTCTCTGGCTGAATTAGGATTTGAGACCTATGGTGGTGACCACTCTCCTTACATCTGGTTCCCCATCAAAGAAGTAGAAAAGAGTTTTGACTTTTTTGATCTTTTACTCAAAGAACTGGGCATCATTGGAACACCAGGATCCGGCTTTGGTAGAGCCGGTGAGGGTTACTTTCGCTTTAGTGCCTTTTGCACCAAAGAGGCCGCAACCGCAGCAGTGGAGCGTTTAACAACCCGCTATGGATAATCTTACTTTGTGCACGGAAAAGTGGTGTTTTTTTTTCTTAAGAACTAGAGAATAGGATTACTCATGCATTTTTAAAGCCTTAGCATTCAAATCGGCTAATTTGCAGAGGAGATAAAGGAGTTGAATAATTTTGCACCAATTTTCCGCGCACAAAGCAATGATATTGATTTTGCAACCAACACAGCGGACGGCTGTTTATGGAAGCCAACTAAGAGGCTTTGGCTATATTCACTGGGATCGTAAAACTCGATCCTCCCACCTGCACCGCTAATCCGGCTTCTTTGCATTCGATATTAACTGCGGTATTGCCTAAGGTAGAAGAGAATTTAAAACCTGGTTCTAGGTCTGCTAAGTTAAGTGATAGCCCCACCTTGGATTGAATATATAAAGTAAAAGTCGTTTCATTCATATCAAATGAAAAACTCCCGCTAAAAGGTGCTCCATTTGCACTTGGCTGTGGTGTGGGATTTTGATTAATGGGAGTGACATTATCTTTCGCTACTTCCTCTAGTTCAGGAAGATCCGCTGCTGCCTCTTCCGCAGAAAGCTCACCGTCCACTTCAATGTCCACATCCGGAAGATCTACTTCTTCCTCATCTTCCTCATCTTCCTCATCGTCCATTTCCATAGAGGCTTCTATTTCTGGTTCCTCCGTAACTTCTTCGGCAACGTCTTCAACAACATCTTCAACAACTTCTTCAACAACTTCTTCAACAACTTCTTCAGCAACTTCTTCAACCACGTCTTCAGCAACTTCTTCTACGATTTCATCAACTGCATCTGGTTCTTCTAGTTCGTCACTTTCTCCTAAGCCGTCCACATCTCCAAGGTCATCCATATCTACTTCAGCAACTTCGGTATCCTCTGCGATGGCCATATCTTCTGGTAAATCAGGTTCATCCTCATCCATATTGGGAAGCTCTGGAGTAGGACCCGTATCTTCTTCCATGGCAGGAAGCTCGTCGGTGGTCTCTTCTTCTGCGAGTCCGGCCATATCATCGTCCATGGCAGGAAGCTCGTCGGTGGTCTCTTCTTC
>CAYFLR010000107.1:9293-11413 GCA_964343805.1 uncultured bacterium | reverse complement strand
TAGCCAAGAGCAAGTTCAAGAGCAAGATCAAGAGCAAGTTCAAGAAGAAAAAACTAGCCAAGAGCAAAGCCAAGAGCAAGATCAAGAGCAAGTTCAAGAAGAAAAAACTTCTCAAGAGCAAGTTCAAGAGCAAGAGCAAGCTCAGAAGCAAGAGCAAGAGCAAGATCAAGAGCAAGCTCAAAAACAAGAGCAAGAGCAAGATCAAGAGCAAATTCAAGAAGAAAAAACTAGCCAAGAGCAAGTTCAAGAGCAAGATCAAGAGCAAGTTCAAGAAGAAAAAACTTCTCAAGAGCAAAGCCAAGATCAAGATCAAGAGCAAGAGCAAGCTCAAAAACAAGAGCAAGAGCAAGACCAAGAGCAAGTTCAAGAAGAGAAGACTTCTCAAGAGCAAGTTCAAGAGCAAGAGCAAGAGCAAGCTCAGAAGCAAGAGCAAGAGCAAGAGCAAGTTCAAGCTGAAAGCCCAATGCAAAAGTAATTCTCAATATGACAATTGGCTGCTAGTCAGTTAAATTGTTAGGTGAGATTGCATAAAGCAATAATATTAAAGGCAGAATCCGAAAGGGTTCTGCCTTTTTTTATTTCTTGTCGAGAGAAGAAGCTTTCTTCTTTAGCTTCTTAGTCTTGCCCTTTAACGAGAGATTCTTAAGACTGATTCTTTCAATAATGTTCTTTAGCAGAATTTGTTGATCCTCTTCTAAATAATTTAATTCACACCCTGCTTCGTTTCCAGAGATATTCACCCTCTTTACCCGCACTGCCAACTTCAAAAGTTCACCATAATCTCTATTAAACAGCTTGTAATTACCCAATGGTATTTGAATTTGGATTTGTTGGTTAGGATTAAAGACCTCCTTAGCAGTTTTAATATAGAGTCCACCCATACTTAAATCCATCAATTGGGCATCGTA
Source organism: uncultured bacterium (assembly GCA_964343805.1). Lineage (GTDB taxonomy): Bacteria > Bdellovibrionota_B > Oligoflexia > CAYFLR01 > CAYFLR01 > CAYFLR01. The sequence goes on along the minus strand of CAYFLR010000107.1, from coordinate 10,505 downwards.
CTTTTTGTCTCCTTGCATCGGCAAAGTATAAAATATGTTATCACTTAGGTTAAAACGCTTGGCTTTTCGATACTTGCCATCCATTAATTTCTTTAGCTTTTGGGAAATAATAGCTTTGGTTGCAGGTAAGGCAATAAAGTCATCCGCCTCTTGATAAACAAAGAGGTGCTGCCTATATTTCATTACCAATTCATTGGAATTATCAGTATAAAAGAGAAAAGGTATATTTTTTAACCTTTTAAGATTCACCATCAAGGCCATGAGATCATCAGGATTTTCATAGAGGTTAAAATTGACCAGTAATACAAAAGCCCTTTTTTGCATGTAAGCTTTTTCCAGCTCCGGTGGTGAACTCACGCCAACCATTTTCATATCTGGTGTTTTTTTCACTAAATTAAAAATAAGCTCAATGCTTTTACCTAAAGGAGATTCATCTTGTGAAGCGGGTTGGTCAAAAATAATGACTATTTTTTGTCGTTTATAACGCTCAAGGGCCTCATGACGCAGGGCGTCCTTTTTCTTGATAATTACAGGCATGTTAACTCATTTTTCCCAATACCAATCCTGGACAAAGGTAAAAAATCTATAGGGGTGAATATCAACGTTTCTCATTTTATTAGAAACGGCCGCATAATTAGTTAAGGTCCATAAGAAGGTGTAAGGTAAATCATCTGCTAATATCTCATGAAGCTTTCGATTCATGGTTCTTTTCTTTTCAAAGTCCATGGTGGTCTTACTTTCCACAATCAAAGAATCGACTAGTTTATTGCGGTAGGCAATGAAGTTATTCTTCCACACACCAATTTCGCCCGAATGAAAGAGAGAAGAGATATCATTTGAATCATCAAAGGCCCAAGAAGCATAAACAATATCAAAGTCATGCTTTACAAAAACATCTTCTTTCCACACATGCCATTCCTCAAAAGCAATCTGAATTTGCACACCCACCTTTTGAAGATAGTTTTGGAATGCCAAAATAACTCTTTTTACTGATTCACTTTCACTGGAAATAGGCACTTTTAAGGTAAAACTCAAAACTTTGCCATTTCTAGTCAGATAACCTTCAGTATTTTTCTTATAGAAACCTTCTTTGCGTAGCAGTCTTTTGGCCTCATTAGGAGAATAGGAGTAGGATTTAACAGCCAGGTTATAAGCCCAACTTCCAGGTGCGAAGGGCCCTGAAATCAACTTCCCCTTGCCATGGAAAAAAGA
>CAYFLR010000107.1:0-9283 GCA_964343805.1 uncultured bacterium | reverse complement strand
TTTACGGTTAATGGCCAGAGATAGAGCTTTCCTTATATTTTTCCTTTGTAAAAGTGGATTACGTAGGTTATGTGCAAAAAAGCTATATGAAAGTGCATTATATGGAATCAGACGAAACCTTTTGTCTCCATCTATTTCGGGTATATTTCTAGGGTTAACAAAGGTTATAAGGTCAATCGCTTCAAACAAAAGGGCTTGGGCCATGATATTTCTATCTGCAAAGGGCTTCATTACCACCTTAGGCATAGATGGTTTCTTACCAAAGTAACCATCATTACGAACAAGGGATACTTCTCCCTCTGGCGTCACCTTTTGAACCATAAATGGACCCGTCCCAACAGGATGCCTGGTAAAAGGATCAGTTCTTAAAAGATACCCTTTATTTCCCAAAATATGCTTAGGAACTATCTTGAAAGATAATTTTCCAATAACGTTCCGCATTGGACGCTTAAATATAAAACGGACGGTGGATTTATTTACGGCCACCACATTTTTTATAAACTCAAAGCGTATTCTGTTGGGAACAGCTGTCTTGGGATGAGTGAGAAGTTTATAGGTAAAAACCACATCTTTTGCACTGAGAGGAATGGGTTTATATTCCGCATCAGGAGTATTCCGATCTTTAGGAGATCTGTGCCAATAAACTTTGGGTTTTATTTTAAAGGTGATTCCTTTATTTTTCCCCATAAAATACCAAGACTCTGCCAGATCAGGAACAACCTCCCCTTTCTGGTTAAACTTAACCAAACCATTAAAAACCAGCTCTACCAATCTCACAGTAATCATTTCATTGTTGGTCACTGGGTCTAAGGAACTTGGAAATCCTGTCTCGCCATATATAAAAGCTTGGCGATCTTTACGAGCTTCTCCTTGCAAAAAGGGAGAATAGGTAAACATCATTAAGCATATTAAAGTTAGAATTTTCATATTAATCTCCTAATCCGATTGTAACATTATACTCTGGTTTGTTAATGCTACAAACACTTTATCCCAGCTATCTACTTGAGCGCGAAAGCTAATGATTCCAGAATTGGCACACATAACATCATGGTTCATCTTAGTTTTGGTGAGTAAACGGGTTTTAACCCCTGTCTCCAAATTGACCACTTGAATAGGATTAAATTTATCCGAATTAAGCTCAACATAGACAATTTTTTTACTATCAGGTGTCCAAGCTGGCCCTGTATTTAGATCTAAAACAGCATCATTTACAATCTCGATTGGTTCTAATTCCAAATTATCAGGAAGCTCTTCATCCCATAAAATATTTGAGATATCAAAGACCCAAATAGACCACTGTTTTTTTAATCTAGAAGCAGGTCCCATACCTTGATTAGCATAAAACGCTATTTTTGTTCCATCTGGAGAAAAAACGGGTCTTAAGTCGTCAGAGGGGAGCGATGCCAGTTTAACGGACCTATTATAGTCAGTATCTCTAAACAGCATAAAGATGTCATGATTATTACTCTTTCCCGATGAGTAAACGATAAGATCTCCTTCAGGTGACCACTGAGGAAAAAGGTCATTGGCATCATTTAAAGTCAATCTCTTTTCATATTTTCCTTTTGAATCCGTAAGATAGAGGTCTCCATTCCCTGTTCTTCCCGAAACAAAGACAATCCCATCAGATTCTTGACTCCAATCGGCATAACCGTCTTTAGATTCATGACGTGTTATCTTACGTTCTTCATCGTTCAAACCACCTATATATATATTGTAATCTCCAGTTCCTCCATTGGACATAAAGGCAAACCGTTTACTGTCCTTCCCCCAACGTAAATAGGCGTTATAACTCACAGGAGGTTCAAAAAGCTCAGAAAAAATATCATCGGACTTCTTTCTTGGAATCACATAGATTTCCTTACTGAACCCACCCACTAAATTTTTTACATATATTTTTCTACTTTTTTCCGTTAGCACTTCATACGAAAGATAAGCTCCATCCTTAGACCAGCTCAAGTTGGCCTCATGAAATTTGGATTTCAAGGGATTTAACATTTTAACTTCTATTAACTTGACACCACGGCGAGCCAACTTCCGCTTGGGATGCTTTTTAATAAAGTCACGAGAACGTGGAAAATAGCGGCTGACATATTCGGGAAAATAAGCACCCCTCTTCCAAACCACACCATTTTCCTTAACCTTACCACCTGTCCAGAAATCAACTACGTTATTTTTAAACTTAGCAACAGCTAAACGTGTTCGGACTGAAGAACAGGATATTAAAAGGCAAGAAGCCATTATGAGCCCCATCCATAGGCAAACTTTTTTTGTTTTTAGCCTCATAAACTCCCTTTACTATTTTTTCTTTTTTTGCTTCTGCATGGAAGCTTTTACCTCAGCCAAGTAGAGTTTTGCATTCTTAATAGGATCCTCATACTTGGTCTTTTCAGTAATATGAAATCGGTAAAAATCTATATAATCCTTCCATGCAATATTAGCCTTTTGCAGAAACTGTGGCCGTTCTGTGAGATAAAATAATTTCTGATAAGTAAGAGCCAGAAAGTATAAAGTATCATGTTTAATCTGATTATGACTCTCTATCGGAAAATATTTCGAATACATATTGGCTTTTAAAAAACTCTCATAAGCTTTCTTAAAAAAGAGAGCTGACTTTCTTTGGTTTGAATTAAATGACTTATTGGCTGCCTGAAAATAGGCGGTACCTAAATTAGTGTAGGTGACGGTATATTGCTTATTCACCATTTCTTTAACTTCAGGGACCTTAAAAACTTGCTCAAATGATTCTACTGCCTTTTCAGGCTGTTTAAGATAATCTAAATAGATTCGTCCCATGGCGTTTTGCGCCCTTGGATAATCAGACTCACTATCTTTTACCTTTTTATAGTAGAGGATCGCCTTTTCATAGGCTCTCTTTTGTTCAAACTTTCTAGCAATCGATAAGAAGTCTTTCTCTAACTTAATGGCTTTGGGCCCTGATAAATTAACTAAGAGAGGAGTCACTTCAAGTACTCTCTCATGGTTTTTAAATCCCGCTCCTCCCATCACTTTTAGCTTTCTATAACCCAAAGGCAATTGCACCGGTTTTAAAATAGGCGAGCGCCCCACCCTTTTTCCGTCAATATAGACAACCTTTCCATTGGGAACAGTACTAATTATGAATGAAGAAAAACGGGGAGAGAGAAATAAATTTATCGGAGACTTTTTGCCCTTGATAGAGATTTCCTGTTCTAAAACAGAATAGCCGAAACGGTGGCCCAGTACTGTGATCTTATTTTTAGCTTCAATTTGAGCTTTCAGCACACCCTTAGAGTTAGTTGTTCCTAACCAAGTTCCGTTCACATAAAGATTCACCTCTGAAATGGGCTTAAGCTTAATACCAGATTTAGAGCGTACGACAAATGAAATAGACTTACCTGGAGCTTTGCTAACAATCTTTTTCTTATTTCCTTTGCTCACCATCTTTGGTCTGGCCCTAAGTTTAATCTTCCTTACCACCCTATCACCAACATTTATGGCACTTCTTGCTCGTATATTATTTATTTTTGCGAGAGCGCTGGTCTTATTAACCTTGCTCAACTTTAACGTTCCCACCAGTTGTGTGGTTAAGTTCTTACCCTGACGATCAAATTTCATTCCGTGTATATCAAACTCATCTCCGGCTTTAATGCCAGGGAATCTATCTGAACCTAAATTGATCTTAACCATTTTGTTTTTTAGTTTTTCAATAATAGCTCCCTCAAAGGGAAAGTTTCTTCTGAGCTTCTGAGTTATTTTTTGGGCAATTTTAGTGGGAGTATTGGATGAAGATATTTTTTCAAACATTGAAAGAATATTTTTTCCAGTTGCGGTGTATACATTAAAGAAAACCTTTTTATCTTTTGCCACAATAAGTTCGGGAATCATCACAGCATCCAAATAAGGATTCAATCTAGAATTACTCCATCCTTTGCTTACCAATCCTGGTATGAGGAGTCCTCGCTTGTTTATTTCAGACTCTAAAACGCGACTCTTAACTTGCAAAAAATCCTCTTTTGCAAATAGTTGCTTTCTTAAAGCCTGGGAAAATTGATTTTTCAAAGTAGAAATTTGCTTCGGCTTGACATTTTTCGTAAAGGAATGGTGATAAATTTGAGCAAAACCTATCTTTGGACTCGGAGCCTTTTTTTTCTGAAATGCTTTTGATATTTTGATTGAATTTGCAATGACTAAATCAGAACTATAGTTTCCAGGAACATATCCTTTACTCTTTAGCTTAAGATTGATCAACTCACCCTTAGGACCATTGTACTGGTAAGAAAAACGCCCAAATTGATCTGTTAAACCGATGCTTTTCTTATTAAGAAACACTTCAATATTACCGACTCCTTTTTGGAAATAGAATTCCTTAGTAAAGGCATGAACATCAATCACCACAGCTTTAAACAGTTTAACTTTCAAGCGCCCAGAAGGTCTCAAAGTTATTTTTTTGGAATATCTAAAGTATTTATCTTTCTGAACAAATAAGGTAACTGAACGCTCTTTGGGTTTAAAATAGGTAAAGCGAACCTTTCCTTTTTTATTGGAATAGCCAATTTCTTCAAAAAAGCCCGTATCCTTCCAACCAATAAAAACTTTGGCTCGATGGACAGCTTTGCCTTTTTCATCTACAACCCTGATATAATAGGAGTATTTAGCAGGTTTGGCTTTGGGAATGGCCTTCTTTTTGTCTTTCTTTATGATAGAAACTTTTTTAACCTGTTTCAGAGTAGGGCTATCAATTTCTGATAAATTTAATGGATTGTCGCTCTTAACGCTCTTGGGAACATAAGCCTTGGCCTCACTTAACTTTTGAGATGAGGGAGACTGTTTATCCCCCTTTAAAGTCTTTATAAAGCCCTCAATTTGTTCCGATTCGTTTTTCACAATGGGTTTAACAGGTTTTACAACCTTAGGTGTTGCCTTCTTTTTAAGATCAGGCTTCGACTCAACACCCGATTCACTCTTTTGAGGCTTAGGCGGTTTAACTTTAGCGGGCTTTTTTATCGGAGGTGGTTGCAATACCTTTTTTGGCTTCTCTTCGCTAGTGAGAACATTATTCAGATCCTTTTCGGTTTTTATTTCAGGCGCTTTTTCTGCTCCCGAGTCTTCCTTAACCGCTAAGTCGATTGTCTTTGGTGACAATGACAAAGAGACCGCAAATATTTTACTAAATTGTTTTAATTTAGGTATGGTTATAATCTCACGATAATCTGAATAGAAAAAATCTTTACTCTCTTTAACAACCTCTACTTTTAATTTATTTCCTTGTTCATACTTTCCTCTAAAAAGGAAAATCCCCTCGGAATCAGTTCTTCCCACCTTTTTACCATTGACGTAGATATCAACTTTGTCTAAAGCCTTGCCGTCATCAGTTTGAACTAGAAAAGAGAAAAAAGTAGAGACCGTATTATCTGTACACGCTCCAATTGATGCCAAAATGACTAAAGCAAAATATAAAACAACCCTGTTTTGTACTTTTCGCATAAGATCCCTCTCTATCAATAAGTCCCTAGTGGACTCAACTCACGATTTACAGTTGTGGAGGTTGAATACTTACTGAACCCGATGAAATCACCTCTTCATTCTGAGGGTTTTCAGAGTAGGTTCTACTTCGAATTTCTTTTATTTTTTTTAGTTGAAATTTTAACTTTTTATCACCGTCGATTTTAACAGTTGAAGAATCAATGGCATATCCATATTTAAATACCTCAAATTTATAGACGCCCTTTTCAAGAGCAATATTCAAAGTAGAGGTATCAAAGAATCCGTTTCGATCTGTATCAAAACTAAATGATCCTTTATCTATGTTTTCTGCATCAATCTTGATTATGTTAACTGTGGCTTTCTTATTTAACTTGGATGATTTTAACACCTCGCCATTCCTAAGAAGTTGAACCTCACCAGTGACCACCGTTGCACAATTTAATAATGAACTGATTAAACTTAATAAAAGAAGTAACTTAATTTGTACCCTATTCATTCAATAACTCCCTATATATCCAACCCGCAGTATCATAATGCGGAATCCAAACCTTACTCCATCTCTTCTTTTGCAATAACAATTTTACAACACTATCTTTTGAAATAGCAAAGAGAAGTTTATAACTTGTACTCGGTCCGCTTCTAACATTGGCATATTTATTGGTTATACGCCTATTAGCAAAGGATTTGATAGGAACATAGGGAGCGTGATCACTCTTCTTAAAATTACTCAAAGATCTTTCTGAAAAACCTTCATGAATCCAAAGGATCCTACGAAGTTCTGGAATAAACACCTTTTGCCAAGCACCTAGTTGACCTAAAAATATAAGCAACTCACCTTTTTCTAAAAGATGATCGGCCATTCCATACTTTTGACCAGGCCCTAAAAAAGCCTGTGCATTATCTCTTTTGACCTTAAGTCTAATACAGAAATCATAAGGGATCCCCCTCTTCTCCTCCTCCTTACTAGGAAAAACTTTAAGCCTCTTAGAAATATTTTTCTTTACAGATGGCAAGGGATTGGAAGGAGTTGAATTAACCGTCGTAGAACAACAAACAAAGCTAATAAATAAAAGAAACCAATTAAGTAATAAACAAAAAGGGGGTTTAAATAATTTCATAACAACCTAATAATACTTACTACTAAATGTCCGTTCATATATAGGTTTGCGACTATCGCTATATATAAAAAAGGTCACATCGGTGTATTTGGCATCTGATTGAAGATCTCTCAGGCCTACTTTAAAATCTTTGTACTTCGAAATCCTGAAAAGATATCCCTGGGTAGGATTCTTCACCATACCACTTTCTAACTTGGCACGTTTTGGATAAATGGACAAAGTTATGAGCTCATTGGTGATAGGATCGAGTTGCCTAGCTTTAGCTATTATATATCCTCGATAAGCAATACCTGACTTCTGGGTATTATTGAGTCGAAAGGTCAGGGTATGCTTTAAGCCACTCTCTTTAAACTTAACGCTGGTAACATCAATGGCGGCCCCGATACTTCCTTTTGGCTTAACTGACTGAGTCGGGGGTGGACTTTTTACAGAGCTATTTATAGAGGAAACTTTTTTGGGTTTAGATACCTTTGATTTAGTTAGAATCGGCTTCGCCTTTTTCACTTCTGCTTTGGCTTTAGGGGCTTTTGGAATTATGGGAGTCGGTTTCCTATTAAAGGGCTGGGTTTTTGCTACTTTTGCCTTGGCAGAACTCTTCTGATAACCTCTATTCAAAATATTTTGATAGGTTACTTGATAAGAAAAAATAGTTTTCTTAAGATTAAGAATTCTTGACTCTAACTGACCAATATCTTCTGTTTGAATTTGACTATGATAAATAAAGAATCCAAGAGTACTCAAAACTCCCAAGCAAAGAAAAATCACAAAATAGATCAAAAATAGCGGTAATTGAGCAGACCTTGCTTTACCAGACTCTACAAAATAGATCAGATTTAAATATTTACCGGGTTTTGATGGCTGAGTCATTTGGACATTTCCTATCCAATTGTTTCAAACTAGCTAATCCGTGCACCGCTTGTTGAACTCGATCTTTAGTACAATACAATTGAACAAGTTTTTCAGGCAAAGGTGACAGCTCATCTGGAGTATCCCAGCCTTCTGCAATGATTAGCCACTTCCCTTGTTCTTTGCGCAAGTATAGAGTTTTCCTACCATAATCCAAATAGCTATCTGAAACATAGTATAGATTCATAGATATCATTAATTGCTTGTTATAGAGATAAAAGCGTCTATCCCAAAGGTTGACTTTGATAGTTTTATACTTCTGATTCAGCCGAGATTTATGCAGTCTCCATCTGTTCTTATTCATACGATTGGTATAAAACTGAGGAGAGTAAAAATCCATATAAAGGTCAGTATCCTTTTGTTGCCACGCCTGAGACCATGCATCTAAGTATCTTTTGATAGATTTTACCGCTTCTTTTCCAGAATCGTCTGTTTCTATATCAAAGTCTATATTATCTGCTATGATGATTGGGGTTTTACCCAGTTTTACATATTGGGTGGTGGTTTCAATATCCTGATTATCTAGAGCCACACACCCCTTAGTATCTTTTGCCGCTAATGTTCTATTGAGACCATGTAGCCAGATTCCAGATCCCTTCTTGCGAGCCTTTCTATCAAATAAGTTAGGGTAATTTGTAACAAAAGCTCTGACTCCATATCTCGGAGGAAGATTTTCATTTTCTATTATTTCATTAAAGAAATAAATTCCTTCAGGTGTCTTGCGATCACCCTCTACTCTCTTGTCTCCATCCTTTTTCCCAGTGGAAGCCCTAAAACTCTCTATGAGCGTAGGTTTCGATGTAGAAAGATCAAATACCTGAAGAGATTGGCGATTTTTATCAACCAAAAGCATATGTTCATCAATCAGACTATCAGAATAAACCAACACCTTGGGAGAGTAAAACCCCTTAATAGACACTTCAGGCTCCAAAGAGAGCGCAATCTCAGAGAACAATATGAGACAATTTACCAAAAGAACTGTTTTAACCAAATTCATTTAAAACCCTGCAATCATTATCAAAGCAGAAAAAAAGATATTGACAAGCTACAAAATTAAAATTGTATTAAAGTAACCTAACTTTTTTGAACAGTCAAGTCAAAGGCTTTTTTGTATGTATTTTCAGCCGGTACTACCCAGTAATCTAGCCTCAGTACAAGACACACTCACCTCAAACTCTCTCCCCTTCGTAGATATAATTAAAACTGCCATTGCTTACCCCTCTGAATTAGGCTCATTCGATGATGGACAAAGCAAATTTAACAAAATTTCCACTCTAAATATACTACAGGATGAGAATGAAATTTACGCCCTCTGTTTAATTAAACACTTAAAAACCCTGACATTAAAAGACAGGGCATTTGAAATCTTACTGACATGTCAATTAAGTCACGACCATAGCCTCACAGAACCACTAGCAGTTTTATTCTACAGCCTCTTCAAAAAGTTCAACCCATTTTTAGTAAACACTATCATTCCGGTCCAACTCCAGAAACTTGAACACGAGCTCCTTCAACTGGGCTTTATTTTTGATCAAGATCAGAAGTACCGGATACATAACCTCAACTTCTTAGATACAAAAAAATACACTCTCACCAAATCCAAATTCAATCTTCCCCTTCTAAAAAGAACCCTTTCCACCATTGACTCTAAATTTATCCAGCTTTAAACGCCAGCTTGCCGCTTTTTCACTTGACTTTACATCTCAACTATAATAGGTTCCAACGATACTCCGGTGCGGGGTGGAGAAGTCAGGTATCTCGACGGGCTCATAACCCGTAGGCCACAGGTTCAA
>CAYFLR010000106.1:0-11909 GCA_964343805.1 uncultured bacterium | reverse complement strand
AACCTGCTGCTAAAAAACCTGCTGCTAAAAAACCTGCTGCTAAAAAACCTGCACCCAAAAAGCCCGCTGCAATCAAACCTGCTCCGGCTCCAGCACCAACACCAGCTCCAACACCAGCTCCAGCACCAACTCCGGCTCCAGCACCTACCCCTCAAAAAGAGCAATAATTTTTTTGTGATGAGTGGGGTACCTGCTCATCACTGTTTATTCGCCTCTCTGATAACTTCCTAACAAGTTGTTTTAGCACCCAAAACCAATTTTTTTTTCCTCACCTCTGGACATTTAAGGATGAGCATAGTAGAACCTCTCTGTTTGGCCATTTAATAAGAATTTTTGCGAAGGAGACTTTTCTATGAGTTTTGCACTATCTAAAAGACTGTCACTAGCCCCTCTCTTTTTTATCTTACTACTTGGGTCCACAGCTACAGCTAACGAATTAGAAGAGCGCCTTCAACTTCTCGAACATCAAAGACTAGAACAGGCACTGGAATTAGATTTTTTAGACTACATTGCCGGTTGTGTTATCAGCCGTGTTCATGTGCCATTTATAGATCCAGATACTGGTAAAACTGAGTATATGCCCGCCATTTATACTTTTCCAAATGTAAACCGCAAAGTTCCTGCAGTTCTTATCGTCCCTACTATCCATGAATTTAATCCTCTAGAGCAGAAAATTAGCGATCAGTTATGTGACCTACGCTACGCCTCCATTTTCCCTGACTTTCAAATGAATACTTTAGAAAAGCCAGAGATGTTATTAAAAGCTTTCGATCATAGCAGCCGGCGCATGATCCTAAAAATGAGAACCCTCATAGACGTTTTAAGCCTACAGCCCGAAGTGGATAAAGATCGAATTGGTCTTTATGGACTGAGTTTGGGAGGTATTCTAGGTTCAATGATTTCACTTATTGATGAGCGGGTTAAAGCCTCTGTTTTGGCCGCAGCAGGAGAGGACTTTCCAGCTATTATTGCCCGGAGTCAAGATAAAGTAATCAGAAAAATAAGAACAAACCAAATGCGCCGTCTCGGCTTAACCATGAACAGTGAATACGAAAAAAGGCTGAAAGAATCCATCAAACTCGACAATGCCTTTTTTGTAAAGCACCTCAAAGCTAAACCCACTTTTATGGTCATTGTAACCAACGATCTTCATGTACCCACCGTTTATCAAAATCGTCTTTGGGAATCATTGGAAAGACCTTCTTACATGAATATGGACAGTGGTCACGTTTGGAGTTTACTCAAACTTATCGGAGGAAATAAAAAACAGCCCCTCCAATTTCTCTATAATAATCTATAACTTCCACATAATTGGAAGTCTATTCCCATCAAATCAAGCCCTGAAGTCTCAAGTAAAAGTTAAAAAAGACGATAAGTAGGTTGGAAAACTTTTACCAGGACGGATTTTATGAGAAAAATCACTTTTCTAATCAATTTGGGAATTACTTTACTTCTTTTTCTCCAAGCTTGTAAAAACAACCCCACTTATGAAAAAGCCCGTAAAGAGGGAAAGCTTGATAAACTGATTGACTCTCCTATTGCTCTGACAACCAATTTAAACAATAACTTGGAGTCAAATACTAAAAAAGAGCAAGTCAGTATCACTCCAGAGATTGTTCCGATTCAATCGAAAACCAGTCAGCAGTCGAGCCCTGTCCAAAAGAAGATTTCAGTACCCATCTCCTCTCCTCATTTAACTCCCAATCCTAAAGTAGAAGAGCCCCAATATATAGAATATGACTTTAAACCTTTTACCATTAAAGATCATTCACTCAATGAGGTCACTAACGACCTTACGCTTGTAAAAAGTGAAGCTTACCTTCTAAAGCAGCCCTTTGCCATCGAAATGGGATTATTGACTCTCAGTGATGGAGTGGAAGTTAGTTTTTTTAAGGAAATCGCAGATTTTTATAGGCTTTCTAATAATCGAAGCTATTGGCCAAAGGACTTTTTTCACAATCCTCACACTCTCTACCTCCTTAAAAAGCTTGGACAACAGCTGCATCTAGCTCTCTACAATAGTTATAAAAATGAGCATAATGAAATATTTAAGGATTTTGCCAAGGTATTCAGTGAACTCTACCCATCTGAATTTCTCAAAGGAAAAGAGTACAATAATTATCCAGATGGATTCTGTATCAACCATAAAATCGAAATTAATTGGAAGTTAAAAAACCCTCAACTTACCCAGTGCCAAGACCTTTACAACAATCTCTTAGCCACCATAGAACAATCACGTAATACCTGCCCCAGTGTTTTTTATATGCAGGAATCTGCGGACTCATCACCCGATCATGTTTTTAAAGCTTTAGGCAATCTATTGGGCGTTTTTGTAAAAATGAATTCCATTAATGTTCAATCCGAACTAAACAAGCTCACAGATAAATTTCAAGAGCTGCAAAATTCTGTACCCGAATCCTTTAACTGTTTTGAAAGTAAAGATGGGTACACCCTGGGAGCGGGAGCCATTAAAAGACATATTAAACACCTTCAACTGGAAATTGAGGATGCCAAATGGCACTTTCAACATTTTAATAGTCTGGGGACTTTGAAGGCCTTTGAGGATCGACAAATTGCCCAAGGCCGCGGTCTTATACGCCAAGGGCTTCCATTTCCCAGCGTGACTGATGAAGAGAGAATTCTTTTTGCCTGGATAACCGGAGGAGTGACATGGAGAGCCAGGGGAGGTGGAGTGTTCTTTAACCCAGAAAGTACCAATGGGAAAAGAAATAAATACACCACCGATCCTTTTAAGGTCTATGGCCAAATTGGAGGAGCCGATGGTTTAGAGGTTGGTGAAACCATGTTCTTAGGTTTACTAGACGGTTGGGGAAAATGGTTTGATATGGGACGCAATGAAACTCAAGAAGATAAATACTCTGACCTAGCAAATATGACCAGTCGAGGAAAAAGACAGGTCTCTTATACTCGAAAAGCTCTAGAATTAAAAGGTTATGATTCAGAAATCATCAAAGTGGGTGGGGTGGTCATGGGTGGCTGCTATTACTTTCCATGGGAACTTCTCTACGATTATCATATTGATGCGAAATATGACAAACCTTTTAAAGAGTTTCTCTTAGGAGCCACTGCTTGGGGTGAATTTTGCGCAGGAGCCTCTATTGCAGTTGGTGTTACCTATTCCCTGCTGAACGGCTATAAATCCACCAAGGATCAGATCAAGGACCTTTTTTAAAAAGTGACCTTATCACAACCCACCCATCGATCGTTGGTATATGTGGCCTTACACTCATGAGACAAGATAGGGACACCATAAGCCAAGAATTTATTCTCAATTAATTTAATTTTGGCGCTATCTACTTTTACGGTAATTGTGAGAGTTCCATTGTAAGTCTCTTTACACTTGCCGGTAAATTCAGTCTGACCAGTGAAAGTTGCGGTTCCGTTCTCATCATTGGTTTTCTTAAAAGAACTGACGGTAAAAGGACCCAGTGGATCATTTCTGCAATCTTTAGCTGATACTTTGACAAAAAAGGGAACGGAATGCCCTGGCCTGAGAGTCACGATCACTTTTTCCAAAATGGCTGTACCTTCCACAATTAACTTCCAATCCCCTACTCCATGGGGATCTGGAGAGATAAAAGCCAATACATCAAAAGTATCTTTTCGATTTTGTGTAAATTCAGAAGGAAAACCATCTATAATCCGGGTGGCGGATCTATAGTTACCCACTTGCAAAACTGCATGAGCATTGTTCTTTTCCGACTTTGCTACCAGACGAAGGTGAGACAAAGTGTAGGCTTTCAAATCAATTCGATTTAAATTCGTGATAGCGGCACGCAAATCCACCGTCTTTTGGCCTGAAATCTTTTCGCTGCCCAGATTCAACTCTAATCGGATGTTATTGCCGAAAAGCTGTATGTTAAAAAGAAAGAACAAAGTGGTTAACATTATAATAATTCTCATTGATCCTCCGAATAAAAGATTACACCAGAATATTTTACCAAATGTCATCTCGTTAGGAAAGTATCCAGATAAGAAACCGACTTGCCATTTGAAAACAGCAATGATAGTTTAGCTGCAACAATAACCCTAAGAATTATCTTGTAGGAGAAACTTATGAAAAAATTTCTTGCCATTTTACTGCTTTGTTTTGTTTCTTTTAGCGTATTTGGAGCCTCTTTGACCAATGAAAGCACAGAAACAGCTCCTGAAGAAGGGGATACTCTTATCTATTATAATTTTAAACCTTGTTCTCATTGGAAATATGTCAGTGATTTCGATGCTGGAATCTATGGATATGTATGCGACTGGGCACCTTATAGCGATGCAAATGTACCTGATGCTCACAGCCTCTTAGCCATAATCAATAAAATGGAAAAAAGAATGAAACAAATGGAGGATCGCCTTCATAGTCTAGAAAAGCAGCTAGGAACAACAACCACTCCCTAAAGAATATTACGCACCAGGAACAGGGCGAACAAACTGTCTTTGCCCTAGTTCCTTATTCATCATATACAAACCTTGACCTTGCTCGCCCACCATCTTTAACTCCTGAACGATGGCTTTCACAGAGGCTTCCTCCTCAACTTGCTCTTCTACAAACCATTTTAAAAAGGAAGCACTGGCATAATCTTTTTCCTCATGCGCCAGCTCCATCAACTTGTTTATGCGTTGTGAAACTTGTTGTTCATGATGATAGGCATCTTCAAAACATGCTAAAGGTGATTCCCATTCTGTTTGAGGTCCCTCGATCGCAGATAAAAGGACTCGACCATCTCTTTCATTCAGGTGGTTAAAGAATATATCCACATGGGCCAGTTCTTCTTGGGATTGAATTTTATGCCAATTAGCAAACCCTGGCAAATCTACTGATTCGAGATAGGAAGACATAGATAGATATAGATAGGATGAGAAGAGCTCATAGTTTATTTGTTCGTTGATTGCATTTTGCATTTTATCAGATATCATAGTTTCTCCTCATTGTTTAATTCATGTTACTAGGCCTATATTTAAAAGAATCAACCTCCTATGTCAACCCTGGATGCAGAGATGGAAAAAGAACTAGCTGATGCAGTTTCCTTGTGGTATAGCCTATTGCTTCGGTCTGCATACAAATATTATATTTTTATTATGGATTCTTAATGAAATATCTTTTGCTTTTATTATCACTTATAGTTTTTCCCCAAACTCCTATTAGCGCTGAATCAAAGCCATTCCCTTATCAATACCAACCCCAATTAGATGGTGCGCTTTTATTTTCTGGAGTGAGTCTTTCCACCATCTATTTTTATTATAAAGGAGAGCAGCCCTTATTAAATGCCTCCGACTTAAAAACTATGAAATCTAAAGATATCAATTCATTTGATCAGGCTGCCAGCCAAAATTGGTCGGAATCAGCGGCCCACCTTTCTGATATAACTAAGGACAGCGTGATCTACCCTTCCCTACTTCTATCCATCCCCTTAATGATGGATGGAAAATGGAAAGAGTTAGGCATCTTAAGTACCATGATTGTGGAAAGCTATCTTTTAGTACAAGGAATCACGGGAGTCACTAAAATTACGATGGATCGTCCTCGTCCCTACCTATTCAACGACTCCCTTTCCCATGAAAAAAAGACAGAACTGGCAAAAGAACATTCCGCCACTCGCTCTTTTTTTTCAGGACATACCTCTGGTGCTTTTGCTGGAGCCATCACTATGGCTAAATTAATAGAAGATATTTATGGCCCCGCTTCATGGACACCTTATGTGTGGGGAGGAACTCTAACACTTGCTACCCTCACAGGATTCTTAAGGTTTCAAGCTGGAGTCCATTATCCAAGTGACATTTTGGTAGGCGGCCTGATAGGTTCAGCCATAGGCTATTTCGTCCCTTGGATTCATCATAAAGATCAGGCAAATATCAAGTTCACCCTCCTTTCCCCTTCAGAATTTGGCATCAAAATACTATTTTAATTTAATTTAGTTAGGAGATAGGTCACCATTGTAAAATAGGTGGCACCAGCCTTTGCCAAGCCAGGACTAAGATCCGATACATTTTTTGTTTTTAGCTTTTTAATGGTATAATTTTCACTAAACAGTTCATTAATATCTTGCAAGAAAAGAGCATGAGGTGGACCACCTGCCCAATCATGCTCAAAAGTCTGAAGTAGAATTTGACCTTTCGGTTTTAACAAGCTCTGTAGATGATCACAGTACTTTTTTCTATTTTCTGGGGCAATGGCAATAAGAGCAGCTCGATCTAAAACATAATCAAAAGGTGAAGAGGGCTGATAGGTAAAAAAATCTCCACAGCAAAGTTTTAAATTGCCGAATTCAAAGTTAGATCCATCTGCTGTTGTTTGGGGAAACTTGTCTTTATAATGTTGTTTACAGAAGTCTTCGAGGGGTTTTAGACACCATTCCACTCCCACTGTAATAAAGCCCTCATCAGCCAACCATTTTAAATCCCAAGAGGCTCCACATAGTGGAAGTAAAACCGATTTTTTTGCTCTTTCGCGGGAAGGAATTTGCGAGAAAAATTTTATAACATAGCCATTCACTTGGTTTAAATGCCAGTTAGTATGGCCCTCCTTCCAATTTTGGTCCCAAAAGCTATAATCCATATTACCTCAAAGATGTAGTTGCAAAAAAGGCATAGTATTCTTATATAGAGTGTATGTCCAATTTAATTACCGAAAAATTTGAAACATTTTTTTTAATCGATGGTGGCTTAGAGGAAATAGAATTCAAAGGACCTACAAATATCCGCTTTCCTGAAGAGTTAGCAGAGTATGTGATTGAAAGGTTTTCTCAAAAAGGGGATCTGGTTTTCGATCCATTTTGTGGTTTTGGCACCACTTTAAGAATGGCTGAGAAATTAAAACGGCATTATTTTGGTTTCGAACAAGGAAAAAAGAGAACTCTGTTCACCCGAAAACTGATCAAAAAACCTGAAAACTTAATCAATGATAAATGTCAAAATATAGCTAACTACCCTGTACCCAAAGCAGACCTTCTTCTCACCAGTCCTCCTTACCGCTCCTTTCGACCCTTTGTTGAAAACGGCCTTCCCTATTACTTAGAGGATTGTGCGGAGCTTTTCAAGAGCTTCAAGAATATACTAAAGCCCCATGCTTTTGTTGTGGTGGAAATAAGTAATGTAAAACGTCCAAGTGGTGTTGAGACTCTGGCCTGGGATGTTGGAAAAATCCTTGCTGATATTTTTTTCTTTCATGGTGAAATGATAAGATGTAACAAAAGTGATCATTTTGCCGGTCCTGGATTCAACCATAGCTACCTTTTGGTCTACTCTAATGATACTCCTAAATAGGAGTGCTTAATTAATAGTCATTTTATATTTTTATGTTTATTTTCAATATTTTAACCAGTAAAAAACGGCTATTTTTTCCAGAATTCAACAGGTCCTGTGGACAAAATCAACTAAGTATTTATAAGAAAATTTAACTGGACTCTAATATCATTCAATAATGCCTTAACCAAACCAGCAGTACAAAATACCTTAACAATCTACCCGATGCACTATAAATAAGAAACTTAACCAATGACAATCGCAGTAATCCTGCTAAATACGTTATAGGATCCCCAATCCAAGGCAACCAGCCCCAAAATGTAAGTTTAACCCCATGTTGGTTGATAAAAGAAAAAACTTTTGGAAAACGGCGAGCTGTCTTATCTTCAGCTAGTTGCACTGTCTCATTGCCAAATTTACGGCTAAACGCCCCTAGATAAAAATTTATGAACCCACCCAAGGTATTACCCAAAGTAGCAACAAACAAAATAGAAAGCTGGTGAGGTAGATCCTGATGATTTCTTAATAAGACTAGGTAAAGCCATTCAGAACCCAGAGGCAAAATAGTTGAAGCAGAGATGGAAAGTAAAAACAATCCACCAATTCCCATATCCAGACAGAGCTGGTTGATAGTTTCCAGCAAAACCACTTCTCCAATAACAATTTAAACTATAATCTAGAGAGCTGCTCTTTGTAGATCTTTCTCTGTATTTCGAAAAACCTGAGCCAGGACACGGTTTAGCTTAGCTTCCAGCACTTCAAATGAAAAGAACTCTTTTCCCAGTTGATAATTATGCTCTGCTATTTCTTTTCGCAGGCGCGGATTATGAAGGACTTTTTCAATTTCTCTCACCGATTGGGTAGTGAGCAAATTATCTTCTAACATGACCGTCTGAAAACCGAGGGATCCAATATCAGGCCAATAAACCGGTTGGTAGTTATTAACAAAAATAGGAGTCTTAGACAGGACAGCTTCCACAAAGGCATTTCCAAACCCCTCGTAATAACTAAAAAAGGTACAGACATCCGCCTCAGCATAGGCATCAGCTAAAGAATAATTAATAACTTTTTTATTTAAAAAACCACGTTGAACCGCAAAGAAATCCCCTGCTAAAATCACCTGGCTAGCTACATTGAGTTGATGAATTTGGTTTTTGAGCTGACCAAAGTAGTTATGCTCATTATCATCTGCATTATTTCCGGTGATAATGAGTTTAACTTTAGGATCATTTAATTCATATATGAGCTGTATGGCTATATGGATGGCTTTTCTACGCACAATACGGGTTATTTGAAATAAAGATACATCATCAGCCTTTAAATCGAATTGATCCCTTATTTTGGTACTAAAATCATCACTTACACCAAAATCCTCACTAAAATCCATCACATTGGGAATGACCTCAGCAACCATACCGCTTCTTTTCCAAAGCTGTTCTCGGTTATAGGTGTTGATCACCACATGATGAACATTGTCCCTGCATAAAGGAAAGGTCTCTTGAATTAAGAGTTCTAACTGAGGAAAAGGAGTTATGTAGCGCTCCCCCCGCTCCCAATAGAAATCATGGTCATGGGTGACTGTTAGAATTC
The DNA here is from genome assembly GCA_964343805.1 of uncultured bacterium. Taxonomy (GTDB): domain Bacteria; phylum Bdellovibrionota_B; class Oligoflexia; order CAYFLR01; family CAYFLR01; genus CAYFLR01. The sequence continues at coordinate 3,065 of CAYFLR010000106.1, read as the reverse complement.
CTGTATTATCTATAACTTGACGTAAAGCATAACCCATAGCAAGATGACATGGCAAAGCTAGTGCATTTTGGACTATAAGTAAGTCAATTTTCATCTCTTTGAGCCAAAGAGTCACTTCTCTTTCAATAAATTTAGCATTGGTTAAAACCTGTCCCATCATTTCATCCTCAGAAATCTGAGGATTAAAAAAAGCCTGCTCTTGCTCATAGATGGTTTTTGGATGGTGAAAGCTTAACTCTTCAATTACCTTGACATTTTTTATATCCGATGACTGTGATTCCACCAAACCAGTGAGGTAAAAAACCTCGTGCCCCATTTTTTCAAGCACCACTCTCCACTTGTCAGCCTCTAATGCCACTCCATCAATTCCACCAATTCTTCCAATGACAATGCCTATTTTCATTTATCTCTCGCTATAAAATTTAAAGACATGTTTTAATTGGCATCGACCAGATATCATATAATATTAGCATTTTTTTTATTTTTTATTTTTTTATTAATTTTTCTTAGAAATATTAGAAACCTCTTATTTTGAGGTCAAATTATAGACAGAGAGGAACCTGTCAGGTTACAATAGTTAGATATCCTTTAACTTTTAGATTGCTTCCGCTGAGCTTTAAGGAATAGTGCTAACCGATGAGTATTATCGAATATCAAGATAAACAATTCATTTTGCCTAGTATAATTGATGAATTAACCGATTTTTCATTAATATCTAATTGTAATGATGACCCTATCATTCTGGACTTTCAGCATTTAACCAAAATAAATTCCTATGGAATTAAACGTTTTCTCTTAGCTATTAATCAAAAACCAGAGTCTCATATTATTTATAAACACTGCCCAGTGGTTCTTATAGATCAGCTCAATTTTATTCCCCCTTTGACCAGATCCAATATCAAAATTGAGTCCTTTTATCTGCCTTACTATTGTGAAAAATGCGACAATGAAAAGGACATGTATATGGAAACTGCCTCTTTCACCAATAAGATGAAGGAGGAGATCAACTCACTTTTCAAATGTGAGCATTGTTCCGAAGAAATGGAGCTTTGCTCGGACGATTCGGTCTATTTTAATTTTCTAAAAAGGTAAAAATAAAAATAGTTTATGTCAAAAAAACAAGCTCTATCCATTTTGGACTCTCATCTAAATTATCAAAAAGAGACTATCAACCTCTTAAATGAAGAGCTAATCAGCATACAAACCTATTTAGAAAACAAGAACTTTGAAATAACTCAGTTGTACAAACTAGTAGATCAATTTTTACAAAAGATATCTTGTCTTCATAATAATGAGGAGGAAGCATCATCAGATAACCAAGTTACGGAATTTACACTCGATAATGAGAGATTTACCACTATTATAGACACTATCAAACAATTAAACCAAAAGTTACAACAGATTCAGCTCCTCTCAAAATATGGCGAGAACTTTTTTTCCAATATAGCAAATTCACACCGTCTAGATACCATCAATGAGAGCTTTATCTTCTTAAAGAAATGGATAAAACAAAATATTCTCTCCTTTGATCCTCTAAATTATGAAGAGAGTGTAAATCCAGATATTATTAAGATTGAAACCCTCTTGCAGAAAGAGTTCACTTTAAATATTCATGCCAATGAAATAGAATTTCATCTGGAAAACATCCATTTTTTACTAAGAAATTGGTTCTGTTTGTTGAACCAAAACATCCTTTTTCACATCAAAAGTACTCTTGCGGAACTCGATGATTCTTTAGTCAATGATACTCAAGACTATTTCTCATTTTTATTAGAACAAAAAGATTTGAAACAATTGATCAGCAGTGAGCAGATTGAAAACATGGATCTTCTCACCGTTTTTGCTCATTTAGAGGAGTTTATAAAAACTATTGCATCAAGATATGGTTATCCATTGGGGCATACTTTTAAAGATAAAACTGAAAAAAAGGAAGTTTTTGAGGAATTTTTTAATCTATCCCACGAGGTAATAAATAAATATCTCAACGATGTGACCGAAGCCATTTTTGAAGCAGCAGCGCAAATAGATTTAAATGGTCAATTTATCCAACACCGAATTGAAGAATTGAATTTTATCAAAGAAGAATCCCTGAATCATTTGAGCTCACTCAATTCCAATGTCCTTACTAAAAATTTCGTAGAAATTCTGCATGATAAAGTTCTGCCTGATACAGTTGAAAAAGACCTGTTAAAGAAAAACTTTCCTCAAATCAGAATGGCTCGCAGCTCTCAAAATAAGGGCCCCTTATTTGTAATTAAAGACTTTGATGCAGAAGTCGAGAAAATAGATTCTTCCCTCACTTCCATCAAAGTCCTGGTATACCATGAATTAAGTGTCTGTTCCCAAATTAAAAATTTAGATATTACCGGCCTTAAAACAGAGATGGATTTCTGTCACGACTTAGAAACCGCCTTAAAATTGTCTAAAGTAAATCAATATGCAATGATCATCACCGACCACCTCTATGAGGATAAAAACGGTTACAACCTACTTGATTATTTTATTAAAGAGAAACCAGAATGTGTTCGTATCTTGATAACTGACGATCAAGATAAAACTCACCTACTTAAATTCTTAGCTGAAAACTTTGCGTTTAAAATCATATCAAGACAAGAAGTGAATCGCTTATTTACGGAAATAATGATCGAAAGTATTAATACTTATGTGAGTAAACGTAAAGGAAAACTCATTAATCAGGTATTAGAGGATCGAAACAAACTACTGGAAGAGCTTATAGATGATGCCAAGGAAGATCTAAAAGCAGTCAATGCTCATAAAATGGAGTTAGAAGAACAAGAAAGAGCCAGAATGTCTGAAGAGTTAGAGGCTGCCAGTCTAATTCAAAGATCTCTCTTTCCTCAAAACAACATTACTCTCCCCAACCTGGAGATTTCTGCTTTCAATAGAGAAGCGGCTGAATGTGGTGGAGATTTTTGGACCTACATTTATGATGAGCAAAATAAAAAGGTCACCGTTTGTATTGCCGATGTTTTGGGTCATGGAACGAAAGCTGCTTTTGTTACCGCTATCTTTAAAGGATGTTTTGAACTCTTAGAAAAATTGAA
>CAYFLR010000105.1:0-12082 GCA_964343805.1 uncultured bacterium | reverse complement strand
CGCAGCGTTGGAAACGGTAACCGTAGAAATCGCAGAAACGGTGAAAACGGCAACGTTGGAAATGGAAATCGTGGAAACCGTAGAAACAATGGCGAAGGCGGAAACCGAGGTAACCGCAGAAGGAACCGTAACAACAACTAATTGAAAACTAAGTTGTTATTTTAAATAAATGGTGGAGGTTTTGAGAGTTCTAATAGAGCTGCTTGAGGCCTCCATTTTCTGTTATCTCCCATCTAGATATTTGGGTCTCATTTCGATAAACCCCTTTAGTCACACTGAGCTCTACTGTATTATGATTGATCCGACTCAGCACCCTTTCCACATGAGCATATTCATAGGCTCCATTTTCCCAAACATAATCCCGGAAAGTAATTTGAGTGATGCTTTCAGGGTCTATCCCGCCTAAGAAATGAGTTTCGCCTTCCGTTTTTAAAACAGCCTGTTTACGCTCTCTCACTTTCACTTCCATGGTGGAGAAAGCTCCTTGTGATTCAACTTTTTGAATCCAACCGATCATTTCAGCTTGCACCCTTTCGGAGCTTTTAAAAAAGGATAAGTAAGCATCTCTATTTTGTCGATATTCATTGATGTGATTCCCACCCAAAAACTTCTCTGGATTATTCACCATTTGGCGATCCCATTCCCTTAAAACTTCAGTGAGTCGCCTGGGGGAAGCAGCCACCGGGACCGACACCTCGGCTTTTGGATCAACCATATAACGGAGTAAGGCACCTTCGGTGAGCACCTCACCCACCATCCCTCCTCGATAAAGAAATTGATTGGTATAAAAGGTACTCACTTTAGTGGCATATTCCGAGGCATTGTGAGAGGGTTCCATCATGGCAGGATCAGTGAAACTGAATAGGCCAAGCCCTTCCCCCTCTTTATTGAGTTCGGTTCTCCATTTGAGATATCCTTCTATCGCCTCTTGATATTTTGCGGGCTTCGTATCTTTGAGCATCACCCAAGTGGCAAATTCCATCGGGCTAAACTTAGCCGCTTCTAAACCCAAGGGGGATAGAGTCGCGCCTGTAAGCATAGGAGGAATAATAGATCTAAAGTCATAGTTCAGTTTATAGAGTTGATTAACTTGCCGATTAAAGAGCACCCCTTTTTGTACGGCTTGCATTATATAGTCATGAGCTTCCAAGCGATTGATCCCTTTTCCTTCGGAAACGGCATCCCACATGGGAGAACTCATACCACGGGAGTTAATGGCTTTCTCTGCAAGTAGTCTGGCAATTCTTACGTTCCCATCAGGAAAAGGCTTTTCATTAATGATAAACTCATAAAGAGTAGCCACAACGGTGATCACCTCTCGATTCTCTTGCACCTGCCGAATCATCATCTGAGTTAACTCGAGCATATCTTTAAACTCGGCCGCCTTTTCGGGTTTGATCTCATGGGAAAAATAGCCGCTAAAATAATTGTGAGCCTTTTGGACCTCTGCCAAGGTCATGGTATCAAAAGAACGCTCTCTCAAGTACTGTTGAGCCCTGAAGTAGATTTCCATCTTGGATTTGACGGAATACATATCTAAATCAGGAAAGGTGATTCCAGATTTTTTTAAGTAGTTTACAATCCAAAACTGATAGGTATCCACGGCAAAAAAGGTGTCATACCAAACTTCAAATTCAGCAAAATCTTTAGGATGATCTCGTTTATAGTCAGCCAATAAACTCTCTCTCGTAAAGAATCGAGCAGTAGCTAAACTTGGCAAATCTTCAACTTTCTCATGCATTTTTTTACAACTGGCAGATTGAGCCCAACCTATCTCATGACCCAATCCACTCACTGTAAATAGGGTCACCCAGATGAAAAAATTACCCACCTTTATCATAATATCTCCAATTAAAACAACTGCCGAACCGAGCCATCTGGATTGATGGTCCACCTGGTTCGAGTTATTTGATTTTGATGTTCTCCCAGAGTCTGTTCGATTTCGATGGTATTATAATCAATACGACGAGCGGTTCTTTGACGGTGCTGAAATCTCAACCCAGCATCATACTTGAAATCTTTGAGGTTAATCTCAGTAATACTCTCAGGATCGATTCCTGCATAGAATGAGATCTCTCTTTCACTTTGGAATCTTCCTGTGTAGGGAAGCCGTTCGGTTCCCAAATTATTATCCATCGAACCATTTTTCCTAGCTCGGACCGCCACTAGGAAGCCCGTCTCTACCTTTTCTTTATTACTGCTATTGAATTGTCCATTCTGAACTTTTTCCGCCATAGAGCGAGTATCACTAAATGACATAAACCAGGACTGTAACTTTCCGGTCCAACCTAAGTGATCGGAACGATGTTCTGATAACTTATTGGGATCATTGATGAGCAAATCGTTCCACTTGTCTAATCCTTTGAGAAATTCGGCTCGGCTTTGGGATGTTTCGTAGATAGCACGAGGTTGGGTCATGTACATCTTAGGATGAAGAAAGAGTTGAACCAATTCCGCGTCGGTCATTCGCCCCCACAATGTCCCTCCACGATAGAGAGTTTGCTCCGTGTAATAGCGTTTCATTTTAAGGTCAAAGAGTTCTCTGGTTTTTGACTGGGTCATAAAGAGCTGCTTGGAAAGTTCATCGAAGAGCCTGATTCCAGTTCCAGGAACCAGTTGTTCATTCTCTTTCGCTTCATAGGTAAATGATTTTCTCCAGTGAACAAACTCTTTGACTGCTTCACTCACCGTTTCAAACCGCCTCTCATGGATCTTCACCCAAGCGGCAAACTCTAAAGGATAAAACTGCTCAGCCTCAATGCCGAGTTCTTTTAAATAGTTCTTATTGATAACCGGACTTGGAGTGTAACGATAGTCATAGCCAGCCTCTAAAACGGTCCGTAAATTATGGTGAAACTGCACCCCTAGCTTGATGGCATAATCTATCTCATTCATCCAGCTATATACTTCTTGACGTTTGTGGGTAGGAAGTTTTCCCCAAAGAGGTGAAGCGTAACCATGTTCATTAAGAGCCCGAGTCACCAGCATACGAGCCATCCGAATGTTACCATCATGAAAGGGTTGACCATTAGCCATAAAGCGATAAAACATGGCTAATGAGACCACCGTTTCTTCATGGTTTTTGGCTCTCTTAAGCATTAAATGAAGACCTTTCCAAGCTGTCTGGAAGTCAGCCTCCATTTCGCTTTTCATATTTTGTCGATGCTTACCTGCCATAGATTGGGTCAGAGTTTCTATTTCTGCCGCGTTCACCTGTCTTCCATCAAAAAGATGATAAAACTGCCCCATGGTCTCCACTTTTTTAGCGGGTTCCATTTCAACCCCACCTAAAATAGCATGTATGCGATTTAACCGCTGAGGAGTTAATTCTGCCAAAGGTGTTTGATTAAGATGTTGTTTAGCCAATAGATATAACGCTATATCCGCATCGACGGTTTGACTGACCTCTTCTTTTCCCTCCCTCATAGATTCAATCTGTCTTTTATATTCCATGAGAGGGTCACCTGTTTGCATCAACTCATACCAACGTTCAAATTCAACTCGCTTTTCCGGAAAACGCTTTAATGCTAGGTTAAAGATCTCTTGTTGAGCTCTGAAACTATCCCTAACTTCTGTATTGCCAGGAAGACTTTCCGCCACATGATTCAGTTGAAAACAGGTAAGACTGGGATTAGCCAGCAATGGCCAACTAGAAAATGTTAGAAGGAGTATAAAAGAACTCCATAAAATTTGTTTTTCTGCCCATTTCATTTAACCAACCACCCTCTACTAGTTAAAACCATACCCCGTGTTAAGCCCGTTACAGGTCCCTTTCCCTGAAATTTTTCCCTTCACTACCGAGGTTAAACTGGTGTAATCCACATTTGAAAACTCGGCTGACCCTTGGGGCATTTTCTTTAGTTGCTCGGTCATGTAATCGGCTGTGGCTCCCATTCTAACTGACTGCATAAGTGCTTCTTCCGCGTGCACCATTTGCAACCGTCTTTGATACTCTTTTTGTAAGGAATCGGCTGCTTCCGGGTAGGCTTTTTCAAGTCTTTCATATCCACGTTTTAATTGATCTCTCCACTTGCTGGCCATATCTTCTATTGAAATTGCCTCGGTAAAATACTGAGCCATCTCTTGACGAGCCGACCTGCGAGGGCGCATCTCCATTTCTAATCCGAGGGTGCCATCTCCCAAATAAAAATCACCGGGTGTGAGATGATCTACAAATCTTCCATACTGAGTGTAAGAGCGATGAGCGGTTCGAGTGAGTTCAGAGCCTAATACAATCATCCCATTTCTTACCCACTTAATAAAAACCTCTTTCGGAATATCAAACCGAAATAAAGGAGCACGTCCTTCAATGAGTTCTTCTAGGAACTTGGGATTTTTCCGAGCATATCGCCAGGCATAGGTGGCATCAATGGTCCAGTACCGGGCACCGCGTGGGTACTCTCTTCTTAACCAAGAGTTGAGTTCACCTGGTTTTTCTCCTCCTCGATACATAGTGACATAGGGAGAGCCTTGATAACGTCTTAAATGATAATTTAGGAGAAATTCACGCAGTTGCTGCTTTGAAATACTAGCCGTTCTTCCGGGAGAAGCTGGATACACCGTATATACATCCGGATTCACGGAAAGACCATTTTGCTGAAGATATCGGGCCACTTCGGCAGGGTCTTGCCTGGGCTTTGGAGTTCCATCTCTAAGAGACTTCTCAATCGCCTGTTTGTTGGCATCCCACCACTCATCGGTAGAATAGTTGTACCTGTCAAAACGACTGGTGGCCAGTGGCACCAGCAGCGTGGGAGAACGAGGATTATTAGGCTCTGCGGTATATACAAAATAACTGAGCTTCACTTTCGGATTGGAATCAATTTTGCCCTGACCATTTCTCACTTCTATCAACTTGGGATCAAGGTTGGGAAGAGCCTTGGAGATAGCTTCTTTTCTTGCGTCATCCAATGGAGAGCTATAATTATTAGCATGTAAAAAATTTCCGGAGCTAGTCAGTAATATGACCCAAAATAAAAAGTTCTGAATTTTCATTTCTCCATCCTAAATTTAATTGATTTGGGAGCTTCTACTTGTAAACTGAGACAATCTCCCTTTTTTGCATAGTTGGCTAAATAGCTCTGAGTTAGAGTCATTAAAGACAAACGTACAATGGCTTTTCTTGCCTTGGCTTTCCGGCTATAATCCACCTGATCTAAATCAAAATGGGTGGTGGTACTACTGGCCGGTTCCTCTTGATAAGCGGGACGATCAGTAATTAGATTGGCCGCACCAAATTTTATTTGATGATCCTTATGATGCTGATTCCACTCAGCAATGGCCCGAGCCACCAAACTCTGCTCTACATCGAAACTATGAACTCCCTGTTCAACATACATTCGCGTATACCTGTGAGTCTGCTCAGCCGGTGAATTGGTATGTCCATGGGTGGCAGTGAAATGAACATCTATTTTTCCATAATCGGATGCGTTCCCATTGGCATAGGTATTAAAAGCTTTATTGGCATGAAGGTTGGGAAAACCATAAGCAGTACCTAAGTTAGTCATAACATTTTTGAGTGGCACCAAGTCTCTTCCTACTAAAAACTCGCGAGGAATAGAAACATCGTAAATATTTGCGTCTAAAGCCGGGGCTCCAGCTGAACCCAGAAAGAAAACGAGCTTTGGCCTGTGCTTGGTCACTCCCTCGACGATAAAAGAGGTGGCCTCTCCCCAAATGGTGAGATCGGACTCAATGATCATAATATTTTTTTTGGCTCTGGGTAGATGAGGGTGCTCTGCAGAAACTAAGGTTCCTTTTACTCCCAAATTAGAATCATATTCAATGGGAGTAGTTCTGGTATTCCAATCCCAGGAACCCGGATCACTCAGTGTTCCCAACCATTGATAGCCATAACCTAACACCACCGTATCTATTTTGGTATTTGCTTTTTGCCAAATTAGATCCACAGCCTCCGCCATACGTTGTCTATAAAGTTCACGATCTTTATCATTCAAATAGACGATGGGATAGGGATCACCAGCAAGTTTGAGCATGGCGGCATAATGCTGAGCGTACTCTTTTATAGGAGGTACATTGATTATGACTCGAGGATCTTTGCCATCATTAGAAAGAGCATAAAATTTGTGAATCCCCCAAGCCTCATAAAGGCTGGGAATTCTCACCAACTCCATTTCACGCTTCTGCGCAAAAAGTCCTAGGCTGCTTTCAGTACCAGCGAATACATGAACATTTATTTTTTTTTGTTCGACTAAGTCAATCAGATGGCTACCTAGGCGATTAGCCAAATATTGCCTGGGTTCTCGTAAAGAGTGAGGATCATCTTTAGAAAAATCAGGCTGAGGCATTTTGGTAACACCCTCTTGAGGAGGACCATCTAAACCTAAACCTCGGGGAGGCCACATTTTTTCCCAAGTTCTAACCCCTTTTAAAATGGGGACCTCAGTCTGCTCTCCATTTAAAATGCTTCCCAATGTTTTGCTGATCGCTTTAACAAAGCTTCATTTACTTCCACTCCAGAATAAGTTCGCAATTCATCCCCTAAATCAAAGAGAAGTTTTCGATAGATAGGATCTTGCAGCAGTGAATCAACATCACTCGCCCAGAGAGTCAGACTTTGAAAAATTAAGAGAAAGCAGACCAGTAATTTAATGCTTAATTGAACCTTCATGGTAAACGCACTCATCCCTAATATTAGAATTAAGCCTGTATCCATTTCTTTTCGGCGGGGTATGTGAACTCTTAAGAAAAAAAGCATAAAAAAACCCGCCACCTGCAGGTAGCGGGTTATCTATTTGATTTTAAAGAAAAATCAGCGAGGGTTATTTTCCGCCAGTTCTTAAATAGGCTCGGAGGAACTCCCTGTTCATGCGGGCAATATTGGAGATTTTGATCTCTTTGGGACAGGCTCTTTCGCACTCATATTCATTAGAGCAATTACCAAAGCCATCCTTATCCATCTGATCCACCATCTGCATCACTCTTCGCTCACGCTCAGGATCACCTTGCGGAAGAAGTGCTAATTGACTGATCTTTGCTCCGGTAAAGAGCATGGCAGAAGCATTAGGACAAGATGCTACACAGGCACCACAACCAATACAGGAGGCGGCATCCATAGCTAAATCCGCATTTAGCTTAGGAATAGGGATATTATTGGCATCCTGCGGACTACCCGTTCGAACATCCACATATCCCCCTTTGGAGATAATGCGGTCAAAGGCACTGCGGTCTACCACTAAATCTTTTACTACCGGAAAGGCTCGAGCTCTCCAGGGTTCAATGACGATGGTGTCTCCATCTTCAAAATTTCTCATATGAAGCTGGCAAAGGGTGGTTCCTCGTTCCTTACCATGCGCCTCTCCATTCACCATACAACCACACATACCGCAAATACCTTCTCGGCAATCATGATCGAAGGCGATGGGCTCTGCCCCTCTTTTCTCCAGATCTTCATTAACAATGTCCAACATCTCCAAGAAGGAGGCGTCAGTACTAATATTGTTGGCGCGGATGGTCTCGAGATGACCAGTCTCTTTTTCATTTTTTTGCCGCCAAACTTGCAAAGTTAAATTTATATTTTTACCGCTCACGGATCACTCCTTCTTGGTTATTTATAGCTACGCTGAGTGAGTTTGACATTCTCAAATTTGAGTTCCTCTTTATGCAGAGCCGGGGCTTTACCATCACCTTGATGTTCCCAAACTGCTACGTAGGAGTACTCATCATCTTTCCTTAAGGCTTCACCTTCATCGGTCTGACTCTCCTCTCTAAAGTGACCTCCACAAGATTCTGCTCGATTTAGAGCATCTCTCACCATCACTTCTGCAAACTCTAAATAATCAGCTACTCGCCCGGCTTTCTCTAGAGATTGATTAAAATTATCTCCCGTGCCGTTCACTTTTACGTTTTTCCAGAACTCTTCACGAATTTCAGGAATCTTCTGTAAGGCTTCATTTAGGCCCTTTTCATTACGAGCCATACCGCAATGCTCCCACATCACGAGACCTAAGGTCCGATGAAAATCATCCACCGTTCGATTTCCGTTGATGGAGAAAAGCTTATTGATTCGCTCTTTCACTTCTCTTTCAGCATCTTCAAAAGCTTGATGAGTGGTATCTACAGGATCAATCTGATTAGAAGCAAGGTAGTGTCCTAAAGTGTATGGAATAACATAATAACCATCGGCTAAACCTTGCATCAGAGCACTGGCACCCAAACGGTTAGCTCCATGATCCGAGAAGTTAGCTTCACCTAACACATGAAGGCCAGGGATGGTGCTCATAAGGTTATAATCCACCCAAAGACCACCCATGGTGTAATGAATCGCAGGGTAGATCATCATGGGTTCTTTATAAGGGTTATCATCTGTTATTTTTTCGTACATATGGAAGAGATTTCCATAACGAGCGCTCACCACATCTTTCCCCAGGCGACCAATGGCTTCTTCAAAATCAAGGAAAACAGCCAGTCCAGTATCTCCGACACCATAACCGGCATCACACCTTTCTTTAGCAGCACGTGAGGCGACATCCCGCGGAACCAGGTTACCAAAGCTAGGGTATCTGCGCTCTAAGTAGTAGTCACGATCCGCCTCAGGGATTTGCTCAGCGGGGCGTTTATCCCCTTTATTCTTGGGAACCCAGACCCTTCCATCATTTCTTAAACTCTCACTCATCAGGGTGAGTTTAGATTGATAGTCACCATGCACCGGAATACAGGTGGGATGAATTTGGGTAAAACAGGGATTGGCAAATCCAGCCCCCTTACGATAACAGCGATAGGCAGCTGTAGCATTGGAGTTCATGGCATTGGTAGAGAGAAAGAAAACATTTCCGTATCCACCAGTGGATAAAAGAACGGCATCGGCCACATGTCTTTCAATTTGACCGGTGACTAAATTACGAGTGATAATTCCTCTGGCTTGCCCATTCACCACCACTAAATCCAGCATCTCTTGCCGAGTAAAAAGCTCAATCCCGCCCTTATTCACTTCCTTCATCATAGCGCCATAGGCACCAAGAAGCAGCTGTTGACCTGTTTGACCCCGAGCGTAAAATGTTCGAGAAACCTGAGCGCCTCCAAAAGATCGATTATCGAGGAGACCACCATAATCTCTGGCAAAGGGAACTCCTTGGGCTACGCATTGATCAATAATATTATTACTTACTTCAGCAAGACGGTGTACATTGGCCTCTCTGGCCCTATAATCTCCGCCTTTCACGGTGTCATAAAAAAGACGATAGATACTATCGCCATCATTTTGGTAATTTTTAGCTGCATTGATTCCCCCTTGAGCCGCAATGGAGTGGGCTCTACGAGGACTGTCTTGAATACAGAAAGACTTAACTTTGTATCCCAATTCCGACAAAGTGGCGGCAGCAGATCCTCCAGCTAGGCCGGTCCCAACCACAATAACGGAAAACTTTCTCTTGTTGGCTGGGTTGACCAGTTTGAGATCAAAGCGGTGTTTCGTCCATTTTTCAGATATAGGACCATCAGGTATTTTGGCATCTAGTTTCATTATTTATTGCTCCTTAGGGTTTTAACTCTGTTACACCCTATGAAAAATTAACTTTAATAGCGAAATAATACATAAAGAGGGATGGAACTAAATCCCACCGCCACAACTATTCCAGCCAATGTCGAAAAGTGTTTGATCCACGGAGTATAAACCGGATGGCTCAAGCCTATTGTTTGAGCAATGCTTTGAATTCCATGACTCACATGAAAACCGAGTACCAGCATGGCAACTATGTACATGAAAGAATGAAAGAAGCTAGAGAAGGTATTCACCACCAATCCAAAGAGGCCCAAGTCTTGTCCTTTCAATGTGGCTGCTGGTCCATAGTGAGCGGCAAAAGTAAAATCAGCCAGATGAACCAACAGATAGAAAAAGACCACAATTCCAGAGATAAACATGGTTTGAGTGGCCCAGCTTCTCTCAGGAGAGGATTTTTTAACCAGGTATTTAACCGGTCTCGCTCGGTAATTCTGCAGGGTAGCCCATCCCATTAAAAAGATGTGGAGGGAAAACAGGGTAATCATCCCCAGACGCATAAGATAGAGCAACAGCCCCAAAGACTGCAGACTTTGGGCATAGGCATTATAAACATCAGGACCTTTAAAAAGCAGAAAGTTTCCGCTTAAATGTCCCAACAGAAAAAGAGAGAGTAAAAAGCCGGTAAATCCTAAGATCTGCTTTTTACCGATGGAAGATCCCGCATAGCGGGTAATACAACTTATCATGATAATCTCCTAAAGAGTGATGACCTTCTATCCTTTTAAGGTTTTCTTTAAGGTGGCTCCAATATCTGAAGCACGATCAGCCACGGGGACTCCAGCAGCTTCCATAGCTGCAATTTTACTTTCGGCAGTTCCACCTTTTCCTGAGATGATGGCTCCAGCATGTCCCATTCTCTTTCCAGGAGGTGCTGTACGTCCGGCAAAAAAGGAAACAACTGGCTTTTTACCATTTTCCTTAATCCACTCGGCCGCTTTCTCTTCATCGTCTCCACCGATTTCACCGATGAGTACGATGGCCTCTGTTTGGTCATCTTCATGAAAGAGTTCAAGGCAATCGATAAAGCCCAGACCGCGGATAGGATCACCACCGATACCGATACAGGTGGATTGGCCATAACCAACTTCTCCCACTTGATGAACCGCTTCATAGGTTAAGGTTCCACTGCGAGAGATGATTCCTACATTACCTTCTTTATGGATATAACCAGGCATAATACCTAATTTGGCTTTTCCGGGAGATATAATTCCCGGGCAGTTAGGACCAATCAATCTGGTTTTCTTACCCCTTAAGTAGTTTTTAATTTTCATCATATCGGTGACAGGAACACCTTCAGTGATGCAGACCACCAATTCGATTTCTGCATCAATGGCTTCGATCATGGCATCATAACAAAAAGGAGCAGGCACAAAAATACAGCTCACATCTGCGCCAGTTTTCTCTTTGGCATCACTCACCGAATGAAAAACATCAAAGCCTTCCACTTTGGTTCCGCCTTTACCAGGGGTGACACCACCCACAATATTGGTGCCATACTCTCTGCAAGCCATGGTATGAAAAAGACCATGCTTCCCAGTGATTCCTTGAACAATAATTCTGGACTGTTCATTTATTAAAATAGACATAAGGATATCCTCACTTTTATTCCATTAGTTAGCTAAGCGCACTACCTCTTCAGCTGCCTCTGCAAAAGTCTCTGCAGCATGAATTTTTAAACCCGAGTTAGAAAGTAACTCTTTCCCTTTTTCCACATTGGTCCCTTCCAAACGAACCACGAGAGGAAGTTTTAGGTCGAGTTCTTTTACGGCTGTGATAATTCCTTCAGCCACCACATCACATTTCATGATGCCGCCAAAAATATTCACTAAAACGGATTTAACACTCTTATCAGAAAGAATAAGTTTAAAAGCATTAGCTACACGCTCAGCGGTTGCACCACCACCTACATCGAGAAAGTTGGCAGGATTTCCACCAAAGGATTTGATCATGTCCATGGTAGACATGGCAAGACCAGCTCCATTCACCATACAGCCGATATTGCCATCAAGCGCTACATAGGAAAATCCCTCTTTAGCCGCAACCGCTTCTCTCGGATCTTCTTCTCTTTCGTCCCTTAGCTCCATGATGTCAGGATGCCTAAAAAGAGCGTTGTCATCAAAACCGAGCTTCGCATCCAAAGCGATCAAATCGTTGTCTTTAGTGATGACCAAAGGGTTAATTTCCACTAAAGAGCAGTCATAGTCTAAATAGATTTTATAAAGAGCTTGGCACATAGCAGAAAACTTTTTATAAAGCTCTTTCGGAATATTTAGCTTCTGGGCTAATGAAAAAATATGAAAGGATCTTATTCCTGTTTCCACTGGAATAAACTCTTTAGCAATTTTTTCGGGCGCATTCTCTGCCAGTTCTTCAATTTCGGTTCCACCTTCAGCACTAGCCACACAAGCAGTTTTAGCAGTGGAGCGATCGGTCAGAAAAGAGAGGTAAATTTCTCTATCAATCTGAGAGGCTTTTTCCACCAGAACTTGATGCACGTCCTTGCCCTCTGGGCCGGTCTGTTTAGTGACCAAATTCATACCGATAATTTCTTTGGCCGCGGCT
>CAYFLR010000104.1:10992-12509 GCA_964343805.1 uncultured bacterium | reverse complement strand
AAATGTGTCACCTAAATGCTCGGTATAAAATGTTACCTAATTACAAGGTTGCACAGTAACAAGTTAACATTGTCTCCTAACAGCTCACGATAATCTATCGTCGCCACTTGGGGGACACTTTTAGTGCTGTTTTGTCCGCGAAGTACTTACGATAATTTATCGTCGCCACTTGGGGGACACTTTTGGTGCTGTTTTGTCCGCGAAGTACTCACGATAATCTATCGTCGCCACTTGGGGGACACTTTTGGTGCTATTTTGTCCGCGAAGTACTTACGATAATATATCGTCGGCCATTGGGGGACAACTACTAGCTGGTCTGAAACCAGCCTTAGACCCTAGACCCCAGACTTCAGACATACCGTTTACTTTGCTTCAATAAAATCAATCACCAAAATAGTAAACCGTTTTTTACTAATAGGATTGATAAATGGATTAATCCCAATGCCACAGTGTGTGAAAGATTTTTTTAGCAGAGTTTGAGCATGCCCCGGGCTTCTCATCAGTTTTTCCATCGCTTTAGCAGGTGTTTCTGCATAAGCGATTACTTCACCCCATTTTTTTAATTTTATTTTTTTCTGAGTAAGGCGTTCCTTCACTCCTTTTTTAGTATGCAGGCGGTGTTTAATAAGAAAGAAGTTAGATAGAATTCTTGCGTGGTTCAAAGCGGTTTGATTCAGCCTTTTATCAAGTTTTAACCCTTTGCTTTTTTCCACCTGCCGGAGTTGATTCAGCATGGTTAGAACATCTTCCTGAGGAGACCATTTTTCTACCACCTTCTGAAAGGGTTGAGGGATCATGTTTTTAATAGGAAGGAGCTGGGTGTTGGTTATGGTTTTCTTGGGAGAACTTGTGAGAAGAGGGAACAATTGGTTTACAGTTGGATCTCCTTTAATGTAGGCAATGAGTTCAAACCAATAGAGCCCTTCATGCGCTAGTGGGTAGTCGAAGCTGTTTTGATCAGGTTGCAAAACCGTGCGGGAAATTTTTCCGAGAGGATTCATAATAACAATCTGCATAGGATGTGAGACGTTTTGAGGGCGGTTAATGGGGTAGTGAAAAGTCTGTCCTTGTTGATAAGAGAAGGGGGTTTCACTATCTTCTAAGATACGATGCAGCCAAAGAGCGGTGATTTTCTGAGGGCTAATATAAAATCCAAAGCTGTTAAAGGGCTCTTTGCGAAGGACTTGTCTAAAAACCTTGGTGAGCAATCGAGGGGCTTTTTTTGCATCTGCGGAGATACGAAAAGTATAATAACCTGCCTCTTTGAGAAGATGATTCCACCCAATTTCCATAACTTGCTCGGGGTCAATGGAATCTAATTTTGACACATGAAAACTAATTTGATCCAGCTTGGCAGAGTGGGTAGGTGGTGGAAGAGAACGAGCAGAATAAAGCTCTTTCACCTTCGCAATGAATTGCGGCTTGGTTAACTTCTCCTGGCTCCAACCGGGTGGAGAGAGCATCACTAAGAAGCTAATAATTATGAGATCTAAGAGAAGTTGGTGTTTAGAGTTGAC
>CAYFLR010000104.1:0-10982 GCA_964343805.1 uncultured bacterium | reverse complement strand
GCCCACCTCCACCAAACATAAGCTTTACAAAATATCCGTTAAAGGCCGCTTTGGGTCCCCCTGAAAACTTTTTTCTTTCTTCACCACCTGTCCAGGTTTTAATTTTAGGGGAGTAAAGGTAACCTATTCGTAGCCCAACCAGCAGGCCTCCTTTTTCATTTGGATTCTCCTCATTTTCTACTTCCATCAGATATTCCAATCCTAGAGTGGCCTGCATTAACATTGTAGAGGCAGTAAGATTTTTTTCACCAGGGGGTTTTTTAAGGGCTTCATTAAAAGTTTGAGAAACATCTTCCTCCAATTTAATTGTCAGACCACCTCCTCCAAAACCCACCATGGGGTAGATGGAAAACCCATTGTTTGAGTGGGCCAGAAAACCAATATTAAATAAACCATAGCCAGCTGCAATAGTGCCGGAAACAGGACCATTTTCAATGTCCTCTCCCATGAGTCCAGCACCTTCACCTCCTACTAAGATTCGACCAATAACGCCATGTCCCCCGCCACCCATTAGAATGAATTCGTTGGAGATACTGTTGAATCCTTGTTCTTTCAGGTGATCGCTTATACTTTTTACATCTAAAAAGGCCATGCCGGGGGTAAAGTAACCTCGTCCTCCATAAACGGTATCGGAAGAAGTTGTAGGTTCCGCAGGGGTTGCTATCAGAGTAGAAAAGCCGATAAGAAGGGTCAATAAACTTGTCAAAATCAAGCGGTGTTGAGGCATGGTGAACTCCTTGATAAGTTAACTTTTATGGGCTTGCGCCCAAAAAATACTAGCATGAAAACTTCTTTTTGCAAGATGAAATTACCCAATTTACAAACCCCAAGTTCCATGTCATAATTTAAAGACTATTATTGTAGATTGTAAGGAAAAGTTCCGCAGGTGTGCTATGGCCGATGACAAGAATCTGAAAATTAAAGAGCTTGCCAATGTTAAGACAATAGTGGTTGATGACAGTGAGCTACAGCGAACTTTGCACTCAAAGATTCTGACCCAATTGGGAATAAAAGATATTAGCGTCTTTAATGATGGAACCGAAGCATTAGCAGAAATTGAGAGTTCTGAAGAGGAATATGGTCTTATCGTAACCGATTGGGAAATGCCTGAAATGGATGGAGGAATTCTACTTCAGAGAGTGAAGAAGATTCCTAAGTATGAAAATATTCCCTTTCTGATCTGCTCAGGGGCTTTGGGTGAGCAGGATATTTATTTGGCTGTGGAATTTGGCATTTCTAATTATCTAGTAAAACCCTTCACTCCCGAAAAATACCACAAAAAACTGGTGGAACTGTTTAAAATTGGCAAAAAGAAAACAGAATTAGATCAGAAGCTGGAAGCCTTAAAAGCTAAAATGGCAGAGGAAAAATTCAAAGCGGTGTTAAAGGCTTTGCAAGAGCTGCAAAAGAAATACGCCAAAGACTCCCGGTTGCAAGAGATGATGGGAGACTGTTTTCTCCGATTGCGAGATTATCCTGCGGCTGTGAAAGTATTCCGTAAACTGTCTCAACAGTTTCCCAAAAATCTAAGCATACTTAATAAGCTGGCCCGCAGCCTGATGATGAATAAAGAAATAAATCAAGCGGTGGTTCTCATGGAGCAATTGAGGCTTTTGGGTCCTAAAAATATCAACCGCCTGGTAGATTTAGGAGATGCCTATCTCGATTTAGATAATCCAGAAAAAGCGGAAGAGACCTTTAATGAAGCAAAAGAGCAAGATCCCACCAATCAAGAAGTGGATGACGGGATGGGAAAATCCCTCTTTGCTCAAGGTAAATTTTCTAAAGCCACTCAGTTTTTACAATCAACAGAAAAAGCTGCGGAGATTGCCAGCTACTTTAACAATCTAGGCATTGCTTTGGTGCGTCAAAAGCGATTCGAAGAGGCAAAAAAACTCTATGTCAATGCTCTGAATATACTTCCTGCCAACCAGAAAGAACCCCAATTGCTGTTTAACATTGGATTAGCATGTAAAAAAGGTAACGATCTACCTCAGGCGGCGAGCTTTTTTAAATGTGCCGTTGAAAAAGGCCCCGAACTACAAAAAGGGGTGGTGAATCTGGAAGAGCTGTTCACCATCTTAGATTAAAGAGGGGAACAGCAGTTTTGAAGATTGGATGGAAAGCGTTGATACCGCTATTGCTCAAGAAGTGATTGAGGAACTTGTAGAGACAGAAGCAGAAGATGAAGAGAAAGTAGTGGAAGAAGAAATGGTAGATTTCGATATGGAATAAGATGGATTCATTTGTAACCACTGGCCATGGTGATAAAGGTCAAACTTCAACTTTAGGCGGGGACTCTCTTTCTAAATCAGATCCCTTAATCGAAACAGTAGGTATGGTGGATGAGCTTCGGGTTTGGATGTCGATCGTCCGCAATCAACTTCTTGATTCGGATATTGAAAACCGGCAAGAATTTACCGGATTTTTAGAGTGGTTAGCCCATCTAAATCTTGTGATTGGCGCTGCATGCAGTGACCCCTACCAAAAAAAGAAGGAGATGATTCAGCATCCTTTAACGGAAGAACATCTAAAGAAGCTAGAGTGTTTCCAGGCTCATATTGAAAAAGAGTTGAATATTCCTAAGGCCTTTATCTTGTTTGCTTCCAATAATATATCTGCTCATATTGATTTGCTCTGTTCATTGACTCGTAAATTAGAGAGAAGAGTCGTGAGCCTCAAGGAAGCCATTCCAGAATTTGATGCTGCGCTGTTGATTACATTTTTAAATCGACTCAGCGATGTATTTTATGTATGGGCCAGGCATGTGGAAAACAAAACCCACTTTACCGCAGATTATGATAATCTAGACAGTCTCCTCCCTAAATAGCTTACTTGGTTCAGCCCTTAGTTTAATCTTTCCTTGCAGCTTTGATCCTAAAAAACAGGAGTTTTTTGAGAGTCCTGGAAGATGACTTTCTTCCACTTGAAACTCTTCTAAGGGATCTACAAAAAGGAGTCCACTGGGATTTGAATCTGTACCCAAAATGGATCGTGGTTTGCTACTAAAGACCTCTACCAGTCTTTTATAACTAAGTTTTTCTTGATTCATTAAGCCTAATAAAACCGGCAAGGCTGTTTCAAGTCCTCTGGTACCAAAGGGGGCATCAGGCCATGAATGCAATTTAGCTTCTCTTTCATGGGGGGCATGGTCGGTGGCTAAACAATCGATAATTCCAGTTCGCAAAGCACCTTGTAAAGTGTTTTGATCTTTTTTTGAGAAAAGTGGTGGATTCATTTTAAAGCCAGTCGACCCGGTTTTTGTACTTGGTGGTATATCTTCATTGCAAAAGTAAAGATGATGAGCTGTGACTTCGCAGGTGACTTTTAGTCCTTCCTCTTTGGCTTTGGTTATTTCTTTGAGTGTCTCTTCGGTGGAAATGTGCATTATATGGTAACGAACCTCAGGGTACTTTTTGAGTAGCTGTAAGTCTCGTTTGAGCATTCCGCTCTCTGCGGTACGTGGGTATTCGATAAATCCATTTTCTTTTTGAAACGGGCTGGCGGAGGCGATTCCTTTATGATTATCCATTTCCGCATGTTGTAAAAAGATGATATTTTCCTGCTCACATTGTTTCAGAATCTCTTCCATCAACTCTGTATCTTGGATGCCCCAACCATCACTGGTGATGGCTTTGGCACCTGCCTGAATCAAATCCTTAATAGAGTGGGGATTTAATTCTTGCCGGTTGAGAATTCCTCCTGTGAAAAAGAGTTTGAGTGAAGAGTCCTCAAAGTTCTTGGCATCCTGAATAGCTTGGGAAATGGTGGTGGGGTTATTGAGTACGGGGCTGGTATTTGGCATGGCCAGTAATGTGTCATAGCCACCTAAAATGGCCGCATCTTTGCAGCCTTGCAGATTTTCTTTATGAGTTTGACCGGGAAATCGCAGGTGAGTATGCATATCCAATCCAGTGGGCAGAGTGAGCCAATGCTCTGGGATATCAATCAGAAGTCCCTGCTGATCTTTGATTTTTTTATATAGAGACTCACCTTCATCTCCTTCACAGTTTTGAATGGAGGTTTGGGGTTCCAGGCATCCCCAATAAAGATCATTAGTAGAGCTCTTTTTCTGGCGAATGACCCAACCTTGAGATGGGGTTTCCTCTTTTAAAGGTGAGGGGGTTTGTTTTGATTCCATTTTGTATTGTCCAATTTGTAGGTTGAGGAAATTTATTCCTCTTCCCAAATACAACCTTAATTAGCAGACCTCAAGGATTTTTCTTGCACCCCTAGCGGGTATGATGATAGTTATGGGTGTGGAAGGGAGATTATGGCGATTACAGATCAACTCTATTCACAAGTATTGTTAGCCCACAATAAAAGGCCGCATAATAACCAAAAGATGGAAAAACCAACTCATCAAGCGGAGTGCTATAATGCGCTTTGTGGTGACCGTCTGCAGCTCTATTTTAATATTAATGATCAACATATAATTGAAGAGCTGACCTTCGACGGAGACTGTTGTGCGGTGGCTAAAGCTTCTGCTTCCATGATGTCAAAAAAATTGCAACAGTTGCATTTAAATGAAGCGCAGGCTCTCTCCAACTCCTTTCTCCAGCTACTTGCGGGAGAATCTCCGAGTCAAAATAGCCGTGATTATTTAGGAGAGTTGTTGGTTTTTGAACATCTGCAAGAATATCCCTCTAGAGTCAAATGCGCAGAAATGGGATGGTTGGCAGTTAAAGAGCTCATCCAGAGTAAATTTGCTATGGGACCCACCTCTATCCAATGTCACTAATTCAAGCCAAAAAAAAGCCCCTCACTCATGAGAGCAAGGAGCTTTTTAGATCATCATTTAACAGACATTATTCTAAATTCAATTTCCAAGCATCAATAATCAGTCCTAACTTATTAATTGTAAGTAGAACACCCACATAACCAGTGCTGTCTTTAGCTAGAGTGAGAGCTAAGTAGCGATCATTACCGGCTGTATCTTTGAAAGAACCAATAACTGCAGAAGTATCAAAAGCCTTGTCATTTGAACGTATTACCTGAGCATGAGTCGCAGGGTTAAATGCCCCTTTTAAGTAGGATATGTAGTCGCCTCTGGTGAGACTTGGGTTTGAGAAGATATACTCTAAGGCATCTTTGCTGCCATCAAGTTCAAGTAAAGGAACAGATGCATTTTGAGTTGTGGCCACACTGATGTCATAATCCTTGGCCCATTCGTTTTCTAAGGCGCCATCGCTGTTCCATTTATGTCCGGTAATATAATCGTCATAACAACCTTCACCGATTTTTATATCACTAACAGCTACTAATGAGTAAGGAAGAGGTCTTACTTTTACATATTGATCATTCTACTTTAAATCTTTCCACCGTTTGGGCGGTTCCTTCTTTGGCTATTTTCGCAGTAACTGAACAGCCCCCTTTACCGGCACCAACCAGCAGCCACATGCTCTTGGCATTGAAACTTACTTTTGAACTTGCAGGAATAGATGGAGGTGGAGGTGCATCAATGATAGTAGCTTCTGGTATATCAACTTCTGGTACCACTGCCACTTCTTTAACTTCCGGTTTTACTTCGGCGGTTTTAGCGGTGCTTCCATTGTCATTATTATTGGTTTCAACTGAAGTATCACCTGTGCCATCTGGCTCAGCATCAACTACGTTATCTGAAGGTATCACAGCAGAAACTTCCTGATAGAAATCAGATCCAACTGTCCACCCAGGCATTTGACGAAACAGGGTTGTTTCTGGATTAGGATGAATGGTGATTCCCATGTCTGCATAGAGTTTGTCTACTTTGTTTTTGGCTTTACCTTCCTCAGTCATAACCCAGACAACATCCATTTCTAGAGTTGGAACAGTTGTCTCTTCATTGTTAATAAATCCATTTGTGTTGACTTTTGCCATAAAAAGGTGATTTCCGCGATCACTGGTCATAAAGCAGAGTTTAAATACTGCTTCTTTTCCACGAGAGTCTTTACCTGGAACATTCACGAAGGCTTCACATTTATTTTCATCTTCAAAAACCTCAAAAAATCCAGATTTGAGGTGAATCGATTCCGGAACACTCACGATTTGTCCAGGCTCTAAAATTTCCATTTTGAAGAAAAAGCCAGTTCCTGTTCCTTCTTCTTCTTGAATGGAAAAAAGCTCATTATCATCATAACTTCCGTCTCTCACACTCGCGTTTCGACCAATTAATTTGTCTCCACTCCAAGCGCCATGTTTTTTCATGGTAAGGTCAGGATAAAGCTCACCCGATTTCGTGGTGTTATTTGCTGTGACATAATAGCCCATATCAGTCAGCGCATCTAATTTACTACCCACTCTACGAGTACTTTTTGCTGTGGCGTCCGAGTCTTCACACTGCCACATAAAAGCACTAAAGAGCATAATTACGCTTAAGCGTACAATTAAGTTGGACTTTTTCATGGGCTCCCCCTGTTAAAAAATATTAGATTTTCCGTTTTACAGCCTATCGGAAAAATCAACCAAAACTTTATAGTAAAACCTTAAATATCTCTAACAAATTGTTATTCAATGCTAAATTTGAGAAGGAAGGGTGGTAATTAGTAGGGAAGAATTTTGAACACCAGTATTTCTTAAACTATAACTGGAAAGACCGCCGGGGAGTAATGCGCTTTCCCCTTGCTGAAGAGGGCCTGCCCAATCGCCTCCTTTCAGCTCAACCTCACCTTGGTGAACATAAAGAATTTCATAGGCTTCATTCGGTTCACGGTGGATTTGGTCACTCTTTTTTAGGTCATATTCATAGAAGCAAAAATAGGGGGCATTGACCCAGGTAGATCCTTCTTTTTTTAGCTTAAAACGATCTATTTTATTGGATTTTCCTGAAAAATCAATGACTTCAAGAGATTCTTGGACATGGAGTTCTCTCGGATTACCCGCCGCATCCACTCGATTCCAATCATAGACTCTAAAAGTGACATTGGAGGATTGTTGAGGTTCGATAAGCTCTACTCCTTTGCCAACCGCATGAACTGTTCTGGCCGGAATATAGTACATTTCTCCCGGATGTACTTCGATCTTATTCAATAGATTCTCTATGGGCTGGTTACTTTTTAGCTGCTGTTCTAAGTCTTGAGCACTTACGTTTGGTTTGAACCCCACGTAGATAGCAGCACCGGGCTTTACTTTAGTGATATACCAGGCTTCTTCCTTTCCTAAGTTTCCGAGTTTCATTTTCTGAGATTGTTCATTATCTGGATGGACTTGAATTGATAAATTGTCACTAGCGGCCAGGCGTTTTTGATAGACCGGTAAATGAGGTCCGAAGTGTTGGAAGACTCTTTTTCCAAGTATAAGTTCTGGATTTTCCTCTATAAGTTTTGTTAAGCTTTTGTTGCTAGTTCGGCATACAGTTTCAAGCCCCTCTATCGTAGATACCATGAACTCTTCACCATATATCTTTCCTTTAATTTCAATATCTCCCCAGGGTTTGGGTATGAGCAATGGCTTAAAGAATATGGGGCAGAGTGATTTTGTCATGGAAAATAATCCTATCGTAAAAAATCATTAAAAAGGTTGTTTCTATTTAATTGATATATATAGCAAATTAAATAGTTGGTGAAAATATTTAAACTTAAAGAGGGGTATCACCGATAAATAGAGAAAGTAATTAATAGGATTGTCCCATGTCATTGGTGTCCATATCAAAACAAACAATTTTCTTCTTGCTGCTTTCAGTATTAGTGGTGAATTGTTCTGATAGCCCCGTGGGATCCTCTGTCAAATCCAAACGCTACACAGTAGCTCAGAAATCACAGAATCAAGAGATCAAGGAAGAGAGCCCAGAACCTGAGGAAGATATCTCTCTTCTCGATGGAAAAGGTTTGCTAAATGGAACCTATGAACTCAAAATTGTCTATCGCAATGATGAAAACCTTACTGAGTATCGCCTTAAGGGAGATTATCTCTGGGATATTAGGTTGTCGGCCACCAACAGTGATACGGGAGCTGAAACTTACCTAGTGACTAAAGCGGGTTTTATGCAGGTCAAACATCCCACTAGTAATGCATTAAAATTTGAGCTAGGCTGTCAAGAGTATCAAGAAGATGTTTACCAGTACGCTTTCAAATTTTCTCCTTCAACTTCTACCTCAGAACAAAACAAGGACCTCCGAATAGGTAGCATTGATGGGCAGTCTAAACTGAGTCAATCCTGTAAAACAGGGACTAAACTGCTTTCAGAACAAAAGATTTATGCTGATGATTATGGCTTTGATATCGAAATGAAAGATAGCCAAAGTCGAACTTGGGTCTTTACCTTTAGCCGTCTCTAATATATATCCACATATTAATTAATAAGTGTCTGAAGCTACATGTTAGAGAGGGTAAACTCTATGGAAGAATATGAAAAGTTTGAAAAAGCTCTGCAAACCATGCTTAACTTTAAGTACGATTTCATTGCTCAAGAACTCAAAAAGTCATCCCATCCCGATGTGGACTTAAAACTCAATAACGAAAAGCAAATTTGGCAAACTTTAGAAGATGGCATTCAAGTATTTTTGGATAAGTCCAAGGCGGCTCAGATTCAATTTCATGAGTTTAAGAGTCGATGTGAGCAGATGCTAACTAAAATGGATCGTGTTTCGGCAGCTAACTTGCTGGAGGCTAAGAATCAGGAGGATGTAGTAGTAATGATAAAGGAAAATACTATGTTAGAGGCTATCAAAGCCTTTCTTTTGATTTCACTCTTCTTATTCACGGTGCAGGCATAAGCTTGCTCTCTTTGAATTAATAAAACCTCTCCCGAACCATTATAAAAAGGTGAAATACCCGAATCTATACAAAGAAAGCGGCCCTCAAAGCCTTTTAGAAAGTTCTTGGTGACAGAATGACCACAAATATAAAGTTTGGCTTGATGGCGGTTTAAGAAATTAAAAAGAGCATCCTGATAATCATCGGAGGGTTTGTAGTGAGCGATCCGACACCAAAGAATACTGTTTTCTTCCGAAAATAAAGGCTCAGGTAATTTACTTCCCGGTCCCACTTCCGCATTTTCTAGAATCTGCAACGGATGAGAGTTTATTTCCTTTAGGGTTTTATTTTGAAAATTAGAGGGAAAGTCAGCATGAGCAAAGATAAAATCGTCGATTTGTAGAGCAATATTTTGCTGTTTGATCCATTCTAAAAGCCAGCCTCCTTTTTTGAAAGCCTTGATAAATTCGGCTTTGCCATCGTCATTATCATCTTTTGCAAAACTTTTGTACTCTTCTGTTGTGTTGTAATGATAGATACCGTATATATTCATAACTTCGTGGTTGCCGATAACGAAGTGCACAGCCGAATTGTAGTGAGGGGCTTCCTTTTGCCATTGCATCAATAGCTTATAGATGGAAAAACAGTCGTAACCCCTGTCACAGACATCTCCTAGCTGGACAAATTGTACATCTGAGGCAATCCAATGGAGTTCATCGTTCACTAGCTGAAATGCTTTTGCAATATGAATAAATTCATCGTAAGCACCATGCAGATCACCTAGGGCAATAATTTTTGTGGCTTTTTCTTTGTTCATACTGAATCTAATTATAGCTAAATAGAACTATTGAGGAAAGAGGCAAATTTGGTTATATTGGCAAGCACTAAACTTGGATCCTCAGAGTTTTTGGAATTGGAAGGTGGTGATGCTTGTGATTCAAAGATCATGCTAAGAAATGCAGATTTACTGGGGTAATTCGAGATTTTTAGCATTATCTTTGGAGTGCAATGATTGCTGCCTTTCTTTCTTAAAACTCTGAGGATCCAAGGTTAAGTCAATCTAGGGAGGAAAATATGAAACCGGTTTCTACGCAACGTTTTTCAGAGATTGAAGAGCGAATACTGACACTCTGGCAAGAACATAATACTTTTCAAAAAAGCATTGACCAGCGTGATCCAGATAACTCGTATGTCTTTTTTGATGGTCCTCCTTTCGCCACCGGTCTGCCCCATTATGGTCATTTATTGGCAGGAACCCTGAAAGATATAGTGCCTAGGTATTGGACTATGCGTGGATCACGTGTAGACCGCGTGTTTGGCTGGGATTGCCACGGGCTTCCCGTCGAATTTGAAGTGGAAAAAGAGCTTGGTTTAAAAGGCAAAACTGATATTGAAGAGTATGGAGTGGCTGAATTTAATGAAAAATGCCGTTCTATTGTTCAAAGGTACACAGAGGATTGGAAAAAGACTGTATTTAGGATGGGTCGATGGGTTGATTTTGAAAATGGTTATAAAACTATGGATCCTGGCTATATGGAATCCATCTGGTGGGTTTTTAAATCTCTGTGGGATAAAGGTCTCATCTATGAGGGCAGTAAAATTGTTCGTTACTCACCTCGTATTACAGCGGTGCTCTCTAATTTTGAAGCCAATTTAAATTATAAAACAGTTCAAGATCCCTCCATAACTATTAAATTTGCCACAACTGAGCCTAACACCTACTTTTTAGGTTGGACCACCACTCCTTGGACACTCATAAGTAATTTAGCTTTAACAGTAGGAGAAGAGATCTCCTATTTGAAAATTAAAGATAATGAGAGCGGGGAACAGTACTATTTGGCAGAGAATCTGATCTCTTCTTATTATAAAAAAGAAGAAGAGTATGAAATTCTCTCTAAGCTTCAAGGAAAAGATCTTGAGGGTATGGAATATGAGCCTCTTTTTCCTTATTTTAAAGATCAGAAAGAAAAGGGTGCTTTCAAAGTTCTGCTCGGCGATTTTGTAACTACTGAAGATGGTACCGGTATCGTTCATACTGCTCCCGCTTTTGGTGAAGATGACTTTTTTGTCTGTAAAAAGTATGAAATATCCCCTGTGGATCCCATTGATGTGGAAGGAAAGTTTACAGATGATATTCCTGAATACCAAGGTATGTATTTTAAAGACGCGAATAAGCCTATTATCAAAGCTCTCAAGGAGAAAAAGGTTCTGGTAAAACAGGGAACTGTGACTCACCCCTATCCATTTTGTTACCGAACTGATGAACCTTTGATCTTTAAACTGATACCCACTTGGTATGTGAAAGTAGA
>CAYFLR010000103.1:1385-12797 GCA_964343805.1 uncultured bacterium | reverse complement strand
GCCTTGCGGACGCGCGATTCTGAATGGCAAGCTTCGTGCAACCTCCGCTGTGTTGGCTTCACCTATTCTTATTAAACACTTAACACACTTTCTTTTTAAACAAATCTAGATCGATTTCTTTATTTTGAGCAACATCAAACCCAAAAAAGTCGCCCATTGATTCTCTTTCTTCTTCAGGAACACCTAATGCAGCTAATAAACTATTAGCCCAGGATGCGCAATTTAAAGAGGTTGAGTCATAAGTTGGCCAGGCACAACTATTTTCCACATATGTTTCATAATAGGCAAATGACCTTGCAAGAAATTTTGAGAGTGTAAGCCCTCTAGGTATATTTACTTTTTTTGCCTCAATATCATAATCCGGTACAAGGCTACTTACATATTTTTTGGGGTTAATTCCTTCTCGGACACTTTCAACATCAGCACTATTGTTTAGTCTCCCTACGAGTTTATCAGGACTATCAAATCCTCCAAGTGTCAGAAATACAACTCCTTTTTCATTGTTAGTGTCTTCGGGTTTAAAAACTATATTATCCCCTATTAATAATATGAAATGATGATTTCCAACTACATGCCAATCCTTTGCTAGATCTCTAGCACACCAATACACTCCTACATCCCATGTAATATCTGTTGACCGCTGGAATAATTTATTAAACTCTTCCTCATTTCTAAATAAAGACTTTCCACTCTTATGAAAATAATCTCTTTTAGCAAAGTTGTAGGCTAATAAATACTTATCAGTCTCTGGTAAAACCTTTGCTAACTCACTAGGAAAAGGTTCATCAAGATGATTAATCTAAGAAAAAACGTTATAAGCCTCTAGATAAGCTTCATACATGGTTTTATTAGTCAAACTTGCATCCATTATTTTAGTCCCTATAAAAAGTAATCTCCTTATCAAAACTCTCTATATCAAAAGGAAAGGGGAATCCTACCTCTTTTAATAAAGGTCCAAAGGTTAAGCTGTTTATAGATACGATTATACCTTTGTTGATAAAAAAACTGAATTCTTGTTCATAAATCGTATTTATTTCTTCTGTTGAAATTCTAAAAATGCCACTTATCTCTGAGGGTCCTAAAGAGTAGTCTCCCTCCGATCGAAAAGGCTCTTTATAATCATTACAATTGCTATCGTGATAATGGTCTTCAATTTTTAGATATTCCCCTTTATGAAAATATAGATAAATCAAAGTACTCCCATCTTTATAAGTTGGAATGCAGTCAGATTTCCAATATCCACTTATATCCGGAATGTCTTTTACTAACATGTCAAAAGTAGCTCTAGATACTTTTGAAATCCCTTCAGGAGTGCAATTTATAAATAGGGGTAAAAAGGAAAGGCTTAAAAATAGGTGAAACTTAAGGTAGTTCATATTGTCAACTCCCTAACTTTAAGAGTTCATAGCGAGGTTGAATATAATTTCTATTTATGAATTAAGCAAGTAGATATAGTCGTAATTCCTATACCCTTTCCCCTAAACTTTGGACAGTTTTCAATTTAAGGCTCTGTATGGCCTAAGGTCTGACATATAAGTCACTAGTAAATTATTAAAGCTCTATACCGCAGACTTTTTTCCCCTTCATGTGCCATATAGGCTATTCATAAATCATTAACCTTTTATATGGCAGACTTTTTTCCCCTTCATGTGCCATATAGGCTATTCATAAATCATTAACGCCTTATATGGCAGTTTTTTGGCCCTTTCGTGTGACATAGAGGCCATTTATAAATAATTAATGCTCTATATGGCAGGTTCTATTTTTTCTGCATAGCTTGATAATCGGACAACTTGATAGACGCGATAGATGTGCCGCAAATAGAGGTCCGAAAGATGCGGGTGAACTTGTTGTTGAGGGCAAAGCTACACTTTCTAAAGAAGATGTACTCTTTGATTTCACAGCTTATAAGATCCTCTGGGTTATGTTTCTCGCTTAGTACCTCATCGATCATAGAGGTGCACATTTTCTGACATTTCTCTCGGTTGTAGCGTCCGATGCCTTCGAGTTTTTTGCCATTCAATTTAACGGTGCAGTAGAGACTAGCGAAGAGGTTGGGAGAGAATAGGCAGGAGATAATCATCAAAACTAATAATTTTTTTAAATTATGAATTTTCAAATGTAAATCCTTCGATACTTATTTATATTTTTACCAATCCCCGTTTTGGGGGTGTTTGCTTCGTGTTTATTTATTGTGTGATTATATGGTCTTAGCTATAGTTTAACTTCTCTGACCAGAGAGTCAAGGTTATTTTTTTCTAAATAACTCCTAATATCCTCCGATACAAAGAGCAGAGGAGGATTTTAAAATGAGCAAGAGTTTAAGCTATGCCTTATTTGGCTTTCTATTTGGGCTTTGTTTTCCGGTAGTAGCTACTTTACTGAGAGCCTCTCAGTTAGAAGAGTCTTGGATGGTAATCCAACAAGAAGAGATGCTACTTTGGGTAATTGATACAGCTCCTTTGTTTTTGGCCATTTTCGCCGGATTTGCAGGTTTTAGGCATGACCAAGTTACTAAACTGGCAAGTGGTTTAGAGGAGCAGGTTGCGGAAAGAACTCAAGCGGCGGAAGATGCCAATCAAGCCAAAGATACTTTTTTAGCTAAAATGAGCCATGAAATTAGAACTCCGATCTCGTCGATCATGGGCTTTGCGGAAGAGATCTATGAGAACCCTGAGGCAACAAAGGGAATAACTGAACATGCTGATACGATAATTCATAACAGTAATCATTTGCTTATTATCTTGAATGATATTTTGGACTACTCAAAGATCGAAGCGGATAAGATGGAGTTTTCATTTACTGAGATCTCTCCCTTCCAATTAACCAAAGATATTAAATCGCTCATTTCGATGGATGCTAAAAAGAAAGGGGTCTCTTTTAATATTGAGTATAAATATCCTCTGCCTCGTAAAATAATTTCTGATCAAGTTCGCTTGAAACAGGTTTTGTTAAATCTCTGTAGTAATGCTGTTAAGTTTACCAATGAAGGAGAGGTGAAAGTTCAGGTGGCTTGTGAGGAAGATGATACCTCTCAAATTGTTTTTAGAGTCATAGATACTGGGGTGGGCCTTACAAAAGAACAGCAATCAAAAATCTTTAACCCTTTTGCTCAGGCCGATAAATCCATCGCTGGAACTTATGGTGGAACTGGATTGGGACTTCACATTTCGCAAGAAATAGTGACCTCTATGCAAGGGACGATTGGAGTGAAAAGCCAAGAGAGAAAAGGGGCCGAGTTTACCGTCACTCTTCCAGTTGGTAACCCGGTTGATGATAAAATGCTCTATAGTTATCCGGTGGAACTTAAGGAAAAACCCAAAGCTCGTAAGGGGAAAAAGCCTAAAGTCGAATTGGGCGGAAAAGTCATGCTGGCAGAAGACAGTCTAGATATACAGCAGCTCATTAAAATGCGTTTGGCTCATACTGGGGTCAAATTAACTATGGTGAGTAATGGAGAAGAGGCTTGGGAAAGATACTTACATGAGGATTTTGACCTGCTACTGGTGGATGTGAACATGCCGGTGATGAGTGGAATTGATTTTATTGAAAAGGTCCGAAGTACGGAAGATAAGATACCCGTGGTGGTGATATCAGGTAACGGCAGTGAAGAGGATGCAAAAGAGTACAGTTCCAAGGGGGCAGATAATATCATAACCAAACCCATTGATTGGGATCATCTGTATCGAGTTTTAGGTAAACATTTATTAGGTAAAGAAAAGTACAGTGAGCTCCTGTCCTACGTCAAAGAGGAATCGGATCAACGAACGCCCCATACCGAAGAAAAGGTGATCCATCTTAACGATCGTTTTATGGAGCGACTTCCCTACGAATTAGGAAAAATCGTTCGATACTATATGGATAAAGAGTGGGGACCTATGGAGGATGAAATTCATAAACTGAAAGGTCTGGCGGAAGAGTTTGAATTTCAAGTTTTAGTTAAAAAGACCAATGAAGTTTATCTCAGTCTGCATAAAGATAAGTTTGACGAGTTAGATCGGCAAATGGATGAACTCATCCAGATTTGCCGATATCTCGATCAACAGCATGAAAAAGCCGTAGCTTAATCAGGCTGTTTATTAGTGCCAGAAATATATACATCATCCACACAGACAAAAGAGGGACAAGCAATACTGGAAGGATTGCGCAGTCCATAAGTGTTAGAAGTGTTTACATGAGTGGTGCCTTTTGAAAGCCAGTTGATTTGGCTTAAAATATTGTGCAGTGAGTCATTGATCCTTAAGTTATAAAGATGATGTTTAACCTCACCATTCTCAATAAGAAAAGTTCCAAAGCGACTGGTACCAGTAATTTCTCCCTTAGGAGCATTGGTGATATTCATATAGTGAATAAAAGGAATATAAATAACTGGCTCGCTGGAATTATTGATCAACTCTTTAAAAGTATCAACTCCATCGCCATTAAGAATTTTAACGGACCCAACTCCAGCGTCATTGTTGACGGTTTTGTTGAAACGATCACAGGTCTTTTTATCAGAGTAGTAAAAGTTTTTCAAAACGCCATTTTCGATAAGAGGAAAGGCATCTCGTTTAATTCCATTCATACCAAAATGGCGGGCATAGAGGACATCGTCTCGATTCGGATCATCCACCATGGTGAGTTTTTCACTGAAGATCTTGTCGCCTAACTTATGTTTATCTTTTTGCAGCATTCCTGTTTGGTATTCAAAAGATTCACCTGATAAGCTTAAATAGCCAAACATAGAGACGAGCTCTCCAAAGGCATCTGCTCCGAAAACCACTTTGTACTTTCCAGGTTTAAGATCTTCTCTTTGGGTTTCTTGTTTTAACCTTAAGATATGCTCTAAATGATCAAGAACTTCTTGCTCATTGTAGGTGGAAAGATCTTCGCCGGTATAAGCAGCTCTTAATTCTTTTTTATCTGCTTCCAACATTTGGAGAACCACTTCCACATTGTAATCAGTTCCTTTATGATAGAGAGGTTCGGGTGACTTGGTGTTGATCACCGCATAATCTGCTGATCCTGCAGAAAAAGCACCGGACACATGAACTTTGTCATTTTTGAATCTCTCTGCCGCCTTTTCAAAAATACTCACCATCACCTTGCTATCAATATCTTCTACATTGCTATCAATTTCCTTAGCGGGAACTTTCACATCTTGAGCAATGGGTTCCATCGGCTTTAAAAAGTCCACTTCGGGGGTCGAATCAATGGAAGAGTAAACCGTATCAATTACATTTTTAATTTGATCAATGTTTTCGATTGAACCTTTGTAACTGCCAGAGGCCGCTCTTTTTCCTTGTTGGAGTTCGACGTAGAGAGTTTGAGAAGCCTCGCTGACATTAAGAGAAACTTGGCTAACAGCACAACGTAAGAGGTGAGAAACCTCGCCTCGGTAGGTGAGTTGGCCGTCCACTCCCTTTTCTTGCACATAAGAATTTAGTTCGCTTAAAGTTTTTAATATTTTATCCATCTTATTATCTCGCTCTTTGGATTATTTGTTATTTGCCCACCTGAACATCGGAGAAAAGACATATGGGAACCCCATGACCGAGTCGCATCACTTGGTTGGGTTGGCCTTTTCCGCAGTTGAAAACTTGTTGCATCTGCCAGGTTGATTCATCTCCTACGTACTTCAAAGAACGCCAGAAGGGAAGACTGTCGCCGCCATAGGTGGGGTTTCTAACCATGCCGGCCACTTTGCCGTTTTCGATTTTCCAACCAATTTCGGTGGCGAAATGGAAGTTCTCACGATTGGATCCAATGGACCAGGACCTCGGTGCTTCCACCATGATTCCATTTTGGCAATTTTTAATAATATCTTCTTTAGAGCCATCTTGGCCAGCATCCACATTGATGTTATTCATTCGCTCAATGGGGAGACGGTTAAAGCTCTGAGCTCGACAGGTGGCTCCCGAACCATCAAATATCTCACGGCCTGCTTTGCGATTAGCTTCCATTACCATCTGTCTGGAAGTGATGGCATTAACTAATTTCCCTTGATCGATCATCACAACATTACGAGCTTTCACTCCGTCATCATCATAACCAAAGGATCCGGGAGAGTTAGGAACTGTGCCGTCTGCTCGAGCAGTGAGCTTTTTGGAACCAAACTCTAAGGAGCCAAAGTGTTGAAGATCTACGTGGCTTCCTCCTGCGTAACTTAATTCGTATCCTAATATTCGATCGAGTTCGAGGGCATGACCGATGGTTTCATGAGTTTGCAGAGCCATCATTTCAGGAAGTAAAATCACATCACAAACTTCCTCTTTACAAGTAGGAGCATCAATCAATTCGAGTAGTTCTTCTCGAATTCGATCGGCATGACCAAATTGCTCGGCACTTAGAAAGTTCTCCCATCCAACGGTGCCACCTGCTTTTTGAAAGAGATTGAATGATCTGCGCTGACGAAGACCATCACAGTCATTGGCATAGGCATAAATTCCACCATTGCACTCTAAGAGATTCTTTTCAATTTCACTTCCTTCAGAATCAAAGTAGAGAATCTTTCTCTTGTAGAAGGTGGCAGAGGTCATCCAAAGTTGGATTTTCTCATGCTTTAGTTTATCATCCATGGCTAAGAGAGCGTCGATCTTCTCTTTGGTATCTACGCTAAAAGGGTCAATTTCAGTGGGGCTGGTGTAAGTGTCTTGAAAGATCTCTTTGGGGTCGGTTAAAAACTGAGAAGCTGATTTCGCATTCTCTAATGATTTACGAGCCACACTGTTAAGATCGTTAAAGTCAACTCCCGATGCAAATCCCCAAGCTCCATTATAAAGTGTACGGATACCGTAACCGCTGTTTTCGTTAAAACTATAATCCTCGAGTGAACCACACAGGGTATAAATTCCTTCTGTTTGATCCAACATGTGCAATCGGATATCTGCATAGGATGCACCATTATCCATTGCCACTTTTATTGCGTTTAATGCTTTTTGTTTCACGGAACCTCCATAATGATCACATAATCTGTTACCGGATAATAGGTGAAAACCTAAGGAAAGGCAAGAAACAAAAACTAGACAAGCGGCTTGGGTTCCGGGTATTATAGTTCCATGTTCGTAATTACTGGTTTTTTAATAGGTTTTTTAGGGAGTTTGCACTGTGTCGGTATGTGTGGGCCTCTGGTAATAGCCCTCAGTCCACAAAAAAAAGGAACCTTGCATGTCACCTCTTCTCTATTATTTATGCAAATGGGGCGGCTAGCCAGTTATATATTATTGGGTCTCATAGTCGGTTGGCTAGGAGAAAAGCTGATGACTATGGGATTACAGAGAACTGTTTCCATTACAGCAGGTCTCCTCATGATGGCTTATCCCATTTTATTTTATTCAAAGTACAGAAGGTGGTTCGAAATCGACTCTTCTAATGCAAGTAAGATATTTTGGCGCTGGGGAGGAGCTCTTCTGCGTCACCCAAATCCTCTTTCTCAAATGGCCCTGGGATTTTTAAACGGACTTCTTCCTTGCAGTTTAGTTTATTTGGCACTTACAGCATCTTTAACTGTTGGAACCTACTTTGATGGCTTACTTTATATGTTGGCTTTTGGTTTAGGGACTATACCAGCTATATTAGGGACAGGCTTTGTGGGAAGTCTTATCCTGGAAAAATGGAGAGGAGTGCGTTGGTTTTCACCTCTTTTTGTCATGTTAGTTGCTTTTTTATTGATATTTCGTGGGGTTCTTATACCCTATATGCAATAGAATCGACCTGATCCTCTTTATGGGAGTTTTTATGAAGAAGTTCTTTTTTTTCTTTCTACTTATCCTACTTGTTCCCATCTATCTGTTGCTGGGAGCTGATAAAGCGAAAAAGAAGGAAGCATCTCCTGAGTATGAACGGGGCAAGAAGCTTTATAAAAGGCATGGCTGCCATACCTGTCACGGTCCCACTGGCAAAGTGGCAATGACCCCGATGTACCCTATTATTGCCGGGCAGAATCCCGAATATAGCACCAATCAAATGAAAGACATTAAGTCGGGTCGGCGCAATAACGGCCTTTCTATGACCATGAGAAGCTTTCTAATGAGACTGAGTGAAGAAGATCTGAAGGCCATTTCACTCTGGCTATCAAAGCAGAAGTAATCTCCCCTCCGTTCAAAGCCCTCTTCAATCTCATTTGGGAATTATCAAACACCGTGGTATAATTAGAGTAATCCATAAATCTAAATACTACTTTCTTTAAATGGAGTTGGTTATGAGGCTATTTTACGTGACCACTTGCCTGTTTGTTTCCTTATTTATCTTTCAATGTAAGCACACCAGTGTAACGGAAAAAAGTGAGACTCTGGCCGAGGCTTCTCTGCCTAAAGAGTTACCCAATCGGATATTCATAAAAGTCACCCCAGAAGACCTTCCTTTTGTCTCAGAGAAGGGAAAAGGTGATCGGTATGAGTTTACCGGAGCCAAGTTTAAATTAAACGATGGCAAATGGATGGATATGGAGCTAAAAACCCGTGGTCAAACTTGTCTGAAAGCTCCTAGGAGGTGTTTTGGGGTAAAACTATCGGATAAAGTAAGTTTTAGCCCCTATGTGGCTGAGCCTGTGAAAGATGTTAAGAAGTTCAATCTAGTGAGCATGTGGCAGGATCGTGGCTACATCAATTATAAGGTGGGCTATCATTTTCTAACCGGCCTCGGACTCTTTCATTTAAAAAATCAATATGCTGAGCTCATAATTAATGACAAATCCTATGGTCTCTATCTGGTGGTGGAAAAGCCCGATAAAGTACTTACCAAAAGGTTAAACTCCCCCTTTGTATTGCGGCGCGGATACTTAGGTAAACCCACCGTAAAAGAGTTTAAAGATAAGAAAACGGAATATCAAGAGTCAGACTTTTTGGCAGCTTATGAGGAGATCTATGACCAATTAAAAGCCTATCAAGGTCCTGAACTCTATGGATTTCTTTCTAAAAGGCTGAATATAGAGCAGTATTTTGAGTGGTTGGCATTAAATACTTTCTTGAAAAACGGAGACTATGCTGATGAGGTGTTCTTTTATGCGGCTCCAGACAATACCGAAGAGAGAATTTATTTTAATATTATGGCCTGGGATTATGATGACCTGCTAAATAAACCTCATGCCTCCTATTGGATGTGGTCTTTTTGGAATCCGGTGAATCGTAAAATTCTTAAGACCAAACTCATCTACTCCACGGAGGATAAATTAGATCGTCGTATTGCAAAAGATCCTTATCTCTATGAAAAATATACAGCCGCATTTGAGAGGCTTCTCAGAGAAAAGATTCTTGACTCTCATATCCGAAAGATATTTCAGAAAGTGAAGCAAGAGATTGCCCCCTATTTACAGCGACAACGTATCATTGATATGTCTTCCCTAGATGATCAAGCAGAACCCTATTCTCCCGAAGGAATCATACAGTTCTTAGATGAGATGTCTGAGTTTTTAATCAAGCGAAGGGTAGAAATCCTCACCAAGATTGAAAAGGGAGATGATGAGGAAGAGTCTGATCAAAGTCTACAAAAGCAGGTTCAAAGGAAATTAGGGGGTAACTAAAGATTGCTTGACCTGTTGGTGGGCTTTGAATAGTTGACGAGCAAGGGCCGCTTCTTCGTCAGTCACTTTTTGATAGCCTCGGTTCGAATCCCAACCATAACCCCATTTCCATGGGGTATTTAAATGAGGTGTTCCACCTACCCTCACTCCCCAATACATAGAGAATGCAGTGGAAGGAAGATCTACTGAATCCACACAATATTGCAGCTTTTTATCTGCTGCTTTTCGTTCATCGAAAGTTCCACCTACCCAGTAAGCAATATCATGTTCCACACAACAATGGCTCCACCTTTTTGGGTCTTTGAGAGTTCCTTCAGGAAAGCTACTGCACTCATCGCTGGTGAAAGGATTTAAGCCAATCGTTTTAGCTTGATTAGTAAGCTCATCCACATCAAGGTTTTCTTCTAGTAGTTCTGGAAGTTTCTTCTTGGTGTTGATAAAATGTTGAATATCTCTGAAAACCCTGTTTCTTAGAGGTTGTGGTGCATTAAAAAGCTCATGTTTTGCATTTTGGTAATTGATAATCGTCTGGGGAACCTTTTTGGGGAGCTTTGCAAACTCAACAGTATTGGTAGTCATATCTACAATAGTGTCACCTTCAGCCTGAATCATCATAATAGGGAGGGTCCAGTCTGACCAAAGAACTGGGGTAAAATAAGAAGCCATCAGCATTTCTCTGGCTAAATGAATCGTGATCTCAGGAATAACCAAAGAATCTGATTTATGCTTGGCGATCTCTAATACATCATCGGTCAACTGCTCGCTGGTGATACCTGTGTCAATGGTAAGGGTGCCAGTGAATCGGTTATTTAGCATGGTGCCAAAAAAGTTTTTTACTATGGGAGCATCTACATTGAGAGCGGGTGAGGAAAGAATAACACCTGCTATATTAGATGCCATTTCAAAGTTAAGACTGTAGAGAAAAGTGATGAGTCCACCCATGCTATGTCCTACTAGATAGATCTCTTGATCGGGGTTCTGCTTGATTACATGGTTCACCATTTGATCTAAATCTTGCAGATAGGAATCGAACTTCTCTACGTAAGCTCTTTTTCCACAGGAGTGACCATGACCTCTCAGATCGTATGAGTATATTTGATAGCCTAGGGGAGCAAAGTGATTCACTACATTTTGATAACGACCGCCATGTTCAAGAACTCCATGGGTAATAATCAGGGATTTCTTGGCATTTTTTATTCCGTATTTACGAACAAACAACTGGCGAAAATCTTTGGTGCTTAAATATTTTTTGGATGAAGGAAGGATGTTTCCTTCACTATCTCTTTGAAAGAGGGTTTTTTGACCTGCTTTATCAGCTACTTGCTGGAGGCTGGAAGGAGTCTGAACTCCACACTGAATGAGAGTTAAAAAAAAGATAAAAATAAAATATTTCATATTAACCTCGATGCAAGTGTTTTCATGACGCACCCAATGTATTAATTTAGCAAGAAGTGTGCCAGTGAGTTGGTTGATTAACTGCTTGAAATTTAATGATTTAAAATGACCTGAGAGTGGAGAGGTTGTTTAGAAACTAGACACTGATCAAGGATTTGACAGGGTCTAGATTAAAACTGTTTAAAGATCGGATGATAATGAATAACCCCTTGACACTCTTTGAGCGCTCCAGGAGTTAACTCCTTAATCATAAAGACATTATCGGGAACATCATAAGTGCTTTTAATGCCAAATTGGCTGGAGGGAGTAAAGCCAAAGCGGGGGTAATATTCAGGATGACCTAAAACCACCACCGCATCATAACCCTCTTTTTGTAAATGCTCTAAACCTGCTTGGATCAGTTTAGTACCAATGCCCTGCCTTTGGTGTTCTGGTTGTACCGCCATAGGTGCTAAGCCAGCAATTTTAATATCTGTTTCACCCGGTTTGAGCTCGGCGGGGCTCAAGGGGATGTGGCC
>CAYFLR010000103.1:360-1375 GCA_964343805.1 uncultured bacterium | reverse complement strand
ACTAGCTTTGATTCCGTATCATTGGGGAATACCCTTTCATTTAACTCTCTGATTTGATTGATGTCTTCGTTAGTTTCCGGTCGAATAATCATGGTCCATTTCCAGGTGCTAGTAGATTCTTAATAACAGTCAGATGCTATCAAAAGATCGTGTTATTTGTCTAGTAGCTTCAGGTCATCTTTGTTAAAATGTGTATATCAAGGAGAAGCTAATGAAAT
Organism: uncultured bacterium; assembly: GCA_964343805.1. GTDB lineage: Bacteria > Bdellovibrionota_B > Oligoflexia > CAYFLR01 > CAYFLR01 > CAYFLR01. Next base: position 1,157 of record CAYFLR010000103.1, on the reverse strand, counting down.
GGATGCAGATAGTACTATTTTCTCTTGTTTTATCTATGGAGTGGTCTTTATGTCAGGCAAATGGCTGTGATGCCAATAGACTTGATTATGCTAATCAGCACTCTCCTTATGCCGACTTAAACGAGGGAAAGCAGTATGGCTTAATTGTAGACAGAAGCCCTACTATCAAATTTCTCTTTTATAGAGGGAGAAAGGTGAGCGCCACCGGGGGAGTCCAATATCTATTCAGTGAGAAAAAGAGCGGTGAGAAATTAATTAGGTATCAAGAGCGAGATATAAACGCCATTCGTCCTGCCAAAGAGATGGATCGAATCAGTGGAATGGGTAAAGTAGTTGAAAGAGTGATGGATATGACAGGTATGAGTCTCATCCTCTCAAATCTGATGTTTGCTCCCTTCAAAAAGAAAGCAGAAGCAGGTTCCATTGAAGTTCTGGGTGAGTGGACCACCTCCAATGATTTTGCACAAAAGACCGTGAGTCGATTGCAAAAGTTTGATCGAGAGATGGTCGATCATGGGTTTCGGCCTCCTGATAAAACTCGGGTTGTCCTGCAAGAAAAGCCTGTTCTACCCAACCTTACCGGTCCTTTTGCTATCCGCTACCCTATGGTGAATGTTTGGCATCCCTCCAAAGGAAAAGAAATATTGGCCCTAAATCCCATTTTTTGGGGTAATAATACTATGAAAGAGCCAACTACTTTATACCATGAGAGGATGCATGGATTGCTCTCCAATACCTTTTCCAAAGATGCCTTTGTGGTGAAAAAACAAGTCATGCAGGAGGCCTTTTGTGATCTC
>CAYFLR010000103.1:0-350 GCA_964343805.1 uncultured bacterium | reverse complement strand
TCAGCCGCAAGTAGGAAAGCTGGGCAAAAGTGATTTACCTATCCGTGATATAGAAATGCAAATCTCTCATAATGCGAGAGGGAGAGCTCATACAGCTCCGGACTTTCTTCATCTAAAGCAGGAAGGATATCATTCTAACTCATTACTCATTTCCAATCTTTTTTGGCGCATCGCCCAAAGAGTGGGAATTCCAGAGATGAAAGCAGAGTTAAAATCTATTATGGACCTGCTGAATAAATATGAGGAGAGTTTTGCTGAATACGGCAGGCAGGCTGGGTGGCATAAGGCCGACAAGAGGCAGAAGTTTATTTATGAGTTTGAGTACGTGCTCTCAGTTTTGCAAATTTGGA
>CAYFLR010000102.1:10884-13000 GCA_964343805.1 uncultured bacterium | reverse complement strand
GCATTAATAGAATCTCCTTGCCCCAATATCAAGTAGATGGATGGCACCGGGATACATGCAGCAATGGACATCTCCTCGACCACATTTTTTAACCGCTGGATTTTGAGGTTTTGCTGTTTAAGCTTATCAATATTGCGAGTGTTTAACTCTTTGATTAAATCTCCCCCTCCTCCCTTCAATAGTTTTAAATACCGATACAGACTCACGAAACATATAAAAAGCATAACCAATAAGATGGAGATAATAATCTTTCCCACACTGAGCAGTTTAAGGAACTCTAATGGATAATGCATAAGATAAAAATAAAGAGCAAAGGCGCTATCGTAATCTTTATTGGAGGGTAATCTTTCGTGAAACAAAAAAGGAAAACAAGGAATTAAAACAAGTGAAAGGAGAATGGATATTAAAAAAGTCGCACCCAACAGATAGAGAATTAACTTTTTAGTCTTGAATCGAGCTACCTTTTGAGCTGAAAAGAAATCTTTCATATGACTTGCCTTATTTCCATTGTCTCTTATGGTAAATAAAGCAATTTTACTACCTAGTAGTCTGGGTTACAAATGGATATGAACTATGTATGGTTAAATAGTTATTTATTCGGGATTACTATTGGTATTGGTAAACTGTTTAAAAACTGCGTTCACCACTTCCGCCGTTTGTGCATCTTCAGCCATTTGCTCTAGATCATTGGAGTTTACATTTTCCATCGCTTGATCCAAAGCCACTTCATCGGGCTTACGGTCATAGACAAAATAGATATCAAAAACCACCGACTCATAAACTTTCCCCGCACTGTTTTTATATTTGTAAGAAGAACGATAGCGAGTTTCATTACCATGTTGATCTATCTGGTGCATCTCCACTATATTATCCACATCAAAAGAGACAATGTTATACTCATCGAGGGTGGCTAATTCTCCTTCATCGGTGATGCCATCGGGAGTTTCATTATCTTTTCCATCGAGCCATAAACGAAGTTTACTGAAAACAGGGTCACTGGCGTCGATTTTTCCATCTAGATTATCATCATATTGGGCCAAGGCTAGAAATCCATTTCCGGCAAATTCACCCTCTTCATAGTTTCCAAACTTGCCAAAGTCGATGGCTTTTTCCATTACTGTAGATTCACCAAAAAGTTCCATACCGCTATTGATCACACCATCTTCATTTAAGTCTAATACTAGCAGGGCATTGCCGGCGGCACCATTAATCCAGCCAGTTTTTACTTTGGCTGGAGTAGTAACATCTACTAGTTTTTCAAACTCTTCACTGATGGGAATTCTTAAATTCTCATCATAAGAACCTTTTCTCTTACTAATTAAAGAGGTGTCTCTCATTCCTAGAAATTCCACTCCTGCATCTAAACCTAGCAGAGGAGAAGGGCTATTGGTGGTGTGATTAGGATGATTAATATTAATTACCAGGGGACTATAGGTATTAGAAATAACCGCCTGTTTAAGCTTTTTAAGGCCGGTAATATATCCTTTGTTTAAATAGAAAGCATCATTAGGGTTGGTGGTGTCCACCACCACATTGTCATCGGAAAGATAGCACTTAAAAGCAGGGTCGGTCATAACATGAGGGATCATTAAAATGTTTGGATTATCAAAGTCGGAAGTACTCCAATAACGATCACCATAGGTATCGGGTCGATGCCATGCGGGTTTGTACCATGCACTGGCGGGAACTTCTGGACTGTATTTACGCCATCCCTTATGGTACCAGTTGGGAACAGTAGGGTTGGTATCAAAAAAGAGACCCAATTGCTTTTGCTCTCTAGAAGCACCATTCGCTGCAGTGTCTCTAAAAGTGATGAGCCCAGGGTTTAGATAGAAGGTACCAGTATTACTGTTCTTACATAAATTACCACCATCATTTTTACAATTCCCACTCAAACAGAGCTTACTATGCCCCCCTCCATTATGACCTATAATCATATCATTGCCGGTGGGAGTATCAATTTTAAATTCAGTCTTAGCTAGAACTTCGTAGGCATCCACATAGTTGATATAGCTCACTTGAGCAAATATTTGGAGAGAAAAAAGAGCTGCTAATATAAGAATCATAAATTTTATTTTTTTCATTATGTCCTCTTTTTTAAATAAAATTTAATGTG
>CAYFLR010000102.1:0-10784 GCA_964343805.1 uncultured bacterium | reverse complement strand
AACATATCTATACTTTTCCTGCGGACCTGTCGGGGCAGGAGTTAAAGTCACCCCCGGAGGCGGCGCTCCAATGGGTGGAACTGAAATGGTTCCAATGGACGACCAGGATTTACCCACCATATCATCCATAATCCTTACATCGGAAATGATCCAATTGTCGGGAACCGCAAAACAGTTCGGCAGGCTTCCCATCGTGCCGTCTTTTGCTTTTCCAAAATCATCGTGTTGATCAATGGGAACATTGCAGACTTTGTACTCATAATATTTTTCCGCTTCGGGGCAAAAGGGAATATGAAAACTAAAAAATCGAGATTGTCTGTTTACTCCATCGCCTAAACTCTCTCCCGAACCACCTTGACCCAGGATATGACTTTTATGCAGGTTGTGCATGATACGCACATTGTATATTTCTGTATTACTTTTCTTAATGGACATATAGGTGAGTCCGGTGATGGGCTCATTTCTCTCATAAGCTGGCACGTACCCTTCTATATCTCTAGTGACAAATCGTCTTCGTCCTTGGGTTAGAAACTCTTCACTCTCATTTCGCTTGCTAGGGTTCGATCTTATATCATAGCAGAGCTTGACATCTTGAGAGAAGGATTGGCAGAATACACCGCAACTTTCACTCATCTCATACTGGCGACCGTTCACTTGACATTTTGCTGCTCTCACCACCTGACGGTATTGGTTTCTTACCGCCGGAACCACACTCACACGGCCACTGGCAGCGATTTGATCGATGTCGCTTAAGTGAATCTCCTCAAACTGGATACCTCCGACATTGATCATATCGGTGTAGGTTTTATTAAATTGCTCGCTGAGGCATTGAAGAAGGTTCATCCAAGCTACGTTGTTAGACATTCCACCGGTGTCAGCCCCACCCCAATCCACATTCAGATCAGATAACACCTCTCCGGAAACTTCCAATCTAGTTTTATCCACACAGGGGTCGTTGGCACATCGATTTTCCGCATCATTGGAGGTGGTGGGTAAAGAAGGTACCGCCTCTTGATCGGTTAAAGAAAGAGACCACCTTTGTTCTAAACAGGCCCCTTTGTTTCTTAAAAAACTGTCTGTGTCGGTGGTTCTTTGAATATCAGAACTCTGAAAATCCGCCCGGTTTCTAAAAGTAGGCCGGGCTAAGTCAGAGTCGTACATGGTGTACATAGTGGTGGCAGCAAAGAGGTTAAAATAGTTATTATTGGTTTCCACAAAGTAATCTTCCGCAAATTCATTCCAAGGGCCGCAGGCATTAAACTTGGAGAGTTTCTCTTTATCGATTTGATATTTTATAGTGGGATTATATTTGGTTTGGGTCTCAGAAGAGTAGCTTCCGGCAATGGGATCTGTCACCGCACTATTAACTAAATTGAAGGTTTCTTCTGCGGCAGGTTCACTGGTTTTGGGTTGACTGGCGGCCTTTTTTCGGGCTTCAGAGAGGCTGTATTTTGCCACATAGACCGACTCCCCTTCCAAGATCTGAGTCTTTTCCAAAGAAACCTTAGCAACCTCTTGCTTAGGCAGTTTCTCCTCTGCCTCGGTCTCTTTTTCAACTTTCGGCTGATCCTTTTTACCTAAAATGCGCCTTTCCGGCGAACAGGCATCGAGATAAAATGCAGCTAAGAGGACAAAGAAAGATACTTTTATAGCTTTATAAAACATCCTATACCCCTATAATAAAAAATATGCGTATGCTTAACTCGTCGGCATTTTTCTACTTTTCTATAGATTTTCTAGGTTTACGTTTAAATTCAACAACCTACCCAGGGGGGTATTTTTGAGGAGATTTATTAATATTTCTAAATATCTGCTTGGGGATGATTGATTTCGGCAAAATACTCCTTCACCACCGTGGAATAGTTGGGACATCCCATCACCCACAGTTGGTGAATCGCTCGGGTGGCTCCCACATGAAGGATCTTACGTGACAGCTCGGAATCAGGGTATTGCTGTTTATTGACATCTGGCAAAATCACATAATCAAATTCAAGCCCCTTCACACCGGCCACATCAGAGACAATGATGCCAGGTTTCATTTGATACTCACCATCATCAAGCAGCCTTAAGTTTAAAGATCGACTGAGCATGTCATCTAGCTTTCTAGCTTGAATGATATCTCTCGCTAGAATGGCTATAGTGGCTAAGGGCTCATTACAAACAAGTTCTTGCAGAGCCTCTGTGAGAACCACCACCAGATGTCCCAGATGGGCAAAGTGAGAAAATACAACCGGAACCCCATCCTTATGAGAATCAGGGTATTCAATGGCAGCATATTTTCCCAGAATTTTATGAGCAAAATCAGTAATGGGCTTGGTGGACCTGTAGGCGGTTTTTAAGAGAACCGGATTGGAGTACTTTACACCGAGAGACTTAAAAACATGATCCCAGGAGATAAACCCTGCAGTGGGGTCTATCTGCTGATTATGGTCACCGGCCACAGTTACACTCCCCTCTTCTCTAAGAGACATGCTAATAAGAGTATGTTCAAGAGGAGCTAAGTCTTGGGCCTCATCAATAACAATGTGGCCATAAGTATGAAGGCGTTTTCCTTTAATTCCAGCCTCCGTTTTCAATTTGAGCAAGTAAAACAACAGAGAATAATCTTCCACGTCTATGGTTCCGGCATCCTCATCGGGCGTGTCTTCATCCAAACTTTTTCCATCAACAGTTTCTAAGCGGCTTTTTTCCACATTGCGGTACTTATCTTCCGATCGCATGGAAAATTGCAAGCGACTGTGCTCTATGATGGAATCAATACTATCCTCTTTCAGTTGCCCTTCTGAAAGATCCACCGCCAAATCAAGGTAATACCTTGACATAAATAGACTTTTTCTATCATTTGAAGTGGATAACATCTCTTTGCGCAAATGAGCAAAAAACTCCTGCACTCTTTCTAAAGGCTTCTCTAAAGTCCTTTGAATTTTATAAGTTACATGTTTTTCGGTTTCATTGATTCGATCAATGAGAGGAAGCTGAGAGTTTTCTTGAAAATGTTTATGCACCCAACCAATAGATTTAAACTCTTTTTTAATCAAATTACCGGCATCTTTGGTCAGGTCTTTGATATACTGCTCTATCACCTGAAACATTACGCGGTGTCGTTTGAAGCGAATAGCCGATAAAGGTGTGTTTTGACTCAAAACTTTAGGAGCGTCGGGAAAGACTCTCATCCCTTGATTGTGGATCCACTCATCATAAGTATAAGCTGCCACATTATGCATGCCAATTTCTCGCAATAATTGACGAGAGAGGCGAGAAAGCCCCTTTTCAGGAACTATAACTAAGAGTTCTCTTTGAGGGAACTTTTGCGGGTTGTTATAGGACATGGTGGCCAACCTGTGAAGAGCCACCGTTGTCTTCCCAGATCCAGCTCCTCCTAGAACCAGAAGTGGTTCCCCGTCATCTCGATGCAGGGCATTGTACTGATCTTTATCCAAAAGAGCGGACACAACAGGATCTTTAACCCCACTCAAACCAGTTCCTAGAACATTACTAGAAATACTTGTTCCTTGCCCACCAGCTAGTTCAGGCTTATATAGTTCATCAGAACGTTTCCACTCACCTTCATGCAATTGTAAAATTCCATCAGTGGTCATTATTTTCTTTAGACTGCCATTATCAAATCCCAGAATGATTCGTTTTTCCACCACCCCTTCAATGATACGACCATTTACTTCTTCTTCGTATTCTTCCCCCTCTTGGGCGGTAAAGAACACTTGAGTAATGGGAGCATTTCTCCAGTCCACAATGGTGACACTGTTCTTAGCATTTATAAAGGTACGGTATCCCAGTAGAACATCGCGAACTTTATTCTTAGTTTTTAGACGCATCACTGCAAAATAGGGTAGGCGTCGATCAGGCAGTTCTTTACCACCTTGCCCCACCCGAGCATGGTTTTCTAGAAGTTGCATTTGAGCTAGAATTTGGGGTAAATCATCGCTATTTTCAGTTATAGAGCTATTTCGTAGGTCGTCAAACCTTTCTTTATAGGACTTTTGGGAAATTCTTTTACGAGCCACTTCCACCATCGCACGCTGCACCCGAGTCAACAGATCCAATTGCTCTTCAACTATCAAGCGATCTTCAGTTGTTAATTGATCAAACACAAAGCACCACCACCTTCCAGATCAAAAAGTTCTGAGGATACAGGGTAAAAATAGGATATCTACACTTGCTCCATTAAGTATCTTCGGAAATTATTACCAAATCTTGAATAATACTGAAAAAAATCTGACCCAATTTTTATAGGCCGTAAAGCAAGGCAAATATGGTATATTTAAATAAGATGAAAAGCAACTTATACCCAACAAAAGAACTTTTACTCTTTCTAGTTATTACCCTCGCAATGGGTGGGTGCATTCGAAAAGGGACTCATTCCGCCTTAAAAAATGAGAACAGCTCTGCTGCCCCTTCACTCTATCAGTACATTCTACAAAATAACCCTTTTAATCATCGTGTGATATTCATTGAAGATCAAAATTACTTCTCTGATGCAGCCTATATCGTCTATCAAGATCAGCAGCAGGCCTATGCCCTCGCCACCCATCAAAATCTCGATTGTATTCCCAAATCGGAAGCAGATCCTCTCCCCATTGAACCCACTGGGTTATTTATGGAGTGTGAACCAACTCCTTTACCTACAGGCCTTTTAGTCGCCACCTTGCCGAAACTCTACGAAGATGTCAGAGAGTTTTTACCAAGAGAACAAGTGAGAGTGATCGCCCGTGGGCAGGTGAATCCCATTGGATCGCCGTTTTCTATGAGCTCCTCCACTTATTATTCACTCATCCACATAAAGAAAAAGCTCACAAAACTATCAGTTAAACTGCTGCAAGAAAACTACTCTCCCTACAATAAACACCTGCACGAAACAGGGGGCATATTTACCCTCAAAGGAAACTTCCAAGCCTATGAAGAGGTGATAGAGAATAGCCGCTTAATTATGATTCCGGTGTACTCTTTAGATGGGCTCGGACTATCTATTCCCTATTTACATACTTTTAGTATTTTTGAACAATGGAACCAACTGGCCCCCTACCTTCCCACACTGAATAAGATCATTTCTTTTCAAAGAGGGCTGCTAAATGACCCTAACTTAGACTTAAATACTCTCTTAACAATTAATCAGCAAGCTTTTTTAACCGAACAGGAACTTGAAAATAGCTATAATGAATGGGAAGAGGATGCGAAACTAGTCAAAGAGAAAAACAGCAAAAGAGTCACACCCAAAGATGAATATATCATTCCGAAAAGAGCACCCAGCAGCGGTTGCACTATTTCTGTTTTTGCTGAGCCAAATGAGTTGACTGGTAATAAAACAAAGCAGCTAAAAGGTAGAACAAAATAACACATAGACAGATAGCCAAAGCTGGTATTCCTGAAATCCAATAGTTTCCACGAAAAAAGTAGTCTTTTCCAATGGCCACCATATTCCCCAGACTGGGAAGAGGCTCTTGAATACCAATGCCTAAATAGCTCAGTGAAGTTTCATAGATTAAGGCCTGAATAAAGGCCAAGCACATCTGGAACAAGATCAGAAACCGGCAGTGGAGATAAAGGAGATGATACCCTAATATCCGCCAGAAAGAAGCGGCAAAGCAGGTGAGAGCGTCTACAAAATCTTGCTTCTTAAGATAGTTAATCTGATCCGCAATTTGAGCCGAGAACTTAGGGATGTTTAGGACACCAACCACCAACAATATGGTCCAGATATTGGGTTTATAAAGAGCGATTACAAACAACACCAATACAAAGCCGGGAATAGTTTCAATGACATCCGTTATAAAAGAGCTTAAAGATCGAATTGCCATATTTTCCGGATAACTCTTCCCAACCCCGATAAGAATTCCTCCAAATAAGGAGATCAAGACAGATAGGATGGCAGGGAAAAAATAACTGTCAATACTCTTAAGCACCCGACTCAAAATATCTCGTCCCGCTGGGTCAGTTCCCAGTAAAAACTGTTGGGCAGATTCTTTAGAACAGGAAGTGCTCTTGTTGGAAGAGAGGAGATTTTTAAAAAAGGGATGAGCGGGAGGCTGATTAATGCAGTCGAGATGCATTTTGTTATATCTCCTGGGAAGCTCACCATAATGAGAGTAAATAGCTAAGATAATTATACTTAACCCAAGAAATACAATGATTCCGTTTACCAAATAGTTAAAATATTTAGTCATTGGCCATCTCTAGCAGGTGGATACAGATACTGTTGCAAATATACTTTGGCAATATTAATCAGCCGAATAAATACGGCATAAAACACAATCATGCCAAAAATGACTGGAAAGTCTCTATTTTGGGCAGATCTCCAAGCGAGGTAACCAGCACCATTAAAGTTATAGATGGCTTCAATAACCACCGATTGACTGAGAAAGATAGGGACTTTAGCAGCAAAAACTGAAACGATGGGAGAAAGAATTCCTAAGGGAAGCAGATGCTTAAACAGCGAAACCCCTTTAGCTCTAGCAGTTCTAATGTAGTCAGTCTTCAAATGATACTGTAAAGACTGATAAAGATAGTGGGAAATCTCATTAATCTCTCCATTAAACAGGGCTAAAGTCAAAATGGGAGCAATATAGTATAGATAGGCAGAAGCCTGCGAAAACACAGCAGAAGTAGTGGGCAAGGGATAAAAATTAAACAATTTTAGAGAGAGCAGAACAATGAGATAGCCCGCAAAAAAAAGGGGAATGGAGGCAAAAAAGTAGCTTAAAACCACCAAGCCATTCTTTAAAAGATTAACCCTCAGACTGCTTCTTTTCAAAGAGAGGAATAAGGCCAAGAGAAAGGAGAGGAAAATACAAATGGTGATGGACATTAAGCAGATGGCTAAGGTTCTCGGTACAGCGGCCAACACAAGTTGCTTAACGGGTTCACCAGTTTTTAAAGAGTAAGAAAAGGATAGGGAAGATGAGCTTTCTCCTCCTGGATCAATGGCTGATGTAGGAGCTCCTAAAAAGAAAATATAACAGAAAAACACCACTCCCCCACCAATCATCAGTTGATAAATCAAACTTTTCAACCAAGATGGAATAAAGGTGAGCTTGGGCACTAATAAATCCAGAATTATTGATGAGAGTTATAAGTTACAATGAATCTTTCATTCACTTTGTGACAGGCTATTTCTCTTTTACGACTGCGGCAAAAGGTGACAAAATGGCGATAAGCATTATGAGAGACAAAGCTCTTTATGATTTTACGGCAGATGGGGCACATAATCATAGAATTAAGGGCCATCTCTTGCTCAATTGTCTCATTGCAACACGTGGAAATCGGGCTGGTATTTTGCTCATCGGGTCCAAATTCGGTCATAAATCATTTCTCCTGCTGGGCGAATATAGCACATTACTTTTCTATTTCAATTAAAAATAAAGATTTGCCTTTAAATGCCGAAAGGATAGTTAGGAAGAAGTGTTGTTTACATGGAAATTATAACAAAGGATCAAAATCCATGGCAAAAAATGATAAAAAACAGGAACCCACCCTGGTCAAAAAATTAAGTCGTCCTTCTGATATCAACGAAGTGGAATTCATCAAAATGATTTGCATCAGCAATCCATATATACTAGAATCCGTACGACAGAGAATTATAGATTTTTACGCTATCAGGGGAAAGGATCTTCCCAAGTTCTGAGGATCCAAGGTATAAGGAGATGCAAATATGAAAATAAAGTCAGGGTTCATGCTAATTATTATCGCTCTTATCTCTCTCATGACACTTAATAACTGTACCACCGCTTCCATCGGCGAAGAGACCATTGTTGAAAAGTCCGATGGTGATTCTCCTGATTGGCTTTATAAAACCCCCAAAGATAAAGAGGGACGCATCTTTTTTGTGGGTAGAAAAGACCGGGTTTTTAAGCGAAACTTAGGTATTCAGCAAGCCAAAGCAGCGGCAATTTCTGAAATCGCCAAGAAAATTAGTATGAGAGTAAGAACAGAATTTGTTGAGACCGCCACAGGCAACAATATTAACGAAGATGCCGTGATGGAACATCTTGACTACACGGTGGCTTATGTTGCTGATAATGTAAGAGTCAGTGCTGTTCAAGATGAAGAGATCTATTGGGAGAGAGTCAAAGTCATTACCTCTGAAGGAATCAAGTACTATTTCAATATTTACACTCTGCTCTCTATTCCAAGGCAAGAATACGAAAAGGCCAAAAGGCTCGCCGCTCAAAATCTTATGGGTTCAAAAAATAAAGAAGCTCAAAAACTGGGTAAAGAAGTAATGAACCGACTCTTAGAGAAGTAACCAACGCATCAACTCGCGAGACTCTTTCTTAGCAGCCTTATTTATCTTACCACGTTGGCACCTGAATTTTGGAAGGTTACTATACAGACTAGATACCAGTTCATAATGTTCTGGTAGTATACGACATTTGCTAGGCATATCGGCAGGAAGTTTCTTCTTACAATCGACCAAAAACTGCATCATATCAGTAACTTCTTTACCGGGAGCCACAGCGTCTCCGCAGTAATAAGGCACTTCTCCGGTTTTGATATTATGAGTTTTTTTGTACCCGTAAAGCAATGCTTCTTCATCATATTTCCCCAGGGTAATGGGACTTTCACCTGGGTTGTAGTAATCCATAATAGATGGCCGGTCATAACGACAACCATGAAAATTGTGACGAAGTCCTAAACTATGACCCATTTCATGAATCACAATAGATTTCATCTCTTTATTAAAAATCTTATCCACATCGATTGTATGAGTCTTAGCCAGCTCTTCCAGAAAGGTTAAAAGCAAAGCAAAAGAAGCCGCATTGAGAGAAATAATACTTCTAAAAATAAAACCAGAGCTTTGATCTGCAAATATAGACCCAGCACCATAGGTGGTAAAAGCGCCCTGTGGATCCAAATGATTCAGCACAATGTCTTCATTCCAATAAATAATATTTTGAGAAAGAGAGAGGGGATCATAGTCCTGATCATTATCTAAAATCTTAAAAAGTTCATCACCTCCTGGCGGATTAATTCCCTGTTTGGCAAAATAATCATTAAAAACCTTTAAGGCTTCTAAAATATTATTGCGGTACTTAGCAGGAAAGTTTTTAGAAAAGGAATATTCAATGGGTTGCCAGAGGTTCCAGGCTTGAATCATTTTCTTCTGGGTCACTCCCAGTATTTTGATATTGGATCTAAAAAAGAGCTCGTGAGTCTCATACCCAGCCTTTGACTGTTTATAGTCAGCCGTTAGACCGTCAGAAATAGGAGGAATAAAAACATAATACATGGTTTTTTTCCCTTTACCGCATTTCGTGGTGGTCACGGTTCGCTCTATTTTTGAGAAGAAAAGATTATCCTTAAGCTCAAATGTAGGAGTGGCGTTAGAGTAGGTTAAATCACAAGTCCCTCCCGTTTCCATGTGATAGTTCACTACCATGGGAGGAGAGTCCTTGATGCTCTCTTCATAAGCTTTATAGGTATCCGTTATATCTAAGGTCACCTCTTGTTTTTTTTCATCATAATGGCTGACATAAAATTGCCATTTATCGGTGTCAGCACTTCCCGGTATGGTGCTGATAGATTCAATAGTGAGAATTTGATTATCCTCTTCTAAATAACTGCGAAAAGCACCGATTGTTGCGTAAGCAGGGCTGATAGGGAGGAAATTGTCAATGTAATTAAACTCTCCATCAAACATGATCACGGCTCCCACTGTTATGCGAGCCCCTTTCTCTGTATAAGGTATGGGAAGAATCAAATTCTGCTTGGGTTTGGATGAATTGTTAGCTTGAGGTCCAACATTCGGACCTGCATAGTTGGAATTATCCTTATTAGGAATAGCTCTTTCATTAGAGGTGCCAAAGCAGCCAGAAATTCCCAACAATAGGAGTCCAAATAGCACCGTCTCTATTCTCTTCATTTTAAAAACCAATCTGAGGATCCGGGTTTACAAATATACCTTAAAGATTTATTGTTATGTTATCATCAGACACTCATGGAGTAAATGTGGGAATTCATCAGGGATCAGATTCTATGAAAAAAATCTATTTCGTTCTTGCACTGTTTTTTATGGGCTTCAGCAGCACCTCTTTTTCGGAGCAGACAACAGAAAAACCGGGCTGGTTTACCCATCCCACCAAGAAGTTTTCAGTAAAAATCCCCGAGGGCTTTAAAATTAAAGCAGAGAGAGAGGTCTCTTTATTTCTCTTATCCGAAAATCCTTCCCAGGCAGGAGGAAGCCCCTATAACTCCTATTTAACCATTTCTACCAACAGCAAGCCTTGGTACATTGACAAAGCCACCTTAGACGATAACCAAGCTCCTTTTTCTTTAAAAACTATCACTGAGTATTATAAGTCCCATTTTGGTAATGCGGAAAATTATGAGATTCTGGATTCCTCTTTGCAAACCCTTGATAAAGGTCGTCCCGCCCTCCTTATCTATGCTCAAGTAAAAATGGGAGAGACCCCACTCTACCAGGCTCATTTAATCCTCGCCGACCAAAAAAGATCTTATCTAATTACCTATACTGATTTAGCGGCCACTTTTGAGCAGCATTTTGAACAAATATATCCTGTCATTGCTCAAATAGAATTGTTAGGACCTGCTCCCGATCGCCCTATGATTATGAACCAAGTAATGCTTTATGGTATCCCTCTGATCTTATTCTTATTAGGTTATGTCATAATGGCCATTCGCGGGTCGGGAAGTGAATTGTCTGAAGAAAAAGAAAATGGGTTTAAGAAGTTTTGAACAGACGATTTGCGCAATCTCCGCCGTTCAGGGCGAAGTTAGCAAATCTTTCAAAATTAATACTTCCTGACTGTAGA
>CAYFLR010000101.1:11595-13162 GCA_964343805.1 uncultured bacterium | reverse complement strand
TGTTATAATTTAGAGAAAGTTTAAGACGGCTGATTATTGTTGATTCTAGTATGGCCTGAAACTTGACACCATTTTTCCCTGCACAAAGAAAATCTAAGGCTCTTTGTGAACCAATTGACTGCTAGCTTGTGCCGTGGGTAATACTAATAAGTCCGCAATATTTACATGGGGTGGTCTGGATACGGCGAAGGCAATAATTTCGGCAATATCTTTTGGGGTTAGAGGAGAGTACCCTTGATAAACGGTCTGGGCTTTGTCCTGATCTCCTTTAAATCTCACCAAAGAAAATTCTGTCTCTACTAAGCCGGGATGGATAGCTCCTACCCGGATATTGTAAGGATTTAAGTCAATGCGCATTCCTTTGGTGATGGCGTCTACGGCATGTTTGGAAGCACAGTAAACATGTCCTTTAGGGTAGACCTCTTTTCCTGCAATAGAGCCAATATTAATGATTTGACCCATTTTGCGTTTCACCATTATGGGAGTTATCATTTTTGAAACATAAAGCAATCCTTTGACATTCGAATCGATCATGGCCTCCCAATCAGAGGTGGGAGATTCGTGGAAAAGGTCCAGACCATGGGCATTTCCTGCATTGTTGATTAAAATATCCACCTTGTCAAAGGGAGTGGGAAGTTTACTTAATTTATCCACTACCTGCTTTTGATCTTGGACATCAAAGCAGAGGGAGAGTACTTTTCTTGCTGGGTTAATGGTTTTTTCCAGCTCCTCTAGGCGTTCTTTTCTTCTGCCGCATATGATGAGGTTAAAACCTTGTTCAGCTAAAATAAGCGCTGTTTCTCGGCCTATTCCAGAAGTGGCACCTGTGACAAGGGCAACTTTATCCGTCATTTTTATCTCCCATGCAAATTATTGTTGTAGCTTTTTTTCTAGCTCTCTGGCCCGGAAAGGGTCGATTGATTTTAGCCTAGCAATTTGTGCAATTGCAAGGTTCTTCTGTCCCAATTTAATGTAAATTTCAGCCAGGTTGTAATGGGCCCTGACATAATCGCGATCGATTCTGAGAGCATTTTTATAGGAATGAATTGCCTTATTCGTTTCACTTAGAGCGCTGTAAGTGGCTCCGAGATTAAAATGAGCTTGAATATAATCTGGTTTTATTTTTACCGCCTTTTCAAAAAAGGGCACTGCTTTTTGAAATTGCCCCTGCTTGCCAAGACTGCTGCCGATACCTGCATAACTTAGAGCATGATCAGGTTTTATTTTTAATACTTGTTGATAAGCTTGAATGGCTGTGGGAAAGTTGCCTTGCCTTTCCATGGCGAAACCAAAATAGTAAAAAAGATCCTGGTGAACGAGCTTTAGATTCAGTGCCTTTTTGTAAGTTTCTGCTGCCTTTACCCAGTTTTTCTCTTGAATATAGAGCTCTCCCAGTCGTAGATAGTTTTGGATAAAATGGGGAGCTAGCGAAATGGCTTCATTGAATGTCTTAATGGCCTCTTTTAATTCTCCCTTAGCTTTGTAGGCCAGGGCTAAGGCATGAGGTATTTTGCCATCTTGAGAGATCAGTTGTTTGGCATTTTTTAAAGAGGTGATAGCCCCGTTA
>CAYFLR010000101.1:0-11585 GCA_964343805.1 uncultured bacterium | reverse complement strand
AGGTTTAGATAGGCTAGCCCTAGATTATAATGTGCTCCTCCGTAATTTGGATCAGCAATGGTGGCTTTTTGTAGAATATCAATTGCGCTATTTAATTTTTTCATCTTGCCATAGGTGACTCCTAAGTTCATATAGGCTCTTAGAAACTTAGGATTGAGCTGAATGCTTTTTAAATAGAGCTTTTCAGCCTGCTCATATGCACCCTTGTCATCCAATAGGATGCCTAAATTGTTGTAAGCCTCTACAAAATTAGGATCCAGTTGGAGGATTTGCTTATAGAGACGGATGGCTTCATCAATATTTCCCCGGCCACTGGCCTCTTGAGCAGCTCGATATAAGTCCCCTGGATTGGCAGTCTTACTTCCTTTGAACTTTCGATAGTGTTGGTTGGCTTTCTCTCTATTGCCACTCTTGGCTAAAACTTTTGCTACGGATCGATGAGTTTCCTTGTGATCTGGATGAGTTTTTAATATTTTTTGATAGCTATTATAGGCGGCTTGAGAGTTTCCTTTTTTCTCTAGTTGTTGTGCTAAAAACAGTTGAGCTTCTGGGTAGGAAGGGTACAGCTTGGCAATTCTCCCATAAAGTTCTGCCGAGTTTTTCCAGACAGTTTGTTGCATTAGGTTCACTCCCGCAAAGAGTAGGGTGACCAGGATGCCAAATATGGTGACTTTATATTTAAGGCGAGGAGTGAGGGGGTTTTTTAAACTATAAAATAGAATTGCGCCAATGATCAGCATAGTAATATGCATATTAGCAATATAGAAAAAACGGTCGGATCCTCCTTGAAACTCTGGATGATAAAGGCCGCTGGCAGGAATAAGAACCACTAATAAGATCAGGAGGCTCGATCCTAAATAGATGGAGGCACGGTATTTTAAAAAAATAAAAACAAAAGCCAGACCTAAAAGAAGCCAGAAAAAGATCCCTTTATAGAGAGGAAAGCTTTCAGAGACAACATGATAATGAGGAGAGAGGGAGAAAGGCAGCAAGAGGTGAATGAGATCACTGAGCATCTGGTTGCCAGCAGATAGAAACCCTACCTTAACTTGAGCTTCATTACCAAGCTTAGAGTAACTTTGAATCATAGACCATAAAAGGGGAGGAAGTGCCATAATGAGATAAGGTATTTTCTCGGTAATAAGGGTATGAAGAGGAGGTCTTTTGGGAGGAGTTGATTCATCTCTTCGAAAAATCATATCTATAAGTAGAAAGAGTATGGGGAGATTCCACAGGAGAGGTTCTGAAAGAACACCGAGTATCAGAAAAATCGCTGTGAGCAAGTGGGTGGACCATTTGGGACTGAAGATATACTGAAAATAGGTAACAATCGCCAGGAGACTGAAAAAACCTCCCAGTAAAAATGAGCGACCGGATAAGGTGGCAACCGGTTCCACGTTCATGGGGTGAACCATAAAAATAAAAATAGTAATTACTCCGAGAGGGATATAGGGGAGAAGAGATTCGGTGATATTTATCTCCTTAGAACGAGAGCAAATTTGAACGGGGAGATACAGAAGTAATGCCAAAAGCAACACTCCATTAAGTAAGTGGATAATTAGATTGAGGGCCACCACAGTTGCAATTTCCTCCCCAAATAGGGCAAAGGAAATTTGTTGGCTTTTAAAACTAATTATTCGATCCAATAATGTGGGAGGGGGTGCAGATTTTGCAAGACTTTGCCACACCGCTTGTTCTGCTGGCCAATCGATTTTTTGATTCCAACAGCTTTTAGCAAAAAGGAGAGTAACCAAAACAACCAAGAGACGGGCGTAAAAAAACCACTGTTTAAAAAAGGGAAAGTAATTATTCATCATTTATTAATTGACTCTCTAAAAACCGAATTACCTCCTCAGGCTCGGGAAACGGTTTAGAGAGGAGTCCCCTCGCTCCTTTGGTGAGAGCATGTTGTACATTAATATCCTCTTCCGAGTAACCAGACATGATAATAACAGGTGTATGAGGTTGGCACTCTTTGGCTTTGTATAAGATATCAACACCGGTGGCGTGGGGCATTCTCATATCGGTGATGATAATGTCAAAGTTTTCTTTTTCAATGGTTTGCAGGGCACTTCGTGAGTCATTTTTCATAGTGCATTTAAATTGTGGTCCTAGGTAATCTGCTAAGACTTCAGATATGCCAGGCTCATCATCGATAATTAAAACTTTGATACTGGAACTTTTTGAATGCTCTTCTTCATTTACCTGATCAGAGTGATCTCCCTCTACTTCGTTTCTAGGTCTTTTGCGGCGATCGAAAGGGAACTTAAGTGAGAATTCTGTGCCATACCCTTCGGTGCTTTTTACCTCAATCATAGCACGGTGACTCTCTACGATTCCCATGGTGATGGACATACCTAAACCGGTTCCTTTTCCTTGAGCCTTCGTAGTGAAGAATGGATCAAACATCCTAGCTAGAGTGTCACTGTCCATTCCCATAGCATTATCTTTATAATTGATGATGACATGTTTTGGTCCATTGCGGGAGGTTATGGAAATTTTTCGTTCTCTTTCATCGCCTACATCTTGAAAAGAATCTCGGCTGTTGGTTAGTAGGTTCTGAAAACAGCTTTCCAATTGAGTCACATCTCCCCAGATTTTCTCTAGATCAAAAGAGAGGTTCACTAAAAGAGAGATGCCTTTACGTTCCATCTGCTTTTTTAATAAGACCAGTGAATTGGTTATGGCATCATTGACATTGATTCTTTGCCAATCTTCCCTTTTGCTTTCTCTAGCATAAGTTCTTAAGTGATCAATTATCTTCTCCATGCGAGTGGCGGAAGTAAGCATTTTTTCCGCTCTTTCACGAGTGTGATCATTATTGAGATCATCTTTTTCGATCAGTCTCGCATAACCCATCACCGAAGTGGGGGGATTTTTTAATTCATGAGCCACTCCAGAGGCGAGTGTTCCAATGGATGCCAGTTTGGCAGATTGGACTAGTTGCCCTTGGATATCCTGTCGTTCCATATCTGATTGTTTTAGCTGGATCACACTGCAAAGAGTATTAGAAATGGTGAGAAGAAATTCTTCCTCATGAGGTGCTCTCTGATGATTCTCAGGGACGTAAACATTGAGGACTCCAATGATCTTGGATTTCGATCTCAAGGGAACACAGTAGTGACCATGGGGCTGTATCCCTTCATAGGTAAAAGTGTGATCATCGCTAATATGATTATGAAATATAAGTTCTTCTTTTGCCGCTGCCTGTCCGCAAATACACTGTCCAAAATGAACTCGGGCACAGATTTTACGCAGAGGTTCGGGGAGTTTTCGTTGAGTTTTAAGTACTAAAACATTCGGCTCTTTTTCCACTAAAAAGATGGCACCTTTAGCCTGAAAGGGGGCAATTGGGGAGGACAGGATAATATCTAAGGCCTCTTCTAAAAGCGTGTCAAAACTGAGGTTCTTAAGGGGAAGCTCAAGTATGTTTAAAAGGGTTCGGTAAACTTCAAGTCGTTTATGAGTTTCCAGATCCAGTTGAGATTGTTTCTCTTGCACTTGTCTTTCGGCTGAAAGAGCAGATAAATGAAGTCGGAGTCGGGAATCCAATTCTTCCAATATCAAAGGTTTGGCAATATAGTCACTGGCTCCTAATTGAAGACATTTAATAATCGTTTTCTTATCGTCATTCGCAGTCAGGAACAAAACTGACATGTTCGCAAAATCTGGTATTTTACGGATACTCTCAAGTAACTCGAGTCCGTTCACTTCAGGCATGTTGACATCAAGTATTAAAATATCCGGTTTAAGACTGGTTAATTTATCAATCACTTTTGTTGGGTTGGACTCGGTATGAACCGCAATAAATTCACTTTCTAAATGGGTCTGAATGGTTTTTAAGATGAAAGGGTCATCATCCACAGCCAGCAGGTTGTAATGGGCCATCAATATCTCCTAAGGTCGGGAGCTAATTTTTCGTATTTGTTAATTATATTAGAGTCATAGTGAAATTACTACTTCAAACTATACATATTAGAAGAAATGAGATATGAATCTCACAGTTTGAGCAGGTTTTAATCTTGATTTGGATTGAGAGTAAGAAATGGAGCAGCTAAAAGTTCAAATAATTGAGGATGATGAGGATATCGCCGAACTCTTAAAGTACAATCTAAAAAGTGCAGGTTATGAGGTTTTTCATGCGGCAAATGGAGAAGAGGGATTAGCCGCCATCTATAACCATAAACCTCATGTGATCCTACTGGACCTGATGCTTCCGGGGGTGACAGGGCTAGATATATGTCATCAAGTGAAAAGAGACGAATCTACCAGCCAGATACCTATCTTGATGCTCACCGCCAAAAGTGAAGAAAAAGATATCATTGATGGACTCGAAGCCGGTGCGGATGATTATATTACCAAGCCATTTAGTCCCAAGGTTCTCATAGCTAGGATGAAAACAGTTCTCCGTCGGCAGCCCCGAGATATTCCTGTTAAAGAGGGGGTTCTCAAAATACATGGCTTAGAAATTGATTCCGGTAAAAGAAATGTGGTGGTGGCGGGAAGTGAAGTTAATTTAACCTTCACTGAATTTCAAATCCTCCATATGTTGGCAAGGCGACCTGGTTGGGTTTTTACCCGATCTCAAATTGTTAATAGTGTGAATGGACTCAATCATGCGGTGACCGATCGGGCTGTAGATGTTCATATTGTGGGTTTACGTAAGAAGTTAGGTGAATTGGGAAAGCTGATTGAAACCGTTAGAGTTGTGGGTTATCGTTTCAAAGAAAACCAGTTGGCGTCCTAAAAGCCACATCCGCTGTGTTGACTGCAGAAAATGTATCAAAGCCGTACTTGGTATGTACTGTCTTTTCACATTTTCTTTGTCGCCTTGCGGATGCGCCTTTTAGTTAGCCAACTGAACTTGTAGGCTTAAAACGCTTATCCGCTGTGTTGACTGCTAAAAATGCACATCCGCTGTGTTGACTGCAGAAAATTCTGAGAGGTTATGAATTTTAGAAATATCTTTTGGCAGCTGTATCCTCCTTTGATGGCCATTATCACTTTTGCCATCATTTTTTTCTATTTTTTCTTAGAGTCCCACCGTATCTTAAATGGGGCAACTTTAACTCATTTTATTCTCACCTGTTTGTTATTGGTCTTGAGTCTTACTTTTTTTACTCTCCTCTTTAGTCATCGAATCCGTAAAGCAGTGAAAGTGATCACCCGTTATGCCAAAAATCAGAAGGCCGGAGATCGGGTTCAATATATTCACCTTCCCCTATCAGCACCTAGCGAATTAATGGAGATGGGGCAAACCCTTCAAGATGTATCTCATCAAATACAAGATCAATATCGGACCATTTTAAGGCAGAAGCTAGAGATGGAAGCCATGTTTGGGAGTATGATGGAGGGGGTATTAACTGTAAACAGTAATGGGAAAGTCCTGCAAATAAATAACTCTGCCACAAGACTATTGCAAGTTCCAACTGGGGTTAATCCTTTTGATCAGCATGTAAGCAAAATAATTAAGAGCAAGGCCATGAAAGAACTCATCGTTGGGCACCTCTTTTTTAATCAACCCACTGAAAAAGAAATTATACTGAAAGGTAAGCAAGAGCGATTGATTCAAATTCATAGTAATACCCTTCGAAACCCAAACGAGGAGAAAATTGGTACCCTTTTTGTTTTTAATGATCTGACTCGGATGCGGCAGCTCGAAAATCATCAACGAAATTTTGTGGGCAATGTCTCTCATGAGCTAAAGACCCCTCTTACCTCCATTAAGGGCTTTGTGGAAACATTGATGGATGGGGCTATAGAAAATCCTGAAGATGGAAAACACTTCCTAAAGATTATCCTGAAGCAAGTGCATCGTCTGCATCGTCTTATTGAAGACCTCCTCACTCTTTCGAGAGTTGAAAAGGAAGGGGGACAATATGAAATTAAACTGATTCCTACCACCTTGAATGAAGTTATTTTCCAATCTTGTGAAATATGCCGAATTTTGGCAGAGGACAAGAATATTACCATGGTATTGCCCGAAAATTCATCAGAGGTGATGGCTCGCATAAATCCTCCCCTCATTGAACAAGCCTTAGTGAACCTTTTAGACAATGCTATAAAGTATAGCCCTAATGGCACTAAGGTTGAAATTGATTTGAAGGTCGTACAGGCTAGAGTGGTTATTTCCGTTAAGGATCAAGGCCCTGGTATTTCAAGGGAAAATATAAACAAAATATATGAACGGTTTTTCAGAGTGGATGAGTCTCGAAATAGTCAGACCGGAGGAAGTGGATTGGGGCTCTCTATTGTGCAAAGCATTATGAACGTTCATCATGGTAAGGTTGATGTTTCTAGCCGCTTGCAAGAAGGCTCTGTTTTTTCAATAATCCTACCCCAATACCATTCTTAACAAAATCCTAACAATCCCTTAACTGAACCTAAATAATTCTTTTCTAGAATTCCGGATCTCATGCGAGGTATACTTGCATATCAGGTTATCTGATTTTTTAAGTGTTAGGAGGAGATGGTGGAATATATTGATAACAAGAAAAAAGCAGTCATTATCGCTCTAATGATGTTCTTTGCTACAAACCTATCTGCCGCAGGTGGAAGTGGACAGACTTTCAAATGGGGCATGCTCTTTATGGGGCTATTTGGTGGTTTGGCTCTGTTTCTATACGGAATGGAGCTTATGAGTGAGGGAATGAAAAAATCAGCGGGAAATAAGATGCGATCCATCTTATCCGCTTTAACTTCCAACCGAGTGATTGGTCTGGTGGTGGGTGCTTTCGTAACCATGGTCATCCAGTCGAGTAGTGCAACCACCGTGATGCTAGTTAGTTTTGTGCAGGCAGAACTTATGACCTTTGCTCAAAGTTTGGGTGTTATCTTAGGTGCTGATATTGGTACCACTATTACTGCTCAATTGGTGGCTTTTAAGTTAACCGATTACGCCCTACTCATGATTGCTGCTGGTTTTACCCTACAAATGTTTGCCAAGCAAGAGCATATGAAGCATGCCGGAGAAGCGATTTTAGGTTTTGGAATTCTCTTTTTCGGTATGAAATTAATGGGTGACACCATGAAACCTTTACGGAGTCATGAAGGGTTTATTGATCTTCTTCGCGGAATGGAAAATCCCATTTTAGGTATTTTGGTATCGGCTGCTTTTACGGCAGTGGTGCAAAGCAGTAGTGCTACTACCGGTATCATTATTGTGCTGGCACTTCAAAATTTAATTACCTTAGAAGCAGGTATTCCTCTTGTTATGGGGGCCAACATCGGAACTTGCGTAACAGCCGGTTTAGCTAGTATTGGAACCACTAGAGAAGCGAAGAGGGTGGCTATTGCCCATGTCTTCTTTAAAATTGGTGGGGTGCTGCTATTTATTATGTGGATACCCACTTACGCGGATTTTGTACGTTGGTTAGGGAATCATTTTGTGGCAGGTACGGCGAGACAGATTGCGAATGCCCATACCATTTTTAATGTCAGTTTGGCTTTTGCCTTCCTTCCATTTACCAATCTTTTTGCCAACCTCATTATGAAGATCCTTCCTGACACCGAGGAAGCTCAAGGAGTTGCTCCGGCTATTTGGCATTTAGATAACAAAGTGATCAAAACTCCTTCTTTGGCGATTGATTTGGCCCGATCTGAGATTTCCAGATTATCCAAGATTTTGAGCCGTATGTTAGAGTCTGTGATCATTCCATTCCTGCCTGATAGTCCTAAAGAAGATAAATTCTATCCTCAACTCTCTCTGGTAGAGGGAATTGAGATGCGAGAAGAGAAAATTGACTTTTTGGACGAAAAGATTGTTAAGTATCTCATGAAGATTGTCCAAGAGGAACTGGCTGATGATCAAGCGAAAGAGGTTTTCTCCCTCATCTCCATCACCAAAGATATTGAGAGTATGGGAGATATTATTCATAAGAACATTGTTCCTCTCATGTCAAAGAAACAAGCTTTGGAAACCGAATTTTCCGAAGAGGGACAAGAAGAACTCGCCACCTTTCACCTAAAAGTTTATAAGCAGATTGCGAGATTACAAGAAGCCTTTGCTGAGCTGAACCCTAAAAAAGCCGCCCGAATTATTGGTAAGACGGAAAAGTATATTGACCTAGAATCAAAATTCAGAATTCAACATCTTGAAAGAGTTCGTGAAGAACGATCTGAGTCTATGAAAACTCATGAAGTGCATATGGAATTAATGGACTTATTAAAGCAAATCAATGTGTATGCTGGTAATATTGCTAATACTATTCAGGTTGCCGCCGAGCTACGAACCACTGATGATGAAGTTTAAACTCCTATAATCCAATCGACAGTTGGTATTATACCAGTTCTCCTCCCCAGGAGAGCTGGTATTTTTTTGCTTGTTTTAACTATAATTTGACAATTTGGATAATTTTGCATATACACTGGGGTTAACTTGCAAAGCTTAGTTATGAGGTAACAATGAGAAAAGCATTTATCCTATTTGGTCTTCTTTTATTATCCACCACCCAAATTGCTTGGGTTTCGGTTCCCCTCGTTCCGGTTGGTGATCTGGTGGGCTTTTGTCAAATGAAAATGGTGGACTCTTTAAACAGCCTCAATGTGAAGTTGCAAGTGCGTCAGCCTGATAAAAACCTCTATCTAGTGACTGATCAATTGGGGACCGCTGATGCCAACTCAGTTAAGGTGCGTATCAAAGCAAATGGTCAGATTGAAAGTGGTGCTGGCATTCCAGTCATCAACAAACGCTCGCTTATGAGAAACTACCAAATGAGAAATGATAAACAGCTCACCTTTATTCGCCTCAAAGGTCATAACTGTACGCCATTTGAAGAGAACTTAATTTACTTTCTTGTCATGGAATGGTTCTACTTCGGTTAGAAACTCTTACCAAAAAGCCAGGTTTCACTGGTGGTTCTGATAATATCCGAATCTCCTCCCACCAATATGTGTTGGGAAGTTATGGGAATGTAGGTCATGGAAGCATGTCTTCTGGGGCTGGGAGAAGTCTGATAATCAACCTTAGAGAAGATTCCACTTCCATCTAATAACCAGTTTTCTCCTTGGGCAAAAGCCTGTTGCTCAGCACCTGTCTCTTTGTAGGTTAATCCTCCGCCAAAAAAGAGGGAGAGATCTCTCTCTGGATCATAGCTGAGTGTCCCCATATAAAACCCTGTTGGATAAGAATTGATTTCAGTATTCGACCAACTCCCTTCTGTGCCACTGCTTAAACTAAAAGTAAAGACCTTGGTATAAGAAAGCAAAGGAGTAGAGGTGGCTAGAGTTTCCCCCCAAACTAAAAAGGAGGTAGCGCTATTTTTTTCTTTGGTGGTGGTGGTGAGAAAGGCCTGGGTTTCATCAGGGCCTGCGCTGGCATTATTCACTGTGATTTGGCTCCAAGCGTTGGTTCCATAGTTAAAAGTATAGGCTTTATTCGTGGTATCAAAAACCAGCTGAACCACTTTGTTATATTGCTTATCGTAATACATGAGAAAGGAAGCGTTGGTAGGATTGCCGGTGTTATCCGATTTAGTCCAGGTTTTGGATGTTTCATTGAAAATATAAGAATCATCGGCATTTCGATCATAGGCGAAGATATGATTATCGGTGGAGTTGTAAATGATATTATACGCTCCAGATCCATAGGAGGCGGTAGTATATCTTGACAATAAAGGGCATCCCGCAGCTGTGCCATCACAATTATTCAATTCGGTCCATGAATCGTTGCTAGGATCATAAGAGAAAACATAGGTTAAATTAGATCCTCTTTCTTTTGCCACTAAAACTGGAGTGCTAAGGGCATGGCTATATAGGACCTTATGGACATTATCCTTATCGATGATAATGGGAACAGGTGCCCCTTTATTCCAGTTAAAAATTGAAATGGTAATTTCTTTCACGACTTCCACATTATTAGACCAATCTTTCGAAAAATACTTTATTTGGGTGGTTTGACTTAATTTTAAAGGATGACTATAAAGTTTACCGGCAGTTCCGGTGGGATCTGCTGGGGTCCCAGTTGTACTTAGAGTGTAATAGGTTTCTCCTCCTTCATTCAATTCAAAGCGAAGCTCCACCGGGGAGTTGGAAGTAAATTCAGAACTACTGGCGAGGGAGGTGTCATTGGCCAGGGCAGTGGTGGTGGGAGCGGTGTTGTCATTCACATCTGCCCATTTTTCATTATAAAAATAGAACTTAGATTTGAGACTTTCTTTATTCCCAGCCTGATCCTGACTAAAATACTTTAAAGTGGTAGAGTAGTTTTGAATACAGATGGGGCAATTTGCCTCTTCACCACAAGAGGTCAGACTGGCTGGAGGATAGGCAAAGGTCTCACTCGCCTGGGGATTAGAGCCATCCGTGGTGTAGTAAATAGCAGAGCCCGCTTCACCCACTGCAAGGGTGACACAAAAAGGCGATTTGAAATCAGTTGAGTCTTTTGATGCTGTGGTGATTGGAGGGTCGGTATCGGTTTGAATTTTGATAATATCTAAAATTTTCGTTTTGTTTTCTTCTACTGTGATGGCTTGTTCATAGCTGATATTTCCCTTTTCGATTCTGAGAGTATACTCCGCTGGGGGAACATATAGGATTAAGAAGTTTCCATCTTTATCTGTTTTGGCAACCAGAGAGTAGCCTGGCAAATAAACGGTGGTTCCGATCAGCGCAATCTTTTGATTTTCTGTTCCATCTGGATTAACAAAGCTCACTTTTCCCTTAATGGCTGACATCTCTTTCAGCATGAATTCACCGGTATCGATCATGCGATTTTTAATCAGATCTTTAGAAAGGTGAATGGCCTGTTTGACCCCCAGTACTTTGCCCTCTCCGTCATCCTTAATGACACTTTGGATTTGAAAGTTTTTTTCAGTTGAAGTGGAGGTTAAGCTGGCGGTGCTGGAATCAAGGAGGAGGGTACTGGCACTGATTTCGAATTGTCCTTGGCTGTCGGCTAAGCCTGTGGCTAGCAGATTTCCACCTAAATCTTGCAATTCCACCTTATTGTTTTTTAGAAGTTTTGCGGAACTCTCATCATAAGAGGTGTCTAGTTCTAAAGTCCCCGCTATAACCAGATCATTATCTAAGAGTTTGGCCGTGTCTTCCGAGCCGGGATTTTGATTGGTATTGGTGGATTGCTCTATACTGTCAGTATCTTCTTCACTTTCAGCGGGTTCACAACCAATAATGACACTTAATAATATGGGTAAAAACCAAAAGATGATCGTTTTGTACATTATAACGCTCCTAAAAAGGGGGTGGAAGAGTTGGCTCTGGTGGCCATTTATGAAAAAGAGGGTGAAACCCTTGCCATAAAATACCCTTTTGCCATTCCAGAAGAAACTAAAACTATTTCTTTAGTGGCGGCTGATAATAATAATGAGGGCAGTGACAGTTATGTCAGCTATGAATTAGGAGATCTGCATCTGAAGAAGACTGGTTCTATCCAAGGTAAGGTGGAGCTCAATGGCAAAGAGGATCATGCGGGGGTTGATCTCTATCTACCAGGCACCTCCTATATTGCCAAGAGTGCAGAAGATGGGAGTTTTACCTTAACAAATGTGCCTGAAGGGGTATGGCGGTTAAGGGCTGATTATGATGCTTACCTATCTGTAACCAAACTCGATATCGCGGTGATTGCTGAG
>CAYFLR010000100.1:3696-15008 GCA_964343805.1 uncultured bacterium | reverse complement strand
CATGTCAAAAGAAAAATTTGAGCGTTCAAAACCGCATGTAAACATAGGGACAATCGGTCATGTAGATCATGGGAAGACCACGTTGACTGCGGCAATCACAAAAGTACTATCAATGGATGGAAAAGCCGAATTTACAGAATTCGATTCAATTGATAATGCACCAGAAGAGCGAGAAAGAGGAATCACAATTAATACAGCGCATGTAGAGTATCAAACAGAGACACGTCATTATGCGCATGTAGACTGTCCAGGACATGCTGACTACATTAAAAATATGATTACTGGAGCAGCCCAGATGGACGGTTCCATATTAGTAGTAAGTGCAGCAGATGGTCCAATGCCTCAAACAAGAGAGCATATTCTATTAGCTCGTCAGGTAGGTGTACCTGCGTTAGTAGTATTTTTAAATAAAGCCGATATGGTAGACGATGCAGAATTATTAGAATTAGTAGACATGGAAGTAAGAGAACTATTAAGCTCTTATGAATTTCCAGGAGATGATATTCCAGTAGTAGCAGGCTCTGCTTTAAGGGCTCTCGAAGCATCATCAAAAGATCAATCAGCAGATGAATACAAATGTATTTTAGAACTGATGAAAGAAGTAGATGCTTATATTCCAGAGCCAAAGCGTATTACAGATAAACCATTCTTAATGCCAATTGAAGACGTGTTCAGTATTTCTGGACGTGGAACAGTTGTAACCGGAAGAATTGAGCGTGGAATCGTTAAGATGGGTGAAGAAGTTGAGATTGTTGGAATCAAAGAGACCACCAAAACAACTTGTACAGGCGTTGAGATGTTCCGTAAGATTTTAGATGAAGGTCAAGCCGGCGATAACTGTGGAGTCCTTCTTCGTGGAATTAAAAGAGATGAAGTAGAGCGTGGACAGATTTTATGTAAACCAGGATCAGTAAAGCCATATACAAAGTTTAAAGCTGAAGTATACGTACTGTCCAAAGAAGAAGGTGGCCGTCATACACCATTCTTCAAAGGTTATCGTCCTCAATTCTACTTTAGAACAACAGACGTGACAGGAAGCATTAAGTTGCCAGACGGTGTAGAAATGGTAATGCCCGGCGATAATGTGACCTTTGATGCAGAATTAATCACACCGATTGCAATGGAAAAAGAGTTGAGATTTGCGATTAGAGAAGGTGGACGCACAGTAGGTGCTGGTGTTATCACCGAAGTGGTTGACTAAGCATTAGTCAATATAGAGGTTTTTAAGACAACAAAAGAATTATCATCTTTTGTTGTCTTTTTGTTTGACATTCCTCAATAGATGACGTATAAACTTCACCTACTGTTTTTGTATCTATTTGGGGCATAAAGGTATAGCATGAAAAGTCAGAAAATACGAATACGGCTAAAAGCTTATGATCATAATGTATTAGATCAGTCTACTAACGATATTTTACTTCAAGCAAAAAGAACCGGCGCTAAAGTCGTTGGCCCAGTTCCTTTGCCTACAGTAATTAACAAATACTGTGTTCTTCGTTCTCCTCACGTTGATAAAAAGTCAAGAGAGCAGTTTGAAATCAGAACGCATAAAAGACTTATTGATATCTTAGATCCAAAGCAACAGACCGTTGATGCTTTAATGAAGTTGGATTTATCCGCCGGTGTTGATGTAGAGATCAAGCTATATTAAAAAATTAAATTAATAATCTAGTCTCTCAGACAGGCGGCATTAAGATTGAAGCACATTCAAAAACAATGCTGGGGTGAAAAAATGAAAGGTATTCTTGCCAAAAAAATAGGAATGACGCGAATCTTTATTGATTCTGGTTCTCTCGTGCCGGTCACGGTGCTACAACCTTATGAGAATCAGATAGTTCGTATTAAAAATCAAGAAAAAGATGAATATGATGCTTTGGTTGTAGGTTTTAAGAAAGTAAAACTTGAAAGACTTTCTAAACCTAAACAAGGTGTTTTTAAAGATGACTGCTTTGATAAGTCAGGTTACAGGGTGCTTAAAGAGATTCCCGTGGAAGCCTCTGAACTTGAAACTTTTAAAGTTGGAGATTCCCTTGGTCTTGATCTTTTTGCTGAAAAAGGCCGAGTAGATGTGTTTGCTATAACTAAAGGGCAAGGGTTCCAAGGTGTTGTAAAAAGGCACGGCTATGCTGGAGGAAGAAGTTCTCATGGTCATAGAATGGGAAGAAATCCTGGCTCTATTGGAATGTGTACTTATCCAGGAAGAGTACTACCTGGAAAAAAACTGCCTGGACATCATGGATCAACAAGAGCTTGTATCCAAAATTTAGAAATTGTGAAAATCGATGAGGAAAAAGGTCTTATTATGGTAAAGGGTCCTGTTCCTGGATTTCGCAATGGTGATGTAGAAGTTAGATTGGCAGTTAAATCTTAGGGGGTTACAAAATGGCTAAGTTGCCGGTATTTGATATCAATAATAAAGAAACTGGAGACATCGAGCTAGATGATCAAGTTTGGAATGTAGAAGAAAACCAAACCCTCGTATGGCAGGTTATCAAGGCTTATTTGTCAAATCAACGTCAAGGAACATCTTGTACAAAAAATAGAAAATATGTACAGGGGGGCGGAGCAAAACCTTATCGTCAAAAGGGAACTGGTAGAGCTCGTCAAGGTACTTCACGTTCTCCTCTTAAAAGAGGTGGTGGAACAATTTTTGGTCCTAATCCAAGAAGTTTTCATCAAAAGGTCAATATAAAGGCTGGACGTAATGCTTTAAAGGTTGTGCTAAGCGATAAAGTTAGAACCAATCGATTGACTGTTGTTGATGAATTTAAATTTGAAGAGTTTAAAACGAAGCAGGTTGTTAAAATGCTTGATGCTTTTAAAGCTAAGAAAGTATTAATCATTGATAAGGACCAGAATAATTATCTTTACTTTTCTGCTAGAAACATTCCAAATGTGGACTTTGTATCTGCAGATAATCTGAATGTGTACCAAGCGTTGAGATTTGATAAGATTCTTCTTTCAAAATCATCGGTTGAGTTAATTGAAAAACGCTTTAGGAAAGGGTGATCATGTTAAAGCTGCATGAAATTATTAGAGAGCCAATGCTTACTGAGAGAAGCACTCTTTTGAAGGAAGTGGGCAATATTTATGTTTTTAAGGTGCATATTGATGCAACTAAGAAGCAAATTGGCGATGCCATATTTAAATATTTTAATGTACGTCCGCTTAAGGTTAGAACTTCTTTAATGCGTGGTAAAGTCAAGCAAATGGCTCGCTATCAGTCAAAAAGATCTAATTGGAAGAAAGCTTTTGTATCTGTAAAAGCGGGTGAAACAATAAACATTATTGAAGGCTTGTAAGAGGTTTTATCATGGCTATTCGTAATTATAAACCTACATCACCGGGTATTCGCAACACACGGACTGTAATTCATAAAGATTTACATAAAGGTGAGCCAGAGAAAACCCTCACTGTAGGATTGAGAAAAAATGGTGGACGAAATAATACTGGTCGTATTACTTGTCGTCATAAAGGTGGCGGTAATAAACGTAAATACAGAATTATTGATTTTCTAAGAAATAAAAGAGATATCGAAGCAAAAGTTGCTAGAATCGAATACGATCCTAACAGAACAGCTAATATTGCTTTACTTCACTACATCGATGGTGAAAAACGATATATTCTTTGCCCAGATGGAATAAATGTTGGTGATAAAATTATAAGCTCTGAAAAAGCTGATATCACTCCAGGAAATGCACTTTCTTTGAAAAATATTCCAGTTGGTACAATTATTCATAATATTGAGATGAAGCCAGGTAAAGGTGGACAGATGGTCAGATCTGCTGGTGCCTCAGCTCAATTATTGGGTAAAGATAAAGGAATGGTTTCTATTAAAGTTCCTTCAGGTGAAATTCGTATGGTATCTGAAACATGTATGGCTACCATCGGTGTAGTTGGAAACATGGAACATAATAGAGTAAATCTTGGCAAAGCTGGAAAAAGTAGATGGCTCGGTGTTAGACCGACTGTTAGAGGTGTGGTGATGAATCCAGTGGATCATCCGCATGGTGGTGGTGAAGGTCGAACATCTGGTGGTCGACATCCAGTATCTCCTTGGGGTGTACCTACCAAGGGTAAGAGAACCAGAAAAAATAAAAGATCAAATAAAATGATTATCAGAGGAAGACCTAGATAACGGAGGGTGGTTTGGCTAGATCAATTAAAAAAGGCCCCTTTTTTGATGAGTATCTCATGAAAAAGGTCGAAGATGGCAATAAAAGAAAAGTTATTAAAACTTGGTCCAGGCGATCAACTATTATCCCTGAGTTTGTCGGGACTACCTTTGCAATCCACAATGGGAAAAAGTTTATACCTGTTTTTGTAACTGAAAACATGGTGGGACACAAGTTGGGTGAATTCGCACCAACTAGGACTTTCCATTCCCATGCTGGTGATAAAAAGGGTAAGAAGTAACAATCGTATTAACTTGATGAGGTAGAGATGGAGATAAAAGCTTCACTCAGAAGAGCAAGAGTATCACCGAGAAAAGCAAGATTAGTTGTTGACTTGGTTCGCGGTAAAACAGTTCAGGCTGCGCTAGATCAACTAGAGGTAGTGCGTAAAAAAAGCGCTCCCCTGTTAAAGAAGTTGATTAAGTCTGCTGTGGCAAATGCGGAACAAACAAATAAAATAGATGTGGATACCCTCTATGTCAAAAGCATTTGGGTAGATCCAGGTCAAATGTATAAGCGCTATATCCCAAGAGCTCAAGGTAGGGCTACAATGGTAAGAAAAAGAACAAGTAGCGTTAACGTTGTTTTAGCCGAAAAGTAGTTGGAGGTTTAGTTTGGGACAAAAAGTACATCCTATAGGCTTAAGATTAGGTATTAATAAAACATGGCAATCAAGGTGGTTTTCTAAAAAAGATTACGCCCAATTGTTACACGAAGACTTGAAAATTCGTAAGCATGTAAAAGACGAATTAAAAAGTGCTGGTGTATCAAAGGTAGATATTGAGCGTGCTGCTAAAACCTTGAAAGTAAATATTTATACAACTCGACCTGGTATCGTAATTGGAAAAAAGGGTACTGGCGCTGATAAGTTAAAAGACTCTATCAGAAAAGTGTGCGGAATGTATAACAGCAGCAGTCAAAAAGAGATTGTTCTGAATATTTACGAAGTTAAAAAAGCTCAATGTGACTCAAAGCTTATGGCTGAGAACATTGCATTGCAATTAAAGAAGCGTGTTTCTTTTAGAAGAGCTATGAGAAATGCTTTACAGATGGCAATGAAAGGTGGCGCTAAGGGAGTCAGAATCCGCTGTGCTGGTCGTTTAGGTGGAGCTGAGATGGCTCGATCCGAATGGTATAAAGAAGGAAGAATTCCTCTTCATACTTTAAGAGCTGATGTTGATTATGCCACAGAAGAAGCATTAACAACTTATGGCATTATTGGAATCAAAGTTTGGGTTTTTAAAGGCGAAATTTATAACAAAAATGAGAGATCTGAATAAAACCCGTTATTATAGTTAGGGAGCAGACATGCTTAGTCCAAAAAGGCAAAAGTTTAGAAAACAACAAAGAGGCAGAACCAAGGGAATTACCCGCAGGGGTTCAACAATTGAGTTTGGTGAATTTGCATTACAAGCTGTAGAACCTGGTTATATTGATGCTAGACAGATAGAAGCTGGCAGGATCTGTATCTCAAGAAATTGTAAGAGACTGGGTAAAATGTGGATTCGTATTTTTCCAGATAAACCATACACAGCTAAGCCTATTGAAGTTCGAATGGGTAAAGGAAAAGGTTCACCTGAAAAATTTGTAGCACCCATTAAAACTGGGAAAATATTATACGAAGTTGGTGGCGTTCCTCGTGATATAGCCTTAGAAGCTTTAAGAATTGCCGCTCAGAAATTACCTATTAAGACAAAGACCATTGAAAGGGAAGAGTCAATATGGAAATAGAAGAGATTAAAAAGCTTGAATTAGCTGATATTAAAAAAATGAATAACAAAGATCGATGGGGTCTTGTTTCTGAAATGAAAGATGCGATATTCCGTGCCAGAATGGATATCCATACGGGTCGATCTACAAAGAATCAAGATGTAAAGATCTTAAAAAGAAAACTTGCAAGTACATTAACTGTTATATCTCAATAATTTTGTAATAATTGGAAGATTTGTATGAAAACTACAGGCCATAAAAAAGAATTAAGCGGTACTGTAACTAGCGCTAAAATGGATAAAACCATCGTAGTTAAAGTATCAAGAAGGGTAAAGCACAAGAGATATTTAAAGATGGTTCCATCTGATAAAAAATATATGGTTCATGACGAAAATAACGTAGCAAAAGAAGGCGATTTTGTACGCATAATTGAGCATCGTCCATATAGTAAAAATAAAAGATGGTCGCTTTTACCAGAGAGTAAATAATTTATAGTTTAAGGAAAAGGTCATGATACAGGTTGAATCAAGATTAACTGTGGCAGATAATTCCGGTGCCAAAGAAGTACAGTGTATAAAGGTACTAGGTGGATCTCATCGTCGCTATGCAACTGTGGGTGATGTAATCCGTGTTTCAGTGAAAAGTGCATTGCCTAATTCTAAAATCAGAAAAGGTGAAGTTCATCATGCCGTTATCGTAAGAACTTCAAAAGAAATTGGAAGAGATGATGGTACCTATATTAGGTTCGATGAAAATGCGGCTGTCCTAGTTAAGGGACAAGAACCAATTGGTACACGTATATTTGGACCTGTCGCTCGTGAACTTCGTCACAAACAATTCATGAAAATCGTTTCATTAGCGCCAGAAGTTTTATAAAGGATTTCTTATGTTTAGCTTAAAGACCAAATTAAAAATCGGTGATACCGTAATGGTTATCGCGGGAAAAGAAAAAGGAAAGAGTGGGAAAATCTTAAGATTTGATAAGAAAAGAAGCCGTGTCGTGGTTGAAGGTTTAAACATGATTAAACGTCACCAGAAAGGCAACGAGCAGGTAGCTAGTCGAATCATTGAAAAAGAAAACGGTATTCATATTTCAAATGTAATGGCTACTGTTAAATCTGATAATAAAAGATCCCGTCTTCGTTATAAAATCGAAGAAGTAAGCGGTAAAAAGCAAAAAGTGAGAGTATTAGCCAAAACTGGAGATACATTCAACTAAGAGGATATTATGGCAAGGTTGAGAGAATTATATAAGACAAAGATCGCACCAGAGTTAAAAGAAGAGCTCAAAATTGAGAATCCTATGGATATACCAAGGATTAAAAAAATCGTTGTAAATATTTCTCAAGGTGAAGCTTTAAAGAATATTAAAGTTTTAGAGCATGCTTCTAAAAACCTAGAAGATATCACTGGACAAAAAGCGATTATTACAAGAGCAAGAACTTCTATTGCGGGATTTAAACTACGTCAAGGTCAGCCAGTGGGTTGTTGTGTTACATTGCGTAAGAATAGAATGTACGAATTCTTAGATCGCTTGATTTACCTAGATCAAGAGACTTTCGTGGTGTTTCAAGTAAAGCATTTGATGGAATGGGAAATTATAATTTGGGTTTAAAAGAGCAAATTATTTTTCCTGAAATCAATTACGATAAAGTAGATAAGATACGAGGTATGAATATCACCATTTGTACTTCTTCTAAGAATGATGAAGGTGCGCGTGCACTTTTAACTAAAATGAATATGCCATTTAAAAAAAATAAGTGAGGTTAGTGTGGCTAAAAAATCAATGATAAATAAAGCAAATAGGAAGCCGAAATTTTCGGTGAGAGGCAACAACCGTTGTCCTCTATGTGGAAGGCCTAGAGGATACATGAGGAAATTTGATATGTGCCGGATTTGTTTTAGACTACTATCCTTGAAAGGGATGATCCCAGGAGTAATTAAATCAAGCTGGTAGGCAATTGAAGGGAGACAACAATGACGCACGATCCAATATCGGACTTGTTAACAAGAATAAGAAATGCACAAATGAGAGGGCACAAAGTATGTCAGGTGCCTGCATCGAATTTAAAACTAAGAATCGTCAAGCTTCTTAAAGTTGAGGGCTATTTACGTAACTATAAGCTCATGCGTGATAACAAACAGGGCATGATTAAAATTGCTTTAAGATACAATAGTGAAGGCACTCCTCTTATCACTGAAGTAAAGAGAATTAGTAAACCATCATTAAGACAATATGCTAAAGCAGCTGAACTACCAAAAAAGCGTAATGGTCTAGGTTTAGTAGTAGTTTCTACTTCACGTGGAATTATGACAGACAGACAAGCTGTTAAAGAAAATATTGGCGGAGAAATGTTGTTTAAAATCTGGTAGATGAGAGGGTTTTATGTCCAGAATAGGGAAAAAAATTATTGAAATTCCAGATAAGGTAAAAGTTTCTTTAAATAAAGATGATATTACCGTGGAAGGACCTAAGGGTAAATTGTCTATGAAGCACATTGAGCATGTGAACGTTGAGCTCGATGGAAGTACTTTATCTGTAAAGCTTAAAAATGATGTGAAGAAGTTTCGATCTTTTCATGGGTTAACTCGTAGTCTATTGAACAACATGGTAGTTGGAGTAACTGAGGGCTTTAAGAAGGATTTACTTATTAAAGGTGTTGGTTACAGAGCCATGATGAAAGGTAAAACTCTTACCCTTCATTTAGGATATTCTCATCCTATTGAAATTGATATCCCAGAAGGTATTGATGTCAGTGTAGAAAAAAATGTTAATCTTTCTGTAAGCGGTATTGATAAACGTGAAGTGGGCTTTATTGCAAGCCTTATTCGTTCACAAAGAAAACCAGAGCCTTATAAAGGAAAAGGTATTCGATATGCCGATGAAATGATAAAAATGAAAGCCGGTAAAACTGCTGGAAAATAAGGGGTAAGTTGTGGCAACTTATAATCGAAAAAAAGCAAGATTGAAGAGAAAAATTAGGATCCGTAAAAAGATCAAGGGCACTAGTGAACGCCCAAGATTGTGTGTTTTTAGATCTCTAACTAACCTCTATGTCCAGGTTGTTGATGATGTAAAAGGACACACTTTAATTGGTGTTTCTTCTCTTAATAAAGAAATTAAATCTGAAAAACTTTCAGGTGTAAAACTCAGTGAAAAAATGGGCCAAATTGTTGCTGAGCAATGTAAAAGCAAAAACATCACTACTGTCGTGTTTGATAAAAGTGGATTTAAATATCACGGTCGTGTAAAAGCTCTTGCAGATGCCGCTCGTAAAGGTGGTCTAACATTTTAACGTTTATTTGAACGGAGGAAGTCTTGGAAAAGTCTGAAAATACAAAGGCTGAAGTTCAAGGATCAGAGATTGAAGACAAAGTAGTTTACATTTCACGTGTGGCTAAAGTTGTAAAAGGTGGTCGAAGGTTTAGTTTCAGCGTATTAGTTGTTAGTGGTGACCACAAAGGTGAAGTTGGTTACGGTTTAGGAAAAGCTAATGAGGTACCTGAAGCTATTCGTAAAGCTGGTGAAGCCGCTAGAAGAAATATGAAGAAAATTAGTATCTACAATAATACTATTCCTTTTAGAACTCATGGTTATTACGGTGCAGCAAAAGTGCTACTTATGCCAGCTCCTGAAGGTACAGGTGTTATTGCAGGTGGTGCTGTAAGATCAGTTCTCGAAGTTGCAGGAATTGAAAACATTCGTGCAAAATCCCATGGTACTAATAATGCACATAACTCTGTTAAAGCTACCATTGACGCATTGCATTCTTTAAAAACACCTGAAGAATATGCTCAGATGCTAGGTAAAGATGTTAGTGACGTAGTTTGGTGAGGTGAAAAAAAAATGGATAAGCGCTATAAACAACTTAAGGTGACACTTACAAGAAGCCCAATTGGTCTGCCTCGCAAAATGCGCGCACACTTTCAAAGTTTGGGATTAAAAAGAACTAATCAAGTACGCATGCATAAAGATAATGACGCCATTCGCGGTCTAATTAATAAAATTATCCAATTTGTACGCGTTGAAGGCATTGATTAATTTAGTTAAGGAAAAATCACTATGGATTTATTTAATCTTAGGCCAAATTCAAAAAGCCGCAAAAATAGAAAGAGAATTGGTAGGGGTGTTGGTTCCGGTTATGGTAAAACTGCCGGTAAGGGCCATAAAGGTCTAAGAAGCCGTTCAGGACATTCTGTAAAAAGAGGGTTCGAAGGTGGACAAATGCCTCTATACAGACGTCTACCCAAGAAAGGTTTTACAAACAACTTTGCAGTTTTAACAAAGGTTGTGAACCTTAAACAACTGAACCAATTTGACGATGGTGATGAGATAACACCTCAATTTTTGAGAGAAAAAGGTATGTTTCCTCGAAAATATAGCCGTCTTAAAATACTTGGCGAAGGTGAACTCCAGAAGAAGCTCACCATTAAAGCTCATTCTTTCTCTCAATCTGCAAAAGATAAACTCAAGGACTGCAAAATAGAGGAGATCTAAAGTGACAAGTGGAATCGCAGGCATCCCTAAAATACCAGAACTTCGTCGTAAGCTGTTATGGACACTTTTCTTTTTAGCTATCTATCGCTTGGGAGTAGCTGTACCAACACCGGGAGTTGACCGTGTTGCGCTGCAGCAGTATTTTAAAAATATGTCAGGGACCTTATTTGGTATGATTGACATGTTTTCTGGGGGGGCTTTACAGCAATTCTCCGTTTTTGCTTTAGGTATTATGCCTTATATTACCTCTTCTATTATCATCTCTCTTCTCACTGTAGTTGTTCCTTATTTTGAAAATCTACAAAAAGAGGGTGAACTTGGAAGAAGAAAGATTACACAGATCACAAGATATGGAACTGTTCTTCTTGCCACTATACATGGAACCATGTTGGCCATTGGTTTAGAGAAAATAGATTACAATGGTATGTCACTCGTTATTGAACCTGGGTTAGGGTTTAGATTAATGACAGTAATGACATTGGTTTCAGGTACTTGTTTTATAATGTGGTTAGGAGAGCAGATAACTGAAAGAGGTATTAGTAACGGTATCTCATTAATCATTTTCTCTGGAATTGTTGTAAATTTGCCCAGTGGAGTTATGCAAACGATCCAGAATATAGTTAAGACTGAACAATTAAAACCTATACCAGCTATCGTAATGATGGCTATAATTTTACTATCTGTAGCTGTGATAATCTTCTTTGAAAGAGCTCAAAGAAGGATTCCTATTCAATATCCTAAACGGCAGGTTGGTAGGAAAATGTACCAAGGTCATTCTGCTAATCTACCATTGAAGCTGAACAGCGCTGGAGTTATACCTCCAATTTTCGCATCTTCCTTGTTAATGTTTCCAAGTACCATAGCTTCACTCAAACTGACTGATGGTTCCTTCTGGGATATTGTTCAGAACGCATTGAGAATGACTTCTT
>CAYFLR010000100.1:1746-3686 GCA_964343805.1 uncultured bacterium | reverse complement strand
ATATACCACTGATCATTTTCTTTACTTTCTTCTACACTGCTATTACTTTTAAACCAGACGATGTTGCTGAAAATCTCAAGAAACATGGTGGTTTTATTCCAGGTATTCGTCCTGGAAACAAAACATCAGAATTTATTGAGCGAGTTTTAACAAGAATAACAGCTGTCGGAGCGATTTATCTCGCTACCGTATGTGTTTTACCATCTCTAATGATTGTTAATTTTAATGTCCCATTTTACTTTGGTGGAACTAGTTTACTGATTGTTGTAGGTGTTGCTCTCGATTTATTACAAAAAATTGAGACAGAATTAATCTCACGTAACTATGATACTCTCGTTCGTGGTACTCGAATGAGAGGTCGTCGGGCAACTTAGGAGACAGCTGATGAATTTTATTATAATGGGTGCACCTGGTTGTGGTAAAGGGACTCAGTCCAAGAAAATATGTGAAAAATATAACGTCTTGCAAATCTCAACAGGCGATATATTAAGAATGAATGTTAAAAATGGAACTGAGCTTGGTGTTGAGGCTAAAGGTTACATGGACAGTGGCAATCTTGTTCCAGATCAACTTATCAACGATATGGTTCGTGATAGGCTGAAGCAAAGTGATTGCGATAGTGGCGTATTATTGGACGGCTATCCTCGAACTAAAGAACAAGCTGTGGAATTAGATAAAATTTTAACGGATTTAAACAAGGAAATCCGTTGTGTTATTGATATAGATGTGTCAGATGAGATCGTTATTGAAAGAATCACCGGAAGAAGAGTCTGTCCTTCCTGTGGAGCCAGCTTTCATCTCCAGTTTATTAAACCCAAGAAAGAGGGTATCTGCGATTCTTGTGGCACCGAACTTGTGCAAAGAAAAGATGATAATTTGGATTCTGTAAAGAACCGATTAGAGGTATACCGGGAGAACGCTAAGCCTATACAAGAGTTTTACAGTGACAAGAAACTGTTGAACTCTGTAGATGGAAGTGTTTCAAGTAATCAAGTTTTCGATCATATCGTTAAAATGATTGACTTAAAAGATTAAGGTGTGCTATTTAGTAGGCTCTTTTTGATTGGGTAGGGTAATATTATGGCAAAAGAAGACGTTGTTGAAGTTGAAGGTAAGGTAGTTGAAGCATTACCTAACGCTATGTTTAAAGTGAAACTTGATAACGGTTATGAAGTGTTAGCCCATATATCCGGTAAGATGAGGATGCATTTTATAAGAATTCTTCCAGGAGATAAGGTTACTTTAGAATTATCACCGTATGATTTAACCAAGGGTAGAATTACCTATCGTGCTAAATAGGTAAGGAGTTTATCGTGAAAGTAAGAGCATCAGTTAAGAAAATTTGTGATAAGTGCAAGATTATTAAAAGAAAAGGTATTGTACGTATCATTTGTGAAAACAGTCGTCATAAACAAAAGCAGGGTTAGTGGGAGGTCAAATTGGCTCGTATTGCAGGTGTAGATTTACCTAACAACAAAAGAATTGAAGTTGCTTTGACCTATATCTTCGGGATAGGAAGAAGTACCTCTAAAAAGATTTTAAAAACTTTAGAGATTGACAATAATCAACGGACCAGTTCTCTCTCTATGGATCAATTAAATTCCATTAGAAAGCATGTTGAAGAAGAATTGCTTGTTGAAGGTGAACTAAGAAAAACAATTGGTCTAAACATTAAAAGGCTTGTAGATTTAAGAAGTTACAGGGGTTTGAGACACCGCATGGGTTTACCAGTTCGAGGTCAAAGAACTAAAACAAATGCAAGAACCAGAAAAGGACCTAGGAAAATTGTAGCTAATAAGAAAAAAGCGCCTAGATAAGCATTGGGAGGTTGAATGGCTAGGGTTCAGACAGGAAAAAAAGGAAAAAAGGCAGTTAAGAAAAATATACCCCAGGGTAAATGCTATGTACAAAGTACATTCAATAATACCAGCATTACGTTT
>CAYFLR010000100.1:0-1736 GCA_964343805.1 uncultured bacterium | reverse complement strand
TGGTGCACAGCTGGAACTAAGGGCTTTAAAGGGTCAAAGAAGTCGACTCCTTTTGCAGCACAACTTGCCTGTGAAGATGCCGCTAAAAAAGCTCAGCTCTGCGGTATGAGAAAAGTCGCTGTTGTAGTAAAAGGACCTGGTGGCGGAAGAGAAGCTGCTATTAGAGCTATTGCTGCAAATAATATAAGAGTAATTTCAATCAAAGACGTAACACCAATTCCTCATAATGGCTGTCGGCCTCCTAAGAGGAGAAGAGTATAAATTTGGAGGGTTTCCTGTGGCAAGATATATAGGACCAGTATGTAAGTTATGCCGTCGAGATGGCGAGAAGCTGTTTCTTAAAGGCGATCGTTGTTATTCAGATAAATGTTCTGTAGAGCGTAGACCCTACGGACCTGGAATGCACGGTAAAAAGCGTAAAAAAGTAAGTGATTATTCATTGCATTTAAAAGAGAAGCAAAAAGTTAGAGCCATCTATTCAATGCTTGAAGGACCATTTAAAAGAGCATTTGTAAAAGCTGAAAGAATGAGAGGAAATACTGGAGAGCAGTTTCTTTGTCTTTTAGAGAGAAGATTAGATAATGTTATTTATAAAATGGGATTTGCTAATTCTCGTATAGAAGCTCGTTTGATGATTCGTCATAAGCATGTTCTTAAAAATGGACGTCGCGCAGACATTCCTTCCATGCTTGTTAAAAAGGATGACATGATCGAATTGAAACAACGATCTAAAGAAAAGCAACATTTTAAAGATAATGTTGAAGCTGGTAAAAGAAGAGAAATGCCAGCATGGATTGAAGTTGATCGAGAAAAAATGTCCGCAAAGGTTGTTAGTCTTCCAAAACGCGAAGATATAACCTATCAAGTTAATGAACGTTTGATTATTGAGTTGTATTCTAAGTAATCCATCAAGTTGGCAAACGGGGGAGCTATGTACCGTAATTGGAGAGAGCTGATTCGTCCAGATCGTTTAGAGTCTAAAACACTTACAGAGTCTTATGGCAAGTTTGTTGCTAAGCCGCTTGAGAGAGGCTATGGTCAAACAATAGGAAATTCCCTCCGCAGGATTATGTTGTCATCAATCCGCGGGTCTGCAGTAGTAGCTATCAATATTGAAGGTATTGAGCATGAGTTTTCAGCTATTGAAGACGTAAAGGAAGATGTGAACGATCTCGTTTTAAATATTAAGGGTATTGATCTTAAATACTATGGCGAAGATGACAAAGAAATTGAAATCAGCTTTGAAGGGCCTGGAACTGTCAAAGCTTCTGATATTATGCATGATGAGAGTATTGAAATTTTAAATCCAGATCATGATATAGCCACAGTCAATAAGGGGGGATCCCTTAAAATGAAAATGTGGGTAAGAAATGGCAAAGGTTATGAAATTGCAGAATCTCATAGAGAAGAAAAATCTTTTCCAGTTGGCTCTATTCCAGTAGATGCGGTTTATTCTCCTATCCGTCGAGTTACTTATAAAGTAGATCATACTCGTGTAGGTCAAGCCACGGACTATGACCGACTTACAATGGAAATCTGGTCAAATGGTGGTGTTAAGCCCGATGATGCACTAGCTTATGCTTCTAAAATTTTAAAAGAGCAGTTGACTGTTTTTATCAATTTCCAAGAAGAAGAAGAGCCTGTTGAAAAACCAAAAGAAGAAGAAAAGCCCGCGCTCAATGAAAACTTGTTTAAGCCGGTGGATCAACTCGAGTTATCTGTTAGATCTGCAAACT
>CAYFLR010000099.1:6707-15059 GCA_964343805.1 uncultured bacterium | reverse complement strand
AAGGTGGACATATTGTCTTAGCCGTGGATTTTATCACGGAAGGGGGGGCGGGAGGAGCTCTATCTGAGTCTGAGGTCCAGCGTGTGAAAGACAACCCTCTTAAGAGCATCGTGGTAAAAGATAGCTATGGTTTTAGAAAAAAATACAACCAACAAGGGCAAAAGGTAAAGAAGGGGGGATTCAATCGCTTGGATCGAAAAAAGCTTGAACAGCAGGTCAAACAAAAAGACCTCTATTATGTGATCCCGAGATCTTTAAAAAACTAAGGAAAAAGGGGACCGCTGCTTTTAATGTACCTTATACTTCCTTGCTCTTGCAAAGTTTTCCCTTTTTCATCAAGCAATGAAAGCTTCAAATTAAGTCGACGGGTCAAAGATTCTGCTTCCGTTTCATTTTTTGGTGGAGTTAAACCTAAACCAGGAAGTCGGCTAAAGGGAACTCTTACAAAGACTTTACGATAGCAATAGGTGGGCAGTAGTCTTTTGTGTCCAAAATGGCAACTTCCCGCTGACTCATAAAAATCATCCGGAGAAAAAATCTTAAAGTAAAGACGAAGCTCTCTTTTCCCTTTACGAGCTTCCCACCATTGGTAAAGATGTTGCTCTCCCTCATCCATTCTTATTCTCTTGTTAAAGGGGATGGTGATGGCCTTTTTGGCAGGTAACATACTAGCTTTGCTTTGAGCGGTCAGCTGGCCCTTTATATAACCTCGGTAGATGGCGGACATATAGCGCCAGCCATAA
This sequence comes from uncultured bacterium, assembly GCA_964343805.1. GTDB lineage: Bacteria > Bdellovibrionota_B > Oligoflexia > CAYFLR01 > CAYFLR01 > CAYFLR01. The sequence continues at coordinate 14,316 of CAYFLR010000099.1, read as the reverse complement.
TTTACGGAGAAGGCACAATGCGATCCCCTCTTGGTTTGAATGAGTTGAATAGCTGGAGATAATCTCTCAGTATCTAGTGTCGCAGCATTTTGTTTGGTTAATACCATGATGTCATTTTTGGCTGCCAAAACTAAGGTGGGGGTTGATACCAGATCTGCATAATTAACAAAGTTATTGAGGTTCCAGAAGTCTTCGCTCCCTTTTAGATTAACTGATTTCAAAGGTGGAAGCATCCAATCTGGAGTTTCATCACTCTTTTCTTTAAAATACTTAATTGATCCATCTACAATGATATCTACATACTTCTTCTGCTTCCCTGAGCCATCTAGAGTAATGTACTCTCCAAAGTAAGGAACAAGTTGAATGAGTTTTACTAGATGTTTTTGGGTGGCAAAGCCAATGGCTTTTCGTTTTATAGGATTAGCTGAATAATAAAGTGAATAGATACTCTTTTGAAGATTTACAACTGGGCAAATAGCCATCACACTTTTATAATGCTTACTGCCATCGGGTTTTAAATTGTAATCATTGAAGAGAGATGTGTAGAGCGCCGCATGACCACCTAGGCTCACTCCCATTAGGTGAATTTCAGAGATGTATTTGGCGACTTTTGTCTCTCTCAGTTTTTTCGCTACATGAATCAGTTGTTGCCCTTCGAAAGCTCCACCAATGGCAAAATGACCATTATCACCCTGGTATTCTGTTCCTGAAATATTGCCAACTAAAAGGATATTAAAAGGAGATTCATCATAGAAGTGCATGGTCATAATGCGCAGCTCTTCGGAATTATTGAGGTTGCACATGATTCCACATTTCACCACTATTAAAGGTCTTTTTTCCTGTCCGGGCTTCAATCCCAAAAAGGCCCTCACCACACTTCCATCGTCTAATTTCAAAAAGAGCCCTCGAATGCCAGGGTGTTTATGGAGCTCATATTCAATGAGACCATTTTTGAGCATGGAGTAATACTCTCCTGAACCCACTCCAAACATATCGTTGTCACATCGTTTGTAGAATTCTCGGATTATCACTGCTTGATGGTTAATGCCGTTGGCGGATTTTAATAGATCTTCTAATTCAGAGGGAGTGCATTCTGCTTGGGCTGTGTATTTGGTTTTTGCTTTGGGATACCAGCTGTACTTTCGTTTTAACTTCTTAAAGGACCAGCTCTTCTTTTTGCGCTCTTCTCTTTTCTGGACTACATCGATAAAGTCCATGAGACCATTAGATTGAATTTCATTACTTTGAAAGGCATAGTCTTTATGGGAGGCTCCCTCTGGTAAAAGGACCAAATCTGCACTTTCTAGATCGCGAAAAAGATCCTCATAGACTGGAGATCCAAGGATGGAACTCATTGAAAATATAGAGAAAAGGCCAATTACGACCATAGATCTTAAAACTAAACTCCCAAATTTCATGGTGTTATTCCCCCTTTACTAAACTTGAAGGTCCCTTCTATTTTATTTTCATATTAAAGTAAACTATTTTTTATGAATAAATAAAAAAAATAAGGAATATAAATAAATTTAATAGGTAAAGGGGGAATCTCTATCTTTTCCAAGGCATAATGGGGACGGTGGAGATGGAATTTTTGGGGCTGCCATCAATGAGACGGTCACTGTAGACCAGGTAGATCAGTACATTTCGCTTCTTGTCAAAAAAGCGCACCACCTGCATGGATTTAAAGATGAGGCTGGTTTTTTTAGTAAAAACCTCTTCCCCGTTCTTAAGTTTGGAGGCGTTCATTTCAATTGGACCTATTTGTCGGCAGGCTATTGAGGCATCGGAGGTGTCTTCAGCGAGTCCCACCATCCCTTTGACTCCTCCTTTACGAGCTCGGCTGAGATGACAGGCAACTCCTTTAACTTTTGGATCGTCAAAGGCCTCGATTATAATATCATCATCCCGGCTGAGAAGACGAAATTTAGTATCCAAGGTTCCTATAACTTCACCTAGAATAGGCAAAGATAACTGGGTCAATAAAACGAATAACAAAAAATGAGTGAAGTGCTTCATGTTTACCTCTTACAAGCAATGGACTTTAAATTTTTAACACCATTATTCCGCGCACAAGGATTTCTCACTAAATTTTCTTACTAAATTCTCCACCTTTTTACCACTTAAAATCCATAATATTTATTGATAGATAAAATACTTTTAACGAATTCATTTAAGCAAGATCTCGCCTTCTCCGAAAAGGGGAATGAGCGAAAAAACTTAGAACACTTAAAGGGTATGTCTATGATTAAAATCTATATGCTTTTGATATTCATGGTTTTTTTGGGGGCTTGTAGCAAAGGGGAGGATTCTGCTGATGTGAAATACGTCGCTCTGGAGCAAGACAAAAGGGAAACAGATATTCGAGGAGCCTATAATGTACACAACTTCCTCATCCATTTTATCCATGAACCCATCCGAATTTTTGTCATCCCCAAGAAAAACTGTAAAGCCTCGAGTGATAATGTGAAGCGCTCTGATCCTGAAGTCCAAGCTTTTGTTCGGTCTGCCTATTCCCAATGGATAGATGGGGTTCAAAAAGCAATAGATACGGGTCAAGTCATTATTGACAAACCCCTTGTAAAAGATGTGGAGTTTACATATAAGAGGCCTCATCTGGTGATCTTTTTTAACTGCGATTTTGGGAGTGTCTATTACACCCAAGATCGAAGTGGGGAGCCTAGAATCCATCTTTCTTATCGTAAAGTCTCTGACTATGCCGATGGCACCGAGTTTCTCTTTAATAAATTCTCCATGGGTTCTATGTTGCATGAGTTAGGTCATGCCTTTGGTTTAGCAGATACCTATATTACCAAAAGCACATCTGAGTATAATAAGGCAATTGGTGATAACCCCTATAGATATGGTCGGCAACCCACCACCTTGATGAATGAGTCTTATGATGCTCCATGGGTTGGTGATGATGAGATTGCTGGTTTAAGCTGGCTTTACCGTTACTATATTATTAAAGATATTGGAATAAATGAGTGTACTGTGGGTTATAAGTATGAAGAAGAAACCGGAGGATGTCTACCTAGCACTGATGTGGCTCCAGTGACCTATACGGATACTGATCAAGATATAGATCCCTCCTCAGATATTTGTTTTGCTGAAAGATCAGCCAATATGCAGATGGAAGAGAAGTTAAAGATTCTCTTGGGTTGTTTACCAGAGAACAGTCTAGGTGGGAGTCTATATGGAATCTGTAAGGTATTAATTGCTCAAGAAGAAGTTCATCCCCTTGAGTGTTATGAGGATGCCTATGCTAATTACCTGAAGCATAACGGCTCGATTGATGGTGGCTGGGAACGCTATATTCAGCGAGCTGGATTGGATAATCAGATGCAATTTACCCAGGTGGGGACTGAATATGTCCTGCACCCCGATCATGAGAAAAATATTTACCGAGATTTCACCGATAATGCTTCCAGTGATCCGGTTCCTACCACTTCCTACGATCCGACTCTGTTTGTAGATTATGACCCTCTCATACTTTGGGATGGTTTTCAAAAGGGGAGACCTGAGAAGAAAGAGGACGTGCGTAAACTGCAGCGTCTCTTAAAGGAAAATGGGGCATCCCTAACTATCGACGGTTTCTATGGTGAAGACACCTCTAGAGCTGTTGCTGATTTTCAAACCCTCTACAATTTAACCGTGAATGGCAATGAGGTGGATAGCGAAACTTGGGCTCTTCTCACCGGGGGGGATCCTGAGTATGACTCCTCCTTTGATATAGATGTAAGTCTTTAGGTAAAACAAAATTACCCAATACTCTGTTCTTCTTGAAATCTTAATATTCTTTTAAATTGAATATGTTATGATTATAACATGGCTGTTGGTGACCCTAGGAAATACACCTATCTACTTTTTTATGCTCTTTTTTTAACCACATTGGTTTCATTGGGAATCATTATTTTTAGTAGCACCCTCACTTTTCGGATTGTTGGAGTCCATGCTCCTCAAATGGAGGCCGTGAAGGAGATGAAGTTTCAGGTTGTGGAATCTCATCTTTGGATTGAAGAATACCTTCATGGAGATGTTCATGAGTCTGAGACGGCTATTTTTAAACAACTGGATCGAGCTCTTTGGCTAGCTAAAGCTCTTTTGGATGGGGCATCAGATTCTACCGGTCAATATGAGCCTATAAAATGTGTAAAGAACCGTAAAATTGTAGATAAGGTTATAACTCATATCCACTCTTTAAGGCTTATTACTCGACAGAGATTGCAAGCGAAGGCTCATAGTGGCTCTGGCTCTCCCTTAGATGAGAAACATGATGATTTTTATCGTCACCTGATGCCACCCATTTTGCAGTTAGAAAAGCATATTAAAGATCAAACCAGCAAAGAGCTTAATATCTATTACATGCTCAAGTCTATTTTTATAGTTCTGTTTGTGCTCACTACCGGATTTTTACTCTACAGTTTTTTTAGACATATCAAGAAAACCTCTGAGAGTTTAAGGGAATTGGAGGAAGCAAAAGTAAAGGCAGAGAAAGAGATCAAAATTCTGGAGGGAGTGCTACCTATCTGCTCGCATTGTAAAAAAATTCGCAGTGAAGCGGGTGAATGGAAAGAATTAGAGGATTATATCAGTCAAAATTCAGAAGCGGATTTCTCTCATGGAGTTTGTAAAGAGTGTTTAGTTAGACACTACTCTGATTATATCGATAAACCGAGCAATTCATGCTAAAATAAATCCCATTAATTTAATTAGTTATCTATGAATAGGAGCCACTATGCAGGCCTTGGTGAAATTCTTCGTAGACCGCCCTCTTTTAGTCAATCTCTGTATTTCGATGGTTATCTTGGTAGGGATTCAAAATCTCTTTATAGTAAAAAAAGAAAGCTTTCCCTCTATCTCTATGAACATGATTCATATCTCAACAATTTATCCTGGAGCCTCTGCTTTAGATGTCGAGAGAAATGTAACTGTTCCCATTGAAGAGGAGTTAGAAGAGATTTCTGGTATCGACAACATCACCTCATTAAGTCGAGAGAATATGTCCGTGATTACCATTACTGCTGATGAGGATATTACACCAAGGCTATTCGAAAAACTATATGGGGATGTAGAAACTGCTCTTAATCGAGTAAAGGATCTACCCAGTGACATTGAAAATAAACCCACCTTAAAATCCTTTACCTCAGATGATATTCCAATCATTGAAATTGCTTTAGGTGGTGAGTATGAGAGGCTAAAGGACTTTGTTCCCTATTTTAAGAATGAGATCATGCGAATCAAAGAAGTGGCAGGGGTTGATATTATTGGATTACCAGAAGAAGAAATTCAAATTGCGGTGGACCCTCTCAAGGCCAAGGAAAAATTTGTGGACTTAAGGATGATTGCTAGAGCCATCAAACAGCGCAATTTACAGGGAACAGGCGGTACCATCGAATCCTTCACCACGGAGCGGAATATCGTCTCTTTCAATCAATTTCAAGTGCCTAATGATGTGCTTGATACATATGTGCGCATGTCTCCTGATGGAAATGGAGTTCAATTAAAAGAGATTGCCACTATTAAATCGGTACCGAAGAATGAACATTTGCTCGTCCGAAATAATGGGAAAAGAGGGGCTTCTTTAGTGGTCACTAAAAAATCTTCGGCCGATGCTTTTAAATGTGTTGATAAAATCAAAGAAGTGCTTGGTAAAACCAGCTTGCCTTCAGGGGTGGTCATCAAGCTACTAAATGATCAATCTTACCTAGGGCGGAATCGTCTTAATCTGTTAAGTACCAATTCTATCTTCGGTTTTGCCCTGGTTTTTGGAGTGCTCTTTTTTGTCTTTGGTTTTAAAGTGGCCTTTTGGACTGCCTTTGGAATTCCCTTTGCCCTCTTGGGATCTTTTGCCATGCTTCCCATTTTCAATATCTCAATTAATGCACTTTCTTTAGGTGGCTTTGTTATTGTACTTGGTATGCTGGTGGATGATGCCATTGTGGTTTCCGAACAGATTAGTAAATATCGAGAGAAGGGAAAGAGTAATAAAGAGGCAGCTGTCCTTGGGGTCAGGGATATTTGGGCACCTATTGTGGCATCCACTTTAACCACTATTGTTGCTTTTTCTCCCATCATGAAACTAGGAGGATTGCCGGGAAAATTTGTTTGGGTGATTCCCCTGATTGTGGCCTTGGCCCTTTTTATCTCACTTTTTGAGTGCTTTTTCTTTCTTCCCGCGCATCTTTCTCATGGCAGCATGAAAATGAAGCAAAAGCCAAAATTAGTCTCTGTATTGGAAAGAGGATACGAGTTTATTTTGGGTAAATGTTTGAAGGTTCGTTATTTGGTGATTCTCTTCTTCGTACTGATTCTAGCGGGAACCGGCTTTGTGGCTAAGACCTATATTCCTAAGGATCCATTCCCGCAAGATGGAGCTGAGGGAGTTATCGTACAGTTTACCTTTCCACGAGGAAGCAGTCTCTCTTATGGGGAAGAGCAACTATTAGTGATGGAAAAAATTATCGACCGTTTGCCTGAAAATGAATTGATTGGTTACAGCAGTCGAATTGGGACCTTGAGTAAACAGCAGTCCACGGATCTTGGGTCCCAAAATAACCAAGCTACTATTTTTGTCTATCTAACACCTTTTTCTAAACGAACTCGCACCGCTTTTGATGTGATCGAATTTTTTAGAAGTGAGATTAAGAAAACCCCTCTTAAAGATGTTCAGCAAAATATTGAAACTATCCGTATCGGTCCACCTTTGGGTAAAGCCTTTGAAGTACGAATTATAAGTAACAATGATCAGCTACGTCTGCAAAAAACCGAAGAATTACTAGAACTATTAAAAAATACCAAAGGAACTCGGGATGTGGATTCTGATATTTCCAAAGGCAAGGATGAAGTTAACCTTAAATTAAACCATCGTATCCTTGCACAAACCGGTCTCAGTGTAGAGGATGTGATTACTACTTTGCGTATAGCTTTTGATGGTTTGATCGTTACTAAACTTGTGGAGGTAGAAAAAAGTTTAAATTTTCGATTGCTGCTTAATAAAAAAGCCCGTGGCGATTTAGGCTTTATTGAAAAATTACCAATCGTAAATATGAAAGGGCGTATGGTTAATTTTAAAAACTTGGTTTCCATTGAGCAACGATCTTCTCAGGGTGAGATTACTCATTATAATAATAAAAGAACCACTTCAGTTTTTTGTAATGTGGACAAAGAACAACTGTCAGCTGCAACTCTCACCCAAATGGTGACTGAAAGATTTATATCCAATCAAGAGATCACCTATGAGATGGGGGGAGAACCGGTGGAGAGTGCCAAGATTTTTAAGAATTTGGCCTTTGCGGGTTTAATCGCCCTACTTGGAACCTTCATTATTATCAGTATTATTTTTAACTCTCTCACAAGGCCCTTTATCATTATGTTGGCTGTTCCATTCGGAGCTGTTGGAATTATTTGGGCACTTTATTTTCATGGAATGCCTCTCTCTATGTTTGCCGCCATTGGCCTCATTGGTTTGACTGGGGTGATAGTTAACTCTTCTATTGTGATGGTATTTACTATTAACCAGTTAAGAAAAGAAGGGAAGAGTTTTAGGGAGAGTGTGATTTTGGGATCGGTTTCAAGGCTCAGGCCCATAGTGATGTCGGTGGTTACCACG
>CAYFLR010000099.1:223-6697 GCA_964343805.1 uncultured bacterium | reverse complement strand
ACTGCTTATGGATTAGGTGGATATGATCTTTTTGTCTCTCCCATGTGTCTCTCTTTGGGGTATGGACTCCTTTTTGGAACTTTGATTGTTTTGGTTCTTATTCCCTGTCTCATAGGAGTTTGGGATGATATGTCTTCAATTAAATTAAAGGGTAAACATATGATTACTAATGGAATTCTATTTTTACTTTTCATAAGTCCTTTTCTTGTAAACAGTGATCACCTTCATGCTAAATCAAACCCTTCCCATATTAATCTCATAGAGCTGCTAGAAGATGTGTCTGTTCATCCTCTCCTGGTTAAAAAACAGTGGGAGCAAAATGAAAAGAAACAAAATCAAGAGGCTTTGCAGGGGCTATTTGACTGGCAGTTGAAAACCTCTCCTGCCTACATTTTAAAGAAAAATAAAGCCGATGGTTTGAAGGGATTTAGTGGGACTGCAGAGGTAAAAAAGTGGAGTTTAGAAAGTGAAGCAAGTAAGTTTTTACCTATTGGGATGGCAGTGGGAGGCAAGTTAAAATTAAGTGGCAGTGATATAGAAAATGGTGAGTTTGCAGGAAATCCTATGCAGCCCAAGTTACCTGAGTCGATGGAATTAAATGATTTAGGAGCTGAACTTTTTGCAAAAATTCCTCTGTATCATAATTATGCCAATGAACAATTTACTCTGCAAAAGAAGATTTTGGGTAAGCAGGTGGAGGTGAGTCTCTTGCAAGCAACCATGGTTACCTCTCAGATAAAACTCTCACTCATATCTATCTACTGGGATATTTATCTTCATCAAGTGATTTTAAAAAATCTTCAACACTCTCTGACAAGAAAGAAACTTTTGCATAAAAGTAATAGGCGAAAGGCGGAGCTGGGGCTGGCGGAAAAAAGTGAACTGATATTGAGTGAGCTAAATATATTATCTACCGAAGATGAGATTGAGCAAAAACAAAAACTACTCGAACAAAAGTATATTAAGCTCAGCAGTTTAATATCTTTAATTAGTAAAGATAAAAAAAGAGCACCTTATGTTAAATGGGCCAAAATTAATTCGCCCAAAGGAGAGTTACAACCTCTTACCCTTCTTAATAAGGCCAAAGGAAGTATGCTAACCCTACACCCGGTTTTGAAACAGCTCCAATCAACCAGTGAAACTTTAGATAAATCTTTGGCCCTCAATCGCATGCAGCAAAAAAGTAAATGGGATCTTATAACCTCTGTGGCTAGTAATGCCTCAGAAGAGGAGTGGGATGACACCAGTGATAAATTTTTCAGTGGAGATTATCCTACCTTTATGTTGAAGCTGGATGTGTCTATTAATCCATCTTCCAATAAAATGAATTCGGATTTTAAAGCCCTCAAAGCTAAGAAATCTCAAATTGCGGCAGAAAGGCAAAATATCATTGCAAGTGTGCAGCAGCTATTTGATGAATCAAGATCTAAAATCCAAATGCATGAGGAGCAGCTTAAGAGATTAAAGAAAATACATAAGAAACGTAAAAAACTCTTAACCATTCAAACTAAAGAATTTAATATTGGTAAAATTCCCACCAGCGTTTTTCTTGATACTCAGAATCTTTTTGATGCCACTAAAATTGTAGAGGCTCAAAACTACATCTCTTTGCATCTTACTCTGGCCTCTTTTTTATCTCAAACTGGGCAGTTGGAGCTCTATCAAAAGCAGTTGAAGGAGATGTTGTAGTTTTAAATTCTATATGCGGAAATTTATTCCTTTTTTTATTTTATTATCAGATCGTTTACTCTTATCTTTAATAATCATCTATTAATATAATGATAATACTGGATAAAAAATCTGGATTTGCAGATTTGACAAAAATAAAATGATATGCTAATAAAATGATCGTTGTTAACTTTAACCCCCTTGGGAGGTCATTTTATGAGATACTTGTTAATTATTATTTTTAGTGTAGGGCAGCTTTATGCTGGTGGTGAATTAAAAGAATTACTTACTGATTCTTTGGTAGAGTTTGGTGAAAAAACGAACAATCCGGGATGCTTCTTTGGTTTTAAATCGGTCAAACAGTTAGCTGAAAATCAGGTAGAAGGCACTTTAGGAAAAGTCCAATGTCCTGGAGTGGAAGAAAAATACAAATTGTCAGAAAAACGGGTGCATATCTATCGCTTTGCTTTAAACGCTCCTTCCTCCAATACTGGAGTTATCTATAATCGTGGCAATCCCATAGGAGAATTTTCCATCATCAAAGAGAGGAAGGCTCGCTTGCTCATAGATAATTTTTGCCAAAAAGGTCATTGGTCTAAAGATAATGCGACCTACCTCGGTTTTACATCACGATATGACAATCGCTGCACATTGAGGCACGTAAGTAGAATGGAATGGCATGATAATGGGACCTTTTATTATGACGATATTTTTATAATTAATCATAAAAATTCCAGCGACCTCGAGGTTCCAGTGACGAGTGTAGAGGCTCTTCCCCTGTTCTGGGGAGAAATTGAAATAACCGAGGGTGAGGATGATTATTATGAAGGTTATAATCGGTTTTCAAGAGATGCTTATGATAGAGGAAGATGTTACACCGTGGAAGAACTCCTTGTTAAGTATGATCTCAGTGTCGATGATTTGCTTAGTTTTCCTATTGAAAATGGCTGGTTAATGATTCCAAAAGAAAGAGTTTTTAACGATAATCCTCGATTTTACTATACCCTTAACAAAAACAAGGAAGTGGTCCAGGTCTTTACTCACTATAGAAGGAATGACGCTATGGGAAAAACCCTCTCCTATACTCATAATGCGGAAGGCCCTTATAGAATGACTTGCTCTTCATTGTTTAGAGATTATGAGTAAGAAAGCGCGAGTGCCAAAACTTAATTTATAAAAATTATAATGGTAGTTTTGGCACAAAAGCTGGTGAAAAGAGTGCCAAAACTCGTATTATAGAGCTTATAATCGAGTTTTTGGCACAAAATAAGGCAAAATATGTGTCATAACAAGCGTTATAATTTTTATAATCGTAGTTCTGTCAATTCTGGGTGAGATTTTACACTTACCATAACCCTGCCCTTGATTTTTTCAAAATTTAAAACCCAACCTCTTTTTAAATATTTCAAATAGTCAAAATGGCTGAAAGTATAGCTAAAATTCCTACTCCTTAAAGATCCTAAGCTCTTCCAACGATAAGAAATTATATTTGAAAATTATTAATTATATTCACTAAATCTTGGTGGAAAATATGGAAAAGCAAAGACTTATTCTTGTTCTGGTGATTCTTTTCTTGATATCCTCCGTGATGGGCTATCAGAACTGCGGGAAGATGGAAAAACGCAATCCAAATCAGGTAAATCAAATTGATACCAGTGCGCAGGCTCTACCGGATAGACAGGATCCATTGAATCAAAAGGATCCCTCTAGGGATAGTCTCATTAATACTGAGAAAAAGGAGCAGGAAACAGAAGAGGAGAAGAAAGACCCTGAGGATAAAAAGGAGGAAAGCCAGCCTTCTAATGAAAAACCCGTTGTAAAAGAAGAGCCCAAAGAGCCTATTAAATATCCTCTTTCGGTCCTTCAGTTGAGCAAAGTAATTCCCGCTAATATGTCTGGCATTATGACTCCAGATTATTCCATAAGGACCATTTCTAGTATGGATAAATGGGTCACTTTCTTGCTCTTTAGTTTCACTTTTGAACAGCCTTGTACCGAGGGGGAGGATTGTATCGGAGAGGTTTATATCTTCGATTATGTAAAAAACACCCCAGAAGTTCAGCAGGCCTTTCCAGAGGCCATTGCTCATTTTTATCCCTCGCCAGATGATGATTCTGGAAGAGGAAGTTCCAAGCAAGTCAGCTATAAAGGATACACCTCATATCAAGTGGCTCTGCCTGCCTCCAAATCAACTCCCAAGAGCCATTCAGAAAGAGTTATCATTGGGGATCGGTTTGTGGTCATGGCGGTGACCTCTCATCAGGACTTTGATGCAGTGAGGGCTTTATTAGATAAGCTTAATATTGGCGAATTAACCAGGCAGCTTGAGTTGAATGGAGAAGAACCAAAAGAGCAAGAATTGGTTAATATCAACTATCAAAGCAATGATCCATTTCGATCCTATCAGCCCTTCAGTGTCCCCTATGGCAGTTGTACATCTCCTCATGGGACAGTGGATGAGAAAGAATATAAAATGTGTTATGAATATTACAATATTTCGAACTCCTCAATGGCTACATTGAAGGCGAATTGTGCCAGTGTGGAAGGGAGTACTTGGAGTATCGGGAAATGTGAAGAGGAGTATACTAGCTTACCTTCTTGTATTTATTATGGAGAAGAAACCAATTTTAATAATATGAAAGGCTATTCCCTGTTTAACACCAAAGAGGAGTGTGAAAATAGTGAATTGAATGCTGAATTCAATGCCAATACGGGAAATGAAGAGGAAGTTGATGCCTTTTGTGTTTCAGAAGGAGATTGCGTTGAATTATTAAAGGTTACACCTACTTATGTCGATCTCTTTTTAAAAGAAATCTGTGACCAAGCGGATCGGGGAGAGTGCCCTGCTAACTACAAATCCCTTGACTCTTGTCAGATCAAACCGGATTTTGTCCTCGAAGCTTTTAAGTTGGATGTACCAGCCAAAGAGTATTCCAACGCTCTTGGAGAAGAGTGTGAGAACTGAAGTGGTGAACTAATGCCACCAGTTGGTTTAAAATTGATACTTTAACAAAAAAAAATATAAATATAATAAAATAATGATATAATAATATTAAAAAATAAATTATTAGAAAAATAGATAGATAAGCAGGAAAATTCCAACAAAACCTCCAAATGGTTTACTAATTGCAGAAGCCCCGGTGGAGAGAAAATAATCACTCTTAACCGGAGGTCTAGCATGTTTAAAAAGAAGAATTCTCAATATTTAATAATCTTATTAATCTTATCCCTGCTCGGATTTGGTGCTTGTGGTGAAAATAATGGGGAAGAAGCTCCCGATGAAGAAGAAACTACAGTAGTAGAATCCGAAAATAAAGAGGATTCAATTAAAAGTGTTGAGGTCAGCGAGGAGAGTCCTCTCTATTTAACCCAGGAAGACTTGCAAAATGCCCTAGCAGAACGAGATCAAAAAATAGCAGAACTCGAAGTACAAATTAAGCAACAGAAATTGGCAGATCAGCAAGAGGTGGATCTACAACCATCTGTTATGCCTATCGAACCTTCAATAACCCCAGAAGAATTACCTGAAGTAGTAGAGGCGATTCCCAATGCTGAAGAGGAAGAGGTTATGGCTCCTAGTGCACCTGCGGAAGAAACAAAACCTTTTACCTTAGTAATTAATAACTATTTAAAAGAACTATTTGCCCTAAATGAATCTCTTGAGATCACTAATAAGGATTGGGAGATGAAGCTCTATGCGGATAATCAAGAAGTTATAACTCGCTGTCAAAGTGGAGCTGTTTCCTGTCCTTCACCAGATATCAATACTCTCAAAGAACTAGGTAATAAAACAGGTATAGAACTATTTGAAAGTAACACAACGGAAATTGATAATTCCATTTTCTGCTCTTATGATTATCTTCCAATCGTGGAAAAGATGGTCAAAAATCAAAAACTGCAAGAGCTCTCATTGTCTGTTAACCTCCCTTTATCAGCTTTTACAGCCGGGAATCCGGTTTTTGATGAGAAGATTTATGCTCCAGTGCTGGTCAATTTCCTGATGCAGGGTTTGCAAGATAGTTTCTATGATGCTGCAGATAATCAAACTTGTGAAGCAGCCACCAATTAACTATCTCAAAGTGGGAATTAAAAAAGATTCTACCTTTTTTAATTCTCCATCGATGGGCTCGTTGATTTTTAAATCAAGCAGTCTCGCTAACAACGGATAGATATGCACATTGTCCACAGTTTCTATTTTCCCTTGATTGATCAAGGGGCCAGCTGCGTAAAAAATTCCGTGCATATTTTTATTATCTATCGGGTCATAACCATGAGTAGCCACAGCGGTAGGGGCACTTTTTTCTCGTTCAATGACTCCATTGGAGGTGGACATAATTAAAATATCTCCAATGCGTGGATCCTTTTTGTAATGCAGGTTGGAAGGAATTTGCCTCCGTAGGTAAGCATGATTAAATTTTGCTTTTTTATTGAATATCTGAATGAATTTTTTAAGATCCGTTTCTCCTTTACTTCCTTGATAATAGAGATGCATAATAGGGCCATAGCCAATCACTTTGAACTTTTTTAAAAGCTTTTGTTCTGAAGGTTGGCTAAACATAGGATCTAAATATTCAATTTGAGACCGATCAATTTTTTGCATACCATGGTCTGAAACCACCACAATATTGATGGGCAATTTAAGTTTTTTTATTTTACTAAAAAGTATCCCTAATGTTTGATCCACCTTCAATACAGTGTTTTTAAGCTCATTTGATTTTGGTCCAAATTTATGACCCGCTGAGTCCACATCGGGAAAATAAAGAGCCACCAAATGGGGGCGTTTTTCTTTAGGAAGTTTTAACCAAG
>CAYFLR010000099.1:0-213 GCA_964343805.1 uncultured bacterium | reverse complement strand
TTAAAATCTGATTAATTTTATATTCATGGGTCGCATGATGATTGTAAGGGAAACCATAGCTGGGTTTATGACCTGCAATAACGGCCTCATCACCTGGCCAATATAGACTGGCAGTTGTTATTCCCTGTTGTTCTGCCAATGACCATAGAGGCACTCCTCGATAAAACAGACTACTTCTTACCAAGGTTCTATTTCTTAAAGTGTACTCTAATT
>CAYFLR010000098.1:14026-15307 GCA_964343805.1 uncultured bacterium | reverse complement strand
CAATGGAAAAAGAGTTGAGATTTGCGATCAGAGAAGGTGGACGCACAGTAGGTGCTGGTGTTATCACCGAAGTGGTTGATTAATTATAGATTTTGAGAAATGATGGTCTGAATTTACTCAGATCATCATTTTTTTTTATGTAATTCCATTTTTTAAATTAAAAAAATTGACATTATCATAATAATAACGTATATACACCAATCTACATCAGATCGGTGTATATTCTGGGGCTAAGCGTTAAGATAATTTTGACGAAAGAGATAAACCTAAAATGGCTAAAAAGACAAATAAAATTCTAATAGCTCTTAAATGTAGTGAATGTGGAGATAAAAACTACACGACTACTAAAAATAAGAAGAATACAACGGGCAAGCTTAAGCTTAAAAAGTATTGTCCGCGCTTGCGTAAGCATACAGTACACAAAGAAGTCAAGGTTTAATCAATAGGCCAGTAGCTCCAATTGGTAGAGCAACGGACTCCAAATTCGTTTGTTGTGGGTTCGAGTCCCGCCTGGCCTGCCTTAAAGAGGTAAAGCATGTCAAAAAGTACTAAATTCTGGAGAATATTGTCGCTTCTTGCTATCTGCACTTTGATCTCATTCTTTATTTATAAAGGGGTAATGGGATTAGGGTACTATCAAGACTGGACTCTTATTTATTCATTCTTTGGATATGTAGCCTTTGGCATAGCTCTTATTATAGGGGGTGGATTATTTCAATATCTCGCTACCAGTGAACAGGTGACTGAATATGTAGAGGAAGTCATCTCTGAGATGAAGAAAGTGGTCTGGCCCCAGAAAAAAGAAGTAAAAGTTTCAACTGTTGCTGTGATTATTCTCACCATTGTGTGTTCTATAATCCTTGCTTTATTTGATTCAGCCTGGTCTTTAACCCTGCAAACTATATTCAGTGTTGCTGAAGAAATTTTGTAAAATAAGCTCGGTTCGGAGGACATTTTTACTATGAGTGAAGTTGAAAAAAGCAATTCTGAAGAAGTAGAAGTTATGCCGTCTCAGCCTGAGGCAGCTGGCGAAAATGTTTCTGAAGAATCTATTTCAGCTGCTTCAGAACAAACTGAACCTGTTGCAGACGAAGTGCAAGAAAAAAAAGAAGACGCTTCCGATTCAGAAGAGGATGAGAGCGAACAGGTTACTATTAATCGTCCCGATATGAATTGGTACGTTATTAATGTAAAAAGCCAGTTTGAAAATAGAGCTAAACTCGCTCTAGAAGAAAGAATAAAAAAGCTTGAATTTGAAAATAATATGAGAAGAAAAAAAGA
>CAYFLR010000098.1:12935-14016 GCA_964343805.1 uncultured bacterium | reverse complement strand
ATTTGGAAGTATTTTACTTCCCAAAGAAGAAGTAAATAAAATGGTTGCTGGAAAAAAGAGACGTGTCTCTAAGAAGTTTTTTCCAGGCTATTTAATAATTCAAATGGCATTTAGTGAAGAAACTTGGTCCATAATTAAGAGTATTCCCAAGATTAGTGGTTTTATTGGTGGGCGACAGGACCAACCAACGCCGCTTTCTGAAGAAGAAATTATGCGGTTAACTGGGCAGATTAAAGAGGGTGTTGCCAAGAGCAAGATTCGCGTTGAATTTGAGAAGGGTGATTCTTTACGAGTTATTGATGGTCCATTTTCTAATTTCAATGGTATTGTTGATGAGGTTAAACCTGAGAAAGCAAAAGTACGAGTACTTGTGAGTATCTTTGGTCGATCAACACCTGTTGAATTGGACTTTTCTCAAGTTGAGAAAAATAATTAATGCCTCAAGTTTTATAATTAGGAGAGAAAAATGGCAAAGAAGGTGACGGGGCTTATAAAATTACAAATTCAAGCTGGAAAGGCTAATCCAGCTCCACCTATCGGACCTGCCTTAGGTCAAAAAGGTGTCAATATTATGGATTTCTGTAAGCAGTTTAACGCCAAGACTCAGGGTGGAAATGATCTACTTCCCACAATCATTACTGTATATGCTGATAAGTCCTTTAGTTTTGTTACTAAGCAACCTCCAGTATCCTATCTTTTAATGAAAGCTTTAAAGCTAAAAAAGGGTTCTTCTGTTCCTAACAAAATCAAAGTAGGAAAAATTTCTCAAGCTCAATTAGAAGAAATTGCCAAACAAAAAATGGAAGATATGAATGCCAATGACTTAGAAGGTGCAGTAGAAATTGTTAAAGGATCTGCGCGAAGCATGGGTATTGAATTAAAATAAGTAAAATTCCTTACTTATTTTTGTGTAGGAGATTAAATCGCTTGGACTACACGAGGAGGAAATAGTGGCTAAAAAAAGAGGAAAGAAGTATTTAGAAGCCGCCAAAAAAATTGATAAAACAATCCGCTACAATCTAGAAGAAAGCATCGCTTTGTTGAAAGAGATATCATATGGAAAGTATGATGCCACAGTAAA
>CAYFLR010000098.1:0-12865 GCA_964343805.1 uncultured bacterium | reverse complement strand
GCTGATTACGTTGGTGGTGAAGATTTTATTGAAAAAATCAAAAATGACAATTGGCTGGAATTTGATAAAGTAATCGCTACTCCAGACATGATGGGACAGGTTGGTAAAGTGGCCCGTATTTTGGGTCCAAGAGGATTAATGCCTAACCCTAAAGTCGGAACAGTAACTTTTGATTTAGAACAGACAATTAAAGAAGTCAAAATGGGTAAGGCTATGTTTAAGGTTGAAAAAGCCGGTATTTGTCATGTAGCCGTGGGGAAAGTTTCTTTTTCTCCAGAGCCTCTAGAAAACAATATTAGAGCCGTACTCGATACTATTATCAAAGCGAAGCCTTCGGTTAGTAAGGGGACTTACATTAAAAATGTAACGTTATCCTCATCAATTAGTCCAGGGATTCCTATCGATTTAAATGAGTTTAAGAAGTAATGGTTTAAGCTCACCTGCAAAGGAAAAGAGCCCCGAGGTAAGTGCAAAGGGAGTTAGGAATGAACAGACAAGAAAAAGCAGAATTTGTTCAATCGTTTTCAGAAAAGATTAAAGACTGTGAAGCTCTATATCTTGCTGATTACTGCGGATTGAACGTAGAAAAATTGAGTACTCTTCGAAGGGAACTGAGGGAAAAGGATGGGGAGCTAAATGTTGTAAAAAACAAGCTAGCGCAAAAGGCTATTGCTGACACTCCTTTCGAATCCTTAAGTGAATATTTTACTAATCCAAATGCTGTAATCATTTCAAAATCTGATCCAGCTGCGGTAGCGAAAGTCCTCGTTGATTTTAATAAGAAGAATGATGAATTCGAATTAAAAAATGGTTGGCTTTCTGGTGAAGTATTAGATTTAGAAGGCATTAAGAAAGTTTCAAATCTACCAACTCGTGAAGAGCTATTGGTTACAGTATTGAGATCGTTGACCGGACCTCATTATGGTCTTGTTAACACAATGATCGGTGTGCATCGCAAACTGATTATGGCACTAAACGCAATTAAAGAAAAAAAAGAACAATAAATTAATATGTTCATTTGGGAGGTATAAAAATGGCTGAGGTAACAAAAGAGCAGGTTGTATCATTTATCGAAAACATGACATTAATGGAAGCTGCTGACTTAGTAAAAGAACTAGAAGAAAAATTTGGTGTTAGCGCTGCTGCTCCAGTAGCTGTTGCTGCTGTTGCTGGTGGAGCTGCTGAAGCTGCTGAAGAGCAGACAGAATTTACTGTTGTTCTTAAAAGCTTTGGAGCTAAGAAAATCAATGTTATCAAAGAAATCAGAGCTATTACTGGCTTAGGTTTAAAAGAAGCTAAAGACTTAGTTGAAGGCGCTCCAAAAGAAGTTAAAGAAGGCGTTGCTAAGGACGAAGCTGAAAAAATTAAAAAGCAACTTGAAGATGCAGGCGCTGAAATCGAAATCAAATAGCATTTTTTGTTAAATTGATTTACAATTCGGAAATTTGTTAGTTAAAATTCGGAAATGAGGGAGTGGGTTGATGACGTCTTCTCTTATTCAAAGTTTCAGAAGAAAACGGAAAGTTTTTTGTGCTCATCCTTCTAATGTTGAGATGCCAAATCTTATAGATGTGCAGGTCAGATCATATAAGGCATTTCTTCAAGCAAATATTGAGCCAGACCAAAGAGAAAATAAAGGGCTACAAGGCGTTTTTAATAGCGTTTTCCCCATTAAAGATTTTTCCGACACAACATCTGTTGAGTTTGTCAGTTATTCATTTGATGAGCCAAAATACAGTGTCGAAGAATGCCGTCAAAGGGGCATGTCATACTCTGCCCCTTTGCACGTCCTTATTCGTCTTGTAATCATGGACGTTGATGAAGACACTGGTGTACAAAGCATCAGGGATGTGAAGGAACAAGAGGTCTTTTTTGGTGAAATTCCTATGATGACCGAGCGTGGTACGTTTATCATCAATGGAACTGAGCGTGTGGTAGTTAGTCAGCTCCATCGTTCACCTGGTGTTTTCTTCGATCACGATCGTGGAAAAAATCATGCGAGTAAGAAATTACTTTATTCAGCAAGGATAATTCCTTATCGTGGATCCTGGTTGGATTTTGATTTTGACTCTAAAGATCTACTCTATGTAACAATCGACAGACGCCGTAAGCTATATGCAAGTATTTTGCTAAAAGCTTTAGGTTACACCTCCGATGAATTACTCGACAATTATTATGATAAAGAGAATATTGAGATCGAGAACGGAGTTCTAAAGAAAACTGTTGATCTCAATATTTTGCGTGGTCAAAAGGCAAGTAAAGATCTTATCGATCCAGAGACTAATAATGTCTTAATTCGTAAGAATCGAAAATTCACTGCTGCCGTATTGAGAAGATTTGAAAAAAGTAACATTAAATCTTTTCCAATCGAACCTGAAGAACTGATAGGAAAAGTCGTTGCCGAAGATATTGTAGATGTTGAAACTGGTGAAGTCATTGTGCCAATTAACACTGACTTGACTCTTGAAATCGTAAAAGAACTCATTTTACGCAATATCCCCTCTTTTTCCATTTTGTTCATTGATGGTTTAAATGTAGATGGATCGCTTAGAGATACGTTAGTTAAAGATGATACTCAGACTACTGAAGAGGCTCTTCTTACCATTTACAAAAGAATCAGACCTGGTGATCCACCAACATTAGAAGCTGCCCAATCCTTATTTGAGAAATTGTTTTTCGATCCAGATAGATATGACCTTTCTGAGGTGGGTAGAATCAAATTAAACCATAAATTAGGTCTAGAAATTGGTCTTGATGTCGGAGTTCTCACAAAAGAGGACATACTCGCGACTGTTAAGTATTTACTCGATTTAAAAAATGGTATTGGAAAAATTGACGATATTGACCATCTTGGTAACAGACGTGTTCGTGCTGTTGGTGAATTACTTGAAAATCAATATCGTATTGGTCTATTAAGAATTGAGCGGGCTATTAAAGAAAGAATGAGCTTACAAGAAGTTGATACTCTTCTTCCTCATGATTTAGTAAATGCTAAGCCGGTTTCTGCTGTTGTTAAAGAATTCTTTGGAGGATCACAGCTCTCACAATTTATGGATCAAACTAATCCTTTATCCGAAATCACCCATAAGCGTAGACTTTCTGCATTAGGCCCTGGTGGTTTAACTAGAGAAAGAGCTGGATTTGAAGTTAGGGACGTACATACTACACACTATGGTCGTATTTGTCCTGTTGAGACACCTGAGGGTCCTAATATTGGTCTTATTACTTCACTTGCAACATTCGCCAAAATCAATAGATTTGGATTTATTGAAACTCCTTATCGAAGGATCGTTGATAATAAAGTTGAAGATGGCGTTCAATACTACTCTGCTTTAGACGAGCAAAACCATGTAGTTGTACAAGCAAATGTTGATTATAACGATGAAGGACAATTAACTGAAGGAATGATTCCAGCACGTGTTTCTGGTGAATTTTCAATTGTTAGATCTGAAGAAGCAGATTTAATGGACGTTGCTACTAACCAATTGGTAAGTGCAGCTGCTTCCTTGATTCCTTTCTTACAGAATGACGATGCTAACAGAGCTCTAATGGGTGCGAACATGCAACGTCAAGCTGTCCCTCTTATGAGAACGGCATCTCCAATTGTTGGAACAGGCATTGAAGAAGCAATCGCAAGAGATTCTGGTGCAACTGTTGTCTCAAGAAGAAATGGTGTTGTTGAATTTGTTGATTCCAGAAGAATTGCTATAAAAAGTGAAGAGCAATCTGATGATGTATCTGTTGGTACTGATGTTGATATCTATAACTTAATCAAATATCAAAGATCCAATCAAGATACTTGTATTACTCAAAAGCCAATTGTGAATGTTGGTGATAAAGTAAAACCAGGGGATATTATAGCTGATGGCTTTTCTACAGAATTAGGTGAATTAGCCTTGGGTCAAAATGTGACCGTAGCTTTTATGCCTTGGCAAGGATACAACTTTGAGGATTCCATCCTCATTAGTGAAAAAGTTGTTAAAGAAGAAATTTTTACTTCTTTTCACATACAAGAATTTGAGTGTATTGCCCGTGATACTAAGTTAGGAAAAGAAGAGATCACTAATGATATTCCTAATGTGGGTGACGAATCTCTAAAAAATATAGACGAAGCAGGTATTATTTGCACTGGTGCACATGTTAAACCTGGGGATATCCTGGTTGGTAAAATCACACCTAAAGGTGAAACTAATTTAACTCCAGAAGAGAAACTTCTTCGCGCAATATTTGGTGAAAAAGCTGGTGATGTAAGAGATACTTCTCTTCGAGTTCCTCCAGGTGTAGTTGGAACAGCCATATCTGCAAAGGTTTTTACACGAGAAGGTGTAGAAAAAGACGCTCGTGCTAAGAGAATTGAAGAAGCGGAAATTAGAGATATTCGTACCAATGAAAGAGATAAAATAGACATCATTAAAAGAAGTGCGATCTCAAAAACTAAAATTCTCACAGACAATGAAGTTTTAGCAGCTGATCTGATAGCTGAAGACGGTGATGTATTCTTAAAGGCTGGAGAAAAACTTTCCCCAGAAGTTATAGATGAAATTCCTTACCCATTGCTTGGCCGTTTAAAAATCAAGAATGTTGATAAAAACGCTAAGCTAGTTCAAGTAATTGAATCCTTGAGAGAGAAAGTTGAACTTATTCGTGCTATCTCAGAAGAATCAATTAGCAAAGTACTTAAGGGAGATGAATTACCTTCAGGTGTTATTAAAATGGTAAAGGTCTATGTTGCCATTAAGCGTAAGCTTTCCGTTGGTGATAAGATGGCTGGTCGTCATGGTAACAAAGGTGTTATTTCTATAATCCTTCCTGAAGAAGATATGCCATATTTAGATGATGGTACTCCCGTTGACGTTGTTCTCAATCCTCTAGGTGTTCCTTCTCGAATGAATATTGGACAGATTCTAGAAGCTCATTTGGGATGGGCAGCCTTAAATTTAGGTAAAAAATTAAATAGGCTGGTTGAAGAAAAAGCTGCTAGAGCAGAAATAGTAACTTTGATCAAAGAAATTTGGCAAAGAGAAAAGGATGTTCATGAATTCGTTGATAATTGTACTGATGAAGAACTCTTTACATTCTGTAAAAAGTATAAAAAAGGTGTCAACGTAGCGAACCCGGTCTTTGATGGTGCAACCGAAACTGAAATCAAAAGGCTTTTGAAAGTTGCTGGATTAGACGAAGATGGAAAAACCATCCTATATGACGGTCGATCTGGAAATGCCTTTGATAATCGAGTCAATGTTGGACTAATGTATGTGTTAAAACTCCACCATCTAGTTGAGGATAAGATTCATGCTAGATCTATTGGACCTTACTCGCTCGTAACACAGCAACCACTTGGTGGTAAGGCTCAATTTGGTGGTCAGAGACTTGGAGAAATGGAAGTGTGGGCTATTGAGGCATATGGTGCTGCACATGCATTACAAGGATTTCTAACCGTTAAGTCTGACGATGTTATGGGTCGTACAAAGATCTATGAATCTATCGTAAAAGGTGAACACGTTATGACTCCAGGGTTACCTGAATCATTTAACGTTTTAATAAAAGAGCTTCAGTCTCTCGTATTAGATGTTCGCTTAGTGCGAGAAGATGGTCAAGATATTGACGAAAATAGAACCTTAAATTAAAATATTTTTTTAAAATATTCTAAACCTAAATAAGAGGAGATCGGCTTGAGAGAACTTGAGGTATTTGATAAACGTATTGACCCTCTTAGTTTTAGTGCAATTAAAATTAGCATCGCTTCTCCCGATAAAATCCGTAGTTGGTCTTACGGAGAGGTAAAAAAGTCTGAGACTATTAATTATCGGACTTTTAAGCCAGAGAGAGATGGTCTTTTTTGTGCAAAAATTTTTGGACCTGTACGCGATTACGAATGTAATTGTGGTAAATACAAGAGAATGAAACATCGCGGTATCGTTTGTGAAAAGTGTGGTGTTGAAGTTATTCAGTCCAAAGTAAGAAGAGATCGGTTAGGACATATTAATTTAGCAACGCCGGTTGCTCATATTTGGTTTTTGAAAAGTTTACCTTCTAGGATTGGTTGCCTACTTGATATCACTCTAAAAGATTTAGAGAGGGTATTGTACTGTGAATCCTATATTGTTGTTGATCCGGGAGAAACCACTCTTCAAGAATGTGAAATTCTAACAGAAGAACTGTATCAACAGAAAATCAATGAATTTGGAAATACTTTTAAAGCAGGTATGGGTGCTGAAGCAATTCGTGATTTATTAATGCGAGTTGATGTTGAGTCTTTATCTATCAATTTAAGAGCTGGTGTAAATAAATCTGCTTCAGAAGCTGTTAAAAAAGCATTAATTAGGCGCTTGAAAGTTGTAGAAGCCATTCGTGGTTCAGGTAACGAGCCTGAGTGGATGATGTTAAGTGTTATTCCAGTTCTTCCACCAGATTTACGTCCACTTGTTCCACTCGATGGAGGACGTTTTGCTACATCTGATTTAAATGATCTATATCGAAGAGTAATCAATAGAAATAATCGTTTAATTCGACTTTTAGAACTCAATGCTCCCAATATCATTATTCGAAATGAAAAAAGAATGCTGCAGGAAGCTGTAGATGCTCTTTTTGATAATGGACGTAGAGGAAAAACCTTTACTGGTCCAAATAAGCGACCATTGAGATCACTGAGTGATATGCTGAAAGGTAAACAAGGTCGTTTTCGTCAAAATCTGCTTGGTAAACGTGTTGATTATTCAGGCCGTTCTGTAATTGTTGTTGGGCCAGAATTAAGACTACATCAATGTGGATTACCAAAGAAAATGGCCATCGAGCTATTTAAACCTTTTATATACAACAAGCTTGAAGAGCGTGGTTTTGTAAGCACAATTAAGAGTGCTAAGAAAATGGTAGAAAAAGAGAGGCCAGAAGTATGGGACATACTGGAAGATGTTACCAAAGAACATCCTGTCCTGCTAAACAGAGCACCAACTCTTCATAGGCTGGGTATTCAGGCTTTTGAGCCAATCTTAATTGAAGGTAAGGCTATTCAGCTTCATCCTCTAGTCTGTGCTGCTTTTAACGCGGACTTTGATGGTGACCAGATGGCAGTTCATGTGCCTCTTTCTATCGAAGCTCAAATGGAAGCAAGAGTACTCATGATGAGTACAAATAACATTTTATCTCCTGCGTTTGGTAAACCTATTATTGTTCCTACTCAAGATATCGTGCTGGGCATTTACTACATGACACGTGTAAGACCGGATGGATTAGGTACCGGTATGCGTTTTTCTGATTTTGAAGAGGTCAGAAGTGCATATGATCATGATGCGGTAGATCTTCAGTCTAAAATATTTGTACGAATGGACGGTGAAGTTGTAGAAACTACTGTAGGAAGAGTAATCTTAAAAGAAATTGTTCCTGATTTGATTCCATTTTCATCATATAACCAAACTCTCACTAAAAAACATTTAGCTGATCTAATCGATATAAGCTATAGACGTTGTGGTAAAAAGGCGACAATCCTGTTTGCTGATAATTTGAGATCTATGGGATATCGTTACGCTACAAAAGCCGGTATTTCTATTTGTTTGGATGATATGTTGATTCCTGATGCCAAAGAGAAAATGATCGATGAAGCTCGTGGTGAGATTAAAGAAATTCAGGAGCAGTACTCAGAAGGTCTTATCACAGACGGTGAAAGATATAATAAGGTCATCGATATTTGGGCGGAAACCACGGAATCAATTGCTGCGGAAATGTTTGAACACATTTCTACTGATAAATTTGTAGATTCGGATGGTAAGGAGCAAACTGTACCAAGTTTTAACAGCATCTATATGATGGCTGACTCAGGAGCGCGTGGTAGTGCTCAACAGATTAGACAGCTAGCTGGAATGAGGGGATTAATGGCTCGTCCTTCTGGTGAAATTATTGAATCACCTATTACGGCTAACTTCCGTGAAGGTCTTACAGTGCTTCAATATTTTATTTCTACTCACGGTGCACGTAAAGGATTGGCTGATACCGCTTTAAAAACTGCGAACTCTGGATATTTAACACGTCGTTTAATCGATGTAGCTCAAGATGCTGTTGTTTCTGTGCACGATTGCGGAGCATTCGACGGTGTGGATATGAGAGCAGCAATTGAGAGTGGTGAAGTGATTCAAAGTCTCGGAGAAAGAGTTCTGGGTCGTGTTCCAATTGATGATGTGTATGATCCTCACAACGGTGATATCATAGTTCGTGCTGAAGAGATGATCTATGAAGATATCGTTGCTAAAATTGAAGATGCAGGTATTGAAGAGCTTACAATTCGAAGTGTTTTAACCTGCAAAGCTAAACAAGGTATCTGTTCACTCTGTTATGGACGAGACCTCGGTACTGGTAATCTGGTTAATATTGGAGAGGCAGTTGGTGTAATTGCAGCTCAGTCTATTGGTGAGCCAGGAACTCAGTTAACTATGAGAACCTTCCATGTTGGTGGAACTGCCAGTAAGCGTGTTGAGCAGAGTTCTTTAGAAAATCGCTATGAGGGTGAAATCAAGTTTAGAAACGTTCTTACTGTTGAAGACAGAGAAGGCCTTGAAATTGTTATGAACAGAACCGGTGAAATAAGCATCATCGGTGAAAAGGGTAGAGAAAAGGAAAAGTATCCCTTAGTTTATGGAGCCAAATTACTCGTAAAGAATGGACAAAAAATTGATAAGGGAACAATTATTGCTGAATGGGACCCTTATAACAAAGCCATTATTTCTGATGTTAACGGTTTTGTAAAATATGAAGACCTATTCGAAGGTGTGACTTTCGAAGAAAAGAACGATGAGGTAACTGGATTATCATCTCGTTTCATCACTGAAACAAAAGATAATGATCTGAGGCCTAGAATTCTTGTTGTGGATGAAGAAGGTAATGTATTTACTAAGTTGAAAACTCGAAAAGAAAGTCGTTATGTTCTACCAGTTGGTTCTATTGTTATGATTAACGACAAAGAGGAAGTTAAAGCCGGTGATGTTATCGCCAAAATCCCTCGAGAGTTAAGTCGTACAAAAGATATCACAGGTGGTCTTCCAAGAGTAGCAGAATTGTTTGAGGCACGTAAACCAAAGGATATGGCTGTTATTACAGAGATCGATGGGTATGTAAGCTTTGGTTCTGATGTAAAAGGTAAGAGAAGGGTTATTGTCACTCCTGAAGTTGGTAACTCAAAAGAATATCTAATTCCTAAAGGGAAGCATATTTCTGTCAACGAAGATGACCTTGTTATGGCAGGTGAGTCACTTATGGATGGCTCTTCCAATCCACATGACATTTTAAGGGTTCTCGGTGAGCAGGCTCTTGCTTCTTATCTTGTAAATGAAATTCAAGAGGTTTACAGACTACAAGCTGTAAAAATTAATGATAAGCATATTGAAACTATAGTTCGTCAAATGCTGAGAAAAATTAAAATCAAAGATTCTGGAGACACTGATTTCCTAGTTGATGAACAAATAGATAAATCAGACTTTGAAGAGCACAACCGTCAAATTATTGATCAAGGACTTAAGCCTGCAATCGGTGAACCTATGCTACTTGGTATTACCAAGGCTTCCTTAGGAACATCAGGCTTCGTTTCTGCAGCTTCTTTCCAAGAAACTACTAAGGTTCTGACTGAAGCTAGTTTGGCGGGTAAAACAGATTACTTAAGAGGATTAAAAGAAAACGTGATCATGGGACGGTTAATCCCCGCTGGAACAGGTGTTGCAGACTATAGGGATTACTACACTGAGCCTGCTGCTGAGGCTAATGCGGATTCCGAATAAGGAAAATACGCACAAAACATTGACAAAGTTACTGTCCATCTGATATACACGCATTTCGAACATTTACGGAGTTGTTTATGCCAACAATAAATCAGTTAATACGTAAGGGAAGAAAAGTTCAAAAAAGCAAATCTAAGTCTATTGCTTTGAAAAAATGTCCTCAGAGACGTGGTGTTTGCGTTAGAGTTTATACTCAAACTCCTAAAAAACCGAACTCAGCCTTACGTAAAGTAGCAAGAGTTAGACTTACTAGTGGATACGAGATTACCAGCTATATTCCTGGTGTAGGACACAACTTGCAGGAACATGCGGTTGTTTTGGTTAGAGGCGGAAGAGTAAAAGACTTACCCGGTGTTAGATACCATATCGTAAGAGGCGCCTTAGATACAGCTGGTGTTGCAGATAGAAAGCAAGGTCGATCAAAATATGGTGCAAAAAAACCAAAGCAATAGGAAGGATTAGATAATGCCAAGAAGAAGAGAAGTTCCTAAGAGGATTGTTTTACCAGATCCAGTTTATAAAGAGCAAGTTGTTACTCGTTTTGTAAATTGTATTATGATTCATGGTAAAAAATCAGCTGCTGAAAAGATTTTTTATAATGCCATTAAGATCATTGACGATAGTGAAGGCGGAAATGGAATTGGCCTATTTAAAAAGGCTGTTGAGAATGTTAAGCCTACTCTCGAAGTAAAATCTAGAAGAGTTGGTGGTTCTAACTATCAGGTACCTGTTGAAGTTAGGGCAGAGCGTAGAAATTCTCTAGCCATGCGTTGGTTGATTGAATATGCCAAAAAGCGTGGTGGGAAATCTATGGCAGAAAGATTAGCTGCTGAATTCATAGATGCTGCCAACAACCGCGGCGGTTCTATTAAAAAACGAGACGACGTTCATAAAATGGCTGAAGCTAACAAAGCTTTCGCACACTTCAGATGGTAGTATTTCACTAGGTTCATTATGAGTACTGATTCCGGCCTGAAAAAAATCCGCAATGTTGGAATAATGGCTCATATCGATGCTGGTAAAACAACGACAACCGAAAGAGTCCTTTTTTACGCAGGTAAGACCTACAAGATGGGTGAGGTACATGAAGGTACCGCAGTCATGGATTGGATGGTTCAAGAACAAGAAAGAGGGATAACAATAACCTCTGCTGCCACAACCTGTGAATGGGACAACCACACCATAAATATAATTGATACTCCCGGACACGTAGATTTTACAATTGAAGTAGAAAGATCTTTAAGAGTCCTTGATGGTGTTGTTTGTGTAATGTGTGCAGTTGCTGGTGTTGAAGCGCAAACTGAAACTGTCTGGAAGCAAGCTTCTCGTTACCAAATACCTAGATTAATATTTGTCAACAAAATGGATCGCATTGGTGCTTCTTTTGAAAACGTATTAGCAATGATAAAGAAGCGACTTGGTGTTGAGCCTTTACCAATTCAATTACCTGTTGGATCTGAAGATAATTTTATAGGTATTATTGATATTATCGAAGGTAAATATTACCAATGGGATAAATTGGGTGATGGAACAAAGTTTGAAACAACAAATGTTCCTGCTGACAAATTAGATCAAGTTAACAATTTAAGAGAAAATATAATTGTCCAACTTGCCGAGTTAAATCCAGATATGGAAGAACAATATCTGGGCGGTGAAGAAATTTCAGTTGAGCAAATAAAAGTCGCTTTGAAAGAGGCCTGTTTAAATCATCAAGCCTTTCCTGTGTTATGTGGTTCCGCATTTAAAAATAAAGGCATTCAGCCCTTATTGGATGCTGTTATAGAGTATTTACCCTCTCCTCTAGATATCCCTCCTCCAATAGCTAAAGCTCAAAAGAGTGATGAAGAAGTTTCTATTGAATCTACTGTTAAAAATCCTTTTGTTGCTTTGGCTTTTAAAATCGTGATGGATTCCTATTTTGGTCAGCTTGCCTATTTAAGAGTTTATTCGGGTAAAATGAGTGTGGGAGACACTCTTTTCAATACGAATCAGAGAAAGAAAGAAAAAATTTCAAGAATAGTTAGACTTCATTCTAATCAAAAATTAGATATCAAAACGGCCCAAGTAGGCGATATTATAGCAATTATAGGTACTAAATTTACTCAAACGGGTGATACTTTAGTGCAAAAGGGCACTAATCTGCTTTTAGATAGTTTAAAAGTACCTGAGCCTGTTATGAGTGTTGCTATTGAACCCAAAACAATTGCAGATGAAAGTTCTCTTATAGAGTCAATTAATAAACTTTCTAAAGAAGACCCTTCCTTTCATTTTTATGAAGATGATCAAACTGGACAAAAAATCATTTCTGGCATGGGAGAGCTTCATTTAGAGATAATCGTGGATCGCTTATTAAGAGAATACAAAGTACAGGGAAATGTGGGTAAACCATATGTAAATTATAAAGAAACAATCCTTGACCCAATTACAAGAGAGTTTGAATATAGCCAAAGCCTTGAATCAAAGTATCAGTACGCTTGGATTAAGCTGCGTCTTTCTCCCGGAAAGCGTGGAGAAGATCTTGTCTTTGTAAACGAGGTCAAAGATAAAAGCATACCTAATGATTTTATTGAAGCTGTAAAAAGTGGGATAAAAGATTCTATGTCTTCGGGCGTTTTAGGTGGTTATGAGACTTGTGATTTCAAAGCAGAACTCTTAGGTGTGAAAACTGATCAAGAGGGCTCTTCTGATATAGCATTCAAAATCGCTGCAGCCACTCTCTTTAAGGAATGCTTAAGAGAGACAAAATGTGTATTATTAGAACCTCTGATGAGTGCTGAGATTAATGTCCCCGAGCAGTATATTGGTGACGTAATTGGAGATATCAATCAGAGGCGTGGAAAGGTTAAGCAAATTGAAACCAATCAAGATGGTCAGGTGTTAAATGTAACGTTACCACTGGCAGAAATGTTTGGATATTCAAACGCTCTTAGATCCTTAACACAAGGAAGAGGAACTTTTTCTATGGAATTTGATTCCTATGATGTCGTTCCTGAAGTAAAATTAGATTCGATTCTTTGTAGAAATTTATATTAACGTTAGAGAGGTTGATCATGTCAAAAGAAAAATTTGAGCGTTCAAAACCGCATGTAAACATAGGGACAATC
>CAYFLR010000097.1:0-15448 GCA_964343805.1 uncultured bacterium | reverse complement strand
GCGTTATAATCCACTGCTTGATTTTGATCAAAGGGAGTGACAACTGCTGTTCCTGTTCCTGCAAATAGCGAGTGTTTCAACTTGGGCCTCCTAAGGATTAACGAAAGGGGTTTCCCCCTTGTCTTTGTAATTGGGTCCCACCATCTTCAATGTCACTGTAATCCTCATTCATGGACATCTGATTCTCTACACATCCATCGGATTTCCAAGAAGTGGCGATTTCTTCAATTTTCTTCATAACCTCTGGGTTATAAATTTTGTCGTACATCTTAACAATTGAACTGTTTTTTCGCAAACAAATGTCTACTAATTTTCGAAATTCTGGTCTTAAAGTTTTGCCATCATTCTCATAGATAGTTCCATCTCGAAAGATAACACCACACATAATTTTACAGGAAGAGGCTCGATGCTTAGCAATATCATACAAGTTAACTATTTTTTCTCTGATATTACAATGAGCAATAGGTTTAGCTGTTTTTTGTTCTGCCGACCAACCATTATAAGCGTCTAAGGTTGACAGGTGATGATCATAACGGGCTTCAATTGGTTTACCAACATACTCTAACCACGCCAAAGCTGGGCTTTTATCATGTCGATAGAACAGTAGAAAGTTTTCCACCTTGTTACGATAAAGAGCAATTTGGGTATCAAATACATCGGAGGAAATATCACTGGCCGCAACATGGAAACCAAAATCTTTTTTGATCACAGCTAACTCAGCCTCTAACTCTTTTCGCTCCTTTTTTAAGGCCGCGAGTTGCTCTTCCAACTCTCCCTTGTGATTCTTTTGAGCTATGTAATCTTGGTAGAAAGGTAGATTATTAAGTTCTCCATCATAGAGTTTTTGAGCGGCTGCTTTTTGCTCCAAAATGCGAGCGGTCATTTGATCTATTAAAACTTTGGCTCCCTCTCTAAATTTACGGATAGCTTGAACATTTGAGCCTTTTTCAGTGGCTACGATATCGGGCATATTCTCCACAAAGTGAGCTACTTTGCGACGTGTGTAATTTACCTCAATAGATAGCTTGACTCCTTTGAAAACATAATTATCAAAGGTATCCATTAAGGAAAGAGGGAATAATTTTTTGTTATCATTCATCTGATCTCGATGATAATTGAGGAACTCCTTAAAGGCGGCAAAGATCTCACTGGAATTTTGATTGAGAAAACTCTCCAAGGTGTTTCGTTTACCCACATCAAAAGCCACCAGTTTTTCTGCTTGCGCCAAACGACTTAACTCGTCTTCGGCCTTGATCATATTGGGGCTCTTCTCCCAATTGGCTTCATCTAATGTAGTCTTCGCTTTAACCATTTTGCCATTAACACCAGCAATTTCTCCTTCCAAAGCAGTAATTTTCTTTGTTAGGTCTGGAACTCCAGCATATTGAAGATACTGTAATGTCTTTACTGATTTCCGTAATCTTAAATATCCACACATATTCTTTACAAAGGCATCGCGTGTGGCAGGATCTTTCATGTTAATTCGATTGGAAGTAAAAAAGTCATAGAAAGTATGCAATACTGAGCCGAGTATACTTCCGCCAATGGCAAAAGGAGCCATTTCTGAACCACCAAACATCAGCAGATAAGGAGTTAAATTATTAACTGTGTCAACTAGAGCAATGGTGAATTTGGCAAAAGAGAGTCGCTCCTTAACACAACGATTGGTTTGAAAGGCCGCAGAATTGGCTATTTTTAGAATGCCCAAAGTTTGATTCACTGCTGTAGTTGCCAGTTCAGCCCCTTGAGCGCTTATGGCATTAATTTCATCTGGATTGGCCCCTTCTGTGGTTGTGAGCTTCTCATATTTATCACCCATTTCCACCAGCTGGGTTCCACTTTCTGCCAATCCCTTAATTTGATCAACATAACCACCCACATTCAAATCGGTACCTTCAGGCTGCTTATCACATCCCATGGCTTCAACTGAAGTCTTAAGGGCGGTTACGGCTTTTCTAAGGTCCACTATAAAAGGAGTCTGGGTGGCGAGAGGGCATTTAAAGGCATCATCCACCGCTTTTAATTTCTCAGCGATCGCCTGAGGTGTAGACTTTGTAGGCCTTTTTTTACAACCTGCCATAAAAAACGTTAGCAAACACACAGCCATAATACATCTCGTAACCATAGAAAACTCCTCTACTTTTTACTAAATAAAGCAATCATAAGTAAATTCACTAATGAAACAGGGATCTTTAGGTAATTTTACCCTAACTAAGGTCAAAAGACTAGGGGGAAAACCCGCTAATTTAAGCCATAATTCTATGAAGTAGACTTTTAGGTCAATAACCAGTTATAATAACTCGATGAATTTACACAAAACTACTCGATAAGTGAGCCAATATGACCAGATTTCTGTTTTTAGTGTTATTTTTAACCAGTGGACTCTATGCAAAAAGCTCAAGCAATACGATTTTGCAAAAAGAGCAGATAATCGCTCTTTTAATGAAGCAAAAACTCGAGGTTTTCCATTTTTCCAAAAAGAAAATTGACGATTATTTTTCAACCCAAGCCTTTACCCAATTTATGCAACGGATTGATTACGACAAACGTTTTTTACTGCATGAAGATGTTTCCAATCTAAGAAAAAAATATGCATCTAAAATTGATGATGAAATGACCAAGGGCCAGCCGAAACTCTATTTAGAAACCATGAAGCTGATCCAAAAAAGGGCAAAGCAAATTAAAACCCATGCCACCATGTTATTAGAAAAGCCCTTTAACTTTGATCTTAAAGAATACCTAGAGACCGATGCGAAAAAGCGGAAATATGCTAGATCCCTTGCCAAGTTAAAAATCAGATGGGAACGGCTCTTAAAATCAGCCTCTATGAATGAATACATTTCCTTAAAAGAGGGACAAGAAAAACGGAAAAAAGAAGAGGACAAATTAAAGAAAAAGAAAATAAAAAGCTCTACTAAACCCAAACCCTATCTGTCTGAAAAAGAGTTGAAAGCCAAAGCACGAAAAGAGGTAAAAAAATCCATTGATCTGCTTTTTTCGCGCATTCTAAAAGAGACTCCCGAAGATTATTTTGATCTCTACATTAATGCCGTCTCTTCGGTATTCGACCCCCATACCTCTTATATGCCACCCGATCGAAAAGAAGATTTTGATATTGAAATGAGTGGATCTTTAGAGGGCATTGGAGCTCTCTTACGAGAAGATGAAATATATATCAAAGTGGTAAGGATCATCCCAGGGAGCGCCTCTTGGAGACAAAAGCAATTAAAAGCGGGAGACATCATTTTGAAAGTGGCTCAAGGTGATAAAGAGCCGGTGGACATCGTTGATGTCAGAGTAAGAAAGGCAGTTAAACTGATCCGAGGGCCAAAGGGCACTGAAGTGAGACTCACCGTCCGCAAACCCGATGGAAGGGAAGTAGTTATTCCCATCATTAGAGATATTGTAAATATCGAAGAGACCTATGCCAAAGGTGTGATGCTGGATAACAAGGTAAAGGGAATTAATAACAAAGTAGGATATATCCGGCTCTCTAAGTTTTACCGTGATTTTGAAAATATGAAGAAAGGGAAACCTTCTCGCAATAGCACCGATGATATAAGAAAAGAAATCGAGAAGTTCAATGAAAAAGGAGTCAAGGGAGTGATCATTGACCTACGCTACAATGGCGGAGGAGCCCTCCAAGATGCGAGACAAATATCCGGACTCTTCATTAAAAAGGGGCCCATTGTTCAGGTCAAAAGAAGTGATGGTCATGTGGAAGTATTGGAAGATAATGATAATAAAACCACATACGATGGTCCACTGGTTATTCTGATAAATAAATTCAGTGCTTCAGCTTC
This sequence comes from uncultured bacterium, assembly GCA_964343805.1. Classification (GTDB taxonomy): domain Bacteria; phylum Bdellovibrionota_B; class Oligoflexia; order CAYFLR01; family CAYFLR01; genus CAYFLR01. Next base: position 11,645 of record CAYFLR010000097.1, on the reverse strand, counting down.
AGAAATTTTAGCTGCTGCCTTACAAGACTACGGTAGAGCCATTATTGTAGGAACAGAGCATTCTCACGGCAAGGGAACGGTGCAAATGCTATTTCCCCTCGACTACGCTCTTCCTTCTCAATTTGCCCATTTAAAACCTTTAGGAGTTCTAAAAGTGACCACCCAAAAATTTTATCGGATCAATGGAAGATCAACTCAAGTGAGAGGAGTGACTCCCCACATTATATTGCCTGATTCCAGAGGATATTACGAAAGTGGTGAAAAAGAACTAGAACATGCATTAGTTTGGGATACAGTACCTGCTCTTAAATACGATCCTTGGAAATTGACTAAATATGATATACCTAAACTCTTAAAGTTAAGTCAAAATCGAGTGAAACAAAATAAGCAGTTTAATAAGATCAAAGAGAGTGTGAAAGTATTGAAAATCAACCGTAAAAAGACTCTAAAATCCCTTCATATGGGGACAGCCTTAGCAGAGAGAAGGAGGCTCAATACCGAAGCTGAAAAACTTGCCAAGCTACCTAGCGATCCTATATTAAATGATGAAACCGAAAATGAAGAAAAGAAAGATGATAAAGAACTAACAGAAGCAGAAAAAGAGATCGCTCTCATTAAGAAGATGAGAAAAGACCCATATATTAATGAGTCCATCAACATTCTCAATGATATGATCAGTCTGGGGAAGACGATGCCACAAAGTAAGTAGCCTGTGGGTGATGAAAAACCAGGGCTGACACACTCGCCTCAGGGTCCATCATATATCCCTCTGTTATCTGACAACCAATATCTTCCGGCTTTAACATTTTAAAAAGTTTCTCATTGTCTGCAAGGTTAGGACAGGCTGGATAACCAAAAGAGTAGCGTTGCCCTTGGTACTTGGCTTTTAATATTTCTGGCATTGATAAGCTTGACTCATCAAATCCCCAAAATCGCCTTATCATATGATGGATAAATTCCGCATAAGCTTCAGCGGTTTCCAGTGCCAGTGCATGGAGCATATGGCTCATTTGATATTTGCCCTGCTCTTTAAGTTCTTCCGCCCGGCGACTCACACCTTCTCCTGCGGTGACCACAAAGAGGCAGAGGTTATCTTGACAGTCCATATTTTTACTTGAAAGATGGACCTCATTATCTTTCACATTCTCTTTCAATGGATGGATATAATCTGCTAAACATAAACCATCTTCTTTAGCCTGGCGCTCAAAATCAAATTTATATGACCGGTCATCTTTTTGCTCGAGCAGGTAAAGAGTATTACCATTACTGGCTGCTTTAAAAAATTGAAAAACCGCCTTAGGTTGAGTTAAGGAACGATAGATGGATTTCACTTCCTCCATTTGCTCCACCAGCTTTAAAGCCTTGGGATCCTTAGCCTCTAATTTCTTTTCAAATCCTCCCTTGAACCCCATATGTTTACCAAAGAGCATCTGCAAATTGAGATAACGCCAAATTTCATCCACCGGTGTGTTAGTGATTCGATGCCTATCAAAATCTTCGGGTGAGGGAATGGGTGCCATGGAAATTTTAGATGACCTTTCGGTGGAAATCGGTCGTTCTACTTTGGGTTTGGAACTGACTTTGGCTTCAAATTTCTCTCTGAGGTCTTTGTTTTGAGCAAGTAATTGGTCATAGTTTTCAGGGTCACGAATGTCTTGTGAAAGTTTTAATCCCTCCATGGCATCCTTAGCGTAAAAAACTTCACCTCCATAGGCAGGAGCTATTTTGGTATGAACAAATTTGGCAGAAAGAGCAGCTCCCCCCACCAATACTGGGGCACTTATTTCAGCGGATTGAAAATCCGAAACGGTTGATACCATCTGATGAGCAGACTTTACTAACAAACCGGACAAACCAATGATATCCGGTTTAAGTTCTAAATAGGAAGCAATCAATTTTTCAGGAGTCACTTTTATTCCCAAGTTATGCACCTTAAAACCGTTGTTAGTGAGAATTATATCTACCAGGTTTTTTCCGATATCATGAACATCTCCCTTCACGGTAGCCAGCATAAAGCTTCCCCTTGAAGTGGTTTCTTCTTTTTCCATATGAGGTTCTAGATGAGAAACAGCGGCTTTCATCGCTTCAGCAGATGCTAAGACTTCTGCCACGATCAATTCATTGTTGTTAAAAAGGACTCCCACTTTACGCATCCCATCCATCAGGGGACCGTTGATGATATCTACCGGTTCCATCTCTTTGAGCTTCTCGTCTAGATTGGCTTCAATGCCCTCTTTAATCCCTTCTACAATATGATTTTTGAGCCTCTCATCAAGGGGAAGTTCTTCAATTTTAACCGGAGAGGCTTTGCGCTTTTTAAAGTAATTTGCAAAGGCGGCAATGGGATCATCTCCCTTATTATAGAGAAGATCGAGAGCCAGTAATTTTTCATTTTCAGGGATGGAAGCAAAACGCTTTATCTTTTGCGAATTGGCGATGGCCATATCCAAACCTGCCTCCACACATAGATTCAGAAAGACCGAATTTAAAACTTCACGCCCAGCCATAGGCAAACCAAAAGAAACATTGGAAAGACCTAAAACCGTTTTGCACTCAGGAAACATTTTCTTGATGGAGGCAATTCCCTCCACTGTTTCAATAGCAGAACCAATATACTCTTCATTTCCAGTGGCGCAGGGAAAGACCAAGGGATCAAAAATGATATTTTGGGGAGGAATCCCAGCTTTAGTGACTAATAAATCATAGGTTCTTTTAGCCAGACTCACTTTTCTCTCACAGGACACCGCCATGCCTTGATCAGGATCTTCATCGATCAATCCCACCACCACGGCAGCACCAAACTTTCTAACAAGTCCAGCCACTTCCAAGAACTTCTCTTCTCCGTTTTCCAGGTTAATAGAATTGAGAATAGACTTCCCTTGACAGAATTGAAGGGCTTCCTCAAAAACTTTAGCATCGGTGGAGTCAATCATAATGGGAGTCTTAACTCTACGTATCAAATAGGGCATAAAATTAACCATATCACTTAATTCTTCCCTATCAGGATTCGAAAGACAGACATCCACAATTTGGGCTCCTGCCTTCACCTGTTTGCGAGCCACATCCGCTGCTAAATCATAGTTTTCATCACTGATAAGATTTCTAAATTTCTTACTGCCGATCACGTTGGTTCGTTCACCAACCAAAACAGGTCGCATCTCATCTGTAATCTCTAAATTGTCAATTCCAGAAACTTGAAACCGAGGTGATACGGTAGGAATGCGAGGTTTAAAGCGACTCATTTTTTCTTTCATTACCGTAATATGTTCAGGTGTTGTGCCACAACACCCCCCCACTAAATTAATCCATTCTTCAGAAGCAAATCGCTCTAACTGAGTGGCTATCATCTCTGGTGATTCTAAATAGTTCCCTTCTTCATCGGGTAATCCCGCATTGGGAACACAGGCCACTAAAGAGGAAGTATGAGCAGCCAGCGACCGAATATGATCGGTCATAAAGAGAGGACCCGTTGCACAGTTAAGACCAATATAAAGAAGATCCACATGCTCTAAGGAGGTGCAAAGAGCCTCTACTCCCTGGCCCGCCAACATAGTTCCTGTGGATTCGATGGTAGCTGAAACAGCAATGGGGATAGATTCACCTTGATCTTTAAAAAACTGTTCTGCAGCTAATAAGGCTGCTTTTATATTCAATGTATCTTGGCAAGTTTCAATCAATAGATAATCAACACCCCCATCCCATAGCCCCTTTACTTGGGTATAGAAATCTTGTTGTAGCTCTCTAAAGCTGATTCCACCTGTAACGGACAGTGATTTGGTGGTGGGGCCCATGGATCCAGCAACAAAGCAATCGCGCCCTGACTCTTCAAAACTTTTACATGCCTCACGGGCAATTTCCGCCCCTCTTTTATTTATTTCATAGGCTTGATCAGATAGATCATATTCACCTAATACCGTAGGGGTCCCACCAAAGGTGTTGGATTCCAAAATATCTGCTCCGGAGGCTAAATTCTCCTGATGGATTTTGGAAATAACCTCAGGGGAATAAAGATTGAGAGCCTCGTTACATCCTTCATACTGCTCTCCTCCAAAGCTATCGGCGGTTAAGCCCGCTTTCATTAGGGATGTTCCCATGGCAGAATCAATAAGTAGAATTCTATCTCTCAGTAGGTTTTTCAGTTTATGTGTTCGTAGAGACCGTTGGTTCATAAATGAGTCCTATTCATTTGTTAGTTTTGAAGATTCTCTTCCACCCGTTATTTAAGTGGATAATTGTTTGACAATCAAGGGATATCTAACATATATATCCATGCATGACTGGGATTTATCTTGATAACAATGCAACAACCAAACCCCATCCACTTGTTGTGGAGAGCATGGAACCTTATTTTAGCGATCTTTATGGCAACCCTGCCAGCTCTCATCAAGTTGGAAGAAGAGCTTTAAAAGCTGTAGACCAAGCTCGATCGCAAGTAGCCAAACTCTTAGGCTGCAACAGTAAAGAAATATTCTTTACCAGCGGTGGAACTGAAAGTAATAATACAGCCATTTTGGGGGTAATCAACCATTATTTAAGATCCTCACGTGACAAAATCCGGTGTATCCCCGAATCTCATTTTATTACCTCCCAAATCGAGCACCCTTCCGTGCTAAATACATTCCAACAGTTAGAACATTTTGGCGCAAAGGTCAGCTATCTACCAGTCAATAAACAGGGACATATTCTTGTAGAGCAGCTAGAAGAAATTATTCAATCAGGCACCCTTTTAATAAGTCTGATGCATGGAAATAATGAAGTGGGCTCCCTACAGCCAATAGATCAAATGGCTCATATTGCTCAAAAACACAATATCCTCTTTCATACTGATGCTGTCCAAACCGTTGGAAAAATACCACTTCACCTCCCCTCTCTGGGCGTAGATTTGCTATCATTGTCAGCCCATAAATTTCATGGTCCCAAAGGGGTGGGAGTCTTGTATATAAAACAGGGCACTCCTATTCACGCTTTGCTATATGGAGGAGCTCAAGAAAAAAGAATGCGCCCAGGTACCCTAAATGTGCCAGCCATTGTAGGACTGGGCAAAGCCTGTGAATTAGCAGAGACCTTTCTATCTTCCCTTGAACACCGAACTATCAGTATTTTAAGAAAAGACTTTGTTACGGGGCTCATGGAGTTTTACCCAGAGATCATTCAAAACGGACCGACCGAGAATTGCCTGGAACACACTCTCAATCTGAGTTTTCCAACCCATTCTGCCGAAGAACTCATGATCACTTTAGATATGCAGGGTATTTCAGCTTCCCTAGGTTCTGCATGCTCTTCAGGAGTTTCAACTTTATCCCATGTCCTCACCGCCATGGACCTGCCTGAAAAGCAAATTCGTAGTTCCATACGGTTTTCCTTTTCACGCTTCACTACGGAAGAGGAGATAAAGAGAACCCTTCGAGTACTAAAAAAATTATTATCTAAGTAAAGTTAAGGTGACTTATGTCTATAATTGATTATCGTTCTCTTCCCAAATCAAAGAAAATAGCCATTGGCATGTCTGGCGGGGTGGATAGCTCAGTGGTGGCCTATCTACTAAAAAAAGAGGGGTATGACGTTTTTGGACTCTTTATGAAAAACTGGGAAGAAGAGGATGATCAAGGAAACTGCAATGCCGCCAAAGAATTTGAGGATGTAGTCTCCGTATGCCAGCACCTAGACATTCCTTATTACTCTGTAAACTTTGTGAAAGAATATTGGGATCAGGTTTTTTCAGAAACCCTACAAGTATTCAAAGCAGGGTTGACTCCCAACCCGGACGTTCTTTGCAATCGAGAAATCAAATTCAATGTTTTTCTAAAAAAAGCTCGCTCTTTGGGAGCAGATTATTTAGCAACAGGTCATTACTGTCAGATAGAAAACCAGCATGAGAAATTCCACCTTATGAAAGGAGCCGACAGTAATAAAGATCAAAGTTACTTTCTCTATATGATAAAAGAAGAAGCTATAAAACAGTCTCTCTTTCCCATCGGTCATCTCGACAAAAAAGAGGTCAGATCCATCGCTTTAGAAGCCGGATTAAGTACCAGTAAAAAGAAAGACAGTACTGGCATCTGCTTTATTGGAGAACGCAATTTTAAAAATTTTTTACAGAACTATATCAAACCCAAACCAGGTCCGATCCTCACCACAGAAGGGAAAAAAATAGGAATGCATGATGGTTTAGCTTTTTATACCATCGGACAAAAAAGTGGATTTGGTCTCGGGGGTGGTTCTAAAAAAGGGCTCTTTGTCGCCCAAAAGAAAACAAAACAAAACACCTTAGTGGTAGCAGAAGGGGGAAATCATCCTTCTCTTTTCCACACCTCCCTCAAGGCAGATAACATTACCTGGATCTCATCCCCCCCTTCCCTTCCTTTTAAATGCAGCGCAAAAATTAGATACCGACAAGCAGATCAACCTTGTACGGTAGAACAAATACACCAAGGTCTACTCAAAGTTAAATTTGATGAAAAACAACGAGCTATTACTCCCGGTCAATCAGTAGTATTTTATGATGGAGATATTTGTTTGGGTGGAGCCCTCATCATTGAAGCATTCAACAGCTAAAACCTGTGACTCCGTAGAATGTTAGGCGGTTCATTCGTTGAGTGTTGTTATGCAGCCACTTTCTCTTCATCATTGAATAAAAGGGCGAGTACCAGTATTTATACGTTCATATAATGGCCCTGAATTCATAGCCAAAAAACTTAGAGATTGGTTAAAGTATTCATCTCCTTTTTCAGGATCATCAAATTTGGAGATCCACTCCACCACTTCCGGTTTGAAGGGTACTCCTTCGAGTCTTTGGCTGCCATTTTTGACTATTGATTTTATAAGAGCAGCGATAGATAAAGGAAAGCGTTGGTAATATTAAGTATTTGATCCCTCCTGGGGGCTGTTTTGTTGTAGATTCCTTGATTATTAACTCCTATTCGTTTGAAGTTAAGTCTAGGGTTTAAAAATCTCTCATTTTTCTGCTCTAACTTATCGGTTTTAAATCAAATATTTTGAGATTTTTTACAGTGAACTAATTTAAATCTTTAGAATTACTAGGGGCATTTCTTATAAAAATAATAGGTTGATTACCCAAAACGGGTTTAGTGTACTACTATAGATTTTGTAATATATAAATTATTGATCCTTAAATATAGTTTCTTAATTCGGTTTGTCTATAACTACCTTTGTACTAACACCTGGGTGCAATAAAGATAGTTGTTAATCTATGTTGCCATATGCATTCTATTGAAAGGAGCCCTAATGAACTTAAGTATTAAACAGAAGCTGATCCTCTCATTATTTCTGGTAGGTTTCACTACTTGCAGTATTTTTGCTCTCATTGCCTATTTTAAAGGGGAGCAAGATATCAGGCAGGCTACTTTTGCAAAGCTTGATGCCGTTCGTAGTGGCAGTGTTCAACAGGTAAATGAATTTTTCCAAATCATTCAAAATCAATCTCTTTCGTTTGCCAATAATACATTGGTAGTTGAAGCAGTTGAAGCCCTGGCTCCAGTTCAAAACCTTCTTATTACGCTTATAATTTCCAGTCTTATCTTAATCAGTATTATAATTCTAGCGGCTATTTATTTAGCAAAACAACTCACTCGACCTCTAGAAATGACAGTGGAGGGCTTACAGGTTTTATCCACCGATGTTGCTGAAAGAAAAGGAGATTTGAGCCAGCGTTTTGAAATTAAATCTGATGATGAATTAGGGACATTGAATAAGGCCTTCAATGGCTTTATTGAAAAGATTGAGGAGATGGTTTCTCAAATTAAGCTCAGTTCAAGTACCTTGGCCTCTTCTACTGAAGAAATATCCCAGGTGATTGAGACGGTGGCTGCTGGTACAGAAGAATCTGCCACTCAAACTAATAGTGTGGCTGGTGCAGCAGAAGAGATGAATAGTAATATTGAGAGTTTTGCTTCTACTGTAGAAGAAGTTAGTGCCAATGCTCAAAGTATCTCAACTACTTCAGAAGAAACCTCCGCTAGTATGAGAAATCTTTCCGATGCCATGGAAGAAATGAAGAAAGCTATCAATGAGATTCATGGACATGGACAAGATGGATTAACTGTAGCTGGCACTGCAAAAGAACTATCTGAAAAGGCCAATAAACAAATGGATGCATTGGGTAAATCCGCATCTGAAATTGGTAAAGTGACAGGAATAATTAAACAGATCGCTGAGAAGACTAATCTTCTGGCCTTAAATGCCACAATTGAAGCCGCATCTGCTGGAGAAGCGGGAAAAGGATTTGCTGTTGTGGCGGGTGAAATTAAAGAACTGGCCATTCAAAGTTCGGGTTCAGCTGAAAATATTGCAGAAAAAATTAATGATATGCAGAAAAACTCCAAACAGACAGTGGAGGTTATTCTTAGTGTTTCTCAGATTATTGAAAAAATAAATGAGTCTATTAATATGATTAATACCTCTGTGGTCTCACAAAACGAACAGTCTGAGGTTGTTGGTAAAAATGTAACTCAGGCTAATGTTGGATCGAATGATATTTCTCGGTCCATTGCAGAATTAGCCGAAGCAGCCAGCGAAATGTCTAATAATGCTGGTCAAGCCGCTCAAGTTGTTCGAGAGGTTGTACAGAGTATTAGTGAGGTGAGTAAAGCTTCCGCTGAAGGAAGTGCCGGACTTCAACAGGTAAAAGGATCAGTTTCTGATCTTTCAAATATGGCATCTGAATTACGTTCTATGGTTTCAGGATTTAACACATCTTGTTAAACTTTTTTCAACTTGTAAGGAGTATTTATGAAATCGAATTTAATTAGTAAAGTAGCGGTGTTTGTAGGAACTAGTTTATTAGCAAGTTCCCTTTGGGCGGGTAATTTACAGGTCAGTGGTTCATCTACAATTTTACCAATTATGGAAGCAGCTAAAGGAGCTTACAAAAAACATTCAGGTGACTCTTTAAAGCTTAAAGGTGGCGGTTCTTCCGGTGGTGTTAAATTGCTTCTTAAAGGAAAGGTTGACGTGGCTATGGCTTCTAGAGGTCTAAAGTCAAGAGAATCTTCTAAGGGAGCTATTGCACATACTATTGGAAGAGATGGTATTGGTGTTGCTGTACATAATAGTGTTGACGTGAGTGATTTAAAAGTAGAAGACTTAAAAGCTATTTTCTCAGGTAAAAAGACAAACTGGAAAGATTTTGGAGGACAAGACCTTTCAATTCAGCTTTCTGGGCCTAATAGAAAACATGGAACACATGGTGCCTTTTTAAGTGCAGTTGGATTAAAAAAGAAGTTATCTAAGAGCTGTAAACAAAAAGTGGAGCATACTGATACCTTTGCAGCGGTTGCTTCAACTCCTGGTGCTATTGGTTGGGTTCCATTAGGTGACTTGGCCAATAACTCAAAGTATAAGGTTAAAGCACTTAAAATTAATGGTATCGATCCTCTGGTTAGCAATGTTAAAAGTGGTTCTTACCCCATCGTAAGACCTCTTAATTTGGTAACTAAGGGTGCCGCTACAGGTGCAGCCAAAAAATTAATTGACTGGGTACTATCCCCAGCCGGACAGGCCTTTGTAACTCAAAAAGGTTTTGTAGCTGCAAAATAATGTAATTGTATAGGGCAGGGCTTTCGGGCCCTGCCTTTTTTCTTTTCTATTTCTCAGAGTCTTCCAGAAGAAATATAAATTTGATCCGCGGATCCATCACCTTCTGCCCAGCTCACATAAACTCTATCTTCAAAACTAATTGGATCAGGATTTTTTCCATTGATGGCAACATTGACATTCAATCCCGTGTCTGCGCCTCCTTCAATAAAATGCCAAGCGGGAGTATTGAAATCTCCTCCAAAACGAGCCATTCGCACTTGTTTAATTTCTTGACTATTCTTTTCCATCCAACTGAGATAGAGCTGATCATTGTTTACGACGGCTTTAACATTTGCTGCCGTGATGGTGCTATCTTTATTTAGCCCTGCCTAACCATTGATATCAATGATGTCCCACGATGGATTTTGGTCATCTCCATTATAAAAACTACCTCTGAGCTGGGTCACTGTTCCATCATATTCTTCCCAAAATACAATCAATTTATTATTAAAAGAGATGGGAAATAGAACTGCGGCTTTGCGGTCTATGGTAAAGTTTAAGCTGACTTATGTTGCACTAAGAAGTGGACTGATGAATGGGGTTTGCCCACGTCTTACCCCTTGGAAATTAAGTATTATTGATGTAAATTGGATAAAGAAACTCGTTTTTAAATTTATCATTGAGAGAATTACTTGGCATAGAAAAAATTTAGGGCGAAAAAGAAAAAATCAAACCGCTTTTATTTTGCCTATCATTCGGCGTTTTTAGGTGGATAAATTTGACTATAAATTAATTTTTATATTGAGAGCGTTAAAAATAAGATTCATGCTACAATAAATTTCAATGACTAAGCCCTTTGATTGAACATCTATGAAATGCATCTATTTTAAATGGTTACTCGGTTTCCTTCCCTGGTTTATGGGGATGGCTTCTCTAAAAGCCGAAAGCAAGTTTCTTGAAAACCCAAAAGAGCAAAGCGAACCTTGGCAGTCGGGTCTTCTGAAACCAATAGACTATGGACGCACTTTTATCGCAGAACTCCACGGACCCATTAATAAATTAGACATTTCCTATTATAAAAGCCCCAGTGAACATCAATTGTCCGATGTAACACAATCATTAAAAAGGCCTATGGCCGGCCTCAATTTAGCTTATAATCTTCCTCTTTATGTAAGCGATTTAACCTCAGATTGGATTTTTTCAATTTCATTGCCCTTTGATGTTCATTTCCTTATAGATATTTTAGAGCCTAAAACGGCCCCAATTATTAATACCGACTTTCGCTATGGTGCACCGAAATTAGCTTTTTATTACGATACTCAAATTTTTAATTTCATCGAGAATATATCTTTTTCATGGCTTCCCCTATTCCATGAATGCACTCATCTAGGAGATGAAATTATCCTTATTAGGGTGGATACTCACGTTCCTATCAGTCGATTGAATATTTCTTATGAGTATACTGAATTTCAAATTACCCTGAATGACTTTGCTAACAGAATAGGAAACCTCCACTCATTTCGGTTAGGAGGGCTTTATCGAATTAGTCATCGAGGATTGGGTTGGTTTAGTATAAATATGGATCCTTCTTATATAGACGAACTCAATATAAGAAATAGTTCTCTGAGATTAGAGTATTATTTTAATTACCAATATCAAAATTCAAGTCTGATTTTTTCCAGTGAAAGAGTGTTAAATATACTGAGTATTGAAGCTAGAAATAAACCGCGCTTTGGTGTGCCTATTTTTCAAAAACTTAATAATCGATGGAAGTCTATTGAAGTCATCGAATCAAGGGAATGGGTTTTTAATCTTTATGCAGGACTTCAATTTTATCCTAAACAAAGAAAACTAAATTCTCTTGGAGTCTATTTTCATTATTATTATGGAATTAGCCCTTTTGGTCATCTTAGGAATTACCCAAAGTACACGTCTTTAGGGTTATCATTTGTTTTTAATTACTAATCAAACTGCCCCCCGTACTGAGTTATTTGAGTTGTTCGAGTTTTCATTAGAGTTAGTGTTATTAGGGTAAATAGATAAGAAAAAAAAAGATGGTTTGACCCCTTCTTCTTTCGCCCTAAATTTTTTCTATGCCAAGTAATTCTTTC
>CAYFLR010000096.1:2346-15797 GCA_964343805.1 uncultured bacterium | reverse complement strand
AAGTATTAATTTTTAAAGATTTGCTAACTCCACCCTGAACGGCAGAGATTGCGCAAATCCTCTGTTCAACTCTTGTAGAACGATGTATTACTATACTTATAAAGAATTTCTAAAAAATTCAAAGATCCCTATGCGCCAAGTGAGGAAAGTTTCACTTACTGCTGGATTTACCTGTCCTAATATTGATGGAACTAAGAGCTCTGGAGGGTGCATCTACTGCAATAATAATGCCTTTTCCCCTGCTATGAAGCTGAAAGGTGAAAGTGTCACAGCTCAGCTAGAGAAACAAATTCCTTTCATGGAAAAGCGCTACCGAGCTAGAAAATTTATCGCCTATTTTCAGTCGTTTAGCAATACCTATGGGGAAGTGGAGCATTTGGAGGCTCTCTACCGGGAAGCGTTGCAACATCCGAAAGTCATTGGGCTTTCCATTGGTACCCGACCGGATTGTTTGAATAAGGAGGTGGTAAACCTTCTCCATGAAATTAGCAAAGAGTATTATGTTGCTTTAGAGGTGGGACTGCAAACCAGTCATGACGAAACTCTTGCCGGCATCAATCGCTGCCATACATTTCTCGACTTTCAAAATGCCATGTCCCTCTGTCAGGGTACTAATATTATTACGGGCACTCATATTATTTTAGGTCTACCTGGAGAAGGTCCTTCACACTGGAATGAGACTGCTCTCGCTCTGTCAAAGATTCAGTATCAAACTCTTAAAATCACCCCGCTTTATGTGGTAAAAAGCACTTCATTGCAAAAAAGCTATGAAAAGGGAGAGTATGAACCTCTTGATCAATCTACCTATGTAAAAGGAGTAGTTGATTTCTTGGAAAGAACCCCATCTAATGTTGGTATTCAACGCATTACAGGCTCTGTCCCTCGTGATGTTCTTTTAGCCCCATCTTGGTGTCGTGATCAAGCTGGTACCACTGAAAAAATCATTAAAGAATTTGAATTACGCAATACTTGTCAAGGAAAGCTACTATCTACTATGGATTGTAAATAGAGTTAATGGCTGAAATATCTGCAGGATAAAGACTTCTTGCAACTGGGGTTACCTCTAAGTCTTTAGTAGAGTGCATTATCGACTCTTTATCTATCTCATCAAAATGACCTAAGCCGAGCAGATGACCAATCTCATGGAGTGCCACCGTCTCAGTATCTGTTTGATCTTCATACAATTCAGCATCTCCAAATGAGAAGTGCCCCATATTGAACCTGATATCCCCTCTTAAAATAGCTGATGGATTATCTAAGCTGTTAACCCACATACAGGAGGCAACAGTATTAGCTGGTTTATCCGTTCTAGTTTTCCAATCGTAAACCGCATAAAATCCAACGATATCATCAACTAATGAGTCTTCCTTATCTACAAAATCATCTCCCGCCAGAAAATCTGTCCCTTCATAATGAAAAAGCGGATAACCCACAGCCTCTTCCCAAGTGGAAATTGCAGAAAAAACAGCGTCTCTTAAATGCTTTGGAAAATGAGCCCCAAATTTAAAATTAATAGGCAGATGAGGTCTCCATCCCTCCTTGGAGTGAACAGGTTCGAAAGATGAGAGTAAGCTCGGAAGAGCCCCACCAGGTGCAGTGGTCTTTCGTACTGTTTTATAAGTTGGTAGTGTTGATCCACAACTAACTAATATCACTAGTGTAAAACTTAAATAAAAATTACGTCTCATGGCTTCCCACGGTGTTTTAAATGAAATCAAATTATGTATTTTGTTTTAACAGAAATAATATTTTGTGTCTATTGTAAAAAGTGCTGATATCTATAATAAATACAAACAGATTGTTAGTGTTTTAAGAAATGAACTTCCTGGGCGGAATACCCTTCCATCCCCTTGGGCGGAGCAAATTATCCGCGGGCGGAGCAGATTATCCGCGGGCGGAGCAAATTACCCCCGGCGGAGCAAATTACCCCCGGCGGAGCAAACTTCCCCCCGGCGGAGCAAACTTCCCCCGGGCGGAGCAAATTACCCCCGGCGGAGCAAACTTCCCCCGGGCGGAGCAATCTGTTTTTTTACGTTGGAAGATTTTTTAGTTGGAATTGATAATCTTATTTGTTAACAACGCCAGGTCAATAAACGGGAGGGTTATGATTCCTCATAAACCGAGAAAGTATCTTAAGTCTAAGCCTCATCATCTTACCATCAAGACCTCCGTTCCAGGAGTTAATTTTAATCATCCGATTTTGAGAAAGAGTATAATTTATTTGTTGAATTTAGTTTCGAAGAAGCCGGGTGTGGCGCTCTCAGCCTACTCAATTCTATCGAATCATATTCACATAATACTTCAATTTGATCATGATACGGATAAGGGGAAACTCACCAGAGATGCCCTTTTTGGAAATACCATGCGGATGTTCGTTTCTCAAATTAGTCGAGCTGTGAATAAATTATATAAGAGAAAGGGACAGGTCTTTAGTGATAGATACTGGATGAGACCTCTAAAGACAGTAAGGTATATTGTTAACGGGTTTAGATATGTATTATTTAATACCCTCAAACATCTTCATATAAATAGTGATTTGAAGCTGAGTGATGACCCTCGTTCTTGTCTTTACGGGTTTATTAAGAAAATGGTGAGTATGAAAATTATAAAATCCACTCGATATGTTTTGTTGAGGGGGGAAAGTGATTACAAGCATCGAAGTTATCATCAACTTGTAAGCGATCTGGTGTATTTATGAGAAAATCAATATTTGTATTTTGCCTGATGTTGCTAGTTATTACTATTGGATCTTCCCAGAAAGGATTATCAATGAGCAAGAAAAAAATTATTCATCTAATTGAAAACTGCCCATCTTCACCAAACTGTGTCTCTTCATTGACAAAGTCCACCAGCCATTACCTTCCACCTTGGGAACTAAAAATAAGTGTCAAAGAAGCAAAAAAAAAGGTTGAAGGGATAGTCCTTCAGTTACCTCGCACCGAACTTGTCGAGTCAGGAAAAGATTATTTGCACTTTACTTTCACTAGCTCTCTGCTGCGTTTCACTGATGATGTGTGGTTTTATTTTGATGAGAAGGCAAAGAAGATTCATTACCGTTCGAGTTCACGAATTGGCTACAGTGATTTTGGTGTGAATAGAAAGAGGATGATTGAGCTTCAGCTGTTATTCAGCGAATCTTCTTAAAAACCGACCCTGCTTGGGAGCATCGAACACTCCATTATGAAGGGCGATATGCCCTCTAGTTAGAACCGTTTCAGGTTTTCCTTGTAACTTTAACCCATTATAGACTGAGTGATCACAGTTGTGTTGATCGGTGGCTGGTGAGATGGCCCATTCAGTATTGGGGTTCCAAATAATCAGGTCAGCATCGGATCCTTTTCGGAGACAGCCCTTTTGGGGAAAGAGGTCGAATATTTTAGCAGGCTGAGTGGAGGTAAGATCTACAAATTGGGAAAGTGACAGACTTCCCTTCTTTACTCCATAGGTGAAGAGTAGGGGGAGGCGGAATTGAACACCCGCTGCACCTCCTGGGATCTTTCGAAAGTCATGATTGTCTTTGTTTTTTTGGGATAAATGAAAGGGGCAATGATCCGTCGCTACCACGTTAAAGTGATCGGATTTGAGTGCGTCCCATAGGGCTTGTTGATCCTCGGGTTTTCGGAGTGGGGGGCTCATTACGTAGCTAGAGGATTTATAAGCAGGTTGATGGTAAAGTCGATCATTTAACATTAAGTACTGTGGACAGGTTTCACTATATACGGGGAGTTGGTCCCTTTTGGCTTGGGTGATAATAGGAAGACTCTCTTTAGCACTGATATGGACAAGATAGGCTTTGGTCTCAAACCTGCGAACAAGATCAATTAACATTTGAACCGCATCCGCCTCCGCCAATGAAGGGCGAGCGGTTGGGTGGTATTTGGGATGGGTTTTTCCCTCTTTTATTAGTTGCTCAGTTTGCGTTGTGATGAGCTCTTCTGTTTCACAGTGAGCCAGCAATAGTGCCTTTTGCTCTGTTAAAGAGGGCAACACTTTTTCCAGGATCTGGGATGTGATGCCGATGCTTTGCTGGTAGGCTAAATAGATTTTGAATGAGTTGATTCCCTCTTTGATACTCTGCTTAATTTCATCCAGGAGACCTGGGTGGAAATCTACAATACTTTGATGAAAAGAGTAGTCAATGAGTGATGATTCAGCATCTACTTTTCTTTGCCTAAAAGCCTCTTTTAAAGGTTGCCCTCTTTGAGGAGTGATAAAATCAATTAAACAGGTGGTACCACCATGGAGAGCGGCGATAGACCCACTATAAAAATCATCGCTGGAATGGGTTCCCATGACTGGAAGGTGGAGATGAACATGAGGGTCAATCCCACCGGGAAAAATATATTTTCCGTGGGCATCAAGGTGTATGGCATTTTGTGGGATCTTCTTTATGGAGCTCTGAACTTTATCAATCTTACCCTTTTCAATGAGAATTTCGGCTGAGAACTCTCTTTCCTCTGAGATGAGAGTGCCTCCAGTTATGTATATAGGATGATTTGCATTCATATCTATACTTTTATACTAAATCCTCTTGGGAATCTCTATTTAATTCAGTTTATTTTTCGGTTAAAATATATGAATAATGCTCAAAGTGGAAAACTTGGATCTAGGAGTTAAGCATTGAATTCAAAAACTACTTCGAAGAGAGTAATTGGTGTTACTGGTCGTGCTGCCAGTGGTAAGTCAACTGTTTGTAAGTTTTTTTCGGAAAAAGGTTTTCCTATAATTGATGCCGATCAAGTGGCTCGTGAGATATCCATGGCTGGAGGAACCGCCATTCCTTTGGTGGCTAGCGAAATGGGTAAGCAGTATATTACTACAGATGGAGAGCTAAATCGTGAACAGCTTAGAAAAGATGTATTCACAGCTCCTGACTTATTACAGAAACTTGAATCCATTCTTCATCCTCTGATGAGAGAGGCCATTGTAAAAAAGAAAGAGAACTTTTTTATCGATCATTCATTGGTTATTTTTGATTGTGCCATTTTATTTCAATCAGATTTGATTGATCAGATTGATCATAGTATCGGCGTAATTGCTTCAGACGAGCTCTGCAGTAAAAGGTTAAGTGAGCGAGACGGTACTCCGCTAGCTAATGCCCAATCCATTTTAAATAATCAAATGACTTCGGATCTTATAAAATCCAAAGTGGATTACTGCCTTTTTAATGATCAAGATATTACATCGCTTAGATCAAAGGCAGAAGCTATTTTGCAGCAAATTCTAGGATAAAAAATGGATAAGCTTCCTGTATCCATCCCCCATTTTCAGGCTGGTTTTAAGAAGTTTCATGAACTGATGCCATTTCGGGTTCAAGAAATTCTTTTAGTATCTAGCCCCTATGATGCCTTTGTTATGGAGGAAGATGGATTATTGGGCGAAGCACTTTCCCAAGAGTATTTTGGTTTAAGTATTCCCCATCCTCCTCCTCGAATGACCCGAGTTTCCAGTGCGATGAAGGCTCTCAAGATCATCAAAGAACAACATTTTGATTTGATCATTACCATGCCTCAGCTCATAGATATGAATGTATTCACTTTTGGTTCTGAAGTAAAAAAACATGATCCTAATTTGACGGTGACGATGCTGACTCATAGTACAGCTATGACCGATGAATATCAGGAGAAAGCGGGAAAGCATGGAATTGATAGGGTGTTTGCCTGGTTGGGAAATAATGATATCTTTTTTGCCCTGATCAAATGGGCTGAAGATCATTTAAATGTAGAGCATGATACACAGCAGGCCAAAGTGAGGGTGATAATCTTTATTGATGACTCATCGCTCTATACCTCCTCTTTGCTTCCTATTATATATAAGGAAGTGGTAAAGCAAACTCGTTCTGTGATGGAAGAGGGGCTAAATCCAGAGCATCAATTACTTCGACTAAGAGCCCGTCCTAAAATTTTGGTAGCTGGATGCTATGAAGATGCTATCGCCTATTATGAGCAATATCGTGAATTCATCATGTGTATTATTTCTGATACACGGTATTCTAGGGGAGGGGAAATAAATGAAGAAGCAGGAGTTCAGCTTTTAAGTAAGATTCGTGTTGAAAACCCTGACCTTCCTCTTTTACTATGTAGCTCAGATTCTCGAAATCATGTGAAAGCTGATAGCATTCCAGCCCATTTTTTAGATAAAAACATTCCTACCTTGCATGCAGCGCTGCGGGCCTTTTTTATTCAAGATCTCGCATTTGGAGATTTTGTTTTTCGAAGACCTAATTTTGAAGAGGTTGCCAGGGCAAGGGACTTAGTGACCCTTGAACGTATTTTACCAGACATTCCCTCTGACTCTCTTTTCTATCATGTGTCACAAAGTCATTTTTATAGATGGTTGATGGCTCGTTCTGAGATTTTATTAGCTTCCCGTTTTAAGATTTTAAAAAGTTTAGCCTATGAAGAGTTGGAAGAAGCCCGTCAGTATATGGTGGATAGTATTCATGCCGTCCGAGTGGCGAGGCAGAAAGGTGTGGTGGTCAATTATAGTTCAGATAATGATGATCTCGATATTGATTTTATCAAGATTGGTAATGGTTCCATGGGTGGAAAAGCAAGAGGGTTAGCTTTCCTGTCCTCTTTACTTAAGGATGAGAAGTCCATTTTTGAGAAGTGGAAAGAGGTTGATATCTCTATTCCGAAAACCTTGGTGCTCACCACAGAAATATTCGATCAATTTGTAAAGAATAATAACTTGGAGCACTTTTATGATGCTGAGTGTTCTAATGAAGAAATTGCTGAGAGGTTTATTAACGCCCAATTTCCAGAGGATGCGACTTATCAGGTTAGAACTTTTATAGAAAAGCGTGGAATGCCTATTGCTATAAGGTCTTCAAGTTTATTAGAAGATAGCCAGGTCCAACCTTATGCCGGTCTTTACTCCACTCTAATGATTCCCAATTGCGAACCTAATTTGGAAGAGAGAATTGACTCTTTAATTAAAGCTGTGAAATTAGTCTATGGATCTGTTTTTTATTCTTCCTCACGTAAATATGCTGAATCTACTTCTCATCGTACCGAAGAGGAAAAAATGGCTGTGATTATTCAGCCTATAGTAGGTAACCATGAAGGAAAGTATTTTTATCCTGATATTTCAGGGGTGGCCCAATCTCATAACTATTATCCTGTATCTTATATGAAACCTGAAGAAGGAATTTCCTTTATCTCTTTAGGGCTGGGAAAGATTGTGGTAGAAGGCGGAGCTTCCATGCGATTTTCACCGCGCTATCCTCAATTTATCCCCCATTTGTCCAATCCGGAGCAATTTGTAAAGCAGTCACAACAGTATTTTTATGCCCTAAATATGGAAGGAAGTAGTGATAATCACACCCTTATAAATGAATTAACCGTGGAGCGGAGAGAGCTATCAGAAGCCATTTCTGAGCGGGCAATTAAGAAACTTACCAGTTCTTATGATCACAATGATAATATCATAAGAGATATTTCAGGCGATCAAGGTGCAAGAGTCTTAACTTTTGCTTCTATTTTGAAACACCGTAAGGTTCCTCTAGCTGAGATATTAACGGATCTACTTGCCATGGGAGCGAAGGGAATGGGATGCCCTATAGAAATAGAGTTTGTTCTCAATTTGGCAAATGAAAATAGAGAGAGACCTGAAATCACCATTTTACAGATTAGACCCATGGTAGGTTTGAAAGATCATACCGAAGTAGAGATTAATCACGGAGATGTTGCCGGAGCTTTTGTTCAGTCGAGTTCAGCGTTGGGTAACGGGGTTTTAACTGGATTGTCAGATATTATTTGGGTTAAACCTGAAGCCTTTAAAAATTCTCATACGATTGAAATTGCTAGACAGATAGGAGAACTAAATGCTCGTTTAACAAATTTAAACAGGCATTTTGCCTTGATTGGGCCAGGTCGATGGGGGACTATGGATCGCTGGCTCGGTATACCAGTTCAATGGGGTGACATTTCCAATGCTCGCGTGATTATAGAGACTCAAATGGATGGTTTTAATGTAGATCCCTCTTTAGGAACCCATTTTTTCCAAAATATAACCTCTTTGGGAGTTCTTTATTTGACCCTCTCAGAAAACCATAACGATTTTATTGATTGGGATTGGTTAAACTCCTTGCAGGTGGAATCTGAAACAGAATTTATCAAACATGGTGTTGTTTCCAGTTCTTTTTATGCCAAAGTGGATGGTAAGCATCATGAAGGCGTTTTGGTCCAGCCGGTGATTTCTGATCTATGAATTTTTTCGTTTAGTTGCGTCTCATTTTTATCCTCTGTGTTCATAAAAAAGACTTCTAAAGACAGCACTTTTCTAGACAGTCCATCAATTTAAGTCCTAACTATTTAATATGTTTAACATCGAATAAATTGGCACTCTTATTGCTATTAGTGTGCGCTGTAAACTAGATGAGGACAGCATATGGTTATCACTATATACAGCGCAAATATTCAAGGTATTTCGGTGAGTAAGATTTTGATCGAGGTAACTCTGGGAAGAGGATTACCTGGCATTTCCATCATCGGACTTCCCAGTGAAAGTATCAGGCAGAGTAGAGATCGAATTAAAGCAGCCATCATTCAAAGTGGCTTTCAATTTCCAAATCGAAAAATAATTGTAAATTTAGCTCCTGCTGAAGAAAAGAAGCAGGGTGTGATGCTTGATCTACCCATTGCTGTGGCTATAACTCTGGTGGCATTAAAGAGACAAATTTCTCAATTAAAAAATTTTGTTTTTGTGGGAGAGCTCTCTTTGGATGGGAAAATAAAACCGGTCAAAGGTATTTTGCCTTTGGTTTGTCACTTTAAGAATTTGGGGCATCAGACCGTTGTTATTCCCAAAGGGAATTTTCAGGAAGTAGAGTGGTTAGATAATGTGAAATGTATTGGTGTAACTCACCTTCGTGAGTGCATTTCTCTTTTTCTAAATAACTTAGGATCATTTCCTCCAGAAAATCTTTTAGTGCAAAACTCTGCTCTGGTCAAAAACTTTAATAACACTACTGTTCACGATTTATCTTCAATTCATGGGCACGATACCGCCAAACGTGCAATGGAGGTGAGCGCTGCAGGTCGACATCACCTTTACTTTGAAGGGGAGCCGGGCTGTGGCAAAACATCATTATCAGAATGTATGCCAAATATTTTGGCTCCGCTTAATTTAGAGGAGAGTATTGAAACTCTCAAAGTTTATTCAATATTAGGAACCCATCGATCGTCTCATCCGAGACTTTTTCAAAGACCCTTTCGTAATCCTCACCCCTCTACTTCCTTTGCTGGACTCCTCGGGAGCGGAAGTGCTCCTGGGGAGATCAGCCTCGCCCATAACGGGGTTTTATTTCTAGATGAGTTTCTAGAAATGAATCGGAATACTCTGGAATCCTTGAGAATTCCAATTGAGCAAAAAGAGATACGGTTGAGTCGAGTGGGAAGGAAGGTAATTCTGCCGGCTAACTTTCAATTGATTGTGGCCTGTAACCCATGCCCTTGTGGTTTCTTAGGAAGTGATTTTGGAGTGTGTCATTGTTCCAAAAAAAGAATTTTAGATTATAGAAACAAACTAACAGGAGCCTTATTTGATCGGATCGATATTCGGGTGAAACTAAAACGGGTTTCCCCTGGAGTGATTCTATCTAATTCATCAAAACTGCCACTTAATTCTTTAGTGGGAAAAAGAGTGATCAAAGCCACTCAAATTCAGAGAAGACGAAATAAAATTAAGATCCTCAATAGTGAGGGGAAAGAAGTCATCAAGACCGTGTTTAACGGAGAGTTAAACGGCTCTAATCTATGGCAATACTGTTTGTTTGAAAAAGGGGTAAAGAGGAAGTTGGCTGAAATATGCCGTCAATATTCTATTACCAATCGGGCTTTGATTCAGATCGTTAAAATTGCAAGAACGATAGCAGACATTGAGGAGAGAGAACTTATATCTATTGATGATGTAGCAGAAGCTACTTATTTAAGGTGTATAGAGCGACAAACAATTTTATAGGAGACAAAATTTATGGCTATTGTGAATCGAATTGTATTGATTGGCCACTTGGGTAATGATCCCATTGTAAAAATGACAAGCAAGGGAAAAGTCGTGACTGTCTTTAATATGGCCACCAATCAAAACTATCGGGTGAATGGCCAAAGTGGCGAAATTCATAGCAAAACAGTATGGCACAGAGTGGTGGTTTTTGGCAAGCTCGGAGAAACGGTGGGAGAGCAGGTATTTAAGGGAGACAAAGTCTTTGTTGAGGGCTCTCTTGATAAGAGACAGTACGAAGACAAAGAAGGACAAACAAAGTACATATATGAGATCAAAGCATACTATGTAGAGACACTGAAGAAACTGATGCCTAAACCTGCAGAAGAATACTCCACATCGAGTCCCCAAATCCCCCTCGTGGGACAGGGGAGCAGTGCTGAATCAGAAGACGTAATGGTATAGAAAAGTGGCACTTTGCATTTTTTAGTTAACTTTTTTTTTCTCTCTCCGAATAGAAGAGGGAATAGGAGAAACTATTGTGAAGTGCTTTTTATTTATACTTTTATTTTACATGGTTACAGTTGGCTGTAAAAAGCGCAGCGGGGAAACAGCTGCTTTGAAGGCCAAAGAAGCTCCTTCTATGCTTGAAAGTGAGGCTGTAGAAAAAAGTGAACCTGCTGCCTCTCCAAAGAAAAAATCGGACGATAAACAGGCCTCAAACGATAAAAAAGAGGTTGAACCAGACCATGTAAAAAAATCAAAAGCTGCTCCCCGTACCGACTTTGATGAAGGGGTTTGTATCGGAAAAATCAGCTGTCAATGTCCGGTTAATACCACGGTAGGAGATGTTTGTGGGGGAGGAGTCATAATCAAACCAGCCCTCGAGCATCCAAAAACTAACTACCATCTAATTTCTCTGAAACAAAAATGGAGACAGGCTCCATTACGTAATTGGGCCGATGCCAATGAACATTGTCACTCATTGAATAAGAGTGATAAAAATGATTGGCAGCTTCCTAGTTGTGGAGTTCAAGGAATTTGGCGTGTTTCAAGTGTGGACATGCTAGCTGAACCTCGAAGTGAAGAATACTGTGAGCTAGCCCATTATATTGAGATGTTAAAAGATCAGAAAGCGGGGAGCTCTAAACTGGCACTTTTGAATCGAATATTTTGGAGCTCTTCGAGTTCGGGTAAATTATACGGAAAAGAGAACTTTTGGGCCTTAGACGAATCATTGGCCCAGAGAGTTAATCAGAGCGATCGCAGGTATTATGTAATTTGCGTCAGAAAAGACCACCTTTAATTCATCTCTTTTCATCCTTTAGTTGTAATAAAAATTTTTAACTTATCAAAGTGTTAGGCAAGCTTTCCTAACTATTACTATGGAGAAGCCGAAGAACATTATAAGTGTAAATCGGTTTTAAAGCCCAGGAGGAGTTTGCTTTGGATCAATTAACTGTTTTACAAGAGAAGGTTGACGTTTTAGAAAAAAAGGTCGTTCAGCAGGATAACGTGATTTTTCAAATGCGTTCTCTTCTTCAATCTGGAAAAGGCCTTAGTAATATTTTAAATCTGTCTCAACTGCTTGATACCTACATGGCGGTGGTGAGAGAGCAATATGGAGTATCTAGCTCAGCCGTACTCCTTTCTGACGATTTGATTCCTGAACAGGAATACTTTCAAGTCCGAGCTTATTACAATTTGCCGGAAGAGTTCATAAGTTCAGATGGGCATATGGATTCCATGTATCTTTTTAAGTTTCCCAGGAACAACGGCCTCTTATGGCAGCTTATTGAGCAGGGAAATGTGTTTAGTGTCCGTAATTTAAAACAAGAGCCCCGTTTTGGTATAGCTTGGTCTGAGTGGAATCTATCTGTACTCAAGTCGGATACTTGGGTTCCTCTTATTAAAAGCGGTGAAGTTTTAGGTATGCTAGTACTTGGGGAGACTTTAGATGGGGGACAAATAGAAGAACAAGAGTACTCTTTTTTACAGGAGCTTTCATCTATTGTGGCCACCAATATCGACTCTACCTTAAAGTATGAGAAGAATCAGATGATTCTTGCTAATATTCAAACTCTCTACGATATCAACCAACAACTTTCTAACGTGAATGACTTTAAGAAGCTCTGTATTGAAACCCTCTCTGCTGCAGTGGACGCGGTGAAAGCCGAGAAAGGGAATTTGATGCTTTTTAATCCAGAAACTCAGAAGTTAGAAATCAAAGTGGTTTGGGGAAATATACCTAGGCATGTAGTAGATGAGATTAACTCAGGGAAAGCGGAAACAAAAACATTCAATTTGGGTGAAGGAGTTGCGGGGCAGTGTGCCGTAGAAAGAGAGCCTGTCAGGGTGAATGAGAGAAGTAAAATTCCTCAGGTGGGTCAAAATATGGTTCATTGTATATTGTCCATTCCGGTGGTTTATGGCGATGAATTGCAAGGCGTCATTAATATGACCAACAAAGTTAAAATAGTAGATGGTGTGCCGGTCTTAGATCCTCTAGGAAGGTTTGTAGAAGAAGACTTGGTACTGTTGCAAGGTTTAGCAGATCAAGCGGGAGCCAGTTTAAACAAATCGAGAATTTATGCCAACTCTATCACGGACAAAATGACCGGGCTTTTTAACACTCGTCACTTTGAAGAGATGTATGAAATGGAGATGGAAAAGTCAGTTAACAATGAAACTTATCTGACCCTGGCAATTGCTGATATTGACCACTTTAAGAAGTTCAACGATACCCATGGTCATAAAGCGGGTGACCTGGTTCTTCAAACAGTAGCTGAAATTTTTAAAGCTCAGGTCCGACCTGGATCACTTGATATGGTATTCAGGTATGGTGGAGAAGAGTTCTGTATGCTTCTACCTAATACCCCACCTCAAGATGCAGCCGTTGTTTTAGAGAAGTTTCGTCAGGATATTGAAGACCGTGTGGTGCCTTATGAAGGAAAGGACCTCAGAGTTACGGCCTCTATCGGGATTGCCACCAGCTTAATCGATGCAAATACATCTAAAGAGCTTTTTAATATGGCTGATTCGGTGCTCTATGTTTGTAAAGAGAATGGCCGGAATCAAGTAAGACTTTATTTGCAGGGGCAAAACCGAACGGTTGCTGAAGTTGTTGATATTACAGATCAATATTCTGATGATGAGGATGTAGAAGAAGCCTCTTAATTTATCTGGTCAGACAGCGGACCGGCAGACCGCAGCAGTCGGTCGTCAGAACCTTCACTTACTATTCCCATAATTATTACTATATTCTAATATATTCCATCCAATTTCATTGATTCTAGATACTAAATTTGCTAGATTTTCATGCACTAATATTAAGGTTTAAACAGGGGGCATTATGCAAGTTGAAACGACCAAGGAAATGCTTACGAGCGTTTACGATAAGACCAAAAAGAATCTCGAAGTTGTTAAATCAAGACTGGGTAGACCACTCACCCTCATGGAAAAGACGTTATTAGGGCATTTGAAAGATCCTAGTGGACAAGAACTTG
>CAYFLR010000096.1:0-2336 GCA_964343805.1 uncultured bacterium | reverse complement strand
GGAATCCTTTTTGCTGCTCCATCCAGACCGAGTGGCTATGCAAGACGTCACCGGGCAAATGGCACTGCTTCAATTTATGAGTGCTGGACGAGCGAAAGTAGCCGTACCTACTTCAGTTCATTGTGATCATCTGATTGTGGGAAAAGAGGGTGCTGTCAAAGATTTGGCAGTAGCTAATCAAAACAATCAAGAGGTTTATAACTTTCTGAAATCAGCCTCGCAAAAATATGGCATCGGATTTTGGCAACCTGGCTCAGGAATCATTCACCAGACCGTTTTTGAAAACTATGCTTTTCCAGGCGGTTTGATGGTGGGAACCGACTCTCATACTCCCAATGCCGGTGGTTTGGGTATGATCGCTTGTGGTGTTGGTGGTATGGATGCGGTGGACGTTATGGCTGGTATGCCTTGGGAACTTAAATATCCCAAAGCTTTAGGTGTGAAGCTTACCGGTAAATTAAATGGTTGGGCCTCTCCTAAAGATGTTATTTTAAAGCTCCTCGGTATTTTAACCGTCAAAGGCGGAACCAACAAGATTGTAGAGTATTTTGGTGAAGGTACAAAATCCCTTAGCTGTACTGGAAAAGCGACTATTACCAATATGGGAGCTGAATTAGGTGCCACCACCTCTATGTTCCCTCATGATGAGCAGATGGATCGATACCTAGAAGCCACTGACAGAGCCGATTGGATTCCTGTTATAAAAGAAAATAAAGAGCTTTTCATGGCTGATCAAGAAGTGATTGATAACCCCGAAAAGTACTATGATGAAGTGGTGGAAATTGATCTTTCTACTTTAGAGCCCTACATTGTAGGTCCTCACACTCCTGATTTAGCAAGGCCCATTTCTCAGTTGAAAGTGGATGCCAAAGAAAAGGGTTATGCCCTTAATTTAACAGCGGCACTGATTGGAAGCTGTACCAACTCCTCTTATGAAGATTTAGGCCGAGCTGCTGATATTGCAAAGCAAGCCTTGGATAAGGGAATCAAGGTAAAAGGTATTTTTGCCGTTTCTCCCGGAAGTGAGCAAATTTTTGATACGGTGGTTAGAGATGGAATGGTAGATCGCTTTAAAGAGCTCGGCGGTGACATCTATACCAACTCTTGTGGTCCTTGTATTGGTCAGTGGCAAAGAAATGATTCTTCTAAGGGAACTGTAAACTCCATTGTCACTAGCTTTAATCGAAACTTTAAAGCCCGTAATGATGGCAGCCCCGAAACGGAAGCCTTTATTGCTAGCCCAGAGATCGTTGTGGCCATGGCTCTTTCTGGTAAACTCGATTTTGATCCCACTAAAGATGAGTTAACCGATAAAGATGGAAATGCTTTTCGTCTAAATCCTCCTGCAACTGGTAACGATCTTCCTGCCGATGGATTTGTTAAAAAAGGACAAGGCTTTTTAGCTCCTCCAGCTGATGGCTCGGGTATAAAAGTGGACGTAGATCCAAACTCTGAGCGTCTGCAAATTCTAACCGCCTTTAAACCCTGGGACGGCAATGATTTTGTAGAGCTTCCATTACTCGTTAAAGCCAAAGGAAAATGCACCACCGATCATATTTCACCTGCCGGTGTTTGGCTCAAACTCCGTGGTCATCTTGATCGAATTAGCGATAACTGTCTGCTGGGTGCAACCAATGCCTTTTCTGGTGAGACCGGTCAAACATTGAACCTTGAAACTAAAGAGAAGGGCGCTGTTCCTGCGGTAGCCAGATGGTACAAAGAGAATAACAAACGCTTTGTTGTAATTGGTGATGAAAATTATGGAGAGGGCTCTAGTCGTGAACATGCGGCCATGTCTCCTCGTTATTTAGGAGCGGCTGCGGTGGTGGTTCGAGGTTTTGCTCGTATCCATGAAACCAATTTGAAAAAGCAGGGGATTTTACCCTTTACTTTTACAAATGCTGCTGATTACGATCTCGTACAGGAACATGATTATTTAACTATAAATGGAATTAAAGAGCTTGCTCCCGGAAGTAAGCCGACGATGGTACTTAAGCATCAAGATGGAAGTGAAGACACTGTGACATTAGAGCATACGCTCAACAGTGAACAAATAGAGTGGTTTAAAGCTGGTTCAGCATTAAATAAGTTGAAAAACGGTTAAGGCGGGGAAGGGAGAATTCATGAATATACATGAGTATCAAGCTAAGGAATTGTTTGTGAAGTATGGTATACCAGTACCTGAGGGTGTCAATGTCCAAACTCCGCAGGATGCGCAAGCAGCTGCTGAGAAACTGGGGGGAGATCTTTTCATTGTGAAAGCTCAGGTGCACAGTGGAGGACGTGGAAAAGCAGGTGGTGTGAAGCTTGCCAAAACTCCGGCTGAAGTGGAAGCC
>CAYFLR010000095.1:11619-15872 GCA_964343805.1 uncultured bacterium | reverse complement strand
GAGTTCACCAAATACTGCGGTTCTCCACAGGCGGTACCAATAAAAATACGGTGGCCCCTGTTTATTTTTTTCAAAACAGTTTCCACATCCACAAATTTTTCGGGATTTTTTCGCTGGAATGATTTGAGGGCTGAATCCATAAGCATTCCTTATCAAAGAGTTCTTTTTACTATAGGCTAACATAATCTAAAAGTCATCTTAGATTTCATAATTTTTTATATATTATTGTAGTTTAAGGGAAATTTATCGGGAATTTACCTATATAAGCAAATCTTATAATATCTACAACCCTCATTAGATATGAGGAAAAGATGTGAAGCCCCTATCGTAATCATGTATAATTAGGTAACCGATCACCCTGTTTTAAGTAGAGGATCAAAATGAACTATTTTTTGTTTATTACAGCTCTGTTATTTTCAATTTCAACCCTCAATGCCCAACCAAAGTGCAAAGCCATGAAAAAACAAGCTGCGGGCACCAACCTTGACACGACTCCACTAAAACAATTTGATCCACTCAATCGAACCTATTATAAAATTCTCGTTGATAAATTCCTAGCTCAAGCCACTCAAAAAAGTGAAGCCATGAGTATTTTTGAGCCAGGACTGGATAGCAAGGGACAGACTATAGTCTATCCAACAGCCATCGCCTCGCCAAAACAGATGGAACAAGTTCCTCTTTATCACCATGGCAAGCTTGGAGCTTCTTTGGCCAAAGAAGCAAAGCAAAGTGTTCTCTGGGTGAAAAAGATGCAAGCAGGCACTGGTTCATCACTCACTCGTCAAACTTTCTTGGCCAAAATATTAGGTGTCCCAGAAGGGAATATCGCCATTGGCGCGAAAGGAACTGACTTACATATCGAGGTCAAAATGGGAGACCGTACCCAGGTGGTGAGTCTAGCTGAAATCCAGATTTTGCAATCTCTTTATGATGTCCAAAAGGGACATTTAGGGGGCGTAGTTTGGCACGATATTGTAGGACCTGAAACTAGAAACTCCCTCGCCTCCATTTGGCAAAAACCATCTTTAGTCGATCCCACTTTAACCTATGCAGAGCTTATCGATAAAGCCCAAGGAATCTCACGAGGGAGAGAGACCTTTCAAGACCATATGCCTATTGTTTCCGAAACCGCAGGATTTTCTTTTAACTCTATTTCCCCCGCCGGTCATGGTCTGTTTGCGGTGGAAGCTCTTATTGCCGCTTACAAAAAAGGGAAGCTCCCCAAGAGTGAAGGGAAAACCCTTATCTCATCCATCGGCAACGGTGAAGATTTAAGCAGCACCCCAGATGCCCGCATGATCGGTCTGATGAGAGAAAAACAAATTCCCATAGCCATGGTCACCACCACCAAAACTAATAATGATTTAAAGGGAGGGCAAATTGCCCTGGCGCAGAAAAAAGATGGCTCCACCTACATCACTATTGTGGAAAAAGCCCAAGCAGAAGCCTCAAACCAACTTCCTCTTTTTGAGCAACTTGGCCTCCGAAAAGGCGATGCGATGGCATTATTTAACACCAACATGGTGCTGTTCAACTATGAAGTATTAGCTCCCAAAATCAGAAGATTGGTCAAAGAAGTGGGAGAGGCTCGCTTTTTAGAAATTATCGCTCCCGATCTCATTGTCAAACCCAAAGAGGTAGAATCCCAAGCCTTCACTCAACTCGAGGGAGCTATGGGCTCTGTTATTTTAAATCTGGATAA
The DNA here is from genome assembly GCA_964343805.1 of uncultured bacterium. Classification (GTDB taxonomy): domain Bacteria; phylum Bdellovibrionota_B; class Oligoflexia; order CAYFLR01; family CAYFLR01; genus CAYFLR01. The sequence goes on along the minus strand of CAYFLR010000095.1, from coordinate 14,170 downwards.
ATTTTGGCGAGAGAAATATGGGGAACCTCTAGTCTCTTTTATAAACGTGGATGCTCAAAATCGCACCCAGTTTTTTTCTCCTATTAAGTCCGCCTTCGACTTCTTTCTCCAATTCCATTCGGATCGATTTCGCTTTGATAACCGCTCTATGAAACTCGTCAATCGTCGCCCCGGATTCCTCCCCGAAGTAGAACTCGGAGATAAAATCTACAAAGACGTTCAAAATGTGTTAGATGCTTTTGCAGGAACGAAAGTAAGAGAATTGGACCAGCTCAGAATTGATGGTGCAGTTTACCTACCTCGCATGACTTTAAAAGGAAAAGTGACCATTGCAAATGAAACAGGAAAACCTGTTACCCTAGCTGATCTAAAGTTTTTTAAGACACCCGCTAATCGAGTTTTGGAAAATGTGAGCGTACGCATAAAGTCAACCGGCGAAGTGGAACTTCAATCTCTCTAGACCCAATTTGACAGCACCCCATCATACATGTTAAATATCCGATTATTCAGATAATTTATCTGAATTTTCATCTTTTACCAAACACCTGTAATTACGGGAGAATTTAAATGCGCCTGCTCATCACTGCTCTATTTTTTCTACTATCAACAGCCCTACACGCTGATGAAGGAATTAAGTACCATAGCCTCAAACAAGGCTTTGTAGAATTTATAAATTTAGCAGAAGGTAAGGATGAACAAACTCAACAAGATTTATGGTTAACCCATCTCGAAAGTAAGGCCACCGATGTTTACGAGCAAGTTATCTTTCAAAAAAATGACCTTCCTAATTGGGAAAAACTGCGAGAAGAGAATCTAAAAAGAAACCTCCCCCACCTATTTCGATTAAAAGAAGATATCCTTGATCAATTTGACATCTTTGAAGAGCAAGTCCCCCCTCTACTAAACGAATTTGTAGCCCAAAACCCCGACATCGATTTTGACACAGTTGAAGTCTATGCCATGCCCTCTCTTATGGGTTTTAATGGCAGAGTTGATAAAACGATGAAGGATGGGAAACGAACGATTGTGGTTATGTTTGGCATGGATTTTATCGCCCAAATCCTACTCACACCGGAATTAATCCCCGGTAGCTATATTTTGAATGATCTCCCCGCTCTCGTGGCCCATGAATTTACCCATGCCCTCCATGTACTCGCTTCAAATATCGAGGAGCTCAACGAAGCTGTACCTAGAACTCTATTGAAATTCATCTACATGGAAGGAATCGCGTCTTACATGAGTGAAGTAATGGTGGCAGGCACCTCATTTGAATTTGTAATGATGGATAAATACCTAGCAGAAAACTGCAATGAAGAAAATATTCCTAAGTGGTCTCAATTGTTCTTAGAAGATATAAAGCTCACAGGTGATGTAAACCTCCCTAAACTTTATCGCAAATGGTTTGGCGCAGGCAAAACAACTCTTCCCATCCCCCGAATTGGCTACTGTTTGGGTTACCAAGTATTAGACTTGCTGGTGCTAGATTATTCAACTAAAGAGCTGATTAGAATGGATCATGAAGAAGTCATTCCTAAAGTATTTGACTCATTAGTTCTTTTTGCCAAAGAATAGTTCGTTCATTAGAATGTAATTTTAATTTATGGCCCTATTTACCCCCCCCTCATCACGCCCCATAACCACCTGTATCCATTGAATAAAACACACATACTAAAGTAACATCTCATATATATCGAAAAATAGATTAGAGACTTCTTTTACTTAAATTTGGAAATGTAAGTGAATTATTTAGGACTGAGTATCGTTTTCTTCTTTATTCTTTTCTTGGGGCTGCAGAGCTGTAATCCGATGGATATGGAGCAGCGAAAGGCCGTGGACAAAACCCAAAAATCCAAAGTAAAAGCAAAAGGTTCCACCGTCCAAATCCAAATTGTAGGGCAAGTGGTTATACATTCGACCATTGTGGTGGATGGACTTCTTTTTGATCACTTTGAGGATCTGTATACCCATTTACAAGACACCATTGTAACCCCTCAATATGCCTCTTTGGATGGCACTGCAGAGCTTCAGCTCCCTGAAAATCAATATAAAACTATTGCAAATACCGAAATTCATTTCTCCAGCAATCCAGAAATTATAAAAGCAGACATATCCGGAGGCTTTTCTTACATTGATGCCATCCCCAATGCCCCTATTACCATCGTTTCAGTTCTTCCCATAGATATGGAGATAATTAAGGACGGGACAGCTACTCCGGCTTGTTTCTTACTGACTCACAAAGAAGAACTGGAAATCATCCAAGAGGTTACACTTTTAAACATTTCCAAATGGACCAGCTCTATTTCCAAAGACCCATGCAAAGATATCGAGCTCAATGACCTTGGACAAAAAGCGGTACAGGGAGAAGAATTCGATGCGATACTTTCCAATCCTGTTACCAAGGAGGAATTATATAGCTTTTCAGAAGGACAAACCGCAGGCTCCGTATCGGAAGAGTTAATCAGCGGCGGAAATGACAATAATAATTCAAACTCCTCTGGAAGTCTCTTAAACTTAGCTGCCTTACTTGCAGAGCACACTCATGAAGAGTTCC
>CAYFLR010000095.1:0-11609 GCA_964343805.1 uncultured bacterium | reverse complement strand
AATAATGATGGATTTGCTGGAATCTCTTTTCAAGCCAATGATGAAGAGGTCTGGAGTATCCGACTTAACGAAAATAGCAATAATTTTAATATCGTACAAAACAATGATGAAATCAGACTATCTATCAATGACAATGGAAATGTGGGTATTGGAACCACTGATCCCGCAAGCCTTTTAGATGTGGCTGGAGATGTGAAAGCGGTGCGCTTTATCGGAGATGGCTCCTTACTTACTGGTATTGGAGCAGCAGCCCTTGGTTCAACTATTGAGAGTAATGAGATCACTAATGACACCATCATGAACGAGGATATAAATACCAGTGCGGCTATTGGTTGGGCCAAAATTGATAAAACGGGAAGCAGTGTAACTGATTTGGCAGATGTCTCTGCAGTTGGAAGTGGAAGCATTATCACCTCCGCCGAAAGAACCAAATTAGGTAACATAACCGATGAAGGAAGTGGGAGTATTATAACCACTACAGAAAGAAACAAATTAACCAACATAGAAGCATCCGCTGATGTAACTGACGCTACTAATGTGGCGGCATCAGGTGCCCTCATGGATGGAGATTTTGCCAGCAATGGGGTCATGATCAGAACAAATGCAGGATCGTATACCAATATAATGTACGGCACTGGCGCAAGCCAAATTCTTCAATTAAACGGATCCGCAGTTTTACCCGATTCGACTTTTCCCAATTCCAGTACAGCTCGAAGCAACCTAGGTCTTGGATCAATAGCAACTCAAGCCTCAAATAACGTTAGCATCACAGGCGGTAGTATTAGTGGTGTCAGTGGTTTAACTACATCAGCTTCTGGCGCAGTCATAGCAAGTATATTTAAAGACTTAGACGACCAGACCAATTATTATGTTGATCCCAATAACACATCGAAATTTAATACAGTGGAAGCGGCTATTTTTAATTACACCTCAGATCGGAGACTCAAAAAAGACATCCACAAGGTGGATGGGATTGAAACTGTTATGAAACTAGAAGGAGTCCACTTTACTTGGAAAGAGAGCGAGAAGAAAGACATCGGATTTATCGCTCAAGAGGTGGAAGAGGTCCTTCCAGAACTGGTTAATACCAATCCTGTGACTGGATTTAAATCAGTTCAATACGCAAACTTAATCGCACCCTTGGTAGAAGCCACCAAAGAGCAGCAAAGCCTCATTGAATCTCAGGGTCTCGAACTAGAAGAAACCAGAGAGCAGTGTTTTGAATTAAGCAAGACGATGAGCCTACAAGAGCAGCAAATCAAACAGCTCAAAGCGGAAGTTAAAGAATTAAAGGATTTAGTTGAGGAATTACTTAAAAGATAAGTTTACTTCGCATCCTTATGGATCTCATTCACATAGACCTTTTTAAAAGCCAATTGCCTATTAAGTGGTAGTTCACCTAAATAGGTCAACATTCTTTCACGCACCCAATTATATTTATTATCAGGAGATTCTTGCACCCGGCTATCCCTAGTTGAAATAGCTCTTTCTGTAAGTATTTTCACCAAATTATCATTGAGGACTTGATACTCATGAGGGGCTTCTCGCTGCAACATCCAGGATAATCGCTGATGATGAGTATATTTTTTATAAAGAAGAAGATCAAAATCTGACTTTTGAGACTCATATCTATCAAACCAGATGGCATCAAAAATCTCTAATTTCTCTTCCGTAGACAGTCGATAGTATTTTTCCCTTATGGCTTCACCCTGCTTCTCCAGATCAGAGAGCTGAGCTTCTCTCTTAGATTTTCGACTCAATAGCCTTTGGATCCACATAGGGTTTTGCAAAACATCGATTTGTTTTTGGATTTTATCCATCTCTCTGCGAACCCGAGACTCCAAACTCTCATCTACATCCTTTATATCTCTTCGAACTTCCACCAAGTTTTCTCGATAATCTGCTTCGCCCAGGATTTTTTGTCCAATGATGGTTTCAAAGATATCCTCCAAGGTCACCACCCCCCGAATCTTATTGCCGTCCATCACAATACTTAAATGTCTCTTGCCATAGATAAAATGCTTTAAAAGGGTTCTGGCAGTATCCTCTACTGAAGTAATTTCTACCATCCTTGAAGTTATTACGGATATAGGTTGCTCTAAATAACGGGGGTCTTGTGCCGCCCTGCGAATATCATCACGAAAACAGATCCCGGTAATCTTTGGCACATCATTGGCTCCCCCCTCTTCCAAAACAGGAATACGAGAGTAATCCATTTTTTCAAGCGCCTTATTGGCATCTTTAATGGTCATATCGCTATTAAAGAATTTGATAGCTGGGGTCCCTTCATCTAGCCCTTTCATTTTAGTTTCTAGAATCTGCTTTATAGTTATGCCATCAAAATTTAAAATCGACTTGAGAGCATAGTAGGTATCCCCTTTCAGTACTCCACTTAAAAACATAGCCTTCAGATACTGACGAATTTCTTCTTTTCCTTCAATTTCCACTTCTGGTCGGAACTTTATCTTACCGAAACTGGCCCGTTCGATCAGTTTCTTGCCAAATTTAGAATGAACCTTCATCAGAGGTATGATGGGAATGACATAGGTAAAGGCAGTTCTAGCAAGAGGAAGAACTTTGGTGGAAAGCTTTGCTAACTCAATATTCTTAGTAACCCCCACCTGCTTTCCTAAATCTTCCCCTATAAACATTATGGACCCGGTACTGACCGCAGTAGAAAGGGTGGAACCCAACAAGGGATCACCAAAATTGGCCATGGCAATCGCCCCAGGGGTATTTATAAGATTATTAAGCACCACCAAGGTAGGAATGTAATCTTCAATATGATCCAATACCGTCAGCAGTCTTTTGGCTCCTTTATCTCCTTGCATAGCTAAATTTTGCACCTTGGCTCGATCCACAGAAAGGATGGCTGCCTCAGTAGATGACACCACCGCTGAAAGCGCAGAAACACCTCCAATGACCCCAGTATAAATCAGAGCATCATGGAGCATACTGCTATTCCCATCGACTCCGGCTTTTTCAGCTGCTTTTGCTATTTCTGGCATTAAGGCAAGGGCTGCGGTAGTAAGCAGAGCGGCTTCTTTGGGTTTGATATGCTTTCTTAATTTATTTTTGAAGATTTGTTTCAGCCTTTGAAAACCAAACCGGCCCTCTTTTTGAGAGCTCTCTTGAGCCTTCAGATCTGAGCATTTATTACCGGATTCAGCAAATACGGGTGACAAACTGAGGACAGACAGAAAGAATATCAAAGTAAAACAGGCTATTATACGCTTTGCCATGATCAAGCTCGCTCCTTGCTTGAGGTTTTTAGTGAGTTTTACTTATTATATCTTTGAGAGGAGGAAACTTCAATACAAGGTGAAAGGCTTATTCACCAACGAGATAATGATCTGTAAATATGACTTGCTCAGGAGTGGAGTCTGGGTAGATCCATTTCTGCCAGTTCTCCTTCATCCACTGACAACTAATAGCTCTCTCTTTTTTATACAAGGCCTCTTTAGGGAGTTGAACGAGTATTAGACCCGCTTTATAGCCAGAAGTGACCCATAAGCCAAAGCCACTTTCAGAATTGGGGCTTTCCATGAGCATAAAATCTACTTTCTGCTCATAGGGCCACTTGGCAGGGGTACGAAAAAGGGCACCTCGTTCTAAAGTATTTTGTGATGATTCTATCAGTTTATTCCATTTCATCAATTCCCCTATTCATTTAGTAATGATATCGTGACCACCAGAAGGATCCGCCTCTTTAGTAGGTCTTAAGTCCATATCATATTCACCTAAATGCTTTCCTCGTTGATTATGCTTTTCCAAACGACCATGCTGGGTATCCACAGAGTAATGGTTTTTTCTATCAGAATAGATTCTTCTACCCCTATTCTTTCTTTCTAAAACTTTATTCCTATCCCAACCCTTTTTATCAGCAACCCTATCTGCTGTCTCTCTAATTCTGGCAACTTTTTCGTTAGGAGGAAGATGAGCAATTTCTTCTTCTAGCTTATCTGCGACACTCCCTTCTCCATCTTCTTCAGCCTCTTGATCATCACCTTCATCATTTCGTAAAAGGACTCTCACTTGAGACCGGCTTCCATCTCCTCCAAATACTGGTAAGCTCAGGATTCCCTCTGTAGGAAGATGATGATTAAAGTTTTGATCACTGCATTGGTCAAGTATGGTTCCCATGCTGCCAAGAATGCCCGTAATAGAACCCAATACAAATCCAACTCCGCTATCTAGCTGAGTTGCATCGATTACCCCACAGGTAGCTGCAGCTGCAAACCCACCACCCGCAGTAGCCACCCCAACCACAACCCCACCAGTAATACAACCTTTGGAGGCCAATTCTGCTGCAATCATTCCAAAAGCACCACCCGCTAAACCAGCTTCGGCACTTTTTCCTATAATACATTCGGTGTTATAGCTCCTAACCAGAGCATAGCTAGAATAAGGGTCGTAGCTAATTTGCCGGCTGGCCATAATTTGGCTATTTAGCGAGTAGGCCATTTCTTGAAAAATGGCGTCACTACTTTTGACAGTTCCTGATGTAACGGGGCCATCCTCTCCCGCACATGAAACTGAACTAAATAGGGGATCTTTCATCTCTTCAGATAGTGAGCAAGTTGAAGACACTAAAGAGAAAGTACTCTCTTCTGGCTGGATTGTGAAATCACAGCCTAGGTTAAACCTTTGACATTGATGATCCAAAATAGATTCAGCGACTTCATGATCCACTCCACTTAAATTGTTTAGAAATTGTTCTACCGAAAGGCTCTGTTCATCTTTGAATAGATGAGGAGTATAAGGGCTCGTAGTCAAAGGAACGGGTGATTCAAGTTCCAAGTCAAAGAGCATCTCAAAAATCAAACCCTCACTTCCATTGGCGGTATTAATCTTAGCTATAAGCCTAGAAGTTCGGATTTCACCTCTGTTTTTTATTAACCAAAACCCACTTCCTTGCCCCCCTTGATCTTCTTTAAGAGAAGCCTTAAGATGAATCACTGTACCCCGAGCATCGTCTCTATCAAATGGAACAAATAAGTATTTTGCAGTAAGAAAATAACCTTTTTTCTCCAACCTCACCAACTCAGGATTTTGAACCTCTTCCTTCACCCCGATGAGTTCAAAGAGTTCCGTTTTCTTGCCATATTCACCCGACTCTTCTAATCGAATGAATTCACTTCCATATCCGGTTGAAATATTGAGAGGGCAAGAAGATGCAGCAGCAGGAGCAGGAATTTTACAAGACCTACCTTCCTCTAGCTCTTCCATAAGATAGGCAGATGAGGGTGATATAAAAAAAGAAAGATCAACACCTGAGATTCCATTGTCACCCACTGAGTTGAATTCATTTCCGGTTGAGGTTTTAATGTCATTATTATGACTAGAATTACATGATATAAAACTAAGGACTGTAACTAGAAAGATCCAAACAACTTTTATAATTTTCATTTTCATAATCCACCTACTCAATATCAATCCATGTGAAAAAACAGTTATTTTCCTTATCGGAAAAAAGTGGAAAGGGGTTGAGCAAGGCTCCTAAACCACTAAATCTAAAGGAGGATTGCTAATCCTTAAAAAGTTAGTTCCTAAAGACCTAAATAGTGTTGTAAAAAAATATTACACTGTAATGTTTTCATCACACCCAGGAAAATAAAATGTATCAAAGTCACTTCATTAAGAATCAATATCGAACACCCCAAAACTTAGAGGCAAGAATTTCTATCCATCAGTACAGTAATAAAAATATCTGGGACTGGGCTTGGGATCATTATCATTTCAAAGAGGGTGAGAAGATCCTCGAAGTGGGTTGTGGACGAGGGGATTTTTGGAAGAGAAACCCTCAAAACAGTCCTTCTAAATGTGATATTACTCTGACAGACAACTCTTTAGGTATGATTGAAGCTTGTAAAGAGGACTTACCAATTTCTACACAGTTTAAGCAGGTTAATGTAGAAGATATTCCTTACCCTGATAATGAATTCGATAAAATCATAAGTCATTTTATGCTCTATCATGCCTCCTCACCTCAAAAGGCCCTTTCTGAAATGGTTCGAGTATTAAAAAAGAGTGGAAGCATAGGAATCATCACCAATAGTCTTAAGAACATGACTCGACTTTGGGAGGTAGCCAGAGAAATTGAGCCGAGCTTTCAATACAGCGGAAGACTGATAAAACCTTTTTGCGAAGAAAATGCGGATGAAATTTTAAAACCTCACTTTTCTCAAGTAAAAAAACACATTTTTAGTGACTTACTAGAGATTGACCATGCACCTGCGGTCACTAGTTATATTAAATCTTTAGAGGGGTCTGGAGATATCCAAGTGGATGAATCCTTTTATAATCAATACCATGACTATGTAGATAAGGAGATTAAGGAGCAAGAAAGTTTTAAAGTGGAAAAAAGGATCGTTCTTTATCTATGTGAACCCTGAGATATTAAGACCTTAACTCCAGTAATTGCGAAATTCGATTGACATGTATGTCAAATTCAATGAAAATGACATATATGATAGAAAGAATTCTAATAAAGCGACTGAGAAAGCATCCTAAAAGCATCCTGCTCTTGGGTCCTCGTCAGGTGGGCAAGAGCACTTTATGCCATAATTTGAAACCGGATTGCATTATAAATCTCGCTGATGAAGAGCTTTTCAGACAACACCTAAACGATCCTGGTTTAATAAAAAGGGTCATTGGGGCCCTACCTAACAAAAAAAACATTATACTCGTGGATGAAATCCAGCGTATCCCAAGCATGCTGAATACAATTCAAGCTCTGGTAGATACATATAAGAACTTGAGGTTTCTCCTTACTGGCTCCTCGGCAAGAAAACTCAAAAGAGGAAAGGCCAATCTATTACCGGGTCGAGTGTTAATAAAATATTTACCACCACTCGTCTATTGGGAGATTAAAAATCATTTCAACCTGGATAAAGCTTTAGCCATTGGTACCCTTCCAGAAATCTATTTGGAGGAGTATGGTCCCGAGGTTCTTTATTCCTATGTCGCAGGCTATCTCAAAGAAGAAATCCAAGCAGAAGCCTTAACCAAAGATTTAGCCGCCTACAGCCGATTTATCAATATAGCGGCAGAACTAAGCGGTCAATTTGTAAACTATTCAAAAATTGCTTCCGATAGTGAAATCAACAAAGAAACCATTAGAAGATATGTCCAAATTCTCGCTGACACCCTCATAATTGAATACATTGACAGTTATAAAGAGGTTAATAAGGAGAGGCGAGCAAGGCAAAAGCAGAAGTTTTTATTTTTTGACCTCGGAGTGAGAAACTCTCTCCTGGGCAAAGGGGGAATCGAAACTTTTTCGAAAGAAGAAAAAGGACAACTTTTTGAACAATGGCTCTTGCTCCAAGTCATTTACTATAAAAAACTTCACCATAAACCATGGAGATTGAGCTGCTATCGTGATGCCATGGGGGTGGAGGTAGATCTTATTATCGAAACCTCCCATAAATGTTTTGCTATTGAAATTAAGTCATCTGCTAAAGTTCATAAAAAAATGTTCAAAAGACTTAATCAATTTGAAGCTATCGCCAAAAGAGATGTATCTAAGTATGTGGTATATCAAGGCGAACATTCTCAAAACTTCCAGGAGTTGGGCCAGGCTTTACCTTATAAAAAGTTTCTTGAAGATGTTGTAACAGCTCTATGATCAAATGAGAGAATCCGCCACCACCTCAGCAATACTTTTCACCTTATAATCCAACTTGTACTTTCGCTGGATTTCTTTAATCTGAGTATTGCAATTAAAGCAGTTGGTTATCACCCAGTCGGCCTCTGAATCCTTTATTTGTTTCGCTTTGGTTGCTCCCACCTTGAGCCGGGTTTGACCATAATTCGCACTTGCGGACAATCCACCTCCTCCTCCACAGCAAAAATTAAAAGCACCCGAGGGAGCCATCTCTACAAAACGAGAAGAAAGAGCATTAATGACCCTGCGAGGTTCATCAATCACCCCACCATTTCTACCGATATTACAAGGATCGTGATAGGTGAGTTTTCCATCAAGCACATCTTTGTTTAACTGGATTTTTCCCTCTTGATAGTATTTATCAATCGCTTCACCCAAGGATAAAATTTTAAAATCAAAAGGTTGACCCAGCAGTTTTTCTGCTTCCCACCTTAAAACTTTATAACCATGTCCACAGGGCGATAAGACAACCTCTTTAGCTCCCACTTCTTGTTGGGCTTTGATGAGATTCTCAATAATTGTGCGCATGGCTTCTTGATTTCCACTATAATAGGCATAGTTCACCGTATCAAAATGATGACTGGAAAGAGTGTATTTGATACCCGCTTTATGAAATATTTTTACGGTGGCAAGTACAATCATTGGAAAATCCCGAAGTTCCAATGGGTGGGGAATATACAAAACATCAGAAGATTTTTGATCCACCGGGATTTGAGCTTCTTCTTCAGAAATTTCCAGATCTTCTGCTAGCTCTTCACTCAGCCATTCGATATTATCCACCACATCATCAACCGGTAATCCTAAATAATTACCTTTTGAAACGGCAGTTTGAGCCGGCTTTTCTAATCCTTCAGGAGACTCACCAATATCTGAAAAAGATCTCCTTGCAACCATCATCGCTTCACCTGTGTTTATTCCCATGGGACAACTGAGCGCACACCTACCACAGATACTGCAGTTCATAAAAGCGGTCTCATGCAGCTCTTCGATCTTCGAAATTGTCGCCTCCGTGCTTTCATTTAGAGCTGAAAACGCAAATGGATCAAATTGATGACGGTAAAGCTGAGTCAGTTTATCTAACTTAGCCACCGGAATAAGATGAGGATCATTGGTGGACATATAATAATGACAAGACTCAGTGCACATACCACAATGCACACAAGAATTGACCATGGCACTCACATGACGAGACATATGTTTTTTTAACCCCTTTACAAAAGGGATTCGTTTTTCTTCTGAAATTTTGTTGGTCAAAACCGGCTCAGACTTGGAAGTTGTTGGCTCTTCCAGCAGGCTGGAAATCTCTTTGGAATCAAGTTTCCCAAACAGATATTTCATTTGTTTGGTGTAGAGACCTAAAAGACCAAAATGCTCACCATGGTATTTCCGAGCAAAGAAAAAGGTCACCATGTGTTTGATCTTACTAAAGGGGAGATAGATAAAAAGGAGAGCAACAGATAAATCTAACCACAAGACTCCCATCGCTCCCTTGGAATAACCTAATGCCATGAATAAAACTAAGGTACTTAAGGCAAGAGATATATAATCATCCCTGACCGTATAAGCCTTCATTTCAGTACTAAAGAAACGTCTAATTAGATTAACCACTCCAACAAGTGCAGCCAGGAGTATAAGGGGAAAAAAGAAACTGGAAAGTCCGGCACTTTGAAAACCGAGAGCTCTTAACAGCATATAGAAAAATACTAAGAAAACACCGCAGTGAAAAAGAACTCCCGACCAAAAGATAACAGGATGCAGTCGACCACTTTCTTTATTCCATGGCAACATCCCCTTAGATAGAGCGTAATAGACACCATATCCCACCTGCCCCCGTACAGGAGACAGATAAAGGCTCTTTTTTTGCAGTAGCAAAATCACCGTTTGATAAGCCAGACACAAAAAACCAAAAGCGAGTGAGAATAAAAAGATGTTAAAACTGACACTTTCTCCAATTGACATAAGCCCTCTCCTCATTGGTGGTTTTCCAACTTGATGAATGACCTTAACATGTCAATTGATAAGAAAAGAAGCAACTAAAATAATGACTTACTCTGTAGTCCCTTCTGTCCCTTTCACCTGAGAACACCAACTTGAAATAGATGATACCCCACTATCTACATAGTGTTTTCCGGTGTAATAGAGAGAGCCAGTTCCACCAAACTTAGAAGGAAAATCCTTACAATAAGGGACACCTGTATCAGCTGAGCAAGCTGCTTCACTAAAAGTCCCAGGATTACTTCCATCACCATCATTGAGTGTTCCATCCTCACATTTGGACTTAATGTCCGCGGTTGAGCTACTAGAGGTAGTGAATTCCCAACATCCAGATATATCCATTTCCTTCTCAGTACCTTCGTTTTCTTTGGCTGTGATAGCACAACTTGATGTTACAGTGGTGGTACTTGTTGGATCTTTAGAGGCTGCAACAATTTCCTCATAGGTTGATCCATCACGGCAAATACCATCACCAGAAGAAACCGAATCTTTTAAAATTGAATTATAGGTGGCATCAAATACATAAACCGTTTTGGTGCCTGGCCCATCTTTATGTTCACAAGAGGCAGTTGCGTCATCTGTTTCGCAAGCCGAATCAGACCAGGTCCCCGCTTTTCCATTTCCGCCCTCTTCTTTGCAGGTTTTTTCATACTGACCCTCTTCCTCTTCACTCACTTTGTCATAATCGATACAGACACGAATCAAAGTATTATTTGCAAACGCATCAGTCTCACAACTTCCAGTCGCCTCACTAAAACCCAACATGGATTGCAGATCTCCACATGCGTAATAGACAAACGATCCAGCAAGTAAAAACATAGATATAGCTAATTTTCTCATGGTCATGCCTCTTCATAAAAAAAGATTAATTAAATAATGATTTAAGGGTCTTCCAACTTAATGGTGGAAGGTTGATTTTCATTCCGAAAAGACCTTCACTCTATAAGGATCTTTTCTAGGAATGTAAAATCAAAATAAGAAAGTCATGAGAACTTCTTTTCAGTAAAATTAATTTACCTCTAAAAAATTTTATTGAAAGGAAAGAAGCTCAAGACTCCCGAAAAGTATCTCTTATCCAGGCTTGTTTTACCAGGACTAAAATTAGAAAAGGTTTTAAAAATTTCGAATAAGATCTTTCAATACCACTGTACAACCAAAAGATCCTGGGAGAACTGTAGAAAATGCCCTTCACGAAGTTTCACCATATATGACCACAGGACCATTACCATTCGAGATGCCAAAGTACAAAATAAGAACATTGTTCTTGTGATCAAAAAGAAACGGTTTAAATGCCCAACCTGCGGAGCAGTTTTCACTGAGATAGTTGATGGCATAAAGTTGGGATTTAGAACCACTGAAAAGTACCGGCAAGATATTCTATACAACTTCAAACGATATGAATGCGCAAAAGGCGTAGCAGCTCATTGTAGGTGTTCTGACACTTTGGTTACAAAAGTAGTCAATGAAAGACTTGATCTAGAACTTCGAAAAAGTATGAATACCCCTTGGGGAAAAACAGTCCTGATGGATGAGCATGGCTTTAGAAGGCATAAGAAACAGTCTCGGAAAGAGTTTGTAACCTCATTTGTGGATAATAATCGTAAATGCCTCAGAGAAGTAGCCCAAGGAAAAAGAGAACAGGATCTTTTAAGGGCAATTGAGCACATCCCAGGGAGAGAAAGGGTTTCCCACGTGGTTATAGACATGGATACCAGCTATAAGAATACAGCAAAAGAGCTCTTTCCCAATGCGCAAATAGTGATTGATAAGTTTCATGTGATTAGGCTCATTCACCCAGCCATTCGCAAATACCGTAAAGAAGCAACCGGAGGCAAGAGGAGTAACCCGATTAGACACCTCTTATTAAAAAATAGGAAAAGACTTAAGTCCTATCAAAAAAGAGCGGTAACGAGGTTTTGTAATGAAAATCCAACAGTGAATGAAG
>CAYFLR010000094.1:0-16186 GCA_964343805.1 uncultured bacterium | reverse complement strand
ATGTGTTACCTAAATGCAAAGTATTTTTTGTTACCTAATTACCAGGTTTTTACCAATATACCATATACCCCTCAGACCTCAGACCTCAGACCTCAGACTTCAGACCTTCAGACTTAACTGACCACAGACTGCAACCGCTTAGCAATAGGAATATCAGCCGGAGTGAGATCATAATCCAAAAGTTGTTCTGGAAGAACCCAAGCAACTTCATCATGAACCATCAAGGTAAAATTTTGATCTTCCAGCTCGGTATAATAAGAGAGAAGCTTTATAGCACCATGTTCATAGTGATAGATGGTCTCCATAAAAAAATCACCCACCACCGCTTTAACTCCTAGCTCTTCTTTTAACTCGCGAGCTAAAGCCTCTTCCGCCCTTTCTCCCTCTTCCAGTTTTCCCCCAGGAAATTCCCATTTACCGGCATTTTTTTCTTCGGGGGCACGACGGGTGAGAAGGATTTTTCCTTGATGTAAGCAGATTGCAGCCGCCACAGGTTTCATATTTTTTTCTCTTTAAGAAGGAACCAAGTTAATAAAATCAGAAGAAAGCTGACAACGAGCAAGGCGGTCCCCGGCTCTTCAGGCGCAGAAGGAGTATTGATAAATGCGGCACCAAAAAGACAGCCGCTTTCTGAAAAACGTCGAACAGTTGTACTGATTTCAACAGACTCTAAAGTATAACCCGACAAGGCATATGCTGCATTGATGAGTCCTGCTCCTAAATATTGATGACCGGGGCTCATTTGGCATTTATTACCTTCGTTATACCCTTTATTCGATTGATAGATTATATTCTTCTCAATCTGTTTTTCATCACATTCATATACGGTACCTTTTTCGGTTGTTTTGGGATACATCCCATGTAAAATGGAGCCATCAGCGGTATTAATCAGATGTTTCATAAACCCTTCTGGAAAATCTGCTCCATCCCCTAAAAACCGAAGGGATTGTCTTTCAAGATAGAGTACCAAACCCGCAATGCCGGCAGCCATGGGAGCTGCTTGACTGGTCCCAGTATCATATGCATAGTTAGCTCCGGGAATGGTACTATAAATACTGGTACCTGGAGCTAATAAAGCAATGTGATTGCCAAAATTGGAATAAAAGGCCTTCTCGGGATAAAAACTGGCGTCAATACTATTGCCTTGTTTTTTAACCGTTTTAGAAGGTGTTCCAGAATTCCCAGTGTCTCCCACCCCTCCCACGGCTCCCACCGCCATAACGTCAGGGAGGGCAGCAGGATAAGAGAGTCGATCGGAGTCTTCGTTACTGGCCGCTGCCACCACTAAAGACTCACGAGCAACTCTTGAGATAGCTAACATATAGGGTCTAGAAAACCGATAAACTCCTATCGAGAGATTGACAATATCAGTGGCTCGGGCATTTTGACGAGCACTAATGTAGTCCATTCCCTTCATAATGAGATCATCAGGCAGTGCAGCCGCAAATCCCCCCGAGGAACTGGGTTTCAACTCAGCTCCGTTAATGGGTAGAATGAAGCAGGTAGGACAAACTCCCGCAATTCCCATTCGATTATTATGAATAGCTCCAATAATACCAGCTACATGGGTTCCATGAGAGTTCTTAGGATCTTCGTCATAAGGAGTGGGAGCGCCTCCATTGTTATAAGCATGCAAACCCACAAAGTCATCTATTATTCCATTTTGATCGTCATCCACTCCGTTGGCACAGGCATCTACATTAGGAATCACATTGGTCTCAGGGGTCCAACCACACCCCTCTCCCACCTCCTTATCATAGACGAGCCATCTTCCATTGAGATCGGGATGAGAGATATCAAATCCATTATCAATCACGGCCACCACCACATTCGGCTGCTGTTTTTTATCTTTAGGGAGATGAACTCGATCTTCGCTAGAACCATTGATAATGTTTCCGTAGTCGGATCCCTCCGGGGGAACTGCTAAATGGCCAAAGGTTTTGTAAGCGGCATGCCAGACTTGGGTTACTCTAGTTAAATACATATAAAAAAATTGGTGAGACTTAAAAAAAGGATCGTTGGGTATATAGTGAGGAACCGCATCTAGAACTTCGTGATAGTTTTCTGGACCTATTTTCTGGGCATCAAAATCCCACGTAACTCCCTTACCTGTGCCCATATAGCGAAACTTAATATCTTTGACATCCACCTGATTGCCAGGGGTATTGTTATCGTTCTTATTATTATTGGCAAACTCAGTTAACCCGAAGTTCAGGTTTTCCCCCCTGCTGGCCGGCCAATGCAGCCAGTTATAGTCGATGGATTCAACCCCTTCTATTCCACTTAACTTTTGCTGCATTTGCTCCAGACTCACTCCGTCGGGCAAAGTTATTTTGATCACAGCTTGCCCATCCTCATAAGAGCTTCCATCTGGCTTAGTAGGGGGTAAAATAGTTTGGCTGTATTTAAAAGATTCTCTTAAGTGTTGCCCTTCCTCACTCAGTGACTCCCTGGTGGTTAGGTTGAACGAAGAACCTCTTTGAGACAACTGACTCCACTTATTTCCATCCAGGGTGATTAAAAGTTCACCCGGTTGGTAGGCTCTTTTTTGACCAAATTTAGATAAGTCAGGGCCGCAGGCCATGCACCCAAAGAGGAAAGCTCCTAAGAAAAGACCTCGTGTTTTAAAAAAGCCCAAAGAATCCATACTTTGCCTTTCTTCTTATTAAATCAGGATCTGGATAGGTAAAGCGGTATACTATACCAGCTCCAAAATCAAAATAATCATAATCCGTCAACTCTTCTTGCTCTTGAATCTGTGGATTTAAGTATTCAGGAACCCCAATACTCTGTTGGATAAAGAGCGAAATGCGGAGTTGATGATAATCAAAAAATGTCCAAGCCACATTGAGCTCACTATTAAAATCATAGAGCCTCAGTTTTACCTCATTGACTTCAAATAGAGGATCTTCTGGTGTTGCAAATGGGTCTTTGTCCTGGAGCGCCCCTGCTTGTTCACCAAAATATTGATAGCGGAGACGAACATCCTTGAAGTTGTTGTATTGAAGTCCAAGAATTAAGCGAAAGTACCAACTATCTGCCACCAGTAGATCACCCGCTAAAACCCCTCCCACATTATAATGATCCATCAAAGAGGCTTCGTAGAGGGCCATTTCATAATAAAATTCGAAGTAAAGGTTAGCATGAGAAGTGGGAAAAAAGATATCCTGGCTTAAATGTAGAGACCAGTTTCGATGAGAAGCCAGGATATTAACAAACTCTGGGGTGTAATCCAGTCGATAAAAAAAACGAGTTCGAAAGTCCTCAGCGTAAATTACCGAGACCCAAGGAATTATATATTCGTTTCCAAAGATGCGCTGATAGCCCCGGCTAGCTTCATTTAGTCCCACTGGATAATAGGTGTAGGAGGTAAAGGTTCGAGCAAAAGAGTACTGATAACCTAGCTTCCAAGCTGATAAGTTTACAAACTGATCTAACATGATGTGCGGGGTGTACTGCCAGTAATCCCATTGAAAGAAAAAATCGGCATTATCTTCCTCAAAATACCGATAAATTAAAGTATCCTCTGTGAGCCAATTGCTATAAAAATTAAATTCGGCCCGAGTCACCAGTTGAGCAGTCTCTATAGGGCCAGCTCCAAAAGTGAAGGCTTGGCCCAAAACTTCCTCCATAGACCAGGAATCCTTTAACACATACTGTGTCATATCGGGAGCTTTCTCTTTTTTCCAATCTCCCTCCAAATGCAATCTTCCTGAAAGATAGATATATTTCCAAACTCCTGGATCCTCTTTTTTGGAAGCGATGGGTGCATTCACATCCCACTGCTGCTCTTTGATGGTTCGTTTTTTCTTTTTCTTCTTTCTGACTCGTTTTTTAGCTTTTTTATAAAGTTTCTTGGTTTCTTTTAATTTAAATTCAGGGGGCTCAAGGATATCTTTGACCTTCTTGGCGTTCTTAACTTCTTTAATAAAAGTTTTATAGAACTTCTTGGCGAGCTTTTTCTTGCCAATCTTACGATAGTATTCCCCTAAAAAGTAAAAACCAAAAACCCAATGAGGAGCTGAGGATTTAATAACTTTTTGCAGAGTTTTCCAGGCGGTATCTTCTTTTCCTTGTTTGAGGAAAACGCGAGCTCGAAAGAGTTGAACAGTGGTGCCATATTTCGGATCAGTTTTAAATCGATCCAGATGCTTGAGAGCCTCACGGTATTTTTTAGTAAAATAAAGACAGATTCCAATTTGGATGCCAACTTTAGCATTCCACTTAGCCTCAACACTCTGCTTAAGGGTGGGAAGGTGTTTACGGCAACTTTTCTTATTCCATTTCTTTACTTTGGCCGCTTCTAAAGGGGCGAAAAGGAACAGAGCAAGAACCAGCAGTTTAAATAGGGCATTGTCAAACATGGTGGACGGAATCTACCATTTTATTAAGCCAAAATCCAGTGCAAGGTGAGGAGTGATTCCAGGGAAAAGTTAATAATTTTCGTTCCCATAACAATTTGAATTTGATATCTTTTTGAATGCAAATTTGACCTAATCTTAAGGAGCTAGAAAAATGCGTAAGACTCATTGGCTATATATATTCCTTGCTACCAACTTAGTGGCCTTCTTTGATTCCCTCTATCTCATGTTTCTCCATCATAAAATCCACATTTTGCATCCCAAAGAGCAAAGCTTTTGTACCATTAATGCCAGTTTTAACTGTGATGAAGTAGCCGCCAGTGCTTACTCAGCTATAGCTGGCATTCCAGTGGCTGCCTTGGGTATGTTTGCCTATCTCTTCTTATTCCTCCTTTTAGTGACAGGCCTCACTCTCAAGTCAAAACATAAAGAATCTTTTCTCTCACTCGGATGGTTGATTTCTCTCACGATGCTCGTCTTTTCGCTCTATATGGGAGTGGTGAGTTTTGTTAAAATCGGCACCCTCTGCCTCATGTGTATTTTACTCTATGTCTGTATTCTTATCATGGTGGTAGCCGGTTTCTTAGCCCTTAAAAAGAACTTCAAAGAAACCCTGCTAGGAGCCTTTCAATTTGTAAACGGTCAAGTCTCAGCGGGACTTTTTATTCTGGGATTGATTCTGATTATTTCAACTGGATCGACTTTATGGGTTAACAATCTGATTTCGAATAATTATAGGGCCCAGCTGGCCAGCAAACAAACCACTAAAAAAGTGGTAAAAAAGAGCCCGCAGAAAAAATCGAGCCCCAAACCGAATCAACCCTCTTTAAGCCCGCAAGAAAAACTTATTGCTGATTTTAACCGACTCAGTATTGAAAGCTTCGCCACTCAAAATTCTCCCTCAAAAGGCCCTGACAATGCTCCTGTAACTATCGTTGATGTGAGTGATTTTCAATGTGGCTACTGTCAAAGAATGGCAGACACGCTGAATGATCTTAAGAAAGCTTACCCAGGGAAAGTGAGAGTGATTTATAAACACTACCCTCTTGATCAAAATTGCAATGATAAAATCACCCGTAAAATGCATGAACTGGCCTGTAAATCAGCTATTTACTCTTTCTGTGCTTTTCGCCAAGGTAAGTTTTGGGCTTTCCATGACCGCATTTTTGCCAATCAATCTTATCTATCTCAAAGCTTCTTAGACAAATTGGCAGCCAATCCACAAATCGATCAGAACAAGTTTAAAACCTGCCTCACAGGAGAAGGACCTAAAATGGTTAAAGAGGAAACCGATGAAGGAAACCGTATGGGAATCTCCTATACCCCGACCCTCTTTATGAATGGCCGGCGAATCTCTAGCCTATCTCAAGGTGCCACAAAACAGACCATGATCACTCTGATCGAATATTTAATTCGGCAATAGATAGAAATTTTTATCTAAGAAAGTTGGCTTGTAATTTATCTATAAAAGTACAGTGAGCAAAAAATTTGGAATCATTCACTTCGTGGATATTTCTAACAAAAGCAAAGAGATTCACTGTTCTTTGAACGAGGGCAATCGGAATGTTCATAGTGATATAGAGCATGCCGCCATTTCGATCAAAATCATGAACAGCACCTTCACCCTTCACTTCTAGTTTAAGCCCCCCCAAACTAAAGTCAAGCAATGTGGCTTTATGGATTTGCGCTCCCACTATCTTGGTGGCAGGGTCAATACTCTCTCCAATTTCATCAAAGTACTCTTGAACTAGAAGTCCCTTTTTGGTCATGGTGGTTCGAGTGCTCATAAACTTTCTAACCACACCGACTCCTCC
The DNA here is from genome assembly GCA_964343805.1 of uncultured bacterium. GTDB lineage: Bacteria > Bdellovibrionota_B > Oligoflexia > CAYFLR01 > CAYFLR01 > CAYFLR01. The sequence goes on along the minus strand of CAYFLR010000094.1, from coordinate 10,011 downwards.
CCCTCTGAGCTCCTCTTTCAACTCATCAGGCACAACAAATACAGTTATAGAGCGTTTCGTTTTAAAACGGCGGTCTGCTCTCACCTCTTGGGGTCCTACGGTTATTTGCTGCTCGTTTGCCTCTTTCACCACTACAGGAGAAATATACTGAATATCTCCCTCCTCAAAAATTAAAAAGAGAGAGTCTCCAGCCTTGGCCTCTTCAGGCATATCTTCTGAGGTAAATAGCACTTGGCCGGGTCGTTCGGCTAACTCCAACATTCCTCGAATGGGCGCTCCTTCAACAACTAAGTCAATTTCCCTTTTCTTAGACAGGTGATTTTCAAATTTTTCATCGGCCATCACATGTTTAAGCCCCATGTGAATCTGTTTCGGGTCAAGTTTAGTAGCTAAAGATCGAGACAGATCAACCTCTTCATACTCTTCCATAGACTCCTCTCCTCATTCCAGGATTCAAGATTCAATTTAGGGCAAAAAAAAAGGCTACAACCGAAGCTGCAGCCTTTGATTTGAATCTTCTGTACTTTCTTACTTTCTTAGCTATTTAAAGCATTCGACATGAGTTCTCCAACGAGTCGGTTGAACTTTGAAGGATCACTCACCTTACCGCCCTCACCAATGACTGCTAAATCAAATAATAACGCACAATAGTCTTTAAGAATAGGATTTTCTTTCTCTTTCTCATGAATGGATTTCATCTTAGTGAGCACAGGATGGTTCATATTGAGCTCTAAGACTCGTTTATTATCTGGTGCTGTTTGACCAGTGGCTTTTAAGATTTTCTCCATGTAGCCACTCATATCATAGGCGTCACCAGTTAGACAGGAGATAGATCCACTCATCCGAACAGAAGGTCGAACCTCTTTGACATGGGCTTCTAGCTCTTTTTTCACATATTCAAAAAGATCTGAAAGTTCTTCTTTCTTTTTATCGTCTACTTTATCAAATTCCAAATCACCCTTTTCAGCACTCTTAAGAGGAGTACCTTGGTACTCGGGTAATGATTGAACAACCCACTCATCAACTGGCTCTGTCATAAGAAGAACTTCATACCCTTTCTCTTTTAAAACTTCGAGAAGAGGGCTATTTTTAAGAGAACCCAGAGTCTCACCAGTTAAGTAATAGATCTCTTTTTGATCAGGTTGCATTCTCTTCTTATACTCTTCTAAAGAAACCCACTCATCAGAGGTGGTGGTTTTGTATCTAAGCAGATCCGCCAGCTTCTCTTTATTTTCATGATCGGTATGGACACCCTCTTTCATCACTTGACCAAAGGCATTCCAGAAGGTTTCATAATCCTTACTATCCATTTTCTTCAGCTGATCCATAACCTTTTTAACTAAGTTCTTACGGATGTTTTTTACTAGGCTATCTTGCTGTAAGATTTCGCGGCTTACATTAAGATTAAGATCGGCAGCATCAACCACACCTTTTACAAAACGAAGATATTCAGGCATGAGTTCTTTACAGTCTTTCATAATGAAAACACGTCGGCAGTAGAGGCTCACACCATGTTGATGATCTCTTTGAAATAGATCAAAAGGAGCAATGGAAGGAATGTAAAGGAGAGCTTGATACTCTGTGACACCTTCCATTTTTAAATGGATATGATTTAAAGGAGGATTCCAGTCATGACTTACATGTTTATAAAACTCATCATACTCTTCTTTAGTCACATCCTTCTTATCTTTAGCCCAAATCGCCTTCATGGAATTGAGAGTTTCATCGTTAACCACTGTTTTGGTTTTTCCTTCAATAGGCTTCCCTTCTTCATCTAGCTCAGGCTCATTTCTTTCCACTTCCATTTTGATTGGATAGCTAACAAAATCAGAGTGATTTTTAATTATAGAGCGAACCACCCACTCCTCAGTAAAGTCTTGCTCATCTTTTTCAGGTTTTTTCAGGTGCAGTAAGATAGATGTACCACGCCCTTCTCGCTTACTTTCTTCTATCGTATAGGATCCATCTCCAGTGGACTCCCATTTAGTGGCGGTTTCTTCTCCAGCCGCCCGTGTGATCAGCGTCACTTTTTCAGCCACCATAAAAGAACTGTAAAAACCAACTCCAAACTGACCAATCAGATCCGCACTTAAACCACTCTTATCTTTGGCTTTTTTAGCCATTTCCAAAAAGGCTTCAGTTCCACTTTTAGCAACAGTACCGATGTTGTCCATCACCTCTTGCTCAGTCATACCGATACCATTGTCCACGATTTCTAAAGTATTCTTTTCCTTATCTAGGTTTAAGCGAATATGAAAATCAGCATCATCTCCCACCAGCTCAGGCTTGGTTTGGGCCTGAAAACGCAAACGGTTGATCGCATCAGAAGCATTGGATACCAATTCACGTAAAAAGATTTCTCGATTTGAATATAGGGAATTAACAATCAGGTCTAAAAGCTGATTAATTTCAGTCTTAAATTGATGAGTTTGTTTCGATGCTGCCATTTTCTTCCTCCAAGCAATTATTAGAACGTAACAGAGATTTAACATGGGGCTGATTGAAAAAATGTCAACCCTGGAACTAAATTTTTTGTGTATCAAAGAAACTTTTAATAAGTATGTAATTGGTATTAAACAGAATTTGCCGACTGGCAAAAATGGTGGTGGCCACTGAGAGGACGGTATGAACTAAGATCCCAATAAAAATACAAATTTGGTATTTGATAGCCGTCATAGGGTCTGCTCCACCAAGAATTTGTCCGGTCATCATCCCTGGTAGGAATACCAGCCCGATGGTGGCCATTGATGAAATAGCTGGAGTAAAAGCAGAACGAGCAGCCTGCCTAAAGTAAGGCAATGTCGCTTCTTGAAAAGAAGCTCCTAAGGAGAGAGTAGTTATATAAGGCTCTTCATTCTTTAGAATATCAGCATAAAACCTCTCCATAGCGATTATAATACTGCGAAGACCGTTACCAAGCAGCATACCGGCAATGGGAATGACGTACCTTGCTTCTCCCATGGAGTTTTTACCAATGGCAACCCCCAGCATGAAAGCCAAAATGAGAAAGGTGCAAAGCAATAAGCTCGCCATCATGATCATCCATACTTTAAAGGACCGTATTTTCAAACTCTGATAGATGGAATTATTAGCCACCGCCACCATCACCATGATCCAGAGCCCATTCACCCACCAGAGGTTCCAAGCAAATAAATACTCTAGATACCAGGCCACTAAAAAGAGTTGAACCACCATCCGAGTCACTGCAATCAATAAAGGCTTAATTTCAATGGATAAATAACGGAAAAAAGCGAGTGGAATGAGGAGCAACAATAGCATCAACGCCAAGGCACCCCAGGTGACATGAATCATTTCACCACCTCCACACCCTTATTTTGAACACGAAAAGTATGGTGAGCTTCCTCCTGCCAATAGGCATCATGCGTCACTGCTATAGAGGTGATATTCTTGCTTTTTATTAGCTTCATCACAACTTTTTGATTATCCTGATCTAAGCCAGAAGAGATTTCATCCAGTAGAAAGATCTCTTTTTGGAGCAGCAGCCCCCTCATCAAAGCCAATCGCTTTTGCTCCCCTTCTGAGCATTCACTTACTTTTTGCTGTAAAATTGATGGGTTCAGATTTAATTCTCGGCAATAATCATGAGCGGCTTCAGGATTTACAGTAAGGTGCTGATTGCACTTATAAGAGAGAGGCATAATCATTGACTCCCAGACTGTTCCCTCTCCCAAATAGGGTCTTTGACCTATATATACAATTTTAGAGCGAAATTTAGATAGAGTCTCCCCCTTGAGTTCTTGACCTGCAAATCGGATTTGCCCTTTCTCTATAGAATACAAACCAAGTAAAGACTTAAGAAGAGTAGATTTCCCCGCACCAGAGCCCCCTACGATCACATTGAGGCAGTTGGTATGAAAGGATAGATGCACTTTCTCTAGAAGAACTTTAGAATCTATTGAAAGAGTTACATCATCATAGGTAAGTAGTGATTTGATTTCCATCTGACGGAATATACACAGAAAATTGGTAAAAAGTCCAGCTATTAGGTGAAAACCCTAAAACCCTCCAAATTTGCAGATCAACTTACAAATATTTTTCAACTATAATTTCAAATGTTTACAGATTTTTTAAAGGTTTTCGGCAATTTCGACGAGTAAAATATTATAGCAATGACAAGTATCCAAGGCAAAGGAGAGGATTAAAGCCTATGAAAGATAAGCGCTATACTATTTTGGCTGTTGATGATGATGTCACCTTACTGAAAATGATCAGTCAGATGTTGCAAGATGACTATGAGGTCATAACCTGTTCTAATCCCGATGAAATTGAAAGCCAAATGAAGAATTTCCATGTGGATTTAATCCTTTTGGATATTGTTATGGCAGAGCAGACCGGTTTTGAGACCTGTCAGGAGTTACGAAAAAAATACACCAAAGACCAATTGCCCATACTTTTCGTCACTTCACAAAAGAAGATGGATTGCCTCGCCAAAGGTTTTGAGTTGGGAGCAAATGATTACATAACCAAACCTATTCGAATTTCAGATCTAAAAATGAGCATCTCCTCGAATCTCTTAGAAAGTGCCATACTATTAAATAATGATGGGGTTCCCGTAACCCAGCAAGAAGAAACTCCTCCTAAAGTAATGATTATGGGAGATAATCAGGTGATATGCGAATCCATCCGTAAACAGATGGCCATGCTAGATATCGAGGTGACTTTATTTAACAATCCAGATCTTGCCTTGAGACATTTTGGTAAGCAACATGAGCAGATCGATGCGGTCATTACCGAGGTCAATCATAAATCAATTAATGGTTACCGTTTTTATGAGTATCTCCAGCAAATCAACCAAGATTTAAATAACTTCTTCATTGTCTCTTCATCCAACAAAAGCCAGCACCCTGAATTGTTTAAGAAATATAAGAATAAACCTCACTTTTTCTCACCGATTCCCATTGCTAAATTGATTGAACAGATTCTTGATCTAATAGAAGAGAAAGATAAAAAGAAAGCAGGAGCTTCCTTAAAAGCAGTCTAACCCAACCCTATCGAGTCTAGACTTCAACCACCAATTCGCGAGAAGAAAAAACCACCTTAGTCGGCACCGGTTGCTGATCTGCTATTTTGGAAATGGCTTTGACTTGCGATTTGCAATAGGTGATGGCTTCCGATTCTCTTAGAGCCAGCTCTTTATATGAAACAGCGGGATCATGATGGGTCATAATGACCATCGGAATCCTTTCTCGAAGTGCCAAATCCACTCCAAAGTCTGGAGAGGCATGTCCCCAATTCATCTTATCCCTCACCACCTCTTTGAGTTTATATTGAGCATCAAAAATGAGAGCATCCAAATTTTGATAGAATGCATGGTCTTCACCCAGGTCTTTGGGGCTCGATCTAATAAACTCAGTATCAAAAGCGGTAGAAATCCGTTTGCCTCCATGCTCAATATTGAACCCGTAGGCTTTACCAGGATGATCTAATAAAAAGGGAGTGACTTTTAAACCTTGAATTTCTACCTGCTCATAGACTTTTAAAGGGTGAAATTCGATATCAGCACCGAGCTGTCCATACTCCACAGGAAAGTTAATTCCGTTAAAGAGAGTTTTTACGGAGGCCTCTAACTCTTCATGCACTCCATAGAGGTGGATTTTTTTCCCTGGAACATAGATGGGAACAAAAAAGTTAAGTCCATGCAAATGATCCCAGTGAAGATGGGAAAATAGAATATGAAACTCATCAGAACTCATGAACGGCAAGCGGGTAATCCCTGATCCGGCATCAATGATAACTGATTTATCAGTATCACCCATAATTTCAATGCAGGTGGTATCAGACCCATAGTCATTCTCTTGAATATATTTTCCATTCTGCCAACAAAAGGTCATATCTTCAGCAGACAGTCTATTGGGAAATGAACCGCGTGTACCCCAGAATTTAATTCTCATGAATAACCTCTTTAAATGAATTTCGTTCAGTATATATAAGTTTAAGGAAAAAGCCGAGCTGAGGCAATTTATAATTTAATTTTTTACCTATAAAAATAATTACTTTGAGAAATGCTAGAAGCTTTGATAGAATTCTACTTAAATAAATGTTCAGAGGATCCTCCAAAATCGGATCCCTAAAAAAAAGGAGTCAATAAAATGTCGTTAACTGTTCTTGTGATTGATGACTCAAAAAGTGCTCGCCTATTTGCAGGGGGCATACTTGAAAAAGAAGGCTATGAAGTCACTATGGCGGAAGATGGCAAACATGCCACTGAGATCTTAAAGGACAAAAGTGATTTTGATTTCATTCTGTGTGACTGGGTGATGCCCAATATGAATGGAATGGAGTTTCTCCAAGCGGTCCGCGATGGTGCTTTAACTTCAAGCCCCATAGTCATGATGACCACCATGGATACTCCAGAAAAAATTGAGCAAGCCATTGCGCTAGGAGCTTCTGAATATATCATGAAGCCTTTTACCGAAGATATTTTAATTGAAAAAATCCAGATGTTGAAGGATGGAATATGAACGAAATTGAAGACAAAATCCTATCCTTCTTCGCTGATTATATCATGAAGCATTGTGGGATCACCTACACCCAGTTTAATGCGTATGCTTTGCAGAATCGCCTTAATGAACTGGTGAAGGTACTAGGATTGAACTCTATTGATGAACTGCATCAAAACTTTCAAGGTACGGTCAATAAGCAAAATCACGATCTTCTTATCGACATTGCCACCAACAATGAAACCTCTTTTTTCCGTGACACATCTCCTTTTAAAATTCTTTTTGAAGAAATAATGCCCCAGGTCATGGAAAAAAATAAAGCCAGTAGAACAGTCACTATATGGAGTGCTGCTTCCAGCACTGGACAAGAGCCCTACAGTATCTTAATGGGTTTACTGGATAAAATACCAGCTCTCCAAAATTGGAATTTAAAAATTGATGCCACTGATCTGAGTGAACGAGTTTTAAAAAGAGCTAAAGCGGGTGTCTACAATCAACTGGAAGTCCAACGAGGTCTACCGATTCGTTACCTGCAAAAATACTTTACCAAGTTAGATTCTGGCGATTGGCAAATTCAACCCGACTTAACTAAAATGATAAAATACTCGCAAATGAACCTGCTCACTTCCGCCTTTCAGGCGAACTATTATGACATCATTTTTTGTCGCAACGTGCTGATCTATCAAGAGCGCAATAATAAAATAAATATTGTTCGCAAACTCTACGGATCATTAAAAAAAGAAGGTTTTCTTTTCTTAGGCAGCGGGGAAAGTATTTACTCTATCAATGAGCAATTTAAAGGGCTAAATAAAGCATCATGTCCTCTTTATCAAAAAATACAATAAGATCTATAGGAGCTTAAAATGAGCTGGAATGCACATGTGTGGGTTAAATGGTCAAATACGTGGGATAATAACTGGGAATCAGTAAAAGAGTGGAACCAAGTCAAAAGAGTTTGGTCTTGCATGGGTGACTGGGATATGTGCTTAGAAGTGAATGTGGATTCCCCAGAAAAACTAGAGAACTTTGTTTGGAGTCATCTGCGTTCTAAAAAATGGGTACAACAAACTCACTCCACCTGGTCCAAAGAAATATGGAACTCTGCTTCCTAATTAAGATAACACTGTTTTAATACTCTAATCACATGAAACTTAATGTTGTTTTACTGCATCCCCAAATTCCTCAAAATACCGGTAATATTGGCAGGCAATGCATTTGCTATGGAGCCAAGTTACATCTGATAAAACCCCTTGGTTTTAGTATCGAAGAGAGCCAAGTAAAAAGGGCCGGTTTAGATTATTGGAAAAAATTAGATCCTCTCATTCATGATAGCTGGGAAGATTTTTTAAGAATGGAAAAACCAGAGAGGATTTTTTTCTCCACCACCAAAACCGACCGTCCTTGTTATGAGTTTGATTTTCAATCGGGGGATTATATCATCTTCGGAAGTGAATCCCATGGTCTACCACCCGCATTCTATCAAGACTATGAATCTAGGCTCTACACGATTCCTATGTTGGGAGAAGGGGCTCGCAGCCTGAATCTTGCAAACTCGGTGGGGATTATTCTTTATGAAGCGGCTCGTCAGTTTTTGCAAGCAAATCCCTCCAAGCCTCAATAAATTGCTCTTTAGAAAATTTATCTTGGATGGTTTTTTTTGCGGCTTGCCCGAGTCGTTTAATCTCTTCAGGCTTTGACAGCAAATAGTTTAGATGCTCACGTAACTCACTTAAGTTTTTTGCCACCAAACCGTTCTTATTGTGGGTAATGGGAGAGGAAGGATTAACCACAGTCACCACGGCCATTCCCATGTTCATGGCTTCCAGCATGGCTGTATTATAACCATCCCCATATGGGTAAGAGATGGTGTACAGATATATTTGACACTCACTGAATCTCTCTTGAAACTCTTCAAAACTATTTGGTTTAAAAGCTTTGGGAATATGAGGGTTAACGCCAATGATGTTGATGGGGAAGTCACTCGCTAAAGATTCAATGTAGGGGTAACCTAACTCAATACCTCTTTCTTTAAATTCATTGCCCACCACTACAATTTGAATATTTTCTTTTGAGTATTTCACTAAAGGAAAGTGCTGAGGGGAGAGGACCGCCACCGTTCCCTGCTCTTTCCACATGCGCCTTTTAAATTCGCTTACCGCAAAAAATTTGACTTTATGAGTCCATTTGAAAACTTGATAAATCAGTTTTTTAAAAATGGCTTTTAGAAATAATGAAGGATTATAAAAAAACAAGGGAATGTGGGCGATAAAAATATAGCGAGGAGTAAAGTACCAAAAAAGCCATAATAAGTTTTTTATGGTATGACAGATCACCACATCATAATAACCATTTTTCAATCTATGTTTGATGGTTTCATCAAAGTTCACTAAAGTAAGATTAGTTGGTGGAGTTCGCTGATTTACTTTCCAAGGAAGTTCCAAAGATTCGTATTTGATCACCACATCCATCTCATAGCCCAAATCAGAAAGCGAGCAAAGATAGGATTCATGATGGTTAAAAGTAAGTATTTTCATAACTTTGCAATACCTGTTAACATTTGACTGTTCATGCTATATCATATGAGTAAGCTGTTTTAAACCCCGGGGAAAAATAAATTACGGAGATATGTATGTCTCATGATCAATCCATCCTTACCCAAAGAGACCAGAGTTATGTACCACCCTTTATTAAAGAGTTAAATTCTCAAGCCCAAAATAAACTCGCTCTGTTTGATGCTGACGGCACTCTTTGGAGAAACGATGTGGCCGATGATTTTACCAAATGGTTTCTGAATTACAAAAAGCCCCCTTCAGCTTCCAAATGGCAAGAATATCTAGATCTTTATAAGAGAGATCATGCGGCCGGCTGCCGGTTTCTGCTCTCCTTTTACCAAGGCTTCACTATCAAGGAATTCTGGGAATTAAACCAAAAGTGGTGGAAAGAAGAGGCCGATCGAAACTGGATTCCAGAAGTGGTTGAATCCCTCTTTTGGCTTTCAGAAAAAGGCTATGAAATTTGGGTAGTTACTGGATCTCCCACTGATGCTCTTTTACCCATTACCAAAATGCTCCCGGTAGCTAAAGTGGTGGGTATGGACTTTGAATTAGACAATGATGATATCATTACCGGTCAGCTTCAGGGAATCTCCTGTGCGGATCAAGGTAAAGCCGATAAAGTTCGATCTTTAATCACCAATCAAGAGGTGATCTTTTCAGCAGGCAACAGTCAGCTAGATTTTGATCTGATAGAATTAGCCAGCCATGTCAAATGGTGTATTCATCCAAATGCTGAATTCCAGCAAGTTGCCCAGAAGCAGGGATGGCATATATTGGAAAGACCCAGTGATTTTGTGGAAGAGACTAAATTGGCTGATTAGTGGCAAGGCAGCAAGTCGGCAGGTCAGCAGGTCAACAGGTCAGCAGGTCCGCAGGTCAGCAAGTCGGCAGGTCAGCAAGTCGGCAGGTCAGCAGGTCAGGGGTATATTCCGGGCACATAGTAGGTAAAAACCTGGTAATTAGGTAACAAAAAATACTTTGCATTTAGGTAACAC
>CAYFLR010000093.1:12640-16259 GCA_964343805.1 uncultured bacterium | reverse complement strand
ATACTGGCAGAAAACTCTTCCACCGCCGAAGAGACATTGTTCATACTGGAGCTGGATTCTTCAGCCGCAGATGAAACGCTGGATATATTGACACTCATCTCTTCTGCAGATGAAGCGAGGGTTGAAGTACTGCTACTTACCTCTTCAATGGAACCGGCTACCATAGTGGATAAGGTGTTCATATTGGCCATCTCTTCACTGAGAGATGTGGAACTGTTGCTTAAATTTTTAGATGCATCTAACAAAGTAGAAGCCTGAGTTAGAATATCTTTGATCATAGTATTGAAGTCTCTGATCATCTCATCTGTATTTTTGCCCAATTCTGCTATTTCATCAGATCCTGATAAATTGGCTGCCACTCTAAGATCACCATCTTTAAATTGATTAAAGACCTTAACTAGCTTATCTAAGGGCTCTGTGATAGAAATAGCTAGTTTTCTACCAATAAAAATGAGGCAAATTGTGAGAAGCACAAATAAAGAATAGACCGTATTTTGCATAGTCTGTACTTTTGAGTGGATATCCTCTAAGGCATGTTCTGACTCTTTGATATATTCTTTGGCAAACGGAGCAAGTACTTCTTGCAATTTAGAAGCCACATCATCAAAAGATCCCATCAATTTATTTCCCCCTGCTGGACCTTGTGCAACATAAGCTTCTGCCATCTTTTTTCCCGTCTGATAAAAGGAAATGACGCTCTCTTTGAGGGTTTCAATCTGCTTGATTTTCTTTTCATCATTTTTAGCTCTATAGTAATCTTCCATGGGCTTAAGGTGCGTCATGAATGAATCTAAGCTATTTTTTGCTTCATCAAAACCGTCGTTCAAACCGTCTCGTCCCCGGGTAGCTGAAATATCTGTGAGCCATTGTTGGATTTGGATCACATCCTTTTCCAGATCTTTTGCCACCAAGGTAAATTTAATGTCCACATCTTTAAGAATATCTGCATCTTTTTCTACGATTTGATTGATGACAGTTATAAAGATCGTAAAAAGCAGAAAAAAGAAAATAGAAACACCAACCGAAAGATAGATTTTCTTTGCCACACTCAGATTGTTCATAGTGCCTTCTCCATTATTAAAAACGAAAATGAATTTTATTACCCCTTTAGGGTAGTACAAATGTGGGATTTTTTCAATTTAAATAGGCACTTCAGGAATATCCTTATCATAGATATCTAGGATTCTAACAAGACTTTCTTTTGAGTTTCCAAGGTAATGGTTTTGGCATCTTTGCGATTAAACTCTTCGATGGTGAGGAGGGGGTAAGTTGTGAGAGTCACATTGATCTCTTTTAAAGAGGTGAGCTTATAGAGGTTTTCAAAGACATTTTCCTCTCCCCAGCTCACGTATTCATCTTTTTCATAGTGAACAGTGACAGGGAGAAGAGACAGATGATTATGCATTTCCACAATTTTAAAAATCCCTCTTTGAAAAGGCCTTTTTTTAGTCAGGTTGCTGGTGGTTCCTTGGGGAAAAATGGTTACAATCCGATTGGGTCCGAGTTGTTCGGCAATGGCGGTCATCACTCCCAGGCGTTTTGCCATGGAACTTCTCTTAAGAAAGATGACACCCATAAAGAGAGCGGCCCAGCCAATAAAGGGCCAGTACTTGAGATCATCTTTACTCACAAAAGTGGAACCAAAAACAGCTGAGAGAAGCGGAATATCTAAACTGGTAGTATGATTAGCCAGAAGAACCACTCCTTGATGTTCTTTTAAGAAGCGTTCATCTTCTACCTTCAACTCAATTTTGACCTGAAATATAATCATGATGAGTTTTGAGTAGATTTGCAGGATTTTTATGCCGATGGGACGGTGCCATGGGTAGAGTAGTGTGCAGATGATTACACAAGTAAGACTTCCTAGACAGGTGAGCAGGGCGAATAGACTGATTTTGATAATAGCTCTCAGCATCAATGACTCCTTGTATTTAAATGGAAATAGGTTTGGAGAAGGGCGGCTTTGGTGGTTTGAAATTGAATGTCTTCTCGGCTGCCTTTAAATAGATAGCGCTGCACTTGATGGTTATTTTGCACTAAGGATCCGATAAAAACAGTTCCCACCGGTTTCGAAGGGCTTCCTCCAGTGGGTCCGGCCACTCCTGTAACCGATATTGCAACATCTGCTAGACAATTTTTCTTCAATCCCCAGAGCATTTCGGCTGCCACCACTTCACTGACAGCACCATGATTCGATAAGGTTTTGGGAGAAACTCCAAGTTGCATTTTTAAAGAGTTGTGATAGGTGATATATCCGCCTAAAAAGTAATCTGAGACCCCGCTGCAGCTTGTTATAGCTGAAGCGATTTGCCCCCCGGTGCATGACTCTGCTACCGCTAAGGTAAGGCTCTCTTTTCGTAAGACAGCACCCAAAAGGTTAATTTGACTTTCCAAAATTTTCATTTTAATGGGGGCTGCAAAATGGGGGGGCTTCATGGTTTCCATTCCTCCTCTTTGTAAAAAATACCTCCAGGCATCACTCCTTTCAACCAGGGAATTTGAATGAGCTCTCCTGGAAGGGCTTTAGCTACTTTGTCTCCTTGCATATTTACAAGCTCGGAAAGGGTCATCGGCTTTTCCGTCAAACTGGTTAAAAGAGTCAGATTATCCCCCTCCCTTATCATGAAATGCACTTCTATGACTGCATGGCTCGGCCGTTCAATATGTAGTAAAGAAGCATAATTTTTACAGTCTGGCTCCAGCATCTTTTGATCAAAGGTTCGTTTCTTTGCCCTGATACCTTGATCCGAATTATTTGATAGAAAGTATCCGCGCATAAAGATTCGTTCAGCATGTCTTTGTAACTCTTTTTCCTCATTAAACCAGGAAGATTTGTAATCCTCTTCCTTATTTTGATAGAGGGACAGCATTTTATGATAAGACTGGGCCACCAGTTTAAGATGAGAATCTTTTAGTAAACGGAGGTCGAACAGCCAGCTTTTTAAACCGATAGTAAGGAGTTCTGGAATATAACCCAAAAGGCATTTATCGCGTCTGAAGTAGGTGAGTGTTCCATGAGGAGTGGTTTGCATTAAATAGTTGTGACTAGGGTGAAGTGTAGGTTGGATTACACAAAACTCATCATTTGAATCTAAAATATCAGTGAGTCCTCGCATCAAGGGGCGTTTGCTGTGTTGTATAAGAAGTGGCCCATGAGTTTGAAATTCAAAATCAACATCTGGAAACTGCTCCCTTATTTGTTTCATCTGCAAATACGGCAGTTCATTGGGAAAGGTGATCTGTTGAATGGCTAGAGGTGATGTTTTTAATAATAGCTTGATGCTATGGGCATTATAATACCCTGTTGTGGGGGCAAAATGAATTACAGCAGAGGGGACAATGTCCTTTATAATAAGAGTGAGACCTGGGTCACAGACACGAAAACAATTTACTTTAGCTTTACCACAAAAGGTAAGAAATTCTTTTAGCGAAGGAAAGTCGGCTTCATGGGGTGGGAAATCTAGGTTAATTGAAAAAGAAATTTGAGACCTTTGTAGATATTCTAACCCCTCTAACCATTCTTTAGTTAAGGCATTATTTCCTTTGGCGTGCAGACTGAATTTAGAATTTTCATAAATGATATAATTAAAACCTGCTTGTTCAGCTGCTTTGATACTCG
>CAYFLR010000093.1:7035-12630 GCA_964343805.1 uncultured bacterium | reverse complement strand
GGAGTTGGCATAGGTACTAAAAAATGGGGAAGGAGGGGGGGGAGCTGAATCAGTCATTTTTTTTATATATCGCTGTATAGGGGGTTAATGGTTTGGTTGTTTCTACATTGATTAACGAATTGGGTTTGGGTTGCTCTCCTTTAGATCCTAAATAAATAAGAGGGTGCTCATCTCCACCTGGTAATAAAGCATAGATCGGTTCTTCTGGGGTAAAAGAGCCTTTTAAGTGAACCACCCCCCTATTTTCATTAAGAACCGCTTTAACTGTTCCCAAGTAAGTCAGTTTCGATTGATAACCCGACTGATGATAACGGACGCTATTTTCGTCGAGGGGCTGTTCCAAGCTTCCACTAAAAAAACCTCGATTGGAAATGCTTTCGAGCTGCTCTTTCTTTTGGGCGATTAATTGATTATAGTTTTCAGATGCCACTTGATCAATCAGCTGTCTATAGGCAGAAACCGTAGAAGCCACGTAAAGATTCGATTTCATTCGGCCTTCAATTTTCAAAGAATCCACGCCCGATTTAAGGATAGCTGGGATGTGGTTCAGAGCCCAGAGATCCTTTGAGTCCATCAAATTATAGCTTCCTAATGTTTCAAAACTATCGCTCTTTTTTACTTCATAGGTATGACGGCAATTTTGAATACATCCCCCTCGATTGGCATCTCGCCCCGCTGTATAATTAGAGAAGGTACATTTTCCAGAATACCCAATACACATGGAACCGTGGATAAACATTTCCAGTTCAATATCTAATTTCTTTTTAATTTCCATGCACTCATCTAAAGTCACCTCTCTGGCCACCACAATTCGAGTGGCGCCTGCATTTTTCCAATACTCGCAGGTGGCAGAGTTAGTGACGCTGGCTTGGGTAGAAACATGCAATTCTATATCTGTATATTTTTTACAAATATGAAAAACTCCAGGGTCTGATATGATGAGCGCATCGGGTGAGATGGATGACAGGAACTCAAGATACTCAGGTAGGTTTTCCATTTCATGCCCAAAGGGCATGGCGTTAAGTGTTAAATAGACTTTCTTAGCTCTCTCATGAGCCCAATTTACCCCCGCCTGTAGTTGATGATAATTAAAATTGCTAGCTCCTTGTCTGAGCCCAAAACTGGGTCCGGCAAGATACACCGCATCAGCCCCATAAAGAAAAGCTGTTTTTAATTTTTCTAGGTTGCCAGCCGGGGCTAGCAGTTCCGGTTTATTCATAAAGCACTATTTGCAAGTATTAGGTTCTGCACCTTTTGAGATAGTTCTTTACTATCTAGGTTGGCTACATTTTCTTTTCGAATGAGAGGGTGGACTTTGACCTCCACACTTAAATTATTATAGCTGCAGAGCTTGAAAACATTACTGGCAAAAGATTCATCTCCCCAGGCCACTTCACGATCGGGGTAATACATGAGGGAGATGGGTAAAAAGGTCATGTCTTGGTTTAATTCCATCACTTTAAAAATACCACGGTGAAAAGGGCGCTTATCACTGTAGGCTGAGGTGGTTCCTTGAGGAAAAACGGTGGCAATAGTGCCCGGTTCCATGTCCTTGGCCAGGGTTTTAATGAGGTTGATACGGGCTGATACATTTCCCCGCTTTAAAAAGATCACTCCCATGGCCCAGGCAGCCCAACCAAAAAAAGGCCAGTAGACCACAGAAAACTTACTTATAAAAGTGGTGCGGTAAAGAGAGGAGAGTAACGGAATATCTAAAAAGCTACAGTGATTAGAAAGAAGGATAATACCCTTATGGTCTTTGGGAATCTGATGGTCTAAGACATTGTGATGTACCTTGATGCGGAAGGCAAAGAGAATGGCTTTTCCATAGAGCATCATCACCCATTTGCCAATAGGTTTTCTTAAGGGAAAGCAAAGTAGGGCTCCTAAAGTCATTGCGATACTTGCCAGAATGGTCACAGTTACACTGAACGTTAGGGTAAAAAAAACTCTTAAGTAGATCACACTATCCTCAAGCTAGTTTGAGAAAATACTTCTATCTTATTCTGGGGGGAATTGCAATTTCTTATTGGGAGATGGTACCGGGATGAAAAGGCAGGATCAATTGTTGGTAATAGGTGGCCGATTCGGGAATCAGATTGGAGATGGAGACTCCTAATAGACGAATGTTAGAAAAGCGTGCGCTTTGTTTAAGCAGGGTGAGAGCCATTTCATTGATGAATAATTGATCTTTCATATAGTTATGACTGGTCATTTGACGAGTGATGGTTTGGAAGTCTGAGTTTCTTACTTTAAGAGTGATGGTCTTTCCCAGTGATTTAGCCTGTTCCAGTCTTTTAGCTACAATGAGGGAAATCTCACTGAGTTCATGTTCGAGATGATTTATGCCAGAGATATCTTTTTTAAAGGTGCGTTCAGCCCCGATGGATTTTCTATTTCTTTTAGGGGAGACCGGACGATCATCAATTCCTCTGACGATATCAAAATAAAAACTGCCCATCTTACCAAAGTGTTTAACCAAGGCAGGACGGTCCCAGCTCATCAGGTCGTTTCCGGTATGGATCCCAACTTGATGCATTTTAGTGGTGGTGGCTGTTCCCACTCCATAGAACCTTTCTATCGGTAAATTAGATAAAAATGAATGGACTTGATCCGGCCTTATCACTGTTATACCGTTGGGTTTATTTATATCAGAAGCAACTTTGGCTAAGAATTTATTGATAGATACTCCCGCTGATGCGGTGAGGCCGGTATTTTTAAAAATTTCATGCCTTATTTCATTAGCGATTAAAGTGGCAGAAACCATATTTTTCTTATTAGAGGTGACATCTAAATAGGCTTCATCTAAGGAGAGAGGTTCAACCAATTCAGAGTAACTGAGGAAGATGTCTCTGATGGTTTTGGATATCTCTTTATATCTTGCAAAGTGGGGTTTAACAAAGATGAGATGATCACAAAGCTTGGCCGCGGTACTGGATGGCATAGCTGAGCGAACCCCATATTTTCTTGCTTCATAACTGGCGGCACAAATAACACCTCGGGAGCCTGGTAAACCACCTACCACTAAGGGTTTGTTACGATACTCGGGATTGTCCAATTGCTCTACTGAGGCATAAAAGGCATCCATATCGATGTGAATAATCTTACGCATTTGCCTAACATAGAGCTTTTTTTTTGCTATGACAATTCAAATTTAATCAGCGCCGTTTCTAGCAAATAGAAACTTTACTTTTTGAGAGTGTGAAGGACTTTTAAGACAATAGATTCATCTTCATCTAGTTCATCCATTAGGCTAAAGCAAGCGGCAGCCACCTCTTCATATGTGGATTCTTCTCCTTTTTGTTGGAGGAGAAACCTTATGTATCGGATGGCTCTATCAATGAGCTTAAAATTACTGGGTCTCACATAGGTCATGATATTATTTTGAAAACGACCCATTTTTCCCATAACCAGGGTGGAATGAATATTTAAAATAATTTTCAAAAAGAGGTGATTAAAAAGCAGAGGTTCGCCAGGAAGCTGCACCTCCGCCAAGAGATCTGCTAATTGAAAGTGAAGTTTGTTATCTCTTCTATCAATCCTAAATATTTGTTGCTTCTCATTTTGTTCACTTCTTTGACCTTGATCACTAAAATCAAATCCATAGAGATAGGAAATATCGGTAAAAGGACTGTATTCTGCCCAGTTAAGTGATCTCGGGGGCCTGCATAAGAGTTTCTGCCAAGCCTGTTCACTATGTACGGTGTTTTCTAGATGGAGGTAACACCAAGAGGGATTTACTTTAGCATCTTTGAAATTTTCAAAAGGTGAAAGAGAAAAAGTGGGAGCCCTTTCAGTGGTGTCAGTCATAATGGTGATACCAAAATCTGAGGTCTGATAGAGCATCTGCTTTTTGTTTAGGTAGCACTCAGCTTCCCTCTTAATAAAAGGGGTGAGAAAATTAAAATTAGCTGACTGGATGAAAGATATAAAACTTTGAATGAGCTGTTTTATTGATTGCTCTGCTGGAAGTGAAAAGAGACATGAACCTACTGCCAGCATTTGGGTCGTACAAGACTGGAGGCGGGTACTGCCTGCCAAAATCATAGGGCCAGTGGTCAGATTGATTTTCTTGATGTTTGAGTCATCAAGTACCTCTTTAGACCTTTTTATTTCATCTAAAAGCTCATCAGGATTTCCATAAATAAAAAAGGGAGATTGGCTTACCTCTCGGGCTTTGTTGGTTGCTCCAATTACAAAGGCGGTCTCTCCACCTTCTGTGCAGCTTATAAGTAAGTCACCCTTTCTAAACCCAAGTTCCATCAGCTGCCTGGCACCGAATTCTGGATGATCTTCAAAGTTTTCAATGGATTTGATGAGAGCTGTATCTCCTCCGGCCATGAAGGCAATTACTTGATCTGGGTGAAAAGAATCTCTGGTTGTTTTGAAAGATTCTCGCCAAAAATATTCAAGTGACAGGACTAATCTCCCTGTTGCTCCACAACCACAAAGGAAGATTCGATCCCCTTTTTGAAGGGTTTCTAAGAGGGTCTGTTGCAGATCGTTTAGCTCATCGAGATGCTTAAAGAGTGTTTCCATAGAACGGATATCCACTCGTTTAATGCAAGAGATGGCCGCTTGAAGGTCATGATTGGCTAGATGGGATAGATTTTTCGTATCAGGATGAGGTGTCTCTGTAACCAATTTTCCTAATCGAAACTGAGGAGCCACCTCTAGATAGTCTTCCAATTTCTTCTGATTTGAAGGGGAAAGGGAAAGAGGAGATTTTTTATTCATGGTGCATTCATCCTTATAAAAGGCTATGCTATAATTTACCATATTATTCAACAATTTGCATGGCCACATCCGAGAGGGGGAGAATTTTGGATAGGAAAAAAGAAGTTTCTTGGGCTTTGTATGATTGGGCCAACTCTGCCTTCGCCACCGCAGTGATGGCAGGAATTTTTCCAGTATTTTTCAAAAAGTATTGCAGCGCGGGTGTGGATGTCACTGAGAGTTCCTTTAAACTGGGGACGGCCTACTCCATTGGGAGTGTTATTTTGGCTGTTTTGGCGCCTATTTTAGGTGCTATGGCCGACCGAGGATCCAAGAAAAAGAAATATCTTTTCTTTTTTGCTCTCATGGGCTGTGTGATGACCGGTAGCCTTTTCTTTGTTGAGAAAGGTGACTGGCTCTTGGCCATTGTTCTCTATCTTTTTGCCATGATGGGTTTTTCTGGGGGGAATATTTTCTATGATGCTCTCTTAGTCTATGTAACCAAAGAAGAACGCTATGACACAGTTTCTGCCCTTGGTTTTTCTTTGGGTTATTTAGGGGGAGGGCTCCTTTTTGCTTGCAATGTGGTTATGATTTTACATCCTGATTGGTTTGGATTAGCTGATGCAGCAGCTGCTCAAAAAGCCTCTTTTGTGATGGTGGCGGTCTGGTGGGCGGTTTTTAGTATCCCCATTATGCTTTTTGTTGATGAAGGAAAAGAGGAGAATCCAGAATCTGGGATTCAATTAGTAAAATCAGCCTTCTCTCAATTGGCAGAAACCTTCCGCAAAATTCGAATGTTGAAGGTGACCTTTTGGTTCTTATTTGCCTATTGGTTTTACATTGATGGTGTGGGTACCATTATCAAGATGGTGGTAG
>CAYFLR010000093.1:1005-7025 GCA_964343805.1 uncultured bacterium | reverse complement strand
ACCACCAAGCATCTCATTAGCGCTCTTTTATTCACCCAATTTGTAGGTTTTCCGGCCACTTTACTTTATGGAATGTATGCTCGCAGGGTCAGCGCTAAGACCGGTATTTTAACTGGGATCGTAGTTTATACCGGAGTGACCATTTGGGGATACTTCCTCAGTTCGGTGACTGAAATATACATTCTAGCGGGACTGATAGGTTTGGTTCAAGGAGGGGTGCAGTCTCTGAGTCGCTCTCTCTATGCTCGCTTCATCCCTAAGGGTATGGATGGTGAATTTTTCGGATTTTATAATATGATTGGAAAATTTGCTGCCATTGTGGGACCTGCCCTAATGGGATTAACCGCTTACTTGACAAAAAGTACTCGCTTTTCTATTCTTTCAGTAATAATACTGTTCATAGTTGGATTCGTAATTCTGTATCGTATAAATGTTCAGGCTGGAATTGATCGGGCTGCTGAATTTAAGCACTCCTCTTAGCTAGTGAGATAGAATTCTAAAATAATGAGCGATAAAACTTACCCTAAACAAGGTCAATCTCAAGAGCGACTCTCTTTCTTTCTAAATGAACCTAAGAAAGGAATGTGGAAATTAGCTTTTCCTGTCATGATGGGTATGGGGGCTCAAACCGTCTATAATATCACTGATATGATATTTGTGGGGCGCATTTCAGCCGATGCTATTTCGGCTTTAGCCTTCAACATTCCCCTCGTCTTTTTTGCTATGGGAATTGCCTTTGCCCTTGGCAATGGTGTTACTGCGGTTATTGCTCAATTTTTCGGAGCTGAAGATCTTGAAAAAGCTACACGCACAGCTGAACATGGTCTTCTTTTAAGCTTCATCATAGGTTTTGGTTTTTCGGCTATTGGCCTTTTATTTTCTCGCCAAATATTTGGAATCTTAAGAGTCCCTGAGACCATCTTACCTTTGGCCACAGAGTACTTCTCTATTCTGGCAGGCGGGATCTGTATCACCATTTTTAATGCCTTTTTAAGATCTATATTTAATGGGGAAGGTAATACTAAAACTCCAATGGTGGTACAGGTAGTGGCCATGGTGGCCAATATTATTTTGGACGCAGTCTATATCTTTGTGTTTGACTGGGGAATAGCCGGAGCAGCTTGGGCCACTGTAACAAGTCAGTTGATTGTATTTATTACTCTCTTCTACCTTATGTTAATTAGGCGTAAGACCCTCATTCAAATTAAATTGCAAGGCTTTCATTTTGAGATGGATATACTCAAAAAGATACTAAATATAGGCGTGCCGGCTGCCCTTTCCATGATTATCATGTCCACCAGCTCGGCTATTTTTAATACTATTTTGGTTAGTTATTCTGAAAAGGCGGTGGCCGCCTATCAGATAGGTATGAGATTAGACCACATCTTCTTTTTACCAACCATGTCTATAGCTAATGCTCTATTGACCTTAGTGGGCATGTATTATGGTGCAAAACGAGCCGATTTGATTAAAAGTATTGTTATTTACGGTATTGGATATGGTATGGGAATAGCTGCAGTTTGCACTGCGGTCTTTTTTACCTTTGCCACCTCCATATTTAAAGTATTTACCGATGATTTGATGATTCAATCTGTTTCTATCTCCTACATAAGGGTTATCTCTTTAATGTATCCATTTATAGCCCTTGGGATGATTTCCAGTCGAGTTCTGCAAGCATTTAATGAAGGAGTCTTAGCCCTTATATTAACCTTAATTCGAGTTGTACTTATAAGTACACCACTCGCTCTTTACTTTAGTTTAGTTTTAAATAAACCCATTGAGTGGGTTTGGTATGCCATGTCAGCTTCCACCTTAATTAGTGCCTTTTTTGCTGTTCATTGGATGAAACAGAAAATTCAGTCAATAAAGTTGTCGACAAAAGTAGTTTAAAACGATACTTCTTAATAGTAATGAATACTAAAAATGAGTACATGAACAAGCTATGTGACTTAAGAAAAGATAAGTTGTATTCTAGTTTGTCAGTAGAACATAGGGAAAACATAGATAAAATAGCAACTAAGTACAGATTTAGTTTTCAAGAGTTTAAATCTTTCACACAGTATATTTGTGATATAAACTTATGGCAAAAACCTTCTTTAATTGAGTGGTGGCTGGAAAAAGAGAAAAATACTCAAGGAAATCTACCTCAAGTTAAGAAGAAGCTGTTTAAAGAATTAAGTGATCTCTTAGCCAGTTATCAAGTTGAATTAAAAGAATATAAACCATCTCCACCTAAAAAAGTTTCCCCTAAGTTAAAAATAGAGACAAAACATACCACTGACAAGATAAGTGGTTTATGTCCCGTAGCATCAGATAAAACAGTTTGCTGTAATCTTCGTACTATAGATGTGGTACAAAATTGTGGTTTTGGTTGTAGCTACTGCTCAATTCAGTCCTTTTATGAAGAAGATGAAATAATATTTGAAAGTAATTTAGACAAGAAGTTAAGTCAGATACCCATTGACCCTGAAAGGTTTTATCATTTTGGAAGTGGTCAGTCTTCAGATGCTCTGTTATGGGGTAATAAAGAGAATATTCTTACCCATCTTTTTAACTTTGCTACCAAGCATCCCAATATTTTATTAGAGTTAAAAACTAAGTCTGCCAATACTGAGTCTATTTTAAATTTAGATATACCTGGAAATGTAGTGGTTTCATGGTCATTGAACCCGGAAAAGGTTATTTTGAACGAAGAGCATTTAACCGCCTCATTAGAGAGTCGTTTAAATTCGGCACGTATCATAGCAAATCACGGAGTGAAGGTGGCCTTTCACTTTCACCCCTTAATATATTATCAGGGTTGGGATCTTGATTATCAAGATATCGCCCATCAAATCATGAAGCAGTTTAGGCAAGATGAGGTGCTGTTTATCTCCATGGGGTCTTTGACCTTACCCAAGACCACCATTAGCAAAATAAGGCTTTTGGGGCACGAAACCAAGGTATTGCAGATGCCAATGGTGTCTAATCCGGAGGGGAAACTCACATACCCGGATGAAATAAAACATAAACTGTTTCAAAGGGTTTACGAATCATTTCAAAAGTGGCATGATCAGGTGTTTTTCTATCTTTGTATGGAAGAGGAGAAGTTTTGGCAAAAGCTATTTGGTTTTGCTTACCCGACCAATGATCACTTTGAGCAAGAGTTTGGTAAACAGGTAACAATGAAGTTAAACCAGAGTTTAGAACCTATTAAGGAGAACACATGACAACTGAACAAAACATCAAAGAGTTACTCATGAAAGTAAAGGAGCCAGAGCAAGGAGTTCCTTTAACTGATACTAAAATGATTCAATCTATTAAAGTGGATGATGATAAAAACGTGACGATTCATATCGGTCATGAGAGTGAGCAATACCCCTTCCGCACTCAATTGATCAATTCTATTAAAAAGGAACTCACTGCAATGGAAGGTTTAGGAGAAATTGAGGTTAATGTGGGGCAAAAACCTAGCCAACCTCTCATGAATGAGATTCCACTCCCCAATATTAAGAATGTTATTGTAGTAAGTAGTGGTAAAGGTGGTGTTGGTAAATCAACAGTGAGTGTCTATATTGCAAGAGCTCTGGAGAAAATGGGCTTAAAGGTGGGGCTTTTAGATGCGGATGCCTATGGACCCAATATTCCTAATATCCTAAACTGCTTTGATCGCCCTGGAGAGAGTGAGGACAATAAAATCCTACCTGTCCCCTATGAAGGAATGCACTTCTTATCTTTAGGATCTATGCTTGAACCAGGACAGGCTGTTGTTTGGCGTGGGCCTATGCTTCATAAATTACTAAGTCAATTCTTTGCCGATGTTAAATGGGGTGAGCTTGACTATTTGGTAGTGGATTTACCTCCAGGTACCGGAGATGTCCAACTCTCAGTTGTTCAATCCGTTCGGTTGGCCGGAGCGATCGTTGTTACCACTCCTCAAGATCTCTCCGTCGCTGATGTCCAAAAAGGCATCGATATGTTTAAACAGGTGAATGTAGATATCTTAGGAGTCATTGAAAATATGAGTTATTTTCAGTGTGATGAGTGTGGTGCGAAAAAGAATATTTTTGGCGAAGGTGGTGGGAGTAAGGTTGCAAAACAGTATGACTTACCCTTACTCACTGAATTGCCACTGGATCCTGCTTTAAATACTGGAACAAATGATAAAGCTCTTAAGTATTTTAATAAGGTCGCCGAGCAGCTTCATGAGAAGTTGAAATAGCTCTAAGCGAGGATTGTCTTTTTTTTGATACGGAATTGGACGTTTAGGGGGGGATTATGAATAAAAAAGTTGAAAACACAAATGAAGAGCAGCAGCTTCACTCAACACTTCGAGATCGGTTTGAAAATGGAGATCGTGCCATATGGCAAGATGTGGCTGAAGACCAATGGAATTCATGGGTTTGGCAGCAACAAAACCGGGTGAGAAATAAGGAGGGGTTACTTGAATTACTGAATCTTTCCGCAGATGAGAAAGAAGCTGTAGAGAAGTCTGAGGGTGTTTTTAATATGTCCATAACTCCTTATTACGCATCGTTGATGGATAAAGACGATCCCAATTGCCCCGTCAGGCAACAGGCAGTGCCTAAAATGGGAGAATTTCACATTCTAGAGACTGACCTAGAGGATCCTTTGGGTGAAGAGAAGGATATGCCAGTCCCTGGAATAACTCACCGTTATCCTGATCGAGTTTTGTTTTACACCACTCATAATTGCCCTGTCTACTGTCGGCACTGCACTCGAAAAAGAAAAGTATCCGATCCTAAAACAGCTGCCAGGCAAGATCAAATTGAGGAGGGGCTTGAGTATATTCGTAATCATCCTGAAGTGAGGGATATTGTTATTTCTGGTGGAGATCCTCTTTCTAACTCGGACCAGCGACTGGAACAAATTCTCAAAGCTTTGCGGGAAATTCCTCATGTGGAGATCATTAGACTCGGAACAAGAAACCCTGTGACCCTTCCTCAAAGAATAACTCCTGCTCTCACTGAGATGCTTGCTAAATATGCACCGATTTATGTCAATACCCACTTTAATCACCCTAAAGAGTGTACGAAAGAGGCCTTTGATGCTTGCGCCAGGCTGGTCAATGCGGGATGTGTGGTGGGAAATCAAATGGTCCTACTGAAGGGAGTTAATGATGACCCTAAGGTGGTTAAAGAGCTTAATCATAAGTTACTCATGATGCGTGTTCGACCCTACTATATATTCCAGTGCGATTTAGCTCAAGGGATCTCTCATTTTAGGACCCCGATTGAGACAGGTCTCAATATTATTGAAAACCTTAGAGGGTGGACTTCAGGTCTTGCGGTTCCTCATTTCGTGGTGGATGCCCCTGGAGGTGGTGGGAAAATACCTCTTGGCAATCCTACAGTAGTAAGAAAAGATGGGAAACAGGTTACTTTACGTAACTTTCAACAAAAAGAGTACACCTACGTGGAGCCAGACGAGGACTAAGGAGGAACAATGACCCAGCTCCGTACGTTCATTTTCTTAATGGGAATTCTGTTAATAGGATCGGGCTGTAAGAAAAGAGAGGGGCCTGGGTCAGAGCTTAAAATTGCAGGTGGAAAACCCATAACCAAGAGTATCTATCCTGCCGTTGTGGGTTTATATCGACCGGGGACAGACTCTTTTTGTACTGCCACAGCCATTGGACCTAATGTCTTACTAACAGCTGCTCACTGTATTACCCGAGATCATCCCTCAAATATACCACAGTCTGTTTATCGCCCCTTTCATTTTGCTATCTTTAAAGAAAATATTAATGAGATATCTGTTTTTAGGAATAAAAAGTTAAAAACCAAGGCAGATCGAATTGCTGCTTTAAAAAAGTTCAAGCAATTGCTTATAGGTAAGGCTCTTGTTCATCCTTCTTACCCAGCTGATACCAAATTTGATCTTGCTGTTATTATTTTACCTGCAAGGCATTTTGCTGCTACACTTCCGCTTTGCCCTAGCCCTTTACAGTTTAATGATGCGGTTACCTTAGTTGGTTTCGGCACTAATGATCTTTATTTAAAAACGGGAATGGGGGTGAA
>CAYFLR010000093.1:0-995 GCA_964343805.1 uncultured bacterium | reverse complement strand
AGAGAATCGGTTTTACTGAATTTCGTCACTTTGATGATTTAAAAGGCGATGTACTGGATCGGTATTTCCATGATATGTACAACTTCCGTGGAGTGGAAAGAGACGGTCAAGAGAAGAAGTACACCTTTTTTGAGAGTGTTGGAGCTGGAGATTCGGGAGGACCACTCATTCATACTTCTAGAGCTTGCATTGCAGGAGTGGCTTCTCAGGCTGGTCTGATTCCCTTTCCAGGTTTAAAAAGAAGAACAAACACTAACCTAGTGGACCCCTTTTTCTCCTTTGTTAATATACACGCCACATCCAAACCCTTTTTGACCCCTTATAACTTAAAGTTTATCAATCATGCAGTGGGTGAAGGAGCTGATTTAAAGGCTTCTTGTTGTAGTTGTCTAGATGTAAAAGCCTCCTCAGAGGTTCTGGATAAAAAACAGACAACGATTGTTCTTGGACCAAATGCGAGTCAAAGGTGTGAAAAAAGATCCAGATGGGACCGCAGAGTAAAGAAGTGTCAAGTGAGTCGGGACAGTTCCATCTGTGCAGATCAAATTTCTTATTCCTGGGATTTTTTAAGAAACCAACGAATGAATAAGATGTCTACTGTGGATCAAGTTATAAGTCCTTTAAAAGAAGTTGGGCAATCAATCGTCCAAGTTATTGAAGGATCTATCAAAGACTTTGGTAGTTTTAGACTTTTTCTCTTTGAAGGGGGTAGTAAAAACCACTATCGAGCCATGTTTCATTTGAAAGCGGAAAAATGGGGAGAGCATTATTATCACTTGAATTATGACTCTGAGGATTGTTCTAACTGTTGGAAAACTGGTTATTCGGATACCGATGGGGGTGCTCTGACTCTACAATTTGATAAACATGTTACCGAGGCAGAACAGATTATTCTTAAATCTCTCTCTTTTAAAAGTGTGGAGGGGGAATCCCATGACTTCCAAGTTGAAAGTAACCATAATCTAACCACTAAAGCTAAGCCGCAGACTAAAGAT
>CAYFLR010000092.1:8921-16556 GCA_964343805.1 uncultured bacterium | reverse complement strand
CCCCCCGTCTTTCACTGGAGTCGCTCCCAAAAATGGCATTTTCAGTATGAACATTCTCTTTTTGCGCGGCTTCATATTGCAGACCAATTCCTCTTTTGGCCAAGCGAATAAAGCCGATATCTTTGACTCTTTGCCCCGAATAAAGAGCGGGAGGAATAGTATAAGCTTCCATCGGACCTGCAAGAATATCATCACTTAAGGGGTGGGCCAGAGTATCACCTTCAAAGCCTAAGCTCAAATTGATCCCGCGAGGATAACCCTGTTCTCCTGCAGCGCGGTTCAACGGCGAGGGTTTGGTATGGACAAAAGAAGGGTGAGTCAGATCAACTAATTCTTGATATTTCCCGCCGATGTTATCGTAGATATTCGCCTTCAAGCGAAGTTGCATAGAGGTAATGGGCATATTATAAAAACAGCCCTCGTTAGTCATAATATCCTTTTCCTGTTTCAGATAAAAGTATTGACCTTGGACGGTGTCATACATTCCTTTTAAATATTCCCACTCTTGTAAAAGTTGAGCTTCATTAAAGGCAACTTTGAGTACCTCATCCATCATGGAATGATAAGATAGAACCTGCTCGCTTTCCAAAAGCAAGATAGGCCCATCCACTTCTTTGTTTTCCGGGTCTTGATGAACACTTTCACAATCTTCATCGATGGAAATATCTGACCAATAGGGATTACCAGTGAAGTTTTGAAAGCTATAGTTAGATCTTAAATTGTTAAGGCGAATCCCCTCACCCAAATCTTCGTCAAAAACTTTCCTGCGCCAAGTTTCTCCTTTTGAGGTAGTGGTAGTGGCAAAAACCTCCATCCGATACAAAAACACCTGATCTTGCTCTCGCATGGCATACCCTTTAACGGTTTTGTAATTCATACATCCATCCCCGCCAAAAAGATCTTTCCCAGCATGCCGGATTTCATCCCAAGAGATGGAACTCACCAAAGGAATAAATTTAGCACTGTCGGTGCACTCCTGGGTTGTTTTGGTAGTTTCCCGAAAGTAAGTTCCCGCTATAGGTTTTATTACTGTCATTTTTTGCACATCGTTTAAAGTGGGATGTCTGCCCTCTGATACTTTATAGGTGAAAGAGAGAGTCGAATCTGCCTCACTGGATTTTTGCGAGGCAAAAATGTGCATACCTAAATCAACCGACAATTTCGAACCAAGTCCATTATCTGAAGGATAGGCCGGGTCTTGTTCCACATGAAGGATCACCTCTAACTTTTCTAAAGGTCTTCTTAAAAAGCAGCCTTTTTTGCGAAGTACTTCCACATCACCCATTAGCTCTTTATTAACCAGCATAACTTTTGAGATCCGTTCTTTCATCTCTGTAATGCTATTTTTATAATCTTCTACCGTCATAAAATTTTGATCTAGGGGGTGAGATGAGAGTGTGGATTGAGTGGATAATATGGGTTGAGGATGGGAAACGGGAGTATCATTATTGTTTTGCCCGCTCTCTGAAGATGAGGAACCACTGCAGGCAAAGACAAGCAGATGAAAAAATAAAGTTGTCAACATGAGTGATTTGGTCACATATCCATCCTTTTAAACACACATACTTTACTTTTCGGATGAAATCATGAAAGGCTTGAAGTATCGTAAAGTTCCTTCTATTATTACTAAGTTAAACCAAAGCGGGGAACCCTATTGAAATCATCAAAATTCCAAGCTCAGTTGGCAGTGTTGTTAATCTGCTTTTTGTCTATATGGTTATCTTGGGTTTTCGTTAGTTATACTAAAACATTCGTGAAGTTAGAGACGGTTAATAAGAACTATAATAAGAATTTTGATCGCTATGCTAGCTACCTTGGAATTTATCGATGGGACAGCACACATTATTATAGTATTGCCCAAAAAGGGTACCATTACACTAACGCTTGTAAACCTCAAAACATTGTATTCTTTCCTGCATACCCTATGTTTGTAAAGTTTTTTTCAAAAGTCATAAGTTTAGACCTTCTTTATAGTGGTTATGTCGTATCTCAATTATTTTTCATTTTGGCTTGTATTTTGTTATTTGGCATTATCAATCACCTTCTAGGGCCTCCAGCTGCTATTGCTTGTCTTTTAGGTTTAAACTTTTCTGCCGGCACCTATGCTTTCCACTCTTTTTATAGTGAAAGTACTTTTCTACTCTTTCTCACCCTTTCTATGTATTACTTTATAAACAACAAATATCTACCTCTTGCCCTTTCCTGTTTCATATTAGGCGCTTCTCGTCCGACTGGTCTTGCTTTCACATCCTCTTTTTTCATTTTTTTTATTTACCAGTCTTACGCTGAAGTTTACATTTCCAAAGAACCTAAATTGTCGCTTCGCTACTTAAAGGCTTTAAGAATGGGACTCTATTCTCTCCTTTGTCAAGGAGGTTATTTGTCTTATTTAGGCTATATTTATTACCATTTTGGCAACCCTCTCAAGATTATTCCAGAAATTTATGAATGTCAGTGGTCTAAAGCAACCAAAGAGATGAGTTTTGTTGACTTTTTTACCTTTAGGCATTTAGCAGATCGATTTATTGATGTACTAAACGGTTCAATTCATTTTCTTTTAAATATTCAAGCCGTTAACTTTATCTGGACATTTTTAGCAGCTATCGCAGCTTTCTATTCCTTATTTCGATTTAAACATTGGGTTTTTAAAATTTCCTTTTTTATCTATTTTTGCGGAATTTATAAGTCTGTTGGAGCTTCCGAACTCTTAGTGAGTACTCATCGATACTTTGTATTAATGATTCCTATATACCTAATGTTGGCCGATATCTTTGTATTAATTAATAGAAAGTTTGGAACTCCTCTGGCTGCAACATATGCATTAGCATTAATCATATTTGGGGTTGCTCAGATGTTTGTTCAAACCACGCTTTTTACAGCAGGAGTTTGGTGGTATTTCTGATAGAACTGTGACAAGGGAGCAAAGGATTTAAACCTCCTAGATTAACTTGTGTAATATTTTCCAAGGGTTTAATTTTATTAATTTTCTCCTGATTCCTATATTTTAAATTAAATGATACCGAGAATTAAGAGAATCTTATTCTTGGGAGTGTAAGTTATGGAAAAAAAACTGTGGTTTCTTGCCATCTTTTCTCTGCTGGGATTAATTTCTACCACTTATCAAAATTGTGGGGGACCCAATCGAAAAATTTATAAAATGCAACCAAAGAGTATGAGTCAGGGAGATACTTCACATTCAGCCAATCCCAATAATCGTCCAGCGAATACGCCAGCCAGCACTGCTGATGATGCAAACGAAAAAGAGAATAGTAATCCTAAGAGTAACAAAAATGATGGAGAGACCACGGCTTCCATACCATCCACTGTTCAAGCAAATGAAACGAATAAAACCACCTCAAATCAACCAAGTGAACAGTCTCAATATTTCTTCAGTTACTCCATTGATGTTAACAAAGCTATAGGCTACACACAATGTGCTCAACAAACTTTCTTTGGCGAAGAAGGTCGTAAAGAGATGGAAGTTATAAAAGAAAGAGTGGAAAAAAAGGTTAATGAGACAGGAATGGGGACCATTTATGAAAATGGCTGCCCAACAAAGGAAGCGGATGGGTTTTGTACTTTGAACTTTAAAAAAGGCACCATAAAATTCTATGATTACAGAGAAGAAAAAGCTGTTAGCGAAATACCGGACTCAACTCTGGTGGGATATTGTGAAAAGTTGCCTGTCAAAGCTATGGGGTTGGAACCCACATTAGGTTCTCTTGTGAAAAGTACTTCTTATCAATTTACCGACCCTGCAAAAAATACGAGTCCTACCACAACAATCACATATAACGAAGTTAGTGAATCCTCCCCTCTTTACGGTTCTTGCGTGAAAGGGAATAGTGAAATGAGCTTTTGTGGAGAGTTCTATTATAAGGAAGGTTCTAGTGTAAGTTCAGCGATGGTGATGGGGATTAACTGTAATGAACTCGAATCAAAATGGTCAAGCTCTAAATGTGATAAGCCCAGTACGGCAGTGGGTTGTGAGCAAGATACAGGAACCTATATCCAGAAACTTTGGTATTGGGAGAAATCTGGACAAGAGTTTGATCCCTTTGCAGTCGAGCAAACATGTAGGGGAACCTTCTTAAAAGCTGAATCAGATAGTCCTCTAAAGTAGTTTTATAAATTCCAACCATGGGAACAAAAAAGTATTTTTTAATACCATAGTACTCCTAGAGTATATAACAAAAAGACAAGGATTTTATGCAACATTCCTTCCCTCTATTACCTTTTCTATTTTAACAACTTACAGATCTAACTCAACTAATCCCCCCCTTTCTCCGAAGAGAAACTATCATTACAGCTTAAATAGATTAAAAAAAGGTAGGTCGCTATGATTAAAAAATTTACCCTTATCATGCTTTCTTTTGGTCTGGTTTTCTTTATCGCTGCCTGTGGAAGCAAAGAATCCGAAGTGAAATCCGCCATGGGAACTGGGGATATTGCGGAAGCCTCTAGCAAAAATCAAGATGAAAACTTTCCTACCTTTGCGGCTTTTGTTAAATCAATCCAGGATTTGCCCGAGGAATCAGGCAGCCCCATGACCTTAGATGATGTAAAAACCGCATCCAAAATCACCAAGCAAGAGATCGATGGGCTGGAAGCTGTGAAAGCTGAAATTGAAGCCCTCTCTGAGCCTACCGTAGAAGATTTGAATGCCATTATTGACAAATTTTTAGAAAAGGAAGCCCAGGAAATTGCCGATATGATCACCTTTATTATGACCGGTAACAAACCTGCGAGTGAGAGCGCCCTCTTTGATATGCTGGAATCCTATCATGATGATTTTGCAGTGGCTTTTGTCACCTTCATCGCAGAAAACCCAGAATATGACCTGCAAACTGAGCAAGTTTATCTTATTCAATATATGATGGATAAATACCGTATCAAAGATGGAGAAGCTGCAGAAGCCACCAATTTCTTAGCGCGAGTGGATGAGCTCTTAGCAGGGCATAAAGAGTTACAAAAATCGATCGATGACTTTATTCATGCTTCGGAACCTGCTTCTCAAGAAAAGGCAGATCCAGCAGTTGAAGCTGAATTGGTGAACTCTGTGGTCATAATGCCAGCGGTTTGGCTAGGATTAAAACTGGGAACCATGCTGGTGGGAACTTATATCTTAGTGGATGCTTCAAGTCAGATGTAAAAAACTAGGATTAACTTTCTAACTTGGCCAATTCTTTCACCACATCAAAGGCAAAAGTGATGGTTTGCTCCACCGCTTTTGCCTGTTTTTCTTTAGAGGCAAAGGGTTGATCATCTCCCACAATAGCAAGTAAGGAACCGCCCAACACCTTCGCCTTTGGATCTTTCTCTTGGACCCACTGATTAAAAAGAGCTGTCAAAATAAACAGTTGAGCCGTTTCCATCTCACTGGCTAACACCCCTGCCTGATGAAGAGTTTGCATATAGGATTCATGATCGTTACTTTCCGGTCCTACCTTAAATTCTCTAGCAAAGAGAGAATCCTTAGTGTGAGCGGTGCCAAAGTGAATCAAATCTGTATATTCAGGTCTCTTGGCGACTTCATGAGCGGCGATGAGAACCGGAAATGAGGCCACTGCAGGTATTTCAACTGGCAGATAGTTTCTCGAAGTGGCTTCATCTCGAACAGCTGAAGTAGCTACTACCATGTGACCTACCGGAATTCTTTGGGGTTGAACAGAACCGGATGTTCCCACTCTTAAAAATCGTCTGGCTCCCAAGTAAAATAACTCATTTAGGATAATATCAATACTGGGACATCCCATACCGGTGGAAACAGTAGCCACATCGATGGATCGATCTCCATCCTTCAAGGTGCCAAAATAGACATTATGAGCCCTTTGGCTCTCGATAACTCGCATATTCTCAAATTGATCGGCTATTTGACGAGCCCTGCCATCAGAACCTGGAAGCAGAACATAGGGTCCATAAGCCTGATTGCATTTAAAGTCTTCACTGGTGGCATTTAAGTGCATAGGGGTAAAATTCTTTAGAAAGTTCATAGTTTACTCGCCTTTTCGATATTTATTAAAAAGTAGCTGACCCAAAGCAACCAGGGCAATCAAAAACCAAACCGCGTTCAGGACCGCAGGTTGATAGGCTCCTTTTACAAAAGAGATAATGGAGATGCCTAAGGCACCAAAAAGGTTCAATAGATGGTAGGAGATGTGCTTGCTATCAAAATACCCCATGCTCACCCCACCATAGGCAAGGAGGATAGCGGCGGTACCGATCCAAGCAAATATCTCAAAACTCAGCATTTTTGCTCCCAAAAAGGTTGAAGGTTATGATATCGCAAAAAAACTACAAAATCAGTGAAATATTAAGCGAGTTTCCATCAAGTCTTATCTCCCTGTAATAACAAAGCATTTGCCCACTATTTGATAAAAACCTCCATTATTCCGCTAAGTACCTTATAGGTCGTCTAAAAAATGAGGTGCATCATGATCTTAAATAAGAAACATATTCCAGTAAGCCTTCTTAGCTTTCTTATCCTTTCCTTAACACTCTTGATTAATGCTTGCCAGCCTGGAGGCAGTGATGAAAACGATAATGAATCCACAGAACCCGAAATAGGAAAAGACACTGAAATTGCAGAAGAAAAACCGGAAATCAGAATACCTCCTTCCACCGAACACAGTGTGAAAGCTCTGGTACAGGGAACTCCCACCTGCTTGGTATCCAACCAAAAGGGTGAAAATTTAGGAGAAGGTCCGGCAGATAGTTTAACTTATAAAATCACTCGCGAAAAACAGGTAGCCATCACATGTAAAGACTTTAGATCCTCTTTTCAAGTGGGAGCAGAACAAGTGGCACTTAATAAAAGCACCACCGAATTTTTTAACCTGGTGGGAGAGCAAGCCTATGCACCAGGTGCTGAGTACATTTTTAAAGCGGTCAGTGATTTAGATAGCAAAGACAGCGAGCAAATTTCTGATGCCGTCAAAGATAAAGTAAAAAAATCTTATGCCAATTGGCTCAAAGAGATGCACCCTTCAAAACCAAACTCCACTTTGAAATTGGTTTCCTCACTGGATCAAGCGCCTGGTAGTGTGATTTCAGCTGCCAAAAAAATGGTCACCTGGGGAGATTTGGCCCTGTTAAAAAGTGAAGGACGCACCTGCAGTACCACGACGATCGAACCCTACTACACAGAAGTGTCTGCAGAGGATCCCGGAGCCAAATGTGAAGAAGCCACTGCCATTTCCCTCGATGATTTCTACAGTATTTTTCATCAAACCATGATTGTGAATGATCTGAATGATCCCAATTTTACCCCGGCGGCAGAATCCACCATGTTTAAAATGGTAGCAAAAGAAGAAAGTGCCTTAACCGCCCAAACCAATGCAGAGCTCTGCACTCAGCTCTACAGTGGTAAAAATGTTTTTACCTTTATCACCGAAACTCTGGGCATGAAGTTCACCACCGAAGATGTAAATGGTGTCATCACAGAAGTAACGATCGCAGAAGAGGTGGCTACCAATTTCATCAAAGATTTAATAACCGAAATCAGCGAGAAAAATAAAAGCGAAAATAGCTTAGAAACAATTTTAAAGTCTTATCGATTTCATCTTAATTATAATCCTGCCGGAGGACAATTCTTAGATGCGGCCTTTAACAAGTATGTAGGCGACTACTCAACTT
>CAYFLR010000092.1:0-8911 GCA_964343805.1 uncultured bacterium | reverse complement strand
TGTTTTCCTAATAGTGGGGATCCATCAGCATTAGATAACTGCCCGCTCACTCTTCAACGTTTTAATCTAGACGGAGAACAAATAGTTGCTACCCCCACAGGTGAGTACTTTCTACAGTTGCAATATAGAAATAATGCTTTTATGAGTGAGGCTCTTTTAGCCCGTGTGAATAACGGATATTTGGCTCGTAACAGTCTATTTCAACCCCTCACCTTTCCCATTGTCATTGATGATGTGACCACTGCTTTTGGAGTGAACCCCAAATATGATTCATCTCTTGATCCCATGACCTGCAGTGATGGAACTAAATACTCCTGGTCCACTCAGGCCTTTTTAGATCTCTGCCCTGAGAACACTCTGGAAGACAATGCTTATCTCATGCCGAAACCTGAAATTATGTCACGAATCTTCTTTACACTTAATAGCGTCACCGACTGGGATCAACTGAATTTTGATCAAGTTTACGCTCTGATTAAAATGTACATTCATGGACTAATTGCTCTTCCCATTGATAAAGAAAAAACCGCTTACGCTATCATTCAGCCTCATGCCAAAACCGCCGCTGAATTTGATACCGCCTTAGCAGAGTTTTTGAACACGGCTGAATTTGCGAAGGATAATAGGGCACCTGAAGGTCTTACTTTTAATTCCAAAGGGAAAGATACCGGAGCTACCGTGGTCCCCGCTGATGATAAATACAACTTGCAAAAAAGTGGATCACTGGGAGTCTGGTTAAAAATGGTGGGAGCGGCCAAAGGTTCAGGAATCCTGCAAAAGGGAGATGAACGATTGGACGAAGTATCCTATGCCATTCGGGAGGGAAGCTCTCCTCGCACCATCGACTTTATTTTATACAATGAGCATGGGCAGTTCCAAACCATCACCACTGCCAATCCCATAAAAAATAATGAATGGTTTTTTGTGGTAGCCACTTGGACTCCTTCTAAGCTCTATCTCTATATTAATGGTGAATTAGATACAGAAGCGGTAAATTCTATTGGCTCAGTTCGCATCAGTGAGGGGGATCTTTTTATCGGGGCTCGCTATGAAGACCAAGGAAAGAAAAAAGATAATCTCACTTTTAAAGGAGCATTAGATGGTATTATGATCCTTCCCCACTCCACCTGTCCTACTGCCATAAAAGCTTGGTATGAAGAGGACAAAGAGGAGTATGCCAATCGTAAATAAAACTCAGTTCTCATCGTAAGAGTATTCTTCCATGACCTCAGCTAACTTTTTACGCCTGAGTTTTCTACGCAGCACAATGTTTTTCTTTTGAGCTATTTTTAGTTGATTGTATTTCTGCTCACCTTTGATCTTTAAATAGTTACTATACCTTTCGGCAGATAATTCACCACTTTCTAGAGCCTCTTTGATGGCACAACCATCTTCCGAATCATGCTGACAGTTGCGGTAACGACAACTTTTTTCGATAGCATCTAAATCTCGATAGTTGCTATCCAGTCCCCCTTTTTCCCAGAATTGAAACTCTCTCACGCCAGGTGAATCAATGATACATCCCCCGTCCGGCAAGGTTATTAAAGACCTAGAGGTGGTAACATGCCGCCCTTTTCCATTACTGCGAATGGATTTAGTTTCCTGTTTTTCATAGCCTAAAAAGTAATTTATTAAGGTGGATTTGCCCACCCCAGAAGATCCGATCAGGCTGTAGGTTTTACCACTTTCGAACAGGGGTTTCAGTTCTTTCATCCCTGTACTAGCGACGGCACTCACAGCATAGATGGGGACTTTAATAGGGAGTTGTTCCACTTGAGATAAAAAAAGCCCGGGGGATTTTACTAAATCTGTTTTAGTTAAAATCACTACCGGCTCAATACCACAGGCTTTCACCGCCACGGCATAACGTTCAATTCGATTGAGGTTAAAATCAAAATCACAAGAAGTGACGATCAATACCTTATCTAGGTTGGTGGCAATAATTTGCTCCTTGGTTTGCATCCAAACCTCTTGCCGAGAGAAACGGTTATCTCGCTCGAAAGTATGGGTTATAATTCCCCGTTTTTCATTTGGATCCAATTGGGCCAGCACCCAATCCCCCACCACCGGAAAAAGATGCTCCTCTTGCTCTTTTTGTAAATACTTGCCGGCGAGAGTTACTTTGAACACTCCTTCCGCCGATTCGATCTCGAAGGCCCCTTTATGAGCCTTGATAACTCGGGCCACCTCTTGGTTTATATTGTTTAAATTTTCTAACTGCTTTGCAAAAAAAGAATTCCACCCTAACTCATTTAATCTATTCAAATCATACCTCTTATTAGATTGATGGCCACACGGCCTCAACAAAAGGGGAGAATTTGCCTCAAAAAGAGACTCAGCTCGCCCTTTCAAAACGATTTAAATAGATATCTGCAAGGATTGTGCCTAAAGTCCTAGAGATGCTTCAGACTTACTAAAAAGGGTGTTAAGAAAAGTTTTCACCTCTTCATCCAAAACCACTTTGATATAATAAAAGGAAACATTCTCTCGATATTTTTTTCTTAGTAAAATACGGTTCACATCCAAAAAAGATTCATAGGCGGTGCGCATAACATCATACATGAGACCATTGGCCCAGCGGTTTCGACCTTGAGAAAAATCATATTGATGCTCATAAAACAGGCGAAGCAGGCGAACCAATTTTTTGAGATCATGAAATTCATCTCCATTCATTCCATCTCTGGCTAAATGATCTTTCGCGAGCCAAATAGATCTTTTTAAAAAGTCCACAACACCCGTTGGTTGCTCCCTTTGCAGTAGAGAAATTTCATAATCTAAGTCATAGGAGTGAAGAATATCAATAAGTTTGTAACTATTCTTAATGAGCCGGTCATCACCTGAATCTACAAACCGAACCTGATCTTTGACCTTTCCTAAATCAAGTACAAAATCGGAGATAACACTGCGTCTTCGATGTCCTGTATCAAACAGGTAAAAACAATTTCTGATGCGGGTGGCACTTAATCGTAAATTAAAGAGATAGTTCACATCCCTGCCTCGAATTCTTCTTTGGTTCACAATATTTTCGAGGATGGTGAGGAGTTTTTCACGGTCATAAATACGACCCCAGCTCTCTGTTTCCTCGGCAATAAATTGCTCCATAAATGAAGTGGAAAGCAGTGCGAACGAATAAGAAGGAGCCCTCTGTAGGTCTTCCAACATCTCATCTCGATCAGAAAACTCGTAGGCGGGGATATTTAAGGTCACTTGACTGGGCCTTGCCCAAGTAGATTGTGAATACATAACCAATAGAGTGAGATACACTCCAACCTTAAATACGAATAATCCTCTCATAACCCTCTCCATTTATCACAAACTTTACATATCAATAAACAGATTTTAATAAATCAATAATTTAATCGAGTCAAGCACTAAATTTTCGAGGGGTTACAGTTTTTTAATTTAAGTAAGGGTGTTCAAGGCTTGCTCCACATCAGCAAGTAAACCTTTGACTCCAATTCCTTCACCCACAGCCTGCTCCATCCAAAGTTCAGGATAGATATTACCTAGTTTACATATTCGCTCTAGGTGGGTGGGAAGATCATTTTGCTCAAAGAACTTTTGAATCTGATAATTAATGATATGACCTAAAGGGTAGTCCGGCAAATAAAGCCCCATCTCGATCATATGAGAGTAGATAGATAAAATACCTGAATCGGTAGAACCAAAACCAGCAGCCCAATACTTATCCCATAAATTTTGTGAAATTTTTAGAGTCTGCTTCTTAAGTGAGCTAGCTGTGCAGGATTTACTACGATAGAGATAGCGCCAACTGTACATATCTACTAATGCCATAGATGCAATTTCACAGGTATTTAAATAGGTGTCGAGCACATTTTCAGCTTTTGTTTTAGCATTAATCTCAGCCTCTACCCCCAATATTTTAAGATCCTTCTCTTGAAATAAAAAGGCAATGGCTTCAGTAAATGCGGTATTAGGAACCCCTTGTAACAAGGTATGGTCAATTAGATTCATACTGATGGTCTGCTCCACCGTATGCCCTAACTCATGCATGGCGGTGTTAAAAGCACTGTAATCAAATCGACCATTTTCAGTTCGAACTCGTAAATAGGATTTAGCCCCTCGCATACCCGCTCCCATGGCATGACCCGCGCTTCTGGAAGGATCCACATGAATATGATCGGCAAGAAATTTGGCTTTTTCGGGAGGGAAACCCAGGCTCTCTAGAATGGCAGGAATTTTATTTTGAAAAGCTTCCACCGAGGGATATTGATTTGCCACCAAACCATCTAGGGTTTTCTGATCTTTACTATTTTTAAAACCGGTATACCAAATATCATAGGGGCGCAAGTTTCGCTGCAGACGCTTTTCCATCACCCCTGCCACCTTGGTTAATAGAGGAGAAGCCAGTAATTCTGTAAGAACCTGTTCTATTTTCTTTTCAGGGATTTTTCTCCCTTCGTTAAAACCTCTTTTGAGAAGAGTGTTATTCTTTTTATAATAAACATCCACTCCCTTCTCTTGCTTGGCAATATTGAGCCAAACACTGTACCGTCCATTATCCTCTTCTTTAAAAGAGATCTCTTTGCGCTGTTCATCAGTCACTCTATTCTTATAAGGATTCCAATAGTATTGCTTAGAATTGATGACATTCTTGGGAATAGAGCCTTTCACAATATGTTCCATCACCTTAAATATCATCTCCTGTTTTAATAAGGCCGCCTCATTGCCATCCCCGTAGAGTGACTTTAATTCATCCCGCAAACCCCAGTGGGCAATCAGCCGCTTCTCTTCAGCAAAAAGCAGTTTGTCTCCTTCATCTAAAACTCGATCCATAAAAATGTTGTAGTCATTGATGTAAGTGCCTGCTTGATTATAGGCTAGGAACGCTTTATGCGAAACTTTTGCGGGAACTCTGCCATCATAACCACTGGTTAAATAAACCTCTCTCCATTTGGCTCGATCTAATTTCTTATAGTTTTTCATAATCTCTTCAAAGCTCATGGCTTCAAAGTTGAGCAGAATGAGAAAAGGAAGCTTTAGTTCATAAAAATCTTCAGAGAGATGCTTAAAAGGACTAAAATTGGATAAGAGTTCATCAGCCGCAGTAAAAGGTCCCTCTTCCACATCTTTGTACCTATTAAAGGCATTGTAGACTTCTAAGTAATGACCTTGGAGTTTTTCTGTGATCACTTCCAGTTTATCTAATAGACCTGCTCTTTCCTTCTCATCTGTAATGAAATGTCGCAAACAGAAATCTTGCAGCACCTCATATCCACCATCTTTTTTCATATCCCAAAGGTCGATAACCTGCGACAAGCCGGTTTCAATAAATGGATGATCTTGAAATTGCTCTTTCATTTTGGCAGTTAACTTTTTCTTTTGTTGATGATGCAGTCTCATGATGACTCCTGGGAGAGGGTTGATATAGGTAGCCAAAGATTAATAGTTTAGGAATGGATTGTCAATAAAGCAAAAAGGGAAGGTAAGATCCTTTTAATTGAATCCCTTTGTCATTTTAGCAAACTCAGCCAAAGAAAAAGTAATTTCAACTTTCCCTTGCCAGTCTTCACTCACAATAGATGCTTTATTATTTAAAGGAGTGATGATGATGGGGGAGGAAACATACCTTCCCTTTTTAAAGATGTGACTTCTAATAAACACATTTTCACCCTGATGCCTTTTTACGAACACATCCATTGATATATCACCGACCTTGATTCCAGCAGTGTGACGTTCATTCATTCCTATATGAGCTTCCGCTGTTTCCTCTTCATTCACTTTCAGCTGATAGGCAAGACGGTAATATTTGAGTGGGTGCACCGGTTCTATGGAATATTTAATCTGGGTAGCAATTTGATATTGAGTTTGTTCATAAAGCCAATCACTTAATTCATTTTGTATGATGACCTGAGTGGCTGGGTCCTCCATTTGAGTGGGCGACTTTGTTCGAATTAATTGCTTAATGTGATTAAAGAGCTTATGATTACTATTTTCATCCGCAAGAAGATCAGTCAGACTTTCATCTTCAAGGTAAAACTTAATTTTCAAATAAAGATAATGAGTCCTCTCATCGAGAAGAAGGTTTTCCATCTGCATAGTGACCGTGTTATTTCCCGATTGAGTGATGAAATAACTAGGGTAAGCTAATTCAATTTCGGTTTTACTGGTTGAAGGGAAATTGGAATTCATATGAGCATAGGAAACAACGGTAAAAAGACTTACAAGGCAAACCAAAGAAAAACAGATGAGTCGCCCTGTCTGAATCAGTATATGGTTCTTTTTCTGATTAAAGATCATCTCTACCCTCCGTTTAAAAAGTGACTCCTTTTTGAAAATTATAGACAAGGGGATCGTGGAATTTTGAGGTAGATCCCTCGCCGATTGCATCAGCTCAATTAACAGTTCTGTATAGCGCTTCTTTTGTGATGGTTTTTTTGCCAAAACCGCTTGATCTGCTATGACCTCTTGCATGAGTTTAAATTCACTTGTGAGCCAGTGAATCAGGGGATTCATTACTTGAGTTGAGAGATAAAGCTGAAACAAAAAGTTCATCAAATAATCAGCATTTTTGATATGTCCTAATTCATGAGCTAAGATATATTCTAAATCCGACTCAGAGTTCATTGTCCGTTGATCTAGAACAATGATAGGAGAAAAAAGACCAAAGGTATGGGGAGTGACAGGACAGGAAGAAACCTTTATGATCACCTCTTTCTTGATATCTAATTCTTTAAGAAGCCGATCCAAAAGCAAGATCGTTTTTTGATGTGTGCATGGCTTTAGTTTTCTTCTAAAATGTGTCAAGTTTCTGAGCTTCAAACTTTGAGAAACAATGGCCCAACAAAGATTTAATAAAATGATGGCTGTTAATAGGTATTGAAAATAAACGAGATAGTTATCTTTCCCAAGTGTGGAGGGAAGCAAACTGCCTTTAGATAGCAGAAGAACGGAACTGACAGAGGAAAGATTTTGCGTCAAAAACCCCAGATGAGGAGTGGCGCCAGAAATCCAGTTTTGAATTGAGGAGCTGAACAGGACAACTAGCAGGGGGCTTAAAGAAAAAATGATGATAGCCAAGATGGCGTTTTTCTTAATCTGGACATTGATTAGACCTGCTAGAAATAGGTAATAAAACACCACCCCAAAACTAGAAAGCAAGAGATATTGGAAGTAAAGACTGACAATGGATATCATGATTTTTCTCCATCAGTTGACTCGGCACTTAAAAAAGTCTGGTGCAGTTCCAACAGATCTTCTTTATCGAGGAATTCATTTTCAACCA
The DNA here is from genome assembly GCA_964343805.1 of uncultured bacterium. Classification (GTDB taxonomy): domain Bacteria; phylum Bdellovibrionota_B; class Oligoflexia; order CAYFLR01; family CAYFLR01; genus CAYFLR01. The sequence goes on along the minus strand of CAYFLR010000092.1, from coordinate 1,668 downwards.
AGGTAGATACCAACTCTTTGGGATTATCTTTAAAAAGTCGAGATAACAGATCTTTAATAAGGTGACTCTTAACTTGATCTTGGGCCAAGGTGGGATAGAACACATTGACATTATAAACCTTCTTAAAGGCGACCGCTTCCTTCTCCTGCATATGTTTAAGGAGAGTCTGAACAGAAGTATAGGCGTACTTTTTGTGAGGGGCAAAGTGAGTTATGATATCTTTAATAGAGCCCTCTTTCATACTCCATAAAGCTTTTAATATATCCAATTCGGTGGGGGTTAAATGAACTTTCTTTGATGACATAGAGTGCCTCAATTTAGGTTTATGGTAGGAATCAATGGGATAACTATAACTATAGTCATAGTTAGTGTCAACTAAATTCATAGTCATTTGATTCAGGTGTTTTTTGGCATGTACTAGAAAAGTATAATTGGGACCAAGTCTCTGATATTAATCCATCTCAAAGTGATTACTAAATGCAAAAACTTGATGATATTGGTCTTCAACAATCAAGTAATGATCTTGATCAGTATAATTATCATAATGAAGGTAGTAGACGTTCAGAATTTCCTCTGCTGCACCAGCTTCATCCAATAAAGATGTAAACTTTTTATATAAGGACTTCTTGACAAACTTCATGTAGCTTTTTTTCAGGAGCTTTTTAAGAGCTTTTTCTCCGTCTGCAACCAAATGAGCCTTGTCTTCAATGCTGAAAACCTGCTTGATCTCTTTGATGGAGGGGGATTCTTTAAAGCGAACAGGATTAAACACCACACCATAAACGCCATCTTCAGCGCAGTCTCTTCCCTCACAATGCTCTTCATAACCCTCTTTAAAGCTTTCCTCTATTTCGTCGTATTGATTTTTTAATTCCACAAAGTTGATATGTTCGGATGATTTATAATTTCTTTTTATTGCTTCCAATGTAAGACTATCAAAGGTTGTGGTATAGATACCCTGCCATGAGTCAATCCAACGAATACATCCGTTCTCCCATAGGGTCGACTCACTTGCAGTATATTCAGTCCATGATTTTACATAACCTAAAAATTTATCGCGGCTGACCTTTTGCTTCAATCTAAAATGAAAAAAGATCTCTTTTAGATCATAAGGGGCTTTGTATTTATCTACTTCTTCATTCTCTTTGTAGAGTTCATTAATATATTCAGTTAAATTTTGCTCTAACTGCTTGCTGTACATATCCACGGTCACACAATCTGTACGACTGAAGGAATCATTATCAGCTTGTAATGAACTCATCCCAAAGAATAGCAGGAAAGTTGAAATTAGTAATTGTTTAGCGTTGTTACCCCATCTCATAGTCATCTCCATTTTTGTTTTATTGTAATTTTTATTGGATTTTTACAAAACATAGACACTAATAGCTTTATTTTAAGCTTCTTGCAAGCTTTTTTTACCGATTAGAGGTTTTCTTTCCAATCACCTTCGACTCATTCACAGAGGAGAGGCAAGGCAGTGGCCTGAGAGTTCGTTCATAAATCATTAACGGATTTTGGGGCCGATTTTACCCCATAATGCGGCCTGAGAGTTCGTTGATAAATTATCAAAGGGGTTTGGGGCCGACTTTGCCCCCTAATGCGGCCTGAGAGTTCGTTGATAAATCATCAAAGGGGTTTGGGGCCGACTTTGCCCCCTAATGCGGCCTG
>CAYFLR010000091.1:16184-16649 GCA_964343805.1 uncultured bacterium | reverse complement strand
TCATAATCATCTCCTTGATTGTTTAACCCATGGTGATATGGGTTCCTACCTGGTTTTCTAGCGCTGGTAGGAGGTTTTCGGGGTTGGTTATAATGGCCTTTCTCTTTTCTTTATTTGCAAAAGCAATACATGCTTCTATTTTGGGGAGCATACTGCCAGCGGCAAAGTGCCCCTCTTTAATATAATTTTGTGCCTCAGTGAGGCTGATCTCTTTAAGTGACTTTTGGTTCTCTTTGCCAAAATTGATATAGACTTCGGGAACGGCTGTGGAAATGAGTAGAATATCTGCACCAATAGTGTCTGCTAGGAGGCTGGAGGCCTGATCTTTGTCTATGATCGCTTCCATTCCAGTGAGATCTCCCTCTTCATTTTTGACCGTAGGAATTCCTCCTCCTCCCACCGCAATGACTACTTTGTTTTGATTAAGCATCTCTTCGATTAAGTCGGACTCTAAAATTTCAATAG
>CAYFLR010000091.1:0-16174 GCA_964343805.1 uncultured bacterium | reverse complement strand
CGGTGAGGGAACCACTCTTCGATAGCCTCTCCCTGCATCTTCTACTGTCTTCCAACCGTAATCTTTCTCAAACTCTAAAGCCTTCTCTTTATCAAAGAAAGAACCGATCGGTTTAGAAGGGGATTTAAGTGAAGGATCATTGGCATCCACCAAAGTTTGGGTCACAATAGAAACCACCGGTTGATTGATTTTTAACTGACGGAATTCATTGCGGAGGGCCATCTGGAGATGATAGCCAATGGCTCCTTGGGTATCGGCCACCACCGAGTCTAAGGGGACGGTATGGAGTTCATGGCTTGCCAGTTCGCTTCTTCTGAGAATAAAGCCTGCTTGAGGACCATTTCCATGGGTGACCACCACCCGGTAGCCTTTTTGAACTAAAAGAGCAATTTGTTTTGCGGTTTTGGCACTGGTTGAGTATTGAGCTTCGACACTGCAGTTTTTAGGGTCTTCTATGAGGGAGTTGCCCCCAATTGCTAGGACCACCAGATTATTTTTCTTCATGTCCAGGAAGGTAACATGAAGAAATCGTTTTGTAAATAGTTGGCGTCCTAAAACGCAGATCCTCAGTGTTGATTAAGTTTGACGATCGACATAATCCCGAATGAGACCATCTACACCAAAAATTTTGGCTATGAGTGCTGTTCTTACCCACATACCATTTCTTACTTGGCGCCAGTACATGGCTCTTGGGTCACGGTCAACACTAACAGCGATTTCAGCTCGCCTTGGAAGGGGATGCATAATAATGGCATCTTTCTTTAAGAGCTCAAGGGATTCATCAGTTATGTGAAAGTTTTCATAGTTGATAGTCGAATTGTCCACTCCAATTTCATACTCATCTTGGATTCGCATCATGTAGACCGCATCAACCATGGGAAGAACTTCTCTAAATTGATCGGTTTCAAAATATTTTAAGCCAGCCTGATCCAGTTCTCCTAGCACATCTTCTCCCATGGGAAGGCTGGGAGGGGATACAAAATAGAGTTCCACGTCTTGAAACTGGGTTAAGAGCCGAGCCAGAGAGCGGGCGGTTCGACCTCGTGCCAGGTCACCTACGATGGCAATCTTCTTACCATCAATTCCCCCTTTATTTTCAAAGGATCGTTGAAGGGTATAAATATCTAGTAATGCTTGAGTGGGGTGTTGATCTCGTCCACTTCCTCCATTAATCACGGGAACTGGGCGATCTGAATTATCTAGTGCCCAGGCAATTTTTTCTGCAAAACCTTCGGAAGGATGACGCATGATGATCATATCAAAATAACTGGCTAAGGTCCGAACGGTGTCCACTTGAGATTCCCCTTTGATCTCAGAGGAGGTAGCCATATCACGAGTTTCAGCAATTCTTAAACCGAGAGTTTGACAAGCCGAATGAAAAGAGAGGAAGGTTCTCGAAGAAGGCTGTACAAAATAGAGCATGGCTCTCTTATGAGAGAGAAGATTGGATAAGAAATGAAAGCCTGATTGATCTTTGGCTATCAGGCGAATGGTAGTGGCCAAGTTACACATTTCTTCCATTAAAGGACGGTTAAACTGCTGACTGAAAATTACGTGATTGGGATTATTATTGGTTGTTAAGAAATTACATTTTTTATCGTAGGGAGCTTGAAATTCTTCCCAGGGGACTTTGTTAAGAGGGCTCGGACGATATTCAACCATGATCACTCCTTGAAAATATATAAAAGATTTGAATGAAACTTTTGGAACATGGGTTTTATCCCGAACCTTCCTATAGCACAACTGTAGAAATTTGCTACAACTTTTTTAGATTTGTACTAATTTCGTCAACTTTTTTCTGTGCGCGGAAAAATGGAGGTGAATTATGAATAGACAATAGATTCAATGAAGTGATAGGTTTCTCATGCAATATTCGGGAAAATGACAATGAAAATACCCTCATGGTGGAATTACTTTAAAAGATCGGCAATTGGAAATCCTAATCACTCCTGGTTTCTAATGCTTAAAGTGGCTCTTTCTAACCTTTGGCTTGAGTTTACCTTTTTTTTTACTGGTATCCGTAGGTTGGATATTTGGTGGGATGATTCCGATTTTAATTCCTTACTGAACCGGGTAGCGAGCAAAGAACATCTGGTGATGAACAATGGCAAGCTCTATCAGATTTATCAATTTGCCAAAAGATGTCAGAAGTTAAGGGGGCATGTGGCAGAATTAGGAGTCTATCGGGGGGGAACTGCGAAATTCCTGGCTGAGACTTTCGAGCTTTGTTCTGAGCGGCAACTTCACCTTTTTGACACCTTTTCTGGTTTTCCACTGGAAGGGGGAGAATGGGATCACTATCAGAAGGGAGAGTTGGGAGACACTAGTTTTGAGCAGGTGAAAAGTTACCTTTGTTCTTACCAAAATATTCGATATTATGCTGGAGCATTCAAACAAACATTGGTGCAAGATTCTAATATTCCAGATCAATTTTGCTTTGTTCATGTGGATTGTGATCTCTATCAGTCCACTTTGGAATCCATATCTTTCTTTTTTCCCCGCTTAGTGAAGGGGGGAGTCATGCTTTTTGATGATTATGGCTTTTTATCCTGTCCTGGAGCGAAACAAGCTGTTTTAGAGTATTTTCGTGATAAAGACCAATCCCTCTTGGTTCTACCCACCGGGCAGTCCTTGGTTATCAAACAATAGCAATTGTTCCACCATGTTTTTACAGAAGGTCTTAACACGATCTTAACACTTTGTTAGGACTAACTCCTGATTTGGGGGTGAATTGGCTAGACGGCCAGTGTCTGTATTGCTATTGTGGAGGTGGTTAGAGGGGAATAAAAAGCCTGAGGGATTCAAATAGAGGAGAGATAAAATGGTACAATTTATTAAAGAAATCGAATTTTACGGAAACGTACTCAAAATAGTAAAAATGGAAGATTCAGATGCCGTTTATGTATTATTGAACGATGTGTGCAGAGCACTTCGAGTAAATTACTTTCACCTTCTACCGGAGTTGAAGTCTTCGCCTATTTTAAAGAGAGCACTTAAATTAGTTTATGTGCCTAGCTATCAAAGTGAATTAAAAAAAGAGATGGCCTTAGATGCCAATTATCTACCCACCTTTCTTAGAACTCTCATTGTGGGTCAAAGAAAACAGGTGGTGAGCAGCAAATTAGCTGAATCCATCTCCGAAGCGGTGGCCGAAGTGCAAAACATGTTTAATGATTACCCCTTTGTCCTTTTTCCAGAAGAACATCAAGCTATTGCTAATTTCTAAACCTTAGTCGGTCAATTTTTAAGTCAAATATTTAATATTATAATCCTTTTTGGGGGACTTAGTATGTCAAATCAAAGGAAAGTGTACCATTATAGCGTGGCTTCAGATAAACAAAATGGCATGGGTAAAGAAGAGTTAGATCTCTGCAAATGGGTTTCAGTGAAAAATATTAGGACTTATAGCGAAGATGGAATGTATCAAGATTGTCTACAAATACATGCTCTAAAACCTCTTCATCAAGAGGCTGTCATTGAATTAAAAACCAAGATGCAAGAGCGTTTGGCTAAAGAAATTGATGCTAACTATAAATACCCTGGGTGGTCCTGTGAATATTACTCCATGCAGGGAAGTCTGGCAGATCTTTCCATTGAGGATCTCTTAGACGATAAATTAAGAAATCTGGGTATTCTCTCTATCCAGTATGGTTATGATATAAATGGCGAGCTGGTTAACAATTTAGAATTACTTGATGACATGGTGTCAGATGAAGGATATGCTGATGAATCAGTTTGATTCTATCCCGGGGGAACCGGGTTAATGAGGTTGTTGTACGTATGTTTCCTACCCTTGAACGTTTTTTCACCTGGATTGATCACCTGCTGACCCGTTTGACCTTCCAACAAAAATTTGTCCCTGTAACTGGTCCAGCCATTTGGATTTGGGCCTTGCTTATTTACTTTGTTATAGCTGGAAGTCTCATTCCAAAATTAATTACCTACCATCCTACCTTTAAAATCATAGGTTATTCCTTGCTCCTTTTAGTGCTCAATGGAGTCTACCTCTTTTACTATAGAGAGCGCATATCTGGCCTGGGTTTTAAAATTAGCAATTGGAAACGGTTTGCAAGTTCTTCCATTCTTTCATTTATTATTCCCAACCTCTTTCTATTATTGGTTGCTCTTTCCATATTTCTTTTAATCCATTATTTTCTGGGAATAACCTCTAATGAATATCGATTCACGGTTGAGAAATTTGCAGAGGACCCTAATCAAGCCTTTTTAGTCCTTCTTCAGTTTCTAATACTAGCACCCATTGCTGAAGAGATATTCTTTCGTGGGTTTGTTTACAGCTCCATGCGAAGAAAAATGGGGCCTTTCTTAGGGGGTTATTTAAGTGCCATTATATTTTCATTAGCTCATGTCACTATGCCCTTAGAGGATCTATTTGGGAATATTGTGAGCCTAAACTTTGGTCTTCCTTTGGGCCCCTTCTTATTAGGATGGTTTAATGCTCATGTTTATGAAAGATCTGGGTCTCTCTGGGTGGTGATAATCCTGCATTCCGCTCTAAACTTGACTGGCCCGTTGGTCCAAGTTTTCTGTCCCTTTATGCTCGACTTTCTATCGTTTCTCTATATGTAGTATTTTTTAGCACCAATTTTCCGCGCACAAGGAAAAACTAAAGATTCTGAATGAGTCGAAGAGCTGTGGTTCTCTCCATATTGACTTGAGAGAGAAGGCTTGAGGAAGTATTCACCAGGATACTAGCTTTGGCCATATTAGCCACCTCTTTGGCTACATCTACATCGTCAATATTGGATTTTGCCGCTCTGATGTTCTCTTCATGAACATCAATAAAATCAACCACCCTTTCTAGGCGGGCGCTCATACCACCGAAGGTGGCACGGTAGCTGGATATCTTGTGCAGAGCCTCATCAAAGACTGTGGCGTAATCATTTTCTTCAGGTTCTATGAGTTCTAAGAGGTCTTCTATGGGGATTCCCTCTTCATCTTGCAGTAGATGCTTTGAAGAACGGATCATCAGGTTTTCAGTGGTGGCCTTTATTTTATCTATACCCTCTAATTGAACTACATTTGGATTATCTTCCACTCGCCTGGTGTATTCGTTGAGAGCCCCAACAAAGAAGGAAAGATTTTCCTGCTTAAAATCGTCTCCCCCACCTTTGATGATTTTGATCCCATTAAATTCTGTATTATTAGCAATTCGATCTATTTCATTTCGGAGGGATTCATATTCTGTGAGGAAAAAGGATCTCTCTTTATCAGATACCGTATTATTCATGGCCTGCATAGACAGTTCTTTCATTCGGATTAGGATATTGGAGATTTCATTTAGACCACTTTCACCTGTTTGAACTAAGGAGATAGCCATAGAGGCATTGTTCTTTCCCATCTGCAGAGAGGCAACGGATTGTCCCATCCGTTCAGAAATTGCTCTTTCAGCTGCTCGGGGATTTTGCTTGGTAAAAATTACACCACTAGATAGCTTTTGGAGTGAATCACTATACTTACGTCTGGCTTTCTCAAGATTGCTCTTTACGCCATCAGTTGTTGAATCTGAGCGAATTCTTAATGCCATAAAATTCCTATTTTATATGGCCGCTTGTTCTTCTACTTCCCCTTCATCACCGCCGTGCGCAATTATGCTTTCTCCCTCTTTACCAAGATAGGTCTTTAGAGAGTTGAGCTCTTGAATCACGTCAAACACAACTTGTTTATGCTGATGCTTATGGTTGGAAGCCGAGAAGGCCCTGGTAAATACTGTTTCAAATTCCTCCACTAACTGTTTAATGTGCTGGTGTTGGTTTTGATAATATCCCTGTTGGTTACTTAGGAAAGTGTTGATTACTGCGATTTGCTCAGTGGACTCATGATTGGTGTAGGCAAGTTGCTCTAATTCACTCTTAAGTGCTATACCAGAAGATTCACATCCAGTGAGGTCCTTAGTTACGTCATTGGCAATTTGTAGCATGGCATTATTTGATTTGAGTAGCTCTTGCATAGTTCCGAGCTTGTTGGAGTAGTTGTGTACCACTTCCTCTAAATTCTTAGACCTGGAATTGTTTTTGTATCTTAAATTGGAAACGAAACGCTGAATCCTCTGGAGAACTTTGGAAGAGTTCAGTAAAGACTTTTTCATGTCTTCGGATTTTCCAATAGCATGTTTCAGCTCGATACCGGCATTCTTAATAGATTTCATAGCGCTAAAGTGATTGTTGTCGAGTTCATGGATTAGAGTTAATACACTGTGTGTGGAATTAAGAGATCTCTCCGCCAATTCACGAATTTGTTCAGCAACAACCGCAAAACCAGCACCTTTTTCACCAGCTCTTGCCGCCTCGATAGCAGCATTAAGAGCGATGATACTTGTTTGGTTTGCAACATCCTCAATGGTATCAAATACTTTTAAAATCTTTTGGATCAGAATAGCTAGGTCTTTTAAAACCTCATGAGAGGATTTGATTTGAGATTGCAGGGTATCATGATTGGCAACTGTGGTATTTAGCTGATCAGATAGATTATTAAAGTTGTCTAGATCTGCATCTACAAATTCTGCCACCTCAGCATAGGTGTCATCATTATTTTGAGTGAAATTGAGAAAGTCTTTGATCTCATCCACTGCTTTTTGAAATCCCTCTTGAGCTTCGGTGAGGACCTGCTCATTAGAAAAGAGGAGGTGAGTGAATTCTTTATTGTTTTCTTTTGAGAATTGGATGTTGAGAGCCAGGGTTCGATAATCATTTCGCAGCTGCCCAATTTTTGAGGAGCTAGAAATCTGATTGTTGTTTATGAGTGCAAAATAATCATGCACTTTATTTTGTAAATATTTGATTTGTTCGGAAATGGTGGTGTATTTTTTCGCCGTAAAGAAAATATTCTGCATCATTTCGATTACTTGCTCTTGATCTTTGCGCTCTTCAGCAATATGAGAGATCATATTTTGCCGATTTACCTCAGTTTGATCGATAATTGTACTGATCCTTGACATAGCTGGAGGAGCCTGGGGAGGTGTTTTTTCAATTTCAGGGAGCGGTGGCAAGGTGGTGGTATTGGTTTCAGGCATCAGAGGTGTTTCAACTTTTTGGCTCTCTACTATAGGAATAAAGGTATCGCCAAAGATACGCTGGAGATGTTTCTGAGCACCGGGGTTCTTTTTTAGCATTTCGGCTATAGTTTCAATATCTTGTTCTTCTAAATGTTTGCTGGCTTTATTGCGGGCAGTAATATACAAACCAGTTAACACAATAAGAGTGAGAAGGAGAATGGTGGTGCTTGATTTGCTGCTATTAATATAAGAGGTGTACTCTTTTTGCATTCGGCTTTCGAGATTATTTATATGCTCATACATGAGTTTGAGGGACTGATAAGGATTACCTGAAGGCATGTCTATGGAACCGGCCAAAGCGTTTTTAAGCTCTAAGGTCAGTTTGAAATGAGCTGGAGTTGGAATGGCTATCTGTTCAAACTTGGTTTTGATGGTTTGAGAAAGGGTCTTGGCATTTAAAGGAGCCCCATCTTCTTTAAGCAATTCTGATTGAATCAGAAGCTTAGCTGATGCCAAATTCTGTTGATTTCGATTAATCATCTCAGAGGTGGAAAAATACTCCCAGGCAATAAAGGGGAGGGCCAGTAAAATAATGCACATTCCCAGGAGAAGCCCATTAGAAATGATGGCTGGATTCTTAATGTTTTCAATTCCCTTGCTCATTTTATAATCCTTTATTAAAACTTTTCCATGTTCCTTTGAAACCATCGGAACAAATAGAGGAGAGTTTAGAAAAAAAAATAGTTATAAACATTTTTTCTAAAAATTCGATAATAAGGATAGCTACTAACCATCAAACTAAAAAGGAGGTGTGAAGACAGGGTTATCTTACTGATATTGAAAGAATTGTCTTGAATCTTCTAGAGGATAGAGGATTTGGGAAAAATAGGAGGCAAGATGCATAACCAGGAAGAAAGTTGTCAAAATGTTGCTGCTAAACTGTTCACATTTTTATACCAGGAGATCTATGCAAAATTTAAAGTTCACCTTCTTTCAGTGGAGATCACAAGAGAAATAACCAAATTTAAATGTACCTTAAAATTTAATCTTTTTGGCAAAGAGTTAACCATTTCCGGTAAATCATATGAACTCTATGATTGTATACGCAGAGTGGTTTCCCGTATGCTAAGTAAAATCTATCGTCTATGCAGCTTGAGTGTGCATAGCTATCCAAGCTCTTTGGACGAGTGTGAGGATGGTTATCCAGAAATGTTATTCGGTGAAATTTCCGATATTTGTAGTCAAGAGGAGGCAGTAGCAGCTGCCTAACATTATAAAATCGAGAGTTCAATCAAAGTTCAAATATTGCAGGGGGGCAAGCCGCCCCCCTTTTTTTGTAAGCTATTCCCTAAAAATAGATCATCCTCAGTCAGAAACTTAATTAACCATGGGATTTTTATTAGATAATTATAACTAAATAGGATAAAATTAGGTATTGATCTCCATGTGAGATGCTCTTTTTAATATACAAATAGAACTTTTACCCTGGGTAGAGTTAATGAATACCAATTTATATCCTAGAAAAATTCTGGTTATTGATAACGATGTCACTGTCACCAAATTTATTGAAAATCAACTCATTAAAATTTCAGTGAATTGTGTGACCACGAATCAGGCGGCATCCGCATTTTATCTATTTAAAAACCAAATCATAGATTGCGTGATGGTCTCCTTTGACCTGGAAGAGTACTCTGGTCTCGTCATGCTGCAAAAGCTACAAGCCCTTGATCAAGAGCTCCAAAGGGGTTTTATGCCTATATTGATGGTGGGAAAAAGCTTTCCTGCTGAGAGCCAGAGTCTCATGCAAGAGTTTGGCGATGTGGGGGTGTTAAATAAACCGGTGAGTGGTCCTAAGCTTTTGACATTACTGCAAAAAAGACAGCAGGATAGAATGAATCAACAATCTATGCGAGAGACCAATCAAATCATTGATTCTTTTATCAACCAAAACAAATTCGATAAAGCTTTGGCTACTTTAAAGCAGAACCTCAGCTCCTATGGAAAAGAGGGGCCTCGAGCTATGGCCAATGTGCTGGAGAAAATGGAGCAGTATCAGGAAAGCCTTCAAATTCATAAGCAGCGTGAAACCAAAGACCCTGATAATTTGGCCACTATAAATGATTTGGGTCGTGTTAATATGAAATTGGGGAACTTCAAAGAGGCTCAAAAGTATTTTGAAAAAGCAGATGCCAAGGCTCCTCAAAACTTGCAGCGGATCAATGATATGGCTGCTATGTATCTTCATTTAAATCACCCAGAAAAAACCATAGATAAATACAAAGAGATCATGGGAGTGACTCCAGAAGATCCAGATATTAAATTTGGTATGATTCAGGAATTGAAAGATAAAGGTTACGAAGATCAAGCGGCCAATTTTTGTAGTGAAGTGGCTGAGCCTATTGAGATGATCCGTTTTTATAATAACAAAGGGGTCCTGCTAGCTAAAGAAGATAAACTAGAAGAGGCCATTGAAGAATATAAAAAAGCGGTGGAATTCTTTCCCGATTATAAAGAGGGTTATCGAATTTACTTTAATATCGCTTTAGCCTATATGCGAATTGGTGGGGATCACAGAGAGGATATTGTAAGATACTTACAAGAGTGTTTGAGAATTAACCCTGAATATGAAAAAGCGAAAACTCATCTCGATCAAGTGATGAGTAAACCAGCCCGGAAAAAGGCTAAGAGTAAAAGCTCATGAAACGGTGATTAGAGTGAAGGTATCAACACAGGAGAGTGTATGAGTGCAAAAGGTGAAGTGTTAGCGAAATTTAGAGACAGTCAACCCATGTTGCTTTATCAATTTGCTGCCTTTCAAAAAGAGGTATTCGATATTATCAGAAATTCTCTGGATCGATCGGTTAATACCATTCTTGCCTCTGCTGGAGATATCTTATCGGAAGAAGAGATGAATATTCTTCAATCATTTGAGGGGCTCTACAAGGTGAACTCAGATAGTAGCCAGGTGGCCAACAAAGTGAATGAAGAGGTGGATGATATTTTCGAGCAGGCTCAGGCGCAAATGGCGGCGGGGAAAGAAATTGATGTTAAAGAGGGCGCTGAAGAGAAAAATCGCAGGCTGGCCATGTCAGGTTACCAAAAGCATTTAGAGATGCTCCATGTAACTGATGAGTCTATGAAAGACAATGTGGGAAGTCTAGTGGCCGAATTCCAATGCCACGATTTAGTGAGACAGATCCTCGATCATTTAGGGGTGATTTTACAAGACACTATTGCTGTAACTCAAACCATAAATAATAAGGATTTTTCACTCAAGTTAGACATTGGCGATCTCATGAAGAAGATGAATGAGCAATTTGCCACAAAATTAGAACGGGAAGTTTTTTCTAAGTGTTACCCCGTCCTTCCTGGTAAACCCTTTAAACTACCTGCATCCTGCACTATGACTCGTATCGATCTTTTGGATCGATTCTTTTCTTTTTTAAGTCAAATGTTGGATATTTGCGTGAAGCAGGTGGAAGATGTGGTGATGAGAATAGGGGGGCGGCTCAACCATGTGCTTTCCGAAGCCGAGCGTCTCTCAAATTTTTCTTCTGATTCTTTACGTAGTATGACGATGGTGCGGAATTCTTTAGTTTCCAAATCCCAGTCAAAAAAGTTGACTTCAGAGTTTTTGCAAGGGATGGTTTCTAACTTAGCTGATGTGACCAATCAAAATGATCTCTTTGCGGCTAAGATTTCCCCTATTCTAGACACGCTCCAATTTCAAGATCGAATGCAGCATCATATTTCCAATTTCAATGTGATGATTAAAATGGTTGCCTCTTTCTTAAAACTAGAAAGAGAGGATCAAATTCTCCAAATTTTTGACCCAGAGTCGGGTTCTTTTCAAAAACTCGGTGAAATTTTGATTACCAAATCTACGGTCAAAGAGGGACGTAAAATCATTCAGAGAACCTTCTTGTAGCCAATTTTTTGCAAAACCTATGATTACCAGTTCTCAAAATAGTTTTATCAAAAACTTAATTAAACTCAAATCCAATAAAAAATTACGTGATAGCCAGCAGCTATATTATATAGAAGGGGATAAAGAAGTTGAACTGGCATGTAAAAAAGAGATTCAACTCGAAGAGCTTATTGTTTGTCCGGAAAGAATCAAAGATAAAAATAGTAAGGATTTATTAGGCCAGCTCCGCACTCATTTGACAAAAGATCCGGTGGAGGTGAATGCCTATCTCTGGGATAAAATAAGCTATCGGGGAACTGGTGCCTCTTTTATTGCGCTGGCAAAAAAAGAAGAGATTCCACTTAGTCGTTTAAAAACCAAAGGATCTGCCCCTTTTTTGGTGGTGGTGGAGGGAATTGAAAAACCGGGTAACTTAGGTGCCCTTTTTAGAACGGCCGATGCAGCGGGAGTGGATGGGATTTTAATTTGTGATTCCGATGTGGATCCTTGGAATCCGAATGTAATTAGATCCAGCGTAGGAGCCTTTTTTTCAGTTCCATTTTTTACTCTCTCCTCGAAGGAAGCCATTAACTATTTGACGAAAGAGAAGATCTCAATCGTCAATTCAAGACTCCAAACCTCCAAGAATTATTTAGACGTGAATTTTAAGCAGGGTGTGGCTCTGGTGTTTGGCTCAGAAAAGTCTGGTTTATCCCCAATTTGGATTGACAATGGCGGAATTTCCATTAGAATCCCTATGCTTGGTGAGATGGATTCTTTAAATCTATCTTGCAGTGCGGCGATTTTAATGTATGAGGTGGTACGTCAAAGAAATGATTCAACCAAATGAAAAGAGCAAATCTGACTGGATAAAAAAAGTTCCCAACATTATTACTCTTCTCAGAGTGGGGATCATCCCCATAATAATGATTTTTCTGCCTTATAAGCAGGTATGGAGCGATCTGCTTTGTGCTGGCTTCTTTGCTATCGGTGCTATTACCGATGGTTTAGATGGTTATATTGCGCGAAAATATGATGCCGTTTCCAAATTGGGAAAACTGCTCGATCCTATTGCTGACAAGATGTATGTAAGTTCGGGGCTCATTATGCTGCTCTATGTGGACAGAATTCATCCTTGGGCTGTTGTCATACTCTTGACCAGGGATTTTGCTATCTCCGGCCTGCGAAGTGTTTCTCTAGAAGATCGCATTGAAATTCCGGTAGGGATGATGGGCAAGTGGAAAACCGCAGTACAATTGGTTGGAATCACCGGTTTGATGTTATGGGGAACCTATTTAGGTCTCAACTGCCGCATTGCGGGAAATGTTTTTATCTGGATCTCGGTTTTATTTTCAGTTTTTTCGGCTGCTCAGTATTTTCATCGTTATTTCACTGTAGCTCAATGGGATTAATCGCCACTGTATTGAGGTAGTTTTGCGTGCCCTGGAATTTTATTGCGGCATTGGGGGATTTGCTGCCTCAGTATTAGAACATGAAGTAGAAATTGCCGCCGCTTTTGATCAAAATCCTCATGCCGTTACTACTTGTCAGCAGAATTACAAACACCCTGTTTACAATAGAAATCTAGAGGATATAAAAGCCCACGAATTATCAGATTTACAGGCTGATTTTTGGTGGATGTCACCTCCTTGCCAACCCTTCACCGTTAAGGGAAAACAGCTGGGTTTAGAAGATCCCAGGGCAAAAAGTTTTAAACATCTTTTAACCCTACTTACAGAGTTGCAGCCTTCCTTTTTGGGGTTTGAAAATGTTCAGGGTTTTAGAGAGAATCTGGCATATGAAAAGTTTTGCACTCTATTAAAAGATCTCGGCTATCACACTTTGGAGCGGACGATCTGCTCAAGTCATTTAGGTATTCCCAATTTGAGACCTCGTTTTTATCTATTGGCAAGTAAAAATCCATTTAAAAAGTTTCCTGCACTTCCTAATTACAAAAAGCCTTTAAAGGAATACCTTCAGAAGGTTGTGAACGAAGATTATGATTTGCCCGCTGATTTTTTTAAAAAGTACTATGATGCGATTCGGATAATTGACCCTGCTTCTCCAATAGATGTGGTGAGCACCTGTTTTGCTTCCTCTTATGGTAAAGCTCTGATGGGTGCCGGATCATTTATTAAAACCAAATCCGGAGCTCGCTATTTTACTCCAGAAGAAGTAGTGGGCTTATTAGGCTTTCCTTTGAACTTTCGCTTTCCAGCTCAACTTAGTTTAAGAGCTCGTTGGAAACTGGCGGGGAACAGTCTCTCTGTTTGCGTATTGAAGTACCTTTTCCAAGCCTTTCCTATTTGATTTAACAAGATGATATCGTGTGGTTTTTATCTTTCATTTAAAAAAATTATTTTTTACCACTTTTTTCCGATTAATTACTTGACAAAATCACATTTTAAGACTAATTTCATTCCTGCTTTTACAGAGCGAAAGTAGCTCAATTGATAGAGTACAGCCTTGCCAAGGCTGGGGTTGCGGGTTTGATCCCCGTCTTTCGCTCCAAAGCACACCCAATACCCTTCACGGGTATTTTTTTTTTGCATGAAATTTCGAGCCCAGGTGGCGAAATTGGTAGACGCAAAGGACTTAAAATCCTTCGCCCTTTGGGGCGTGCCGGTTCAATTCCGGCCCTGGGTATCAATTTTTTATTAAAAAGACCAGCAACTTAGCTGGTCTTTTTTTGTTTGGAGCGAGTTTTCAAAATGACCATTGGTAGAAAAAATACGGAATTAGGCTCTTCCCCAATTAAAGGATCTAGAAACTTGGTGGTGGAAGAGTTCTCATAAGGTGTAATGGCTACAAATTAAGAAGCTAAAGCAAAATCAGTAATCAAACCATTTAAATATCTTGTTTTTTTGACTTGACCCAGGTGAAAAAATTCATTTTTAAAATTAAACTGCAGACAAGGCGCATTAAAGTCCAATGAAGAATGGCTTCGCCGCTCATTATAATAACTCGTCCATTGCTTTAATACACGCTTCAGGTCTTCCTCATTATATATTAGCATCCAATCCAAACAATCCTGCCGAACAGTCCTTACGTACCTTTCTGCAAAAGCATTGCAAACAGGCGTGTTTGGAGGGGTTTTTACTAGTTTTATCCCGCGATCCGCAAGGAACGGTTGTAACCACTTACCATAGACATGATCGCGATCACTAATCAATACATCCGGAAGGTCATCTTGAAAAGCCAATTCTGAATTCAAATAATTGCGTAACCAGTGCTCGTTTGGAGGGCCGTCAACCACATTCCACAAAACGACTTCTCGTGACTGAACATCAATTATGAAAAATACAAAAAGCCTTTGCAATGTAAGTGTCTCAACGGTAAAAAAATCCATGGCCCAAAACCGACTACCCTGGCTATGAAGAAATTCAAACCAGGAGTAGGAGGTCTTTCTTTTGGAGGGATCAAAACCATAGGACTTTAAAATATTGCTGACTGACCTTTTGCAGATATGAATCCCCAATTTATGTAGCTCGCCCTTGATTCTTTGGCATCCCCATCGTTTGTTGGCTTGTTTCATTTCTACAACGAGCTTTTTGACTGCATCAGAAATGGGTGGTCGTCCAACCTTTTTCTTAGAGTAATCCCACTTACGAGCCACGAGTTTTTTATGCCAAGCCAAAACAGTTGCTGGCTTAATCAGAGTCGCTTTATTGAGAGCATTTTTATAGTTTTGGTAAAGAAAAATATAGAAAAAACGGTCAAGAGTAAGTAATTTTGGTCGCTTCACCTTTCTTCGCAGCAACTGTATCTCTTTTAGCAGTAGGGCATTTTCAACCTCAACCGTTTCTAACGATGGCCGCCAAAACAAAGATCTAAGAAATAGTCGAAAAATTAGATAAATCCATTCAAAAATCATTGGCCGTTTATAGCAAATTCGGCTCAATTTGTAAGACTACCAAAGGAAATTTAATTATGGTATGTTCTAACGTTAGCAGGGGTAATATATTTTTCGCCACTACAGGATATTAAGGTTATCTAGGCTAATTTTTTAGTGATAATTTCTTCTAGTTTTTCCACTCTTTCTTCTACAGATATTTCCGATAACATGGCTTTGCGTAAAAACCAATTAAGAAAAGTCTGGTAGCCCATTCCTTCTTTCTCACCTTGAATTTCTAGCCATTCTAGAACATCTGGATCTAGGCGAAATGTTTTTGAAATTTTAACTTCTTTAACCTTCTTGCCTTTTTTGGCTTTGGAGAAGTCATAGTCTTTTCTCATAATTTGATCCTAGAAAAATACTCATCTTTTTCGTTTTTTGTAGCTTTTCGAGCTGAAATGATTCTAATTCGCATGTTTTCAAGTTTCTCCACGTAGACGACGACTAGAATTTTAGATTGTCTAGATATCCCAAGCCTTATCCATCTATCTTCAGATTGAGAGTGGTTTTCATCACATATTTCTAAAGCATTAGCATCAAGCCAAATAGAAACAGCTTCAGTGAATCTAACCTTGTGTTTTTTGAAATTAAGTAATGCTTTTTGGTCGTCCCATTCAAATAACATATCTTATCATACAACAACGTTACTACATTGTAAATACCTAAATTCCAGTTTTTAAACATGTACTACCCAGTGCTAGTTTCCTCCTAGCCCTTTTTGCGGTGTGTTTTTGGTGTGGAAACTTTGGTAAAGGTGGGTAAATCAGGGTAAATTGAAGTAAACTCAAGTAAGCTCCTAATCCTTAATGGTCAAGGTATCTATTTGAATTTATTAAAGTTAAAAAAGTGGTCAGGGCTATTTCAATTCCGGCCCTGGGTATAAAATAAGCCGACTTTCGAGTCGGCTTTTTTTCTGCCCAGGACAGAACTGGGTTCGGAGCCGGTTCAAAAGCAGCTTTGCTGCTTTCACGAGATGAGGGTGAAACCCGAGCGAGCCTAGCGGGTGAGAGCCTGCAGGCTCTCATACATTCCGGCCCTGGGTATCAGTGGGATCTAGAAACTTGATGGTGGAAGAGTTCTCATAAGGATTCAGCCAGAAGAGCAATGAGAACCTCATTTCAGCTTTGCACATGCCATATCGCACATTCTTACCCTAAAAACAATCATTTTAGAGATAGCGATTGATAGCCCAGCGACATGGAATGGTCATTTTGGGAATGGAGAAGTGCGCCCAAAATAACCATCGGTGGTAAACGCAGTGTTTACCACCGATGCGGTTGCGGGATTAAACAAACGATTGAAACTCTAGACCTTTATAAGAGGCTTTGGGACCAGGTCAAGAACAGTAGTAGAGCACTCT
>CAYFLR010000090.1:0-16653 GCA_964343805.1 uncultured bacterium | reverse complement strand
ACTTTTATGATCGTTTAAATCATAATGGTAAAGTCAACTACCGCATTTCTGGACAGGCCGTACTGCAAAAAAGACTCGTAATTCTATTTGTTGAACTCCTCACTGAAAAGAGCAATGGCAAACTCGATCCCGATCAAGCTCAACTGTTCAATTGGCTGAAAGAAATAGGGGTGGGCCGAGCGGCAGCAGAATACATCAAAATGGAGGATGGAAAACTAGAAATTGCAGGAAAAGAAGTCAAAGAAAGAAATACCCCAGAAGAGAGTGTCACCGGCGATTATCGACTGGATCGCATTTTACCAGAAGGATTTGACCGGAGCCTATTGGAACCTTCCCCTAGCGCCAAAATTCTCTTAGCCAAACATGAATTTTGGGCAGAGGTCAAAGATGCTCCCCGAAGTCAAGCCAACCTTTGGAATGCAAGGAAAGACTCAAAATACTTTGCCGTTTTAGATCGGGAACTTATTAAGTCAATAAATAATCCCGGAGTGGCCATGAAGATTAGGGTCATCCTGATCAGTGTTCCTGGTCTTTCTGCCATAGGTATCTATGTAGCCAATATTTGGTACTCTATTCAGGCATTTCTCACCGGAGTTGATCCAAGGGAAACAGAGTGTGCCAAAAATTCACGCCTGGCTTTTTTCAAACGATGCGTGGTGGAAGAATTACTCCCCGTAAAGTTTCCGGGCATGATTTTACAGCGAGAGTTAGATAAAGATTATGACCCCTTTACCGACAATGATATTCGCCCTGAAGTCAAAGAGTATTGGAATCACATGTTTGGAGAGTACCATAAATTTGGTAGGGGAGAAATTCTGCGAGGAAGCTTAGACCTGGCAGATGAAGCCACCTCGGATAACTTTTTAGACTGGTTGATGAGCTTAGTTAATAAATCTTTTCCTCAAATGCCGGAGTTACGTAAATTGGCCAAACAGGCCATTTATGCACAAACCCAAGCTGAAAGAGAATTGAAATTAAGCGAGCTCAACGATAAGTATTATCCAATGGGTCAAGCCCTTAAAGTCTTTTTCGCGCAGAAAGAGTCTATTATTGAAGAGATGCAACTGACAGGAAATATGTATCGAGAGGCAGAAGAAGAAATAAGAGAAATTCTACGTCAGGCTAAAGTAAAATTAAACGAGTAGTGCTCAGGTTTAGAAATAAACAGAAAATAGAGTTTCAAACATTCTGACCTGACTGCGCAGTTTACTCTCTTTGCTCCCTTTTACCGCTACCACGAACCAAAAGTATTTACCACTGGGCACAAAAGCAAAGGTGTGCTTATACCCTCTTACAAACTGCTTTTTAAATAGTTTCTTCAATGAGGAGTCTTTATAAATATAAAGATTATAACCACTCACCTGCTGGATTGGCACCCACTGAAATTGCACATTCACATTGCGCATAACATCTTTATGACTGGGCTTCAAAAGTCTGAGACCTTTACCATCCACATGTACTTTTACCGGAGCAGAAAACTCAGACTCTTTACCAGAACGAGAGATAGCTTTGACCTTGGCATTATAGACTCCCTGACTGGGACGAGCAATCTCATACCAATTTTTACTGGTGCTGATTCGACGTCCATTTATAACTAAGATAAACGAGGACGGCGGATCATAAGAGGAGGCTTCTATTTTCCATTCAAAACGAATTTTAGGGCTACCAGCAGTGTAGTGCACCTCGGCGCGATTCGGATGAACAAATTGAGGACTATTTGGTCCCACATAAATCCGATCTGTTCGACTCCAATACCCTTCTAATCTTACCTTATCAATAGCTCTTACCCGGTAAAAAAATAACCCTGATTTTAAATTCAATGAGATGGAGGTGCGCTCAGAAGTTACATCTAAAATAACTTTAGCAAAAGATAAATCTCTAGAGACTTGTATCTGATAATACTCGGCTCCACTCACCGGTTGCCAATTAAAGGTAATGGATTTACCTAATATCAGGCTAGACCAGAAAATAAAAAAAAGTAAGGGTAAGACTTTTAGCATAAAGATTATCAATCCGGCTGATGAAGTGGTATTTCAATTTCAATCTCTGCACCCTCATCTACTGGATTAATATGAATGTCTCCCCGGTGCCACTCTAAAATCCTAGAGACAATTGAGAGTCCTAGTCCTGTTCCTTCCCCAACAGATTTGGTGGTAAAGAAGGGATCAAACACTTTATTCAAATCTCCATTATCTATTCCTACACCATTGTCTTTAACTTTGGCCAGGGCAAGTCCTCGTTCAGGCACCAGATCGAGAAAAATAGAAAGCTTCCCTTTCTCTTTTTTATCTTCACGTTCAGAAATGGCGTGAATGGCATTAGAAAAAAGATTCACAAAAACCTGCTCTAATTTGGCTGGGTTTCCATATATTTTACATGCCTTACGGGTAATATTTTTCTCAACGGCTACACTGGCCACCTTAAAGGAAGCTCCCATCAGTTTAATTGACTGCCTAACAACGGTAGCAAGGTCACAAACCTCTTTCTTATCATCCTCTTTATGCGAGTAGTTTTGAATATCATCAATAAGCCCTTCTAATTTTTCAGAGCCTTTCATAATCTCTTTGATGGTATCTAATAGTTTTTCTTTATCCAAATTACCATCTTTTAGATTCATTTTCATAATTTCTGCAAAACCCATGATTTGAGTGACCGGGTTTTTAAGCTCATGAGCCACTTCAGCAGACATTTTTCCTAAGGAAGCCAAGCGATCGGTATGGATCATTTGTGCCTGAGATTCTTTTAAATTAGCAAGTTGTTGTTTATATTTTTTATGAAGACGTTTTTCCACACTCACGTCATGAATAACCACTAACATCTCCAAAACAATTCCGCTGGAAACAATCGGAACTAACCGCATCAGAACATCAAAAACTTGACCATTGATGTTAACTTCCACTTCATTACTGGTAATTACTTGTTTCTTGGAGGAGCATTTGTTGAAGTTCTGTTCTGATAAAAAAGAACTTTCAAAAATCTCATTTATTTCTATTCCCTTTTTCAATTTGCGGGGAGGAAGACGAGTAAAGTTGATAAAAGCTTCATTGTAATAACGTAACGACCTACCAGTATCCACTATTAGCACCGGATCATAAAGACTATCTGTGTACATTTCAAAAGCTCTGCTTCTCGCTTTTTTTACTTTTAAATTCTGATCCATTAAACCCATAGCTATGTCCTTACTAAATAATTAAAAGATGGAATGCGCCTGCGGTATACTGCGTACCTTTTGGTATGTTCAATAAGACAGATAACATCTGTTTGTTTTTTAGGAAGAACATTGACCATAAAAATATTTGAACTGGCAATGGTCATAAATATCCCAGCTCCTGCTCCTCCTGATTTTTTCTCTTTAAAATTTTGCTTATCAAAACCTATCTGCAACCTTTGACAGATCGTTTCTCGGGTTAGTCTGCCAAAGTTGTCTCTCACCGAAATGAGGGTGTAATCCTCGTCACTCCCAAGTCGAAATAATATATCTTCACCCTCTTCCATCACAATTTTCTGCTTACGACTCATGGATTCATATTTAGGTTTTCCATTGGCAAAAGGAGCATTGTATAAACCATTTGTAATGAGTTCATTGGAAATCAAAGTCACATTATCCAGGAACCCGCTAAAATATTCAGGAAGTGCAAGATTTCTAATTCCATCTTTAATCACCGGATTAATATGTGAGGTATCTGTAATTCTCCGCTTAAAAATTTTATGATTCTTGGATAATAAAGAAAAAATATCAGAGGGGTCCGACCATTTTTCATGCCATGAAATTAATTGAATAACCTCTCTGGCTGTATGCACTCCATTTCCACCAATACAGCAGTCCAATAATCCTGGTTCAAAGTAAAGTCGAAAGAATTCTTCATGGGTTAAAGAGCTAATAGGGATCAAACCTTTCAAGCCCTCTGGAGGTTTTTTTACAAGAGATTCACTCTGATCGATGGATAGATCTAAAACTATCCATTGAATGTCTTTAAGTTTACTAGGAATCTGAGAGTCATAGGACAGTGAAAACTTAGAAGGTAAATTCTTCACCAACTTATCTAAATCATCAAATAAACCTTTATTAGGAGACAGTACTAAAATATTAATCATGAGCTCCAAACTATAAATTCGAATAGTTAATTAAGAAATCGTAAATACTGTTTTTCTAGGGCATCAAATTCCAGCTCTGACCCACACTCATCACAATTTACCGTGGGTGCTTTTTCATTTTCAACTTCTACTGAAGATAGATGAATTTTCTTTTCCTCATCACACTTTGGACAAAAGTAGGGGGCATAGAAAGACTCCACTTTGGCTCCATCTTTTATAAAACCAGACACCATGTTGATTTGCTCTATGATGACTTGAGGGCAATTTCTATAAACCAGTTCGATTCGGTGATCCAGTTCTTCCACATACTCCACCCATTCTCGGATCCCACAAGAGTTTATAGCGGTAATCTTTTCAAAATCAAGAATGACTTTCGGAGTATTTATAGCTTTAACACTGGAAAAGTCTGCATCCTCATTGATGTTACCGGTAAAATGAATTAAAGTGGTTTCACCCTCAACTGTTTTGGCAATTTTTAGTCCTGGCATACAATCTCCCCATCGAAAATTTCCTCTGATCTATTATTTTATCTTTGAATCAGGATAAATACAAGTCGGCTCAAGGGGATACCCTCAATCTTTAAGCTAGATATTTCAGCTTGCCAATTAGACAAAAATGAATTAAGTTAGCGTCAACTCGAATAAAATTTTATGGGAGTAGACTATGATTAGATGGGCTTTGGTGCTTATTATTTCGTGGATGTTCTTTTTACCAACACTTTACAGTACGCAACTGGACCTTTCTATTAAAATTCAACGTCAAGAGTTTTACCTGCAAGGTGAATTCAATCCAAATAAAATCCAATTTTCCTCTAACCGATTGAACAACCAAACTTTTTTGATAAAAATCTCCTTAGAAGGAAAAGAGTATCAGGCCCACTTTGCGCCCCAAGACAAACAGGGAAGTTACCCTATTATATCCTTTATAAGTGAAGGAAAGAAGGCCAACTCCCCCCTATCAGAGCTGGAAATTCTTAGTCTAGCACTCTTGCACAGACAGTTAAGCGCTAAGTTAGACCCTCAAATGCCCAATGAACTTCTACTACTTAAATCAATTGATTTTCTCATTAACTTCTATCCCAAAAAGCAAACTTTTATGAGCTATCATAACCCTGAATTTAACCATAACCTTGATATAACAGAAGAACTTCTCCAATTGAGAAGAGTTGGATCTTCCAACGAGAATCCCCCTCGCATCTATCTTTGTGATAAAATTGGTGAAATGCTAGAAGGGTCCTTTACCCTTGAGGAAGAGGTTATAACGCAATCTAGACTCGTAGGAGCTAAAGAATCTGAGTGTTTTGGAAGATGTGGGACAGGTTGCTCCCAAGTTTTCCAGATCACATCAAGAATCTATACCAAAGATTGCTTTGACCATGATCTTTGTTCTCGTCACACCGACGATTGGATAATAGGACAATGTTTTGATGAATTCTGGAGAGCCACCGATGACTATATGTTTGGCTCACAGTGTAAAAAGGAAGAGGTCATAGCCCACTAAACCCATTTTGCGACCAATTTGGCTATAGCAGGTGCTGCAGTTAGTCCAGGAGAATCAACTCCACAAAGCTCAAAGTAGTTCTCTACACCATGGTCAATGGGTGATTTAATCCAAAAATCCATGACTCTTTCTCCCTTTATAGCAACGGATGGCCGAATTCCTGCAAAGTCTAGACTCAGAGAATCATAGGGAATATGTGAAAAGAGGGCATGAATCGCCGGCCACATTTTATCAATCACTGCTTCATCTTGGCAGTAATCAATCTTATCAACTGGAACAGCATCAGGTCCAAAGCGGACACTGTGATCCATATCAAATACCAGATGAACCCCAAGTCCTTTAGCGTCAGGACCAGGAATGGGATAGATTAGAGAATGAGTGGGAATCGAATGGGTTGTTTTAACATAGTTTCCCTTCAAAAGGTAGGGCTGTAACTCCGTTAGGCCTAACTTTTCACGAAGAGATACAGATCCAATACCGGCAGCATTAATCAATACATCTGCCTTAATATTTCCATGACTTGTTTCTAAATTAAATCCACCTGATTTATTTATATCCAAGGAGGAAGCTTTACATCTTTGCGCAATCAACACTCCCTTCTCTTCCAGTTCAGACTGTATATAGCCCAATGCAGAAGAGACATCAATAATGCCTGTGGAGGGAGAAAATAGAGCCGAGTAAACATTGGTAAAGTTAGCAATTTCTTTGATTTGTGGCGTGCTCGCATAGGTAAGACCCGGAACTTCATTAGAAATACCCTGACTATAGAGCGAGTCCAATTCTTCCTGCTGGGAAGAGCTGCTTGCCACTATAAATTTACCACACTTATTTATTGGAATAAGATTTTTTTCTGCAAAGAGAGTCCATTCACGATTTCCCTCTATGCAAAGCAGATGTTTTAATGAACCGGTGGGATAGTAGATCCCTGCATGTAGAACACCGCTATTTCTCCCAGAAGCATGTTCTCCAAGGTAAGTCTCTTTATCTATGAGAATTATTTCTTTTTGGGGATAGCGCTGTGCAAGCTCCCGAGCAACAAACAGCCCCACCACTCCAGCACCAATTATGACCACATCCGATTTTAAACTTTCCATTTATTTCTTTTACAAAGTGTTTTTAAAAGATTAAAACGTTATATATGTGTCTATATATTTTAAAGTATTGAGTGTAAATAAAAATGACAATCCAATCAAAGATCATTCTCCTAGCTACCCTCACCCTTCTTATAACCGGGGCTCTTTTGGGAACCAATGCTTTTATTCTTTTTAGAGACAATAGTTTGAATGAAGTCTATACCTCCACCACCCTTATCAGCCAAACCGCAGGCAATCAAATTCAAGACAAAGTCAATTCCCTTATGAACCAGTTCAAGGAACTCGGCTCCTTTATATACAAACAGAGAAGTAGGAAGAAAATAAAAGAAAGTTTGGGGCGGGTCATAAAAGCGAATCACCCTGTAAAGGGCCTCATTTTTTTCACCAAGAAAAATGACCAATGGCATGCTCTCTATAACAGATCTAACCAATCCCCATCTTCTTTAACAATCCCCTTTCAAGAAATTGCTACTGGTAAACATTTTAGCTCTTTTATTACCACACCTTCCGGTAAGTCAGAGCTTCTTCTTGCGACTCCTTGGATTGTGGATATGAAAGGCCAGAAGAAGAGCAATGGAGTTATCGCCATCTTCATCTCTCCTGACTTTTTTAAGCTCAAACACCTAACTAAACCCTACGAAATGTGGGTTATCACCGAAGAAGGGGAGAAGGTTTTTTCCACTAAACAGAATGATTCTAATGAACAGCTTCAAACGAACAACCCTCTCTCCATTGCCATCAAAGGATCCCAGTTAACAAATAAATTTATTAGTTATTCAGACTCTGAAGGACAGGAATGGCTTGGGGCTTATCAGAAAATCTGGTTTGGAAAGCTGGCCTTGGTAGTTCAAATTCCCAAAGCCAGAGCTTTTCAAGCAGCCAACAGTCTAATCTATCGCACTTTCCTCATTACACTACTCATTGTTGGTCTCTTTGCGTTTGCCACCTATCTTTTTACTATTAAGATTACCAAACCTCTATTACTACTTGCCAATGCAGCCAAGGAGATGGCAAAGGGGAACTTTAATACCCCTCTTCAAATTCATCGAACCGATGAAATAGGGAACCTTTCAGTGGCCTTCAATAAAATGCAAGGTCAAATTAACCAACTGATTAAAGATACGGCTGATAAAGCGAGAATGGAAAATGAATTAAAAACAGCTCAACTGGTTCAAAACACCCTGTTCCCTGACACAGATATCACTCTTGGCCCCTTGAGTGTGGCTAGCTTTTATGAACCAGCTTCCGAATGTGGCGGAGACTTTTGGGGAACCATTCCACTCCCCAACAACCAGGCAGCCATCATTATCAGTGATGCTATGGGACATGGTGCACCAGCTGCTCTCATAGCGACAGCTGTTAAAAGCTGTTGTTCAGCCATCGAATTTGGAGCTTTGGCCCAAGAAGAAGCATTGCGCCCCTCTCAAATTGTAGACATCATAAATAAAGCTATCTACCAAGCCACCAAGGGTAAATTCCATGCCACCTTGTTTGCGGGTATTTTTGATTTTGACAGTGGCATGTTGCTCTACTCTAACGCCTCTCATAATGAACCCATTATCTACCAAGTGAATGCTGAAAAACCAGATGAGATATCCAAACAGAACTTATCCACCCTTCATTTAGCCAAAGGAAAGAGAGTGGGAGAAGACCAAAACTCCGTTTACACAGATGCCAATATTCTCATCAACCCAGATGACACCTTAGTTTTTTATACTGACGGAATTGTAGAAAGAATGAACAAAAAGGAAAAGGTCTTTGGAACAGGTAAATTTATCCGTGGAATTATAAAAACCATCGCATTAAGCCCACGTCGTATGGTACAAAGCTTAATTGATTTAAACAAAGAGTTTGCTGCAGGAGCAGCTCCTGATGATGATCTCACATTGGTAGTGGCACGTTTACATAGAAAAGGCTAAAGATGTCAACGATACAAAAGATCCTGCTCAGTTCCTCCATCTTAATTACATTAATGGCATCAGGTCTATTATGGATGGAATTCCGCAAAGGAGAAACCCTTTCAGGATACGAACCTATTGCCATGCTGATAAAAAAAGAGAATGACGTTCGTCGTCGGCATGAAAACAGCATGTTATGGCACCCCATTGTCAAAGGAACCGATCTCTACCAGAATGATTTTATCCGCACCGCTAATAATTCAGAAGCTAAAATTGCGCTCTACGATAATTCCAAAATACAAATGGAAGAAAATACTCTGATCATTTTGCGTCTCCAGGAAGAAGAGAGCATTATCGAAATGATTGAAGGCAAGATGCTATTTGATCAGCGCAGCACAAAACCCAAACAAAGAACCCTCCTCTTTAAGAATAGTAAAATCACTTCTCTCAATGCAGTCATCTCAGTTTCCAATGTCTACCAAAAGGAAGCAACTGTTGAACTCATAGAAGGAGAAGCTATATTACACTCTTTTGATGAAGAGGCTAAAATAAATTCAGTTTACAATGAGAGCTCCCCTGAAGCCAATACGGTGGAACCTTCTAGCACTACAACCATCAAGAAAGGACAGAGGGTTGTTATTAATCAAACTGGAAACATTGATAAAAAAGACATCCAGATCACTCTTATCCAGCCAGCTCCCAATAAAAAGGTGCACCTAGACGATGAAGGTGAATCTGTGATCTTTAGATGGAAAATTAGAGGTCAAGCCTCTAATGTAGAGTTTCAATTGGCCGGGAGCCCTCGCTTTGAAACATTACTCGCCCAAGAAACAAATTTAAAACAGAGTGAAATAGCCTACCCTCTACAATCAGGAACTTTTTATTGGCGAGTCATTGCCAAACTGCCTAATAAATCTAGTTACACTCAGAGCATTGTTTATCGGTTGGAAGTAGTAAAAGAGGTTCCCATTACCATTTTAAGACCTCAGCCGGATGAAACCATTTATATGGCCAAATATCAGGCTCAGTTTCACTTTTTGTGGGTCCTTTCACCCAATATCGAATCCTCTCAAATCACCGTCGCTAAAGATAAAAGATTCCGTAAAATCATTTGGCAATCAGAAGAACTTGTGGCTCAGAGCCCCAACGTTCTATTCAATCAAAAAATGAAACAGGGAAAATATTATTATAAAATAACCGCTCATCGCAAAAACCGAGTTAAGACCTACAAGAAAGTCCACTCGCTCTTTTTGAAAGAGGATGCAAAGAGAGCTAAACTTGTTGAAAGTAAAACTGAAGAGAACTCACCAAAGAAGGAGCGTACTCAGGCAAGAACCTCATCAAATAAGATATATCTCCTTCATCCAAAGCAAGGATATACTCACCCCTTACCAAAAAGAAAATCCAAATCTCTTTACTTTTCTTGGTCTAAAATAAAAACTGCCTATAACTATCAATTGACTCTCAAAGTTCCCAATAACGATAATCCTACCATTAAAAAAACCAAGCGTCCGAATGTCAATATCTATATAAAAAAGAAGGGGAACTATAGTTGGAGTGTAATTGCCTTCGATCGCAAAGGAAAGAAAGTGGGCCAATCAAAAAGCTTTCAATTTAAAGCTGATCATTTTAAACCTTTACCTGCCCCCATTTTACTTCCCCCCTCTCAATAATTTCTTTTATTTTTTCCTACAAGAAAATAATTTTTTTGGCTAAAATGGACCCTGAGTTTACGAAACTAAAGGGGAGGAAATTGGTTATGAATATGATTTGCCCATCTTGTAGGGATGAATACCGTGAAGGCTTTCAAAGGTGTAGCGAGTGTAATGTAGCATTAGTCAACGCAGAGGAACTATTAGAAAGAGAGTCTGATTTAGAAGGGCAAAAGTTAGTAGTGATCCAATCTGGCCCCGTTAATATTATCAAGGAGCTCAGTGACTCATTAGCTGGGGTACAAATTCCCAGTACTTATAAACCTATTAACGCTGAACAATGCCGAGCCTGTGTTCCCACTTTTGAGTTATTAGTTCCAGAAGAGGCCGCTGAAACAGCTATGGAGCACATTGATGCCAGTTGGTCGGCAAGAATCAAACAAGAAACCCAAATTGATCATGATGCCGATTCCTCTGTCATTGATTACAACCAAGAAGAAATCACCTGCCCCGCCTGCTCGGCGACCTTTGCCATTCAAGAAAGCTGCCCTGATTGTGGGCTATTTATTGGCATACCCATTTCTGAAGAAGAGTAAAGGTCAAATTATCGTAGGTATTTTTTGAAACGAGCTACCTGCTCTTTTTGCCTAAAGTATTGAAAAAGGTCTTCCCAAAAATTCCTACCTTTAGCGCCATAACGTCTTTCTACTTCTATAAAAACCTCATTCTGTAAGTCAAAAAGTTGATCATGAATAAAGCGGAATAGATTCAACATAGGTTCTAAATAGGTTTGTAAATGAAAGTTCTGCCGAAGGACTTTTTCAACCTGTTCCAGCTGTTTAATTTCCTCCGTTTGATATCCTTTTAATTTCTTAATGGACTCGAGCTTTGCATAAACTTGACGGCCTTTATTAGGATTATCTTCATTTCCATCCACCACCTGTCCTAATTGTTTGGCCATTTGCTCTGATTGATTCATCTTTTTTTGTATCATATTAAAGAGCAAGGATTCCATATTGTAGGCAGCATGAATAATTTGAGAGAAGAGATAGTCAATCACATGTTGGACATATTTAACCAGGTTTATCAGATAAAAAATATAGGGTTTACCTGGCTTAATGTTTTCAAAATAAATATTATAGCGCTCTGTAAGTGAGGGCAGGGTGGGAATTGAACTAATGTCCAAAATTGTATTAAAAAGTCCCATCGCCATTTGATCTTTTTGAGCTAACTGCTTTTCTATAGCCTTTAGAACCATGGAGAGATGGTTAATAGTTTGATGTACAAAGTCCTGATGAGCCATTTCTTTGAAAATGGGATTAAGTTCTTCGCACTGTTTAGCATCCCGCTCCTTCAAATATTCTTCAATCTCCTGCAGTTTTCCCTCTTCAGAAAAATCTCCAAATTTATCGGCTGTTTTAGTATCTAAAAATTGAGACATAATCTGCCCCATGGCCGTAGAGGTCTCTGTGGTCACCTTTTCAATTTGCTTTAAATACTCTTTTTGATAACCAATCGTTCTATAAAACTGATTCCCTATAAAAAGTGCTGACTGAAGGGTTTCAACCACCATTTTATCCACTTCACTTTTTTGATCTTTCATTAAGTGTAAGTAGCGTTTGGCTTTTAAGAAGTCAGGCTTTATTTTAATTGATTGTCGCACAGCTTTGATGGCCGCATCTTTTTTACCGGTATGAAATAAACTGAGAGCATAATTAAAACAGAGTTCCGCATTATCAGGGTACATCTCCATCGCCCGACGATACAGATGAATAGCCTTAGGATACTTCTTGAGTCGTTTAAAGGCAATAGCCACTTTATTTAAAAAGGCCACCGAAACATTGGGGTTTACTTTCATAATACTTTCATAGATAGGAAGGCATTTTTCATATTCTCCAGTAAAAAAGAGTGCATCTGCTTTGACACCATTAAGATAACTGGCATCATCTAAAAATCGGATACCTCTTTTAATAAGATCTAAAGACTCCACATACTTCTGATGTTCAATATAGATCTCACCCACCACTCGATAGCGAAAGGGGTTTTTGGGGCTAATTTCAATCCCTTTATTAAAATGCCATACCGCCTGATCCATAAAACCCAATTGGAGATAGAGCGACCCTAACTCTTGATGAGGGTGTACTTTAAATGTCAGGTGACGAAGGGCCTGCTGAAAAGACTTAATAGCTTCATCAATGGCATTCTGCCTTTGAAAAATACGGCCGATTTCCAGATGAGCTCGACCTTTCACATTGGGGTCTTTTGATTTTAAAAGAATCTGAGCATAGAGATAAGCTTCTTTCAGCTTTTTCTTGTTGAGCGCCACCCGCACTTGCTCAAAAATAAACTCAGGATTATTTTTATTAGAGTACCTGCTATAAAGCCTCTTAATTAATCCCGCCAAGGGCTTTTGCTCAACGGGTATTTTTAAAAAGCAGTCAGCGCCTCGTTCCGCCATATAAGCCAGATCCGCTTTCCCGGCTTTAGATGACATAATAACAAAGGGTATTTTGGCAATTTCCAGATTACCAAACATCTCCTCCATCACTTCGAGGCCTTGCATCTCACGGCTTTCATATTGACAGAATACAAAGTTAGCTTTATTAAAACGCATGTATTCTAGGGCTTTTAGAGGGGAGTCAAATGGTATAAAATTTTTAAAACCCAGTTTTTTTAAACCCGCTTGCAGAGAATCAAAGTAACTTGAGTTTTCAGCAATCATGATAAAACTAAAGGAGCTATCCAGTTCCACTATTTTTTGAGCATTCGGATTAGCCATAAAAAAATCTTTCTGGCCCCTTAAAGGGGGTAAATATATATTAAACGGTATAGATTATTATAATTGAAACGTCTATGTAATCAAAGAGTTATATTTACGGTAGGTCAAATATCAAATATAAACAAACACTTACGCATTAATCATGGCATTGTCCAACCACAAAATCTGCCCGTCAAGCAGGTAATAGGCTGGAGTAATCATTATTTCCCCCGCCTTCCAGCCCTCTCGCACTGCCTTGCTTTGTTCTATGATGCGGCCAATTTGATGATAGATGTTATTTTTAACAGCCATGGCAGCACGAAACTCAGCATCATTGGTTTTATCTTCTTGCAGAGCTGCCTCAACAGGAGCTTCATCAAGTTTTGAATCGAATAGGGCTCTTTCCCATGAGCCTCTTTACCCGCTAAGGCGCAATTGATAGCTCCACAACCTTGGTGCCCCATCATCACAATTAAAGAAATACCCAAATGGATAATTCCATATTCGATACTGGCTAAAGCCACCTTTCCAACAACATTTCCAGCAGTTTGAATAGTAAAAATCTCCCCTACCGAAGCATCAAATATTTTACAGGGCATCACCCTTGAGTCACTGCAAGCCAGCACTATGGCCGCAGGCTTTTGACTCTGCCGCAGTGATTTGTGGATATTGAAAGAGATATCCCCGCGTTGTTTATGGTGAAGATAATTTTGATGGTTGTTTTTTAATCGTTCTAAGGCAATTTCTGGTTTCATGATTCATTCAGTACAATAATGTGAGGAATATTCCGGTAAAGGCCGTCTAAATCTAGTCCATAGCCTAAAACGAAAAGGTTTTCGATTTCAAATCCTTGATAATCAATATTATAACTTTTTTTATGAGCAGCCGGTTTAGTGAGGAGACTACAAACTTTCAGGCTAGCAGGAGAACGAGCCTGCATGGTCTCAATTAAATAATCCAGAGTGTTACCGGTATCAATGATGTCTTCTACTACAATCACATGTCGATCTTTTATCTCACAGGCGAGATCATGGGTTTTAACAATTTTACCCGTAGATTTTTCACCTTCATAGCTGGAGACACCCATAAATTCAACCTGCAGAGGAAGATCAATCTGTCTCACTAGATCCGCGGTGAAAATAAAGGATCCTTTTAAGATACCCACCACCAGGAGGTCTTTTCCTTGATAATCTCGTGTGATTTGCTCTGCCATTTTCAAAATGGCTTCATCAATTTGGGATTTAGTAAGCAATATACGGTGCTTTGGTAGTTGTGTTTTCATGGCAAGGGAATATAGCAGCTCAAGACAGCTCTTTCAAGCGCTCATTAAATTCTTCTGCAAGTACATCATGTTGTTCAGTTAATTCCGCTAACTGATCAAAAAGGGAGTCCACCCGCTGTTGATTCATCTTAATATCTTTGGAAAGTTGAGCGATTTTCTCGCCGGTCATTCCCTCAGCAGCCTCAATCAGAGTTTGATTATCCTTTTCAATTTGTTCTTCTAGTTCAACAATTTCAGCCTCAATAGTATCCATCTGTTTCTTAAGAGGACCTAAAGATTTTGAACGCTCCATAATTATTTCCGAGCGCTGCTTTCGCTGAAGCTTTTTATTTCCTTCAGCCGGTTTACGCTCCTCTTTGGAGTTGCTAAGGCTTGTATCTTGATCATCCCAGCCTCCCTTTTCCAAAAAGTCAGCATAGCTGCCATTAAAAACTTCTACTTTATCCGGTCGAAAGACGATCAAACGATCAGCCACCTCTTCGAGGATCATTTCACTATGGGTTACAATTAAAACAGCACCCTCATATCTTTTAATCGCTCGAATCAAACTTTCGGTGGACTCCATATCTAAATGATTAGAGGGCTCATCCAACATCAATAGATTGGAATTTTGAGCTAAAAGTTTCCCTAATAGCACCCGGCTTCGCTCTCCTCCCGAGAGAACTTCCACCTTCTTTTCTCCCAGCTCCCCGGGAAACATCATAAGACCACTGATCCCTTTAGCTCTTTCCCGTGTACATTCACCAGGAGCCGACATGATCTCTCCCACCACGGTGTTGTCATTATTCAGTCTTTCTATATTCATTTGACCAAAGTACCCTAAAGAGGTGTTGGGACTGCATGAGATTTGACCTTCAATAGGTTTTAAAAAGCCTGCCAATAGTTTAAACAGAGTAGATTTTCCTTTGCCGTTTTGCCCGATAACGCCTATACGATCCTTTTTTCCAACGGTGAATTTTAGATTATTAAAAAGTTGAGGTAGATCTGGGCCATAGGAAAATGCCACCTCTTCCGCTTCCATCATAACCTTGCCGGGAAAAGAGATGGAGGGGAACTGAAAGATAAGCTCTCGTTCTTTTTCCAACTGCTGAAGGACTGCTCGTTTATCAAGAGCTTTAATACGTGCCTGCACCGCTTTAGCTTTGGTGGCTTTAGCTCGAAACCGGTTAATAAAAGCTTCATCTGTTTTCCGTTTGGCCTCTTCGTTTTGTCTGGTTTTTTCATAAACCTCATCTTCCATCTCAATTTGTTCGATGTATTTTGAGGTCTTGCCAGCAATCTTTTTCACCTTTTGTCGTTTGATTCCTAAGGTATGTGTCGTGACGCGATCCATAAATTGGCGATCATGAGTAATGAGCATAACAGCTTTGGGCCAGTTAATTAAAAACCTTTCCAACCACCTGAGAGAGAGAATATCTAAATAGTTGGTAGGCTCATCCAAGAGGAGCAGATCTGGGTCTGAAACTAAAACTTTAGCTAAGTTTAATCTAATTTGATAACCACCCGAAAGCTTCAGTGGAGACTGTGAGAACATTTCCTCATCCAGCCCTAACCCCATCAAGACCTTCTCTACCTGAAATTGATGATCCTTTTGTTCAGCCGGTAATCCTAAACAAGCTTCTTCTAATACCGTAGGCTTAGAGAATTCGATATGCTGGTCTAGATGAGATATTCGGTAGTGCTTGGGAATCAAAATTTCCCCATCATCAGGATGTTCTTGTCCCAGAATTAAACGAAAGAGAGTGGTTTTTCCGTAGCCGTTACGACCTAGAATTCCCAATCTTTCTTCGGGACCCACTTGAAAATTGATTTGATCAAAAAGGACCTGAGTGCCATATGTTTTTGAGAGATTCACAACCTGTATCATTTAGATAACATACCCTGCTGAATTCATTTTTACAATACACAAACCAGGGTAAGATATATAAAAATAGAGGGGTAAGGGTGCACAGGGTTAGGGGCGTCTATTCTAAATTATACTCGTCAACAGTCCCTAGCTTCCATCATAGGCCGTGGCTTGGCGCCCCCAACAAAACTCGCTCCTATCCCGACGCCAATCGCCTTCGGCGTGGCTGGTCTAGTCACTCAAACACTGTTCACTCATGGCCTATGTTTTTCAGCAAAGGACTGTAAACTAGTATAATGTAATAAACGACCCTAACCCTGCATCCCTACCCCTTTATCTCTGTACACTCATACCTTGTTTTTTATTAGTTTAAGTTTTTTATTAGTTTAAGCTTTTTATTAGTTTAAGCTTTTTATTTTTGGTCTTTTTTCTTTTCCGTACTTTTTCCTGCTCGGTCTTTTTGCTTTTCCGTGCTTTTTCCTGCTCGGTCTTTTTGCTTTTCCGTGCTTTTTCCTGCTCGGTCTTTTT
>CAYFLR010000089.1:9696-16794 GCA_964343805.1 uncultured bacterium | reverse complement strand
AGAGGCGACAGCTCCGGCTGCAGATGATCCTTTCGGAGCACCTGAGGAAGAGGCGGTAGCTCCAGCAGCCGAAGATCCTTTTGGAGCACCTGAGGAAGAGGCGGCAGCACCTGCAGCCGAAGATCCTTTTGGAGCACCTGAGGAAGAGGCGGTAGCTCCGGCTGCAGATGATCCTTTTGGAGCACCTGAAGAAGAGGCAGCAGCACCTGAGGAAGAGGCGGAAGCTCCAGCAGCCGAAGATCCTTTTGGAGCACCTGAAGAAGAGGCGGAAGCTCCAGCAGCCGAAGATCCTTTCGGAGCACCTGAGGAAGAGGCGGTAGCTCCAGCAGCCGAAGATCCTTTTGGAGCACCTGAGGAAGAGGCGGCAGCACCTGCAGCCGAAGATCCTTTTGGAGCACCTGAAGAAGAAGCGGCAGCTCCAGTGGCGGAAGAGAACCCAGCAGATTTATTTTCTGTTCCAGATAGCACTCCCGAACCTGAGGCAGAGGAACCTGCCGCAGGGGAGCCTGCCGCAGGGGGGCCTGTGATGGAGGAAGCTCCTGCTGTAGAGGATGATTTTGTTCCACCTCCTCCTCCCATTACCGAAACGGTCATGGAAGAAGCGCAACCTACTGAAACTCAGTTTATTGCCCCAGAGATGCCTACAGATCCAGATCCCGTAGAAGCCGCCCCAGAGTCACCAAGTAATAATATGGATGATATGTTCTCTGATGAACAAGATCCTGTCCAATCGGACCTTCCTGGAGAAGATGAATTGAGCTCAACTCAGGCCATCTCTTTTGATGAAGTTCCTCAAGAAGCGGCTCCACCCAATTTAAAACAACCGCCTCCATTGCATACGCCTCCCCCATTAAATACGGTGGTGATTCATGTCAGTGCGGAGATGAATGATGCAGCAATCAATGATGTGGTGAGCAAAGCGATAAAAAGCACCCTGCTTGACCTGCAAAGAGCAGGGCAAATAACCATCAGTCAAGACCTACAGATTTGTTATAAAGAAGCTGATGAAGAAGATGATGTTTTTGGAGGTGTGGCAGCTGCTTAGCTCCTTAGGCAGCATCCTCTTCTTTGCCTTTTCTCAATTTCTCGGCAAATTCTTCGAGAATCTGGTCATGTTTATGTCGCCAGTTGGTCATTTTGATCTCATCTTGACGGGCTCTAAAGATCTTCTTGGTATGTTTGGCATCTTCTAGACGGGCGAGTTGTATTTCTTTTCGTTTTTCTGCTCCAACTCGCCTCAGTTCGACGATCTTCTCTCGCTCTCCGCGAATATCTTCAACTCTTTGAAACTTGAGGGTATCAAACTTATCTAAATACTCTTTTTTAGCCAACTTTAATTCATCTGCTTTTCCTACAATAGAGGCCTTCCACTCTTTCACATCGAGAAATCGGGCTAGATACATTTCAGCCTTATGCCGGTAGAGTTCATCTTTATACTCTAAAAGACGTTTCATATAGAGCTGACGCGTCTCAATATTATCTACAAAGCGCTGTAATATCATTCTCTTAATATAGCGCAACTCTCCTAGATAGCGCTCCATCTTGGCAGCTATGGCCTCTCTTCGAATCCGATCCGCTTCCATCAGTCCTTTTTTAACCATCTTAGCTACCATCTTTTTTTCCTGCACTATAGCCAGTCTTCTCCATTCAGCAATCATGGCCAACAGTTCTTTTCGTTTAAATTCTCTTTGTTGCATCATATGAAGTAAGTCTTTATTCTGACGCATTTTTTCTCGATAATAGAGGATCAAACGGGCCGTTTCCAAAAGGACATTAATAATCCTTTTCTTTCGCATGCGGAGTTCATCAAACTTCGTCATGATGTAGCCCTTTAATACATCCTCTTGATATTCTTCTCTGGCTCTAATGGCCTCCAGAATATAATTGCGAAGCCACTCATTTTCTTTGATTACATGTTCAATTTGCTCTTTTCTGACCTCAAACTGTTCTCCCGCTTTTTGGATCCTTTTGCGGGCATTTACTTGCAGTTGCTCTTGATAACGACGAGCCACCTCTTTAAGCATATAAAGAATTTCTAAGGTCTTTTTTAGTTGCGCTGCGATCTCCATTTTCGACAGAAGCAAAAGAGCCTGCTGGTGTTTTATTTTCTTTTTAGCTTCCACCATGCGCTCTTCCTGC
The DNA here is from genome assembly GCA_964343805.1 of uncultured bacterium. Taxonomy (GTDB): domain Bacteria; phylum Bdellovibrionota_B; class Oligoflexia; order CAYFLR01; family CAYFLR01; genus CAYFLR01. The sequence continues at coordinate 14,655 of CAYFLR010000089.1, read as the reverse complement.
AGCCTTTTGTTTTCTTTAATAATTCGGTCTTTTTGAGCTAAAAATACCTCTATTTCTTTTTTCAATTCGGTTTTTAAAATGACCTTATTGAGCATTTGGGAAATCATCATCTTATCACTGACAGCTGATTGGAGGAGCAGTTGCTTAAATTGATCCATCTCGATTCGTTGTTTATGCGCCAATCGTTGCCAAATGAGATCAATAGCGAGCCCCTTTCGTTCCATCATTACTGCAAATTGATCAGCAAGAACTTCAGCCACTGTCCGCCGGTTTGCCACAAGACGCTGCATGATAAGATCGTCCCTGATACCTTTGTTAAATTGTTTGCCTTTTTCAATCTCTTCGTTAATTTGCTTTCTAAACTTTTTAAGTTGATCCGTTTTAGCATAGGCAGCTTTTAACCGGTCATATCCATCAGTGGCCTGGCTAATCTTCTTTTTCTTAACCATAACCTTCTTAATACCCTTTTTAAAGACTTCTCGAACCACCCTCTTAGGTCTTTTAGCCAACCTTCTCCGCATCAACCAGTTTTGTTCTCTTAACTTTTTAAAATCTTCAGTTCGATCTAAATAGTATTGATAAACTTCTTTATTTTTACGTAGACGGGCATCTTTCAACTGCAACATGAGCAGATCGAATGCCTCTCGCTTGGCCTTTCGCTGATAAAAAATTTGAGTATATTTAGCGTAAATACGATTTCTCTCAAAGGCGGCATCTCTATATCGATCTGATATAATGTCCCTTTTTAGAAAGTAAAACTCCACGTCTCTTCTTTTTCTAGCGATCCCATCTTTTATATCCTCCAGCTCTCTCGCTAACCTGGTACGGTGATCCCTGCGAGCCAAACTGTCGATTTTCTCTAATCTCCCTTTTATATAATCAGCATAACGGTCTTTCCGAGCATAAAAAAGCTCCGCATCCACTCGTCTGAACTCTTTATATCTTTCGTTGCGATCATGGATAAACTTCTCTCTGGAATTATCCAGCTTCTTATCCCACCAATGACGACTCAACACCATCTCTTGAAACCGGTGCCAATAAAGAAAGTCCTTTTCGGTGGACTCTCTCACCTTGAATTTACCAAGTAAGGGGAGCTGGACATTTTCCGCAATCGTCAGTCTAAAGGGAGGAATAATCTTTCGCATCTCTTTTTGCGAGTTCTCAACAAAGTCGTAAAGACTGGGATATTTAAATACTAATGTACCGATAGTTCCTAGTTTCATACCCTTCTCTCGGGTATTACCAGAAATTTCTATACCACTTTCTAAATTTATTAAATTATATGATTATTTTCAGACTGTTATCAATATGAATTATACAGAAGAAAAGGTAAATGGATATTTCACATCTACAGAACCGCCTCCTCTAGGCCGGGGAAACTTCATCCGGTAGATCACCGAACGAACACAGCTCTCTACCCCTCTATTACCCATATTAGATTTCAAAGAGACGGAACTCACACGACCATTCGGCTTTACATTCCATTTAGCGGTAATTTTACCAGCTAATGAAGGATATCTATTCAACTGCCTTTCGTAGCAGTGACGGATTTGAGAAGTATGCTGTTTAACAACATTTTCTATTTCCCACTTTTCAAGTCCTCCCTTGAGAACTGGGTCGGCTCCAGTAACAGAAACACGGTATTCACCCTTACGACGTCCACCAAATCGGCCCTTGCCACCAGTACCTCCACCTTTACCATAGAGGCCAGAACCTCCACCGATTCCACCACCAGCTCCACCACCTGGTCCACCGACACTCAGTGATGTCCCACTTCCTATACCTCCCAGGCCAGTGGTTCTTTTAGCGGTACCCATTCCACCACTCCCCCCTGAGGAGGATCGCATACCGGTAGCAATTGCACCAACCCCTTTGGTATTTAAAACTTTTCCCATTCCCTTACCAAAGTTATCCAGGTTAATACCACCAAAGCGGTTCTCTTTGTTATTTCCTTTTCTTTTTCCAGAAAAACGGCCTTTTCCTCCACCAGCTCGACCGCCTCCACCTTTACCCGGCCCTTTGGATAGTCCAACGTTTCGTCCATCACCTTTTTTGCTTTCACCAGCTAAGACTTTAGGAGCGGAAGTTTTTCCTTTGGTGGGTGCCGATTCTTTCTCTGCCACGGGTGCAATGATCGGAACAGGTCTTTTCTTTTTTCGATTTTTTCTCTTTCTGACCTTCTTCGGTTTTTTGACCTTTTTAGGTTTTTTCACCTTCTCTTTCTTTAATTTGACTTTCTTTTTTACCACGGGAGGTTTCTTAATGGGATCTTTTGGCCTATAAATAGTGACCAAATGATCATCTTGTTCAGATAGTTCTTTTCCTGTATCGGGTAGATCCATAATCTTTGCCATACCGGCAAAGAAACAACAAAAGAGAAGAACATAAGAAAGAATTTTATTAAAAAGAGGATCATCCTCTTTGAGGGTTTTTAAATCGGGTTGAGGTGGAGGAGTTACATAGAATAGAAAATAATCAATGGTTCCATAGGAGATCTTGGCAAAATCACCTTTGGCAAGAGTGATTCTAGCAGGATCTTCTCCATTAATCGGCTGAACTTTCCCGCCTACTCTTAAAATGCCCGACATGCCTTTGAGAGTATTAAGAGTCACCTGCCCACTTTGAAAATGCATGAATTCTTGCTTTTCATAGAGCTCAGGAACACAAGCTTCGATATCATCATCTAAAGAACAGCCAATGGTAATTTTACGGTCTTCTCCAAAGGAAAAGTGAGCCACATCAAGTACAGTTTTTCCCCAATGTGTCACAATTTCGATGACGTTTCCGCTCTCTTGACTTCCATAAGTGTAGAGTTTATTTTTATCTGCCAATCCTTCAATGGCTTGAGTATTTTTGATGGCCGCCGAAGTTGTAGGTTTGGGTGTCTCTACTTGCTTTGGCTCCTCTCTAATCGGTTCAGGATCAGGCTTTTGCACCTCTTCTTTCACAGGTTCTTTAACCGGTTCCGGAGTGGGTTCTGCGCTGGGTTCTGGAGCAGTTTCTTTGACCGGTTCGGGGGGGGGTTCAGGTTTTGGTTCGGTCTTTGGAGGTTCTGGTTCAGGTTGAGCTTCAGGAGATTTGGCTTCCTGCTCTTTGATCTCATTCCCCATCAGAAGATGCTCTGCAGCAATATTCACCTCTCCAATTTTCAACTGGAGCGGGAGAGTGGTCTGAGTTTCAACGGTAACCTGCTCTCCATTAACAAAGGTCCCTTTTTGGCTACCCAGATCCGTGATAGATAGCTTGCCATCAGGGGTGGTTTCAATCAAAGCGTGGATTTTTGAAACACTGTCATGCTTAATCTGCAAATCAACAGTTAAGATAGAACCAACCACAATCCTTTCCTGGACAAAGGATTTGACCATTGCAACTTTGCCGTTTTCTTCAATTTTAAATACCAGTGGTATCGGTGTTTGCTCTGTTCCCATAGATCACTTTTTGTTTGAAATTTTATTAGCTGAACGAACGATTTCTTTACGCCAATGCTTTCGGATTTTTATTAAACCATCCCCTTTTTTAGTTTTGGCGGTCATAATAATGGCTCCAAAAGGGCTCTTTCCTTCACCCTCAATATCTCGGTCACCAAAAGACAAAATAGTTTTCTGGCGATATTTAACTGAATTTTGAGCAAAAATCTTACCTGGATTATCTATCTGTGTGGACAAGATTACAAGTAAAATGCTCAGAAGAAGTAAATAAAGTAGGGTTCTATTCATCACTACTTTCCTCCTCGTGCTTGGGCTAACCAGCCTCTCACTTGTTGCCTTTTTTGATAAAAAACACGATCTCGTTTTTCCAAAAAGTTATTAAAATAATCCTCTGCATCTTTGGGATTATTATAATGAAATAAAGCCAGTTTGCCTAAATAAAAAAGTGGGGTACTGGCACTATCTTTTAGATCGGCCGCTCTTTCAAAAGCTCCTTTAGCATACTTAATTTGACCTGCCAAAAAATAACTAATAGCCAAAGCTAGCTGAACTTCATAAATTTCAAACTTTTTGGGCACAGATTGAAGAGCTTGCCTAGCAGTTCCTCCATCAAAGTGGGAAAGAGCTAAAAAGGCCAGATTCAAACGAGGGGCCACCTCATAGTCTAGACTAAAAGAGATAGCTTTGGAAAAATACTTGGCGGCTTCAATCTTCTTTCCTTGACGATAGCGAATGAGGCCATAAAGGTTATATATCATGGAAAGATGAGCGTTTTGCCTTTTAGAGATAAGGTCCACCAAAAGATACTCTGCCATAGGCAGCCTATTTTGTAGATAGTAACCTAGGGAGATTAAATAACGAGCTAAAACCGCCCTGGGGTAACTCTCAAGAATTTTTCTTCCCCAATTTATCGCCACTCCTCCTCCACCGGTTTTTAATAGATTCAGAGTCAAAAGATTATAGTAGCAACGATTTTGATCTTTTTTGGAAGCTTTCACAATTCCTTGATGTTCAGAAATAGCTTTAGATATCAAAGAGAGAGGAATATACCCCACCTCCTCTGGGTTATTATAGACACTTTTAAAAAAGTATCTTTCTTTGGTACACTCTTTCTCTACTGGCACTTCCCGTCTCAGGTTTTCCTTCGACTCCATCTCTTGCACTCCCACATTCGAAGTACAAGTAATAAGAAACGAAGAACCAATCACATTCAAAATTATAAAGCGTAAGTACTTAATCAAGTCATACCTCTTAATTAAACAAGTCACTCAGAGAACTCTCATCAAAAAATAGAGCATCAATCAATTTAGGGTTGGGAATTCCCACAACTTCTGCTCGTTTATTGGTACTCATATGTCTATTTAACTTCTGATACAAAAAGGACATGTAAGGAGTATATACCTTTTGCCTTACCGCTAAGGTGTATCCTTCTCGATAATAGGCCAGAGCTTTTTGATCAAGTGGGGCACTGATTCTCTGCCTAATAGTTGCTCTAATTTTCTGTTGATCTGCTGGCTTTATAGAAGAGGGG
>CAYFLR010000089.1:5568-9681 GCA_964343805.1 uncultured bacterium | reverse complement strand
TCCACAACAGTCTGATAGAGATTTCCTAAAGAAAATAAAGCGGCAACACCCCATTCGGCATCTTTAGTTGCAAACACCTGATTAAAGGCCCCTGAAACTCGATCTAAAGCGGCAATTTTTTTACCAATATCAGCCTCAAGCGTTTTAAAATTTAGCCTCACCTGCACCGCGCTATTTAAACGGGGCAAGGAATTTAAATAGTGTGCTTCGGCTAAATAGTTATTTCCTTCACCCGTAAGAGAGGAAGCTCTTGTCGACTTTCTGATTAGATTAAAGAGATAAGTGGCACTGGATTGATCTTTAACCGCTCGATAGGCATGAGCCATTTTTCCACGAATAAGAACTTTGGTTGCTTGATCCCAATTGATGGCTTTTAACATTCTTTGAGAAAATCGAATCATAGATTGAAAAGCTCGAGAGGATTCATAGGCATTTATAATGGTAAGAGCAATGGTTCGAACTTCAGGACTTCCCGGATACTTTCGCATTAAGACAGAGAGAGCTTCCTCAGACCTTCTTAAGTTACTCACAGCAAATAATAGGGCGGCGTCGAAAAGGTGAGCTTTGGATAATTTGGCATTAGATTCGATTCTATAGAGTTTATAGTGTGTCGCCGCAGATTCATTCATAAATAGCAGGTTTTCGTTTAATACGGCGATCTTACTTAACACCGTTTTGGCAAGTTTAAATTTAGGATACTTAGCATAAAGAAGTTGATAGGTTTTTAAAGCCTCGGTGAGCATTTTCGCTTTTTCATAATTGATTGCGGCATTGTATAGAGAGCTTGAGGCATTGGGGGAGCGAGGGAACTTGATAGCATAATTATAATAACTGACGGCTGCCTTATCATACTTCCGTTGCTTTTCAAAAGTGAGTGCGTCATCGAGAATAAATTTCAAGGAGAGCTCACGCAGTTTCTTTCCTAAAGAGGTGGTGGCAACTCCTGGAGTAGCAGAGAGACGCATCACAGTATTTTTTAAGGATTTCTTATTTGCATGGAGAGCCAGAATCATTTCACCTGCCGCTAAACCAATTTTATTCCTAGGAAAGGCTTTTAAGAGATTCCATAATCGTTTTTCGGCTTGATCAAAATGTCGGCGTTTTAAAAGCACCTCAGCAATATCTGTCATACATTGCCTGGTAATCTTGTCCTTAAAACCCCAAGCGATATATTGGTCACATGCTTTAACAAAGGCGACAGCTGTTGGTGAAAGTAAAGTGGGTCTGCCAGTGTAGCGATACTTTTTCTTACGAATAATTTCCCACTCTTTCTCAAAAGCCTGATTCACGGCAATGATCATGGAGTTGGCTGACCTTTTGAAATGTTTTCCGCGAGTGTTTTTATTAGCTGTCTTCATATAAAGCATGGCAGATTCTACCAATTGCTTTTCTCTTCTTTTACGCTTTCTCTGTTTACTGGCGAAACGATACTTAATTTCAGCACTGAAAAACAGCGCATCATAAGCGGCTTTATCATTGGGATAGACCTCAATTAACTTCATATAACCATCATAAGCCAGTCGGTACTTATAATCATCTCTATGCTTTTGAGCACGTTGATGCATGGTTTCTACATGATGCAAAAAGACCCGCCTAGAAGTCTTGACAGCATCATTGACTAAATCTCGATCAGATCGATTATGACGAGCCCAAGCCCCATTGGGACTGTACTTAGTTAAATACTCACCTAATTCACGAGAGAAATATTTCTTGTTGGCCAACATTTCAGTGGCATCAATAATTTTACGATAATTATCGGGAGCAAATTCATTATAGGGATCCATATTGATATGCATTTTGATGGCTTTGACTCCATCCAGAATCTTGCCTTGATGGATTAAAGTCTCACCATATCTAAGGAGCATATCGTGAAAGTACTTTTCTCCTCCCACAGAGTGAAAATAACTTTTAGCCTCTGCCACCCGACCCACTTCAGCGTAAACCAGAACCATGTCTCTTAAAGCCTCTTCTCTAAAACGAAGCAATCTGGTTTTATCACGACCCGACTTTCCACGACCAGACCCGTAGCTCACGACCTTTTTGAAGGCGGTTAAAGACTTACGAAACTGTCCTATATTGTAAAAGCACCACCCAATTTTATACCATGCTGAGAGAACCAAACGATCCCCTTTGTCTTGGGTTACTTTTTTATAATACTTGAGTGACTGTCTAAACTTTCGAAGATCAAAATAATATTCACCTAAGGCAAAATAGGATTCTGTCCGTCGATCACTCTTAGGGAACTTAGCGATGATTTTTTTGTAATATTTACTGGCCGCTTGATTACTGCCTTTCATTTGTAAGGCATAGGCGAGCATAAAGTAAACTTCATCCATAGAATGGAAGTCTCGATGCTTTTTGATGATAGTATTTCCCACGGTAATAAGTTTGTTTCTCACACTGGTAGATTTAGAATGATTGACTCGCGGTTTGGGTCCTCTCTTGGTGCGATTCCACCGTTCGATTTTGGCGGTGTACAATTCAATTTCTTGCCCTCTGGTCACCACAAATTTATTACTATAATGTCGCATCAAACTGAATAATAAACTAGCGCGCTTCTTCTTGTTTTTCACCTTAGTGAGCATCTTGTTAATATATCTAATAGCTTTATTACGAGTAGCAGAGGCTTCGGCAGCTATTTCCAGATCAAACAGATCATCTCCAGATAAACTCGGACCTTTGGCCTTCCCGTAGAGCAGGCTACTATCCCCAGTTTGAACCATCAGAAGAGCGAATAGGATAAATAGAAGTAGTTTTCCCATTATTATTTTTTCCTAGACTGATTACATTTACTCGCCACATTATACACATAGCCACCCAGTTCATCTTCCCAATATTCACCTTCAAAAGGCCAATATTCATGAACTGATTTGAGGCGGAGAGACTTCATTCCCTCTCCCCAGACTTCCTGCTTATATTCTTTCTGTTTTTCGCGAACCATAGAACGATTCAAAATATCCAGTTTACCTTCCATCAACTGAAGAGTGATAAATTGACCTTGATCGCTTAAATCCTCTAGATAGGCTTTGTAATACTTTAGCTCAGCTAACAAAGACTTACCCGACCTTTGCATAGAAGCAAGCTTCCATCCTTTGAGGCCGGTCTTAATTTTATCATAAAGACGAGAACGTCTGAATCGGCGAGGCATATCTCTCACCAGTTCCATTTCATCTCTGACTTGCTTTTCCAGTTGATAAGTTTCTTTAAAGTGGTTAATTCGACTGAGCTGATCTATCACCTGATTGGCTTTTCGATATTCGGTTCTTTTTTCCCTTTTGTACCTTCTCACCAAATTATAGAGTTGCAATGGACGGCCTCGATAATCCGCTTGAATTCTTTTTAGCTCCTTATAAATTGGATTATACTTCGCCTTAAAATTCAGTAAGGCGGTTTTTGACTCATTAAAAAAGCAAAGGTAGAGAAAGGTGATACTCTGCAAAACATAGCTTTCAGGATAAAACCTATTTTCAAAAAAAGGAGAGATCACGGTATGGATATTGCCCAAGGTGTTATTATGTTTTCCCATTCTAAAAAAGGCCCAAGAGGCTTCAAATATGGCGGTCAGCCAATTGTCTGAATCTTTTTCAATTTTGGAGTAGTGTTTGATGGCTTTTCGAAACTTGTTGGTTTCATAATAGAGCCGGGCTAGGTTGAGATGAGTCATCTCTCTCAAAGTAAAATAGCGTTTTTTCTTTTTCTTTAATTTCCGGGATAATCTGCTCAATACTTTCTTAAATTGATGCTCAGAATTGGAATATTTGCCACGCAGAAGATTTAAAATGCCGAGGTAGTAAAGCGCATTTAAGTAATAATGAGAATCACTGTCAACTCTACGGAAGTATGAGTAGGCTTGACTATACACTTCATTACTAAACATGTAGAGTCCCACATGATAATAGTAAAAACCTCTATCTTTTCCAGCTACACTACGTCCATTTACCTTTCCATGAAAAATATGGGCCACATACTTTGATCCTAAAGAGACTCTCCGGTTCACCCGGTTTAAACCTGACACCGCTATTTTCTTTAAATTGGTCGAGCGGGATTTACGAATGATCTCTCGGTAATATGAAGCGGCACTAAAATAAAGGTCCAGCTCATAAAGAGCTTCAG
>CAYFLR010000089.1:3163-5558 GCA_964343805.1 uncultured bacterium | reverse complement strand
AAAGCATACATAGCCCTAAAGTGCATGTCACCACTGGCACTATTCATGGAGGGTCTGGTATTTGATACAATTCGATGAAAGGTTAAAGCAGCTGACATATAGTCTTCTTTGGATATCTGCTTTTTCCCTTTTTTAAAAAGTTTATTAGGATTAATTCCGGCGTTCAATTCTAAGAAAGCCACCAAGGGAAGCCAAACAATTAAAAGCCATTTTATCTGTTTTCCAAAGTTAAAGCGCATAACCACCTGTTTGGAAGAGGTTAGAAGAAGTAACTTAAACCCACTAAAAGAGTGAGGTTATGAAAGAAACTGTATTCTGTATCTTGCACGTATCCATCTCTCTGCTTCTCCACATGACTATCAAGTTTATAGCCTGGATAGAGATACATGGCATCAGAGAGCATCCATTTTAAACTAAACTTTCTATTGAGAAAGACTCGTTGACCCCCGGCGAAGTTGAGTAACGGAATGAGGTAACTATATTGAACATTACTTAAACCCTTTTGATGAGCTTCACTCCCTTCATTGACCGGCTTAGTAACACCGAGATTGCCCATACCTCCACCAATGGCAATAAAAGTATCAAAATAGGCAATGATACCCGGAACAGAAATAGCCTTTCCATAAACAGGAGTAAAAAGCATATTCATTGCAAAATAGTTCTCACTTTCTATAATCTGAGGAAAAATGCGAAACTCATTAAAAAGGGAATCATAATCGTAATTAAAGGAGGTGGTGGCCAGTGACCCTAAAACTTCGAGTCCCACATACTCATTTAAGTGAAAAGCCACAGCCAAAGAGCCAGTCAAACTATTAGTGAAAGAGGAGTTCATGACTCCGCCACCATATAGGCCTAACTCCAGCCGGTATTTCTTTTGGAAAAACCTCTCACGGATTACCCTTACTTCATTCTTTTTATAAAAATCCTTGGTAGTGCGATTTTTTCTAGAGGCTGCCCATAGGTTTTCAAAATAGAATAAAAATTGAGCAATAAGTATTAAATAGAAAAAGCTCTTTTGGACAAACTGTCTGTTCTTTTTAAAACTATACAATGGAGAATCCCTATTCTAAGCATAAAATAACTTGATCCAGGATGAACCAATCTCCCCAAATTGGGAACAAACTGATAGCCTAAATTGGTCTAAAACTGGATTTGAGCTTCAGCTAATTCTACAATATTATTCTATAAATAACAAGTAATGGCTCATCTTAGACGGTAAGGATTAACAGCGTATCAAAGAGTCTCATTTTTGATCATCTCAGATTGAGAATAAGACTCTTCCGCACTTAAAATTTTGTAGCAATAATTATGTGTTAATCTAATTCACTAGAATAGATGGGTGATTATTAGTTGGCATACCTTGTGCAGTGTAAATGGAGCATGAATGAATTGCTTAACTATCTCCTAACAGAGAGAGACATTCAAGAGGTTATGTTCAATCCCGGTGGATCTCTTTACCAGGAAAAAAATGGAGTGATTGAACCCTTAACATGCTTTCATTTGACTCCCCAAAAAGTCCTGCAAGAGCTACGAAGTATTATTTTGAAAATGGGTAAAACTCTTGACTATACGAATCCCATCCTAGAAGCAGTATTAGATAATGAAGTTAGACTATCTGCTGTCATCCCTCCCATTAGCCCACTTGGGATTGCGATCTCTCTAAGGAAAAATCAAACCCAATACTACTGCCTCAATAAATTGCAAGAAGATTCCTTCCTGCAAGAAGGGCAGTTCCATCAACTCAAAAAGTTGCTTTTAAAACGTAAGAACATCCTTATCTGTGGTGCCACCTCAAGCGGAAAAACAACTTTACTAAATGCTCTGGTTCAAATGGTAGCGAAGGTTTCCCCCCATGAGAGGATCATATGCCTGGAAGAAAGTCTGGAAATCAATTTAAATTCTGTCAATGGAGTTAATCTTATAACCCGGAGTAGCTCCCATTCTGAGACGGAAGAAATTTCACTAAATACCCTCTTACAAAAATCTCTCAGATTCCGACCTCAGAGGATCATTATGGGTGAATGCCGTGGTGAGGAAGTAGTAGCCCTCATGCAGTTATTAAATACAGGCCATAGTGGATCCATGGTAACTTTGCATGCAGACAGTGCAACTGAAGCACTGGAGAAGCTAGCCCTTATGGTCTCCATTTATAATAAAAATATCCAATATCAAACTGCAATGCATCTAGTTAAAAGCAATATCCAAGCCGTTGTACTCTGTAAGCAAAACTCCAAAGGCCACCGATTTGTAAAGGAGATACTCACACTACCTGATGATGAATGAAAATTTATTAAACTGGTCAGATCTGGTAACACTCATAGCTCTTTACTTTGCAGTGGCCTTAATAAGCTATTTCAGCTCTAATAGAAAGTCCCCACCCCACCCTTTTAATCTG
>CAYFLR010000089.1:0-3153 GCA_964343805.1 uncultured bacterium | reverse complement strand
TCTGATTAATGGCTATGAGTTTTTAATCCACTATCTTGCTCTATTGCAGGCTCATTTCAGCTTCAATCAAAATCCAGAATTTGCCCATAGCCAAATGAGTACCTTTTTCCAAAATGAGCTCAAAGCATGGAATTTATCATCCAAATGCAGTTTGCAGGAGTTCCTTCTCTTCTTCAAGGAGCATCAGATTAAAGAAATTGACCCTCTTTTTTTTATTTTAAAGAAGCATATTTCCATCGGAGGATCTCTCACTTCTACCTTTCAAATGGTTCTTCAAAATCTTCAAAATAGTCTTAATCAACATCGTTTTATCAAGCCCCACTTAGAACGCTTAATGATTCAATATTACCTATTTTTCCTACTGGGCCTTTCATTTCTCTTATTTGCATTAATTCAAAACTCTGAAGCAACCTTCCCCTACTTAAAGTCGACGATAGGGTTCACCCTATTTTTATCATGGGTAGCAGCCCAGTTGGGACACTATCTTCTTTTTAACCTAATAAAAAAGAAATGCCTATATCCACCTGCTCTGGCTCCTCTTTATAAAACCATAGATCTACTTCAGAGAATCAAGGTCATCTGCCAAGCGGGATCCCCCTTATCTGAGGTTTTAGAGCTTAATTATAAACTACTCAAAGAATCGCCATATCAAGCCTGGCAGCATGCAGTTTATTTACACATTGATACCAAGTTAACGACAGAAAGGGGTTTTCTTTTTAAGGGGAACCTCTTCACTCCAAAATTACCAGCCCATGCTCCCATGTTTACCCAGCTCCTTACGAACTTGCTAACTATCCATTGGGAGCAGGGAACTTCTATCACATCACCCTTAGAAAATCTTTCACTCGCAATTCAAAACTGTATAAAAGAATACCAAAGGCAATATTTTAGCCGGATTCCCATTCTATTTATGCTCTATCAACTTCTTTTTCTATTTCCTCTCACTTTTATGCTAATATTAGGTCCATATTTATTTCATTTTTATGATTTATTAAACTAAACTTGCAACCAAAGGATGCCCCCTCTGACTACACAAAATGCGAAAAGATCTAAATACCCCTTCTTTCCTCACTTTGTAAGGATCCTCAAATTCTTTATAAGAGAATACAAAGGCAATTTAAGTGTCATTCTTCTTCTATCTCTTATTACCTCAGCAGCAACACTTATTGACCCCTTTTTAACTCGCTACATCATTGATGACATCATCTTAGCCAAACAGACCAATATGCTCAGTACCTTACTGGGAATTTTGGTGGTCATTGCCTTTTCACTTTTTGGACTCAATTTTCTATTACAACTTTTATTGGTTTCCACAGCAGAAAAATTCTCAATTAATTTAAAAGTAGAACTTCTAAAAACGGTTTTTCATTTTCCTCTCAAATTTTTTAATCAAAAGAACTCTGGTGAAATTATATACAACCTGTTCTACGACTCAGAAACCATTCATGAGGGAGTGGTGGATAGTATCACTATGTTAGTGATTAATCTTTTCACCGCCTTCTTTGCTTTTATTGCCATGATCTATATGTCGATTCCTTTGGCCATCTGCATTTTAGTTGGAACTCTCATTCAGATACTCATTATTTATACTCTGTCCAATCCCATCGCCCGGGTTTCTAAAGAACAAAAACAGCAACATGAAGAGGTACTCGGTGTCATTTCTGATTCAATCAGTGATATCCCCATATACAAAAATACCACCACCGAGATGAAACTACTCAACCTGGTTCAGCAATCCTTATTCAAACTAAGAAAAAAAATTATCCGTGCATTCATCTATTTTAAATTCTCCTCCAATACTTGTAATCTAGTGGAGAACCTTACACAGTTCGCCATTTTATGGTTGGGTGCCTGGCTTGTCTTTCAAAACCACATTACCACCGGTACTTTACTGGCATTTATCAGCCTTCAAGCTCTTTTTGGCAGTCCTCTTTTAAACATCATTCAGTTCCTCATCAATTTTCCCAGTACTGCAGTTTCAGTTCAAAGGTACAGTGACATTATGAAGCAGGAAACGGAGTTTTCTATTCCTCGTGGTATTTGGCCCGATTCAAAATCACAACATGAATTCAAAGAAAATAATGACAATTCAAGGCTAAATGAAAAGTCTTGGGAACTGAAAGTAGAAGATCTTTCATTTTCCTACCCCAATACAAACCAGCAAATATTTAAAAATCTAAACCTCACTGTAAGTAAGGGCGAAAAAGTTGCTATATTTGGCGACAGTGGAAGCGGCAAGTCCACACTGGTTGATATTCTTTTGGGTTATTACCATGCCGATCAGGGGAATATCTATTTAAATGATATTTCAACTAAGTTTATACACCCTCACACCTTACGTAGAAACTGCTTCATACTCCCTCAAGAGGACACCCTCATTTCTTCAAGTATTGAAAGTAATATCACCCTTGGGGTAGAGGATGAAAAATCACATAACAAGATTTACCATGCTTTAAAACAGACTTTTCCAAGGCGAAAAAAAGAGGATATTCCCTTAAAAGCTACAATTAGTAACCAGATATCCAATTTTTCCTTTGGGGAGAAGAAACGCTTTGCCCTCAGCCGCCTTTTTCTTTCAAAACCCAAGCTAATATTGTTTGATGAACTGACCGCAGGTCTCGATGCCGAAACCACAAAGATTATAATCAACAATATTTCTCAAATGTTTCCCGAAACCCCTACTATCTTTTTAACTCACTCGAATAGGATCCTCCCCTTCGTCCAATCTTGCTATAAAATTGAAAACCAAACCCTAAAATTATTCTCTCCCAGCAAGTAGAATCACATAGAACCTAACTATTTCACCCAAGAACCCCAGGGCTCTCTCTTAAATTCTATTCAAAAACAGGGATTTTTCTTGACAAAAACACCTTTATAAATAATATATGGGGTTCAATTTAGGGCTAGGTAGCTCAGTAGGTAGAGCACACGGCTCATAATCGTGCGGTCGGCAGTTCGATCCTGCCCCTAGCTATTAAAATTATGCAGAGAAACCGGATACTTGAGAAATTAGGCATCCGGTTTTTTTGTGTCTTTTTCATAGCTGTTTCACATTTGTTTCACATTTCTAAAATCAGAGCCTTCAAACAAGACGATATTATTCCGAATCCTCCAAAGTTTTTTTCAAACCCATTCGTTAAACCAGATTGCTTA
>CAYFLR010000088.1:15827-17532 GCA_964343805.1 uncultured bacterium | reverse complement strand
ATTATTTCCTATAGCTTGTGCTCGAATTGGTGTCAATAGATTCCTTAATGAGAATCGTATCCTTTTTGACCTCCTTTGGGAGTGACAAGGGTAAAATTGTCAGGCTCTATTCCCCATCTTTTACCATCAGCTTCGAAAGATGGAGGGTTACTGTCTTTTGTCACTAGAATTCCTGCCAGTTCTAAGGTTTCTTTCACAATTTCTTGCCAATAAATCCAGTCAGAGATCTCTTCTTGATTCACCTTACAGTTCACAAGTTGAGCCGCATCAATCTTATTGTAAGGATCAAAAAAGAGCATAAAACCGCGGGAAGCCCCTCCAAAAAGTTTGGTCCCTCGAATAGGTCTAGCTTGGGTTACGACTTTTCCGTGCTGATTGAATTCTAAACCACCAAAAAAGAAGTTCCCCCCCATCAAAGATTCACCCATGTATTTACTGGCACTACCCAATACTTGCACCTCCAATTGTTGACAGCGAGTATCATTCACTGAATTGCTCCACCCTCTATCCACAATATCTCCCAATATTACCACTTTCCCACCTTTGGAACCGTAACCACAAACTTTACCCGCATTTCCATAAATGATTAAATCACCGTGATGCATGCACATGGCGGTAAAGTTCTGAGCACTATTATGAACGGTCACTTTTCCTCCTTGCATAAAAGCACCACAGTATTCACCGGGTATTCCATAAACATGGATTTCCACATCGTCAGTGTAGAGTTGCCCCATAGTCGCAGTGGAAATGAGCCTCTGTCCATTCACTCGATAAAGAATAAATTTTCTAAAACCCAAATTATAAGCTTCACGCAATGCAGCAGAAAGACAGCAAAGCTCATCCGTTCCTTCAGGTACGTAGTTGCTTGCATTAATTACCAGCGTATCTGATGGCTTAGTTGGAGCAAAAGGAGCAATTCCTGCGCTGAGTTTTGCATATGAGGGATCCTCATTTTGAGAAAGAGCATCTAAATATTGGAAGAAATAGTGACGAATGGTACTTAAAAGTGAGCTCTTAGCAAAATTTCCAGTGGGTTTTGCTCTTAAAAAATCAAATAAGTAAGTAAAAGACTTAATAACCTCGAAAGTAGGTAATCCTTTATAGCCACTTAAAAAAGAGAGAGCGTTAAGAGCAGAATCGAGCTGATCTTGGTTTAAAACTTTAAAGAATTGCTCTAAAAATAAAGAGGATTGAAAAGGTTGATCCCTGTTTAGAAAATCCAGACTCACAGCACTCGGATCTCTATTGGAAGCGAATTTAAAATGAGTTCCAGCTTGTTCTAATGGCACTTTATTGCCATAGCGGTCTATAAATTCTACCCCTTGCACCACCCCTTCTTCATCAAACTTAAAGCGACTAATCATACCATCGCTCATGAGCATTTTATCTGCACTAGCCCCATCCATAAGACCTTCTTTTTCAAGTAAATCCATCATAAGCTGTACAGCCTGCTCTTCGCTACTGATCATACTGTAACAGATAGGACGGCTTTTTGACTGATCTAAATAAATCCCGGTAATCCCTGGTCTTAAATCAGCTGGATCCTTAATATCGATTCTCTCTGTAACTTTTGTATAAGGATCATGTCTAATACATAAAAATTGATAAGGACCATCAGGACTACTGGTAAATTCGACTCTTTGGACATCTTCTAGCATTTTTTGTAGGTTCGAAGGTAAAAGTTTTAAATCATCTCCGGTAGTAG
>CAYFLR010000088.1:14536-15817 GCA_964343805.1 uncultured bacterium | reverse complement strand
CAAACAGAGCCCAGTCAGGGTAGTTTAATTCATCAGCCAATAGATGAAATTTAAGTGAGGCTACCTCAGTATCGGTGGTTGCTAATGGATTAAGACCAAACTGCTCCACTCGTTGTTTGAGAGTTTCGTAATTAGTTATTTCTCCATTATGAGTGAGGGCCGTGTTCAGTTTAGTGAATGGATGAGAGTTCATCTGCTCAACTATGGAGCCAGTTGCAAGTCGAACATGAATAATATTATTTGGTGCCGCAGGTGTTTGCCAAGGAATTTCCCTGCCGGCAGTTTTCCATACACCAAAGTTTTGTCCACATGACATCACGACCCCGAGCTTCTGCTCACGTATCTGGTACTGGTTAGGATGTTCTTCCACAGGAAATTTATTAATGAATTCTGCCAAAAGTTTTACATAATTCATTCCTTCTATATTCAGAAATTCGGTGGTTTGGAAATAATCTTCTTCTCTAGGTTCATCAATAGATTCAAAAGAAATGCCTTTGTTTTCTCCAAAAGTCTTTAAGACAGAGTCGGTGGGTGAGTATGTATAGAGTATCTTCGATAATCGTGTGGTCTCCGCCACTACAAATAGATCCTCGGCTTTTCTCATAAAGAGTGGATCATTTTCATAATTGGAAGCATCAATTTCAGCGAAATACTCCTTTATATATGCATAACGCTCTCCATTTAAAATATCCTTTCTGATAAAATCATGAAGAGGTGTCTTTTTGGCTCTAACAAAGAAGCGATAAAGATCTCCCGGATCAGTATTATCTCCACCAAACTCGCGAAAGTCCTTTTCATTCCCCTCATCATCAGTTTTATATTTTTCTCTATGCTGTTCAAACTCGTGGAGTGATTCGATTTCGAAAACGGGCTCTATAAAAACCTGTAATATGATTTCTGCTAGCTTATTGCGATATAAAACCACATCGCTTCGTGAATTATGGACCGCCTCTATACCCTTAACTAAAAGGTGAAATGCATAGTGGTAGGGATGCTTATTAAAACAAAGAGCCTTACCTATTCCCACTCCATCCATTCCTCGATTTTGCATTGTGTATAAAGCCTGATCCATAATATGGGGAGGAATGGGTTCTGTTCCAATAAGTGCTGCAACTCCGCAGTTACTTTGAGCTGTTCTTCTCGGTTCATTTTCATCGATGATATTTTGATTTCGACTATGATATTCAAGGTTCTGCCTATTTCTAAGATCCACTCTCTCTTTAAGCCCTAGCCACTGCACCTTGTCAAAACGCCCTCGCAGTTCTCTAATATCTTTGACCC
>CAYFLR010000088.1:0-14526 GCA_964343805.1 uncultured bacterium | reverse complement strand
GTAAAAGCGTTGATCATTTGCTTCGAATTAACCTCTATATTTCTTAATCGCTGCATATCCAGATTACTGGTGGCAATTCCTCGAGAACAACCATCATGGCAATTTCTATTCCGGTCACAGCCAATAGAAACCATTGGAGCGGTGCCGAAAATCACCCCATCAGCTCCCAAGGCCACGCTTTTGATAACATCTTCATAAGTACGGATACCACCACTGACAAAAAAGTTAACCCAATTACGAAGTCCATCTTTAACTAGACGCGCATGAATAAGTGGGACCGCATACTCAATATGCATCCCCATTTGTCCTTTGATAATGTTTGGAGAAGCTCCAGTTCCCCCTCTAGGACCATCCAGCCATATTTCTAGTTTCATGCCATACTTATGAACAAACTGACTTTCCTCTGGAGTCAAGTTTTCTAGAGATAAATAGTTCTTGCCGAATCTTTTTTCTAAAGCCAGCAAGGTGTTGTCTTTTGAAATACGAGCCAATCCGGCGGCGATAAACTCGATATCCACTGAAGGAGATACTTTAACACTGACAGCCGCGTCAGGATTGATCATATGAAGAACATCAATAAAGGCCTTAACATCTTCAATTGAATAACAATTATGAAATGGAAAGGGAGAAATAATACTAGAGTAGGCATGAGAAATTACGTCTTCACAGAGTTTCAAGATCTTTTCTGCTATCAGTTCATCAATAGATTCAGTTTGCTGATTTTGATAGATGGTTTCTTCGATTGAAATCAAGAATTCTTTGAGACCTTTTTCTACCTCACCTTTATCAAGACTCCCCAGCAGTGATTTCTTATCCTTAATCACCTCTTTTAGGGGATGATCAGCTTCCTGTTCTAGAATCTCAATTTGTTTTACCAGCTCTTGAGCTCTTTTTAAATTAAGGGTTTCTAAACCTTCGATCCCCCTCAGGTAGGCTACCAGTTTATTCACTTTCGCAGCTAATATATGCCCCCCAATTCCCATTTTGGCGCCTTGACTGTAGGCAATAATCACTCTTTTAGCTTTTTTAATCGTCTCTTTTTTAACACCGAACAAGCCGGTTTTAAGTTCAGTACTTACATAGGGCTCTTCACTTTCGCTTATGACTTGGTAAAAGAGGTGGGGTTTTTGTAATGGAAGTTGATTCAAAGTTTTAAACAAGGAGGGATGATTATCAGCATTGATATCGTTATTTAACAACACTCTTTTTATATCTGCCGCTGTGTAATAAGTGTTGTGCTTAAACAAAGGAATCATCTCACGCATATCTGGCTCTGTAAAAAATACAGGCTCTCCTTTGCTGTTTAAAAAGAAACTGGTGGGATACCCACCTTCTCCTGTATCAAACTGAATTCCTAAGGCCTTCGAAGCCATGACATGACAGCGCCATGAATCGAGACCTAAGGATCCGACAGACTTCCCTCCGAACATCCATGGAGCCCTAAGAGTCAAACTCTTATCCAGTGTGAGAGCGGTATTGATATCATTTAAATGTTCATCTTGAATATCATCTGGATCTCTTTGATAGAGGATTTTCATTACATCAAAGCCATCACCCAGCAGACCCGTGCCATTTACTTTTCGCAGCCTGAGCATATTTTTATCACCACTAGCCATTTTTCCCATCACCTCGATGATAGATCCTGGCCAAACATGATCTCGCTGATAAACCTTTTGATTTACATCACTGAGTTTATAGAAATTATGGGGTTTTTTGAGGGGAACGATATCCTTTGCCAGTGATTGATAGGGACGAATGTTTTCACTTAAAATGGATTCATTTTTTATTAATTCTTTATTCAGATCGGCTGATTGCCCAATGAGGTTCTGATTTTCTAATACATCTTTTTGCAGGCGGTTTTCGATGGAATAAAAATCTATCAGCCGTCCCTCTTCACCCACCGTCTTTTTAATATCTTTAAAACCCGCTGCTCCAAGAACTTCAAGCACCTGAACCTTCCGAGACTCCATTTGATTATTGAGTCGAGTGACGGTGCTTTCTAAATCTAGATTTAACAATTCGGGAGTGGAACTTTGATTTTCTAACATCGCTCGATAGCTAAAAGGATCAAGAGCAAGTAAAGCTGCAAAATCAAGTAAGGTGGCTTCCGCACCTCTTTGAATGGTTTTCTGGCTATCAGAAGCAAGCCTGATTCCTCCTGAAGCTATGATGGATATCTCGTGCCTTTTTCCTTGACTTAAAAGGTATTGATGAATAGCCCGAACCGCCTTGGAGGTTACAAAATACTCATCGTTATTTCTTAAACCATGAATATGGAGTACATCCACTTCCTCTTTAAGAAATTCATCGACCATTTGTTTTATACTGGGAAGAACGGTAATTTCACCTATTAAATCATACTCACTGACTTCCAGGTACCCTACATACAGCGGGCGAGGTTTACCCAGTGCTTTTACGTTTCCTCTGATATATCTTAGTGTTTGCGCCATCTCTTTGTGATATTTCACTTCAAACATGGGCATATTCCACAGATCTATAAGTAAATCTCTATTGATGTGGGGATTCACCAAAATGCGATGAAGTAACTCTTGATCCACATGGGGAACAATACAATTAGGAAGAGAGGAAAAACCACCCTCTTTGCGAAAGTATTCATAATGCTCTAGCAAGGTAGAGAGTTTCATAAAGGCCAGACTTCCTTGCTGTAGAGCCACCTTAATGAAAGCCAATTCCACCACCCCTCGGCTAAAAAGAGGAACCGTATTATATAGGAAGGGAGAGTGCAGTTTAATTTTAGTATAAATAGGGTTCTTTATTTTCCCCTCATTATCAAACTGACAATATCGGTCTCTTCTTCCTAGAATAACTGAAAGCTCCTCATCTGGATCCCCTTCATGCAGACGGTTTTGAGCAGGACCTACAATATGGAAATGAGAGAATCTCTCTGCATCAAATCCAATACCCATATGACGGTCTCCTTGCCCCATACCGGATACGGGAATTTGACCGGTGGAGGACTCTTTATCTATTTCCATAATTATATTTTCAGTTACATATTTATCAGCCATATCGGTGATATTAGGAGAGCGCTCTACCGTGGTGGTATCTTGCACCCACCTCTTTTGCTCTTGCCAATAATTTTTCTCTTCCAAGTCAACCGCGCTATTAATACGTAGCTCGATTAATTTACGTTCTTTTTGACGCTCTTTATTCTGAGGGCAATAGTTAATGCAGGCAAAACACAAAGAACAACTTTTCTCCACCAAAGAAGGTATATCCCGTAAACGTATAGGCCTTGCTCCATAGGTACAAGCATGTTCATTGGAGCACATTCCACAACGGATGCAGGTATCACTATCAATGACGAGTTTGCTGTATGAAAAACCCCTGGGGTAACTAATTTCTATGTTATGGGCTAAATAAGATTTTTCATCGTTCCGATCAGAAAGAGTATATTCTCGATAGAGAGAAGAATCTTTAATGACACTCCAAAACCTCTCTATAAACTGATCTTTCTTCTCTTCTGTCGCTTTTAAACATGTTTGAAAAAGAGACTCTTTTTCAACGAGATCGAACATTCCGGTAGGACAAGCTCTATTACAGTTGTTACATCGGGTACAGATTAGAAAGGATCGAGCCTCCTCTTCGGAAATAGCTTGATGCTTGCTTATTTTTTCAGCTGTTTTTCGCCGAGTGATAGGAGTGGCCAGACCATAACGGCCAAAAACCTCACTGGTGGGACAGACTTCTTCACAGGAACCACACTCTACACAGAGCGAGGTAAGTTTTTCAATTTCACTTGTCATGGGAGCGGATTCAGCAGGAGTAATAAAAACGAAAACTTTACGTGAAGCATGCCAAATGATTTTGCCAATGCGATCCAGCCAGCCGGGCAACTCTTGAAAGAAACCTTTATACAAAAGAGGAACCACTCGGAGTAAAAGGGTCAAGGTCAGAGTCTTATAGAGCTTCAACGCCAGGGTTTGTCCCTTATTATTGATAAATTTACCTTGGCCGATATTTTTCTGTGGATCTAGTTTAAGTTTAGCGTATCTTTTTTGCTGAATATCTTTTTCTTTTCCATAATATTTTAAAAAGGGCAGATTGAGCAACCCCACGCCATACACTTCCCCACCCATAGAAACTGCCATCTGACTAATGAGAGGAACCAATGCATAATGAAAGAGGTTTCTAAGGGGTTTTAAATCACAAAGAATCAGTGCCTGCACTAACACCCTGCCATCCTTTAAAAGATGACCTTCAAAATGAATCGGCTCATTAATCCATTTGGAGAGAGTGGAATGCACCCACTGCATATAGTCCTCTAGTTTATCTAAAGGCAAAATATTTTCACTCACTAATAAATCGGAGGCATTTCTTTTGATAGCCACTGAGAGATAACGATGATCCCAAAGAAGGTGAGCCTCGTTCGTTGTAAGTCTTTTAAACCAGATTTCTTGAAAGTGTTTCACTTCACTGTGGGAAGAGAAGATACCTAACTTCATAGCCTGTAAATAATCTGATTTTTCATCAAATTCAAGGACCACCACATGCTTCAGATCTGCTAATTTTAAAATACAGTTATTGAGTTTCTGAGCCTCTTCTATTTTTAAAGGATTCTCCTCTTTCAACACTTGCTGCAAGCGATCTGCAGATTCTTGTTCTAGAGAAGTCTTGATGGCTTTTAAAAGTCCATCATTTAAGTAAAGTACGGTGGTAGGTGAAAGTTTCCACTCCCCTATCGCTTGAAGAAACTTAATCGAAGTAGCGCTGTTTTCAAAACTAAAGGCAAAAGGTTTATTGGTGAAGGATTGAGGTTTTACCCTGATTATGGCACCGGCAATGATTCCCAGTTGTCCTTCACTTCCAAATAAAAGATCAAAATTAGGATCTGTCTTATTAACCTGGATAGTTTGACCAGAAGGCTGCATCCATAAAAGTGCTTCCACCTGTTCTTTAACATGACCATATTTAAAACTGCCTAGACCAATTCCCCCAGTAGACATCCAGCCACAGAGGGTTCCTCCGAATTTATTGGTTATATCTTGAAGCAAAGTGTAATGATGATCTGCTAGCTCTTCCTTCACTTTGGCAAAGGAGGCCCCTGCCCCCACAGTTAACAAGTTATTATCCTGGTCGAGCGATATATAAGAGAGAGCTGATAAATCGAGAATAATATCAGAGTGCAAAGGTACAGCGCCACCAAAGGGCCAAGAGCCTCCCCCTCTAATAGTATAGGTAAGGTTATTTTTATTCACATAAGCAACAAACCGACTTAAATCGTCTAATGAGGTAGGACGTACCGTAAAGCTGGAACCAATAGGAAAGAGCCACTTTTTAAAAAAAGGTTTCAAAAATGCCGTACCTGCATCACTATGATAAATTTCCTGCTGGTTTTCATTTAATAAAAAGACTTTGGACTTAGGTATAAGTGATTTTATGTTTTGAAAATGAGGATGGTCTGCTCCCTCACCCCTTCTATTATCTATTCCCATTAATAAAGAGGAGCTGGAATGTTTTTGCTTTATAAGATTATCTCTCGAAGTGAATGCTTCTAGTCTACTAAAACCTTTAACAATGGCAGATTCTTTTTCCATCCAATATTCTCCTAAATCTCAAATACACTTATCTCCATTTTAGATTATTCATTATATCGTAAAGAATTAAAATAAGGAAATGTATGAGGTTAGCCCAGAAATAATACGACCGTACAATTTTTTATTGACATACGTACATTTTTATCCTATAAACCAAATCATCAGATTTGTTGAAAGTTAAACAAGGAGTACAAAATGAAACAATTAACAATGATAATTATAATTCTTCTTTCTCTAAACCTCACTTTGAGCCTTCAAGCAAAAGAACCCATTGTCAAATCATCATCGAACATTACGAATGTTTTTCCAGGTGCCAAGGTATTAGATAGCAAAGAAATGGCAAAAACCAGAGGATCCTACATGATGCTCCCTACTGTTCCCTATGTACCTGTTACTTGGATGCCTTTTATCTATATGGCGAGCGTGGTTGAGCCTTTTTTAATGTTAAATCCCTTTTATAGAGCTCGTTTTGGGAGCTAACTTTGGACAGCAAGTGAATCTAAAATAGCACTTATCAATTTCCTTTCCATGAGGCGAGCCCACTTTGTCTTGGTTGACTTCTTGAAAATAAGACCCAATTGTTGCCAACCCTCTACTTGAAAGCCTTTATCCCAAACTACTACTTCGAATTTCACTTTGACTTCACCCTTATGGACACCAAACCACTTGGTGGTCAAAATCCCCCTTTTGGGATCATTTATCTCAATTTTTTCTTCATCTAGAGTGTTTTCTATTTTCAGCAGAGTTTTATGAACTAAAGAAAAAAGGTGAGGATCAGGAGCTGGTACATTTTCTATATACAAATGAGGTGCTATGAGTTGAGTTAGGTCGTCACTATTTTCCATCAGATAACTCCTTTTCTCTTAAGGCAACTCCCACCTTTTTAGGTGGGTTACTAAAATCAATAGATAGTGGAACCCCTCCTCCTATCTTTGTGCCTGCAAAAGTTGAGTGATCTTTAAAAAATCCATTGTAGAAGGAGGTGTCCATCAACTTAGCACAGGAGGAGCCATCCTCTCCAATCACTTCACAAAAGCCTTCTCCTAATAAGGTAAGCTCTTGCTGGTGGGAGGAATTATCTAAAGTGATAACATCCCCGTTCTCATCAAGAAAGATAATCTTAGACCAAGTTTCATCTTCCTTTTGAATAAATTGAAAATACATTTCCCGCGTGGTAGAAAGATCTACTTTGATACCACTTGGAAGTGGGTATTTCTTTAACATCAGCCCAGCACTCCCCTCTTCAAAACTATATTTACCTTCAAAAATAAACAGTGAGGGAGAAAGATAGTCATCACTCCAAAGCTTGGCTCTGCTGCTATTGAAAAGAGGGAGAGGCATATTCTTACTGCTCGCTAAAATGAGTCCTGACCCAAAATCAATAGATACCTCTTGGGAAACACAATTTGCAGAATTTGGTTCCTCTAAGCATTTAGCAAAATCATTGTCCGCATTTCTAATAAAGAGATGCATTTCTGCATCAGGCAAATCGGTGGGGTTAAGAATATAATGATCCGAGTTAAAAGGATCCTCTGCAGTCATACCCATAATTGGAAGCAGATCATCAAAGGTTTGCTCTGGCGTCTTAGTATGCCAATATCTTAAATTCATCGGATAAGAGTTGGTCCCACCTCGATCCCACATTCCTACTCCTTGGGGATTTTCAGCAGCAGCTTTAAAACTCACTGCCCCCACTTTCTGATGGAGAGTAGAGAGGTGTTCTCGTTCCGGATCATGGACAAAACCAATTTCGATGACCTTTTCGTTATTAGTTATTTCTTTGCTACATAGAGCAGCGAGAAGCTCCCCCGCTTGCCCATTGGAAGATTCCAAATCATGACAATTGACCTCACCATCTTCATTAAAATCCCCACCATTTTGACCATAATAAAGAACAGATAGCATACTTGAAACTGCACAAAGACCGGCTAAAATATAGGCATCTGACTTCCGTTCCAATAGAGGGAGACAATGATCAAGCTCACCCGTAGGTGTTAAAGAGGGCAAAAGTTTAGGTGATATTTTAGGTGAAGCCTTGGGTGAGGCTTTAGGTGATATTTTCTGGCCAAGCTTAGACAAATTAATACCCTGAAAGCGGGGTAATCCTTGGTTAATGTATATTGATTTAGCAGGTTCGGATGATTTCTCATCGGTGTCTTCGGTTTTGTTACTGTTTTGATTTGAAGGGGAACCATCACTTATAGAATTATTATTATTGGTTTCATCTGAAGTGTCTTTCGAGCAGGATCCAATCAGAGAGAGTGAGAAAAAAAGTATGAGTAAGAAAATGGTTTTCATAGTTCCCCAACATGAGTTTAATTAAAATCATTTTCTCTATTATACTTTTTAATTGGGGAAATAAGAAAGGAAGAATTTAATCATCAAATAGGGGTTCATCGGATACCACATCGTCAAAGTAATTATCAGCAATCCAATCGTTAAAAGTAGTGAGATGAGCGCTGTACCCACCATCATGATGCCAGGAATCAAGAATATATTTTTCGTTTATTCCATGTTTATTTACTTGCCTCTTGCTCATAATTACAGTTGCATCATGCTCTCTTGCCTTCGTAGTCACTCCATAGGGAGAGAAGTGCTTTAATAAACCTCGACGATTGAGCGTCTTCATGAACAAATTAAAAGTAATGGCTTCTTCAGTGCATACCGTGTGCTTTTTGCTGGGTTGAACATAGCGGAGTGTATTGCCTAACCAGCCACCGGTATCATCTTTTAAAAAAGTTGCCTCTTCAAAAAGCCCCGAGGCAATTCGGATGGCACGCATCTCTCTAATTTCATCAAGTAATAATCCATGCTCTTCCATTGACTCTTCTTCCGTATCAGTGAGATCATTAAGTGATAATGAGGACTCTAAGAAGAGTCGATCTATTTCTGCTTGAGCAGCTGGAGTGATAGCCACGGCGATCACCTGATAGAATTTAATGATGGCAGTGTTATAAGCAATTTCATAGATCTCGCCAATAATTTCAGCCTTTTTAAGGTCATCTATTAATGTTTCAGCAATTTCTGCCAGCAAGAGTAAATTTATTTCATTCACCCTTTTGGTTTTCATGAGGTGAATTATTTTCTCTTTTAAGTCATCCATCCCAATAATGGTAGGATTGGCACCCAAAGAGCTGGCCCCACTGTCATAAAATCGACTCGGTAAGGCGGTCACATCTCGATAAGTCGCCTTTTTTACTTTAAACTTCTTAAATTTGGATAATAGGAATATTTGAGAAAGGTCGAGGTCGAGCAGTAGTTGATTGACCAATTCTATTCGAGGTTCATCTAATTGCTGAAAGTTAGCTGGAAGCTGATTGAGAAAATCATCTCTCACCGCATCAATCTGAAAGGCCTGTAAACCCGACCACGAAGCCCATGATAAAAGTGAAATACTGAGTGCCAAAATAAGTTTTTTCATGGTTACTCCTGGTCGCTATCATCCACTGCTGAACCACTTGTCCCAGTAGATGCAGGTCGCCCTGTTTTCATTAGATTAGATGCCATTTTAGCAAATGATGTTGCTGAGTCCATCGCCACAGGGACATCATCTGAAGCTATAGATAAAATGGATGCCATTTCTTTGGCATTTTTATGAAGAAGATGCCTAAAATCAGCAAACATTTCTTTGGCAATGATAGCCAATATAAATGTTTCGATGGCATGGGCCCCGATCTCTCTAGCTGCAAACCTTGCTTCATTTAACAGTCGGCGGGCCTCGAGTTCATCTCCTCTTTCTGCTGCGCTTACCGCTTCAAAATATTTTAAATTAATATATTCATAAACATGATAGACAATACTCCCCCCCTGATAAAGAGTCCCGGTTCCAATGGCTGCTCCAACAATGTAAAGAGCTAACTTAGGAAAAAGCGAGGCCAAAGAGATGACACTGCACCCGGCTATGGCCCCCTCTCCAGCAGATTGATTGAGGTCATTTATATTATGTTCAAGATCAATTTTGTGGGCGATTTGTCTTAGCTCACAAGAAAAAGAGGTGTTATTATTTTCGCTAATCACATAAGCTTTGGACAAGAGCAGATAAGATTCCTCTAAGGCTCTCACCGACATGGCACCCAAAGCGCCAAATGTACATCCTCCTAAAATAATTCCCCCCATCGCTCCAGTATTTCCAGCAATAGAAGCTCCCGCTGAACTTAAAGCGGCCACAAAAGGGGTTGAAAATTGAATAGCTGAGTATATTCCTAAGACTCCAAGAACCCCAATAGTAGCCATTCTTATTTTGGCGGCGGTATTTTGATAGGTGAGCTTCCATTCATGTGAATAGAGTTTACTTGCCATTATTAAATGTTCACTCAGTATTTCCACATGGCGGATGAGACTGGCTGCTTCATCTTGATAAGAAAGGTTATTATTGGGAAGCGGATAATTTCTGTTTAACCTTCTATGGTGGTAATAAAATGAACCATAAAATTCTTGGATCTTTTGTAAAAAACCCAATGTCCAACGCTTCACCGTTCTAAGGTTGACCATGCCATCATCTGGCAATTTATCAAGTAAATGACTAAAACGATAATAGGCCACCGTATTTTCTAACTTCCAAGCCAGTCGCCTAAACTTTTCAATATGCATCAAGAGTTCCATATTTGCTTTTAGACGTGCACTAGGAATTGAATGTTGTTCCGCTTCTAAAAGATAGCTCTGCATATTGTTTTGGATGGCTTCTAATCTCAAAGAATAGATGGGACTCAGGATAAACCCTTTCCGGTGAGGTTCTAATTTTTTAAATTGTACTTTTAAATCATAATAAATGTCGTATTCATTAAAATTGATATCTTGGTGGGGGCTACATACAGGATCGCTGACCAGATCAGATCGATCTGAAATGTCTAATAAGGAAAAATCTTCAGGGGCTTGACCATAAATGAGAGAAGAGAAAAACAAAAGCAAAAGACCAATTAAAAATATGTCTCTGACACGCTTTATCATGATCACCTCGATTTTGATAAAAAATGGCATCTATCCAGAATCTTGACCATTGAGATAGATCCCTTGTGATTCCAGTAACTAATAGCTGAAAATCAGAGGCACTATACATTTTTTTTGTTTTTTTGTCAATTTTTTATATATTTTTTAATAATTTTAATTTTATCTCTATTATTTTCATCCTGTTATACCTTAATTACCATTGAGTAGGCAAAATAAACCATTCCGTAAAGAGTCCCTTGCTCAACTGTAGATAAATACTTAAAACCCTTTCTTAAGGTCAAATAAAAGGCCCAAAAGATTTAAGGAGAAAAATTATGAAATTAAAACTCGCATTATTCATTTTATGGATCACCTTAGGGGGTGGATCGCTTTTTGCTGCTCAAGGAATCTTATCTAATCAAACCATCTATGTGGAAAATGCACAGAAGTATTCTATCAATCATGGTTGTAGTGGAAATTGCATGTACAGCTATCACTTTTGGGTTGATTTAGTGGTAAAAAATCTTTCTCCGGAAAAGAAAGTTTTCATTAAATGGAAAACCAATGGATGGGACGAGAAGACAGCAGAAGCTGTCTACCGTAAAGATTTATCGGATGGTTATGAACTCTGGCATGTGGAAATGAGAATTCAGCAAGGAGCCAACATCACCTTTCAAGCTTTTGCGGAAATGAATAATCATACCTACTCTGCTTATAATTACAAAACCTACCGGGTGGGTGAGAAAAACTACGAAGGCACCCCCATTCGCTTGGTGAGAAACAGTGATATAGGAAATCGTCGATTTCGGAATACAGGTCCACTCAATTTAGGAAACAGTTATGAACATGGAAAATTAGCCTTTTTCGGACAACTAGAAGTCTTTCCTTTTTCAAGTGAAGACACCAAAAGAATCACCTTAGTCTATACGACTGATGACTGGCAGAGCCAGAAACTCGTTGATCTTAGCTACCTACTTTATCAGTCTGCTCCCAAAAATTTTATTATCCCAGTAGAAGGGATCGACACTCAAAATCTCCCCGCAAATATCCAAGCGGTTCTATCATACAACATCAATGAGGATGAGTTTTGGCTCAGTCAAAATGGTTACAATTACCGTTTTGAAATAGACCCATCACTTCATGTGTACGGTCATCGAGGAAGCACCCAAAGCTATTTTATTGAAAATTTATTTCAGATTAATCAAAAGGGAGACCCTATTCCCCTCTCCTCTAATGAGGTGGCTAAAATGCATATCGGGGGAGATATTTATGTGGACCATATTTATAAAGCCTATGATGAGGGAGAATGGCAGTACGTCTCAAATAACTCTAGCGGACTCTTAAACTTCGATTATGACAGGCTCGATCAAGGTGATCATACTTTAAAGTTAAAAATTCAGCTGGAAGGGGGTTTAGAAAAAGTATTCACCATTCCTTTCACGGTAAAAAAGGTTTTTAATGCCAAAGAGCAATTCCCTATTAAAGATCACTTTAACCTCGATTTAGAAGATGAAAAGGTCACCCTAATGACAGAGACCGAGCAATCCCTCTATCTGGTCCTAGATCATAATACTTTGGTAAAAGATAATGAAGTATTTAGTCAGCTCTCTGAATGGGAAATTCTGGCTCTTGATGAAGATCCAAAAGGACAGCTGTACCTAATGGTCAGAAACGATCAAAAAGATATTTTATTAACTCGCTTAGACTCAGGTGGCCAGGTGGATGAGAATTTTGGGAAAGATGGAATCGCTCTTCTTGCTAAAAAAATACCCAGCACAAGCTACTACCAAGGTCGAATACAAGCTCAAGTTTTACTTACGGATAAAGGAATCCTAACCTATCTCTATCAAGACCGTAAGCAAGGACATATTAGCTTGTTAGATCATGCAGGAGTGATTGCCCAACAACTTCCATTTAAATACAATTACAAAGAAAATTATCCACTCGGTATCTTACAAGAGGGAGAGAAAGTCTCTGCCCTAGGTAATCGCAATTTAAAAACCTATCAAATTTTAAAAAGTGAAGAAGGGGTATTGAGCCTTCAACTAAATAATACAAAACCCTTGTCTAAAAAGATGCAGAATCTTTTTTGGCGACAAGATGATCTTGATTTAAAATCCATACCAGGTACCGAATACTACTTAATGATCAATGATGGGGGAATGGCTGTAGTTACCAATGAAGGAGAGTTCGTTTCCTTCTGGAATAGTGACGATTATCTCGGTCTTGAAAAAGGGGTTAACTATCAAAGCTATGGGGGGTCGATTTTTAATGAAGAGGAGATCTGGATACTCGATGATGAAAATCAAAAGCTAGTCAAAATAGAATTACAAAATCTTTAGGATTAAACTAGAAACTCATTGGAGGCAATTGGCATCAACCCCTTCAATGGGTTTATTCACCACATAAGGATTAAGGTGATTGACTATTTGTAACTCTTTTTGAGCCTTGTTATCTGCAAAGAAGTCGATTAAAAGTTCATCCCCTCTTTTACCTAAAATAAATCGATTGATCAGCACTCCATCAGTCAGTGGGTCCATTTTACCATCTTGGTTTACATCCAATTCCGGCTTAAATTTATCCAAATAATACTTCAATTCTCCTGGGGTTTTTCGTTCAGCGGCATAGCCGGTGGCTCCTTCTACTAAGCTCTTCCCTTTAAAACCGAAAAGGTATCGAGTGATGATTAAACCATCAGTATTTGTACAGATCATCCCATCGTTATCCACATCAAGAGAAAATTCGGGCAAACATTTCGATTTGGTCTTTTGGTTTTTCATCACTTTCTTTAAGTTTTCCACCATCAGAACTAAATCATCTTCGAAGTGCAGATCTTCGATTAATCTATTCCCTCTTAAACCTTCTAAGTATCTATTGAAAAGCAAACCTTCCACTGCTTTGAGTTCCCCATCTCCATTTAGATCCAAGCGAGATCGATGGCTGTCTAAATAGTCCGTAACCTCTTCAGAGCTGGTTCTTTCGGCACCGAACCCATGACGAGATAAAACGGTGGCAGAACCACTCAACACATAACGAGAGATTAAAATTCCATCAATATCTCCACAGGCCTTCCCATCTTTATCTAAGTCTAAATTAAAAAAGGGATCCACTTGTAAGGTGAATATTTGTTCTCTTAAGGTGTCTTTCGGAGCATCCACTGGTTGCACAGCAATTTTCACTTGAAATTCTCCGCTCACATCTTCTCCCACATCCCAACTGATTAAACCCTTATCATTAATTGTCATGCCTTCTGGGCCTTCAACTAAAGTATATTCCAGATCCATGGACTCATCTTGATTGGTTTCAACTTGATACTCATAGGAACTATTTCCCGATGATAATTTTAAGGCTTCACTAGTTATGTTCAATATCCCATCTATCAGATTGGTTACTACCGTTTGTGGGCTGGTTGGTTTGG
Organism: uncultured bacterium; assembly: GCA_964343805.1. Classification (GTDB taxonomy): domain Bacteria; phylum Bdellovibrionota_B; class Oligoflexia; order CAYFLR01; family CAYFLR01; genus CAYFLR01. Next base: position 624 of record CAYFLR010000088.1, on the reverse strand, counting down.
TAGTTTTGATATTAACCTTATCCTTCTTTTCCTGACGATCCGATATTTTGGGTTTTTCAGGTGGCTGTCTTTCTAAAATGGTCTCTTCCATTTCTGGCTGATCGGGCTGGAGTTCTGATTTAGGTGTCAGATGATCCTTTTTAAGGGGCACTTCTAAAACGGTAGATTTCGAACCTTCCACCCTTATTGTTTCAGGCTCACTATGGGAGGAATTTCCACAATTTTGGTAGCCTAGCAACGAAGCTACTAAAATAAAAAGGGATGAAAGGACGACTATTTGTCTCAATTCCATATCTCTCCTCACAAGAAATACTTATCTATTTTTACTTACTAGGTACTTATCGGAACATTTCACTATTAAAATAAATTTCCCCTATTTATTGTGTATTTACATAATATTATCTGGATTCACAATACAGAATAACGGGCTGAAGAGTTTTAATTCGCAAGGGAAAATGTCCCGGTCGAGGGAGATTAAAAAGCTGCATACTTAGTGAGTACTTTGGAGAAAGAGAAAGAGAATGGTTATGGTAAGTGTAATTTTATGAGATGGCGGCCAAAAGTCTGTCTCTCGAAATCAGAGCAGACCTGCTGTCCGCTTTTTAAGCCCATTTGCGGTCAAAA
>CAYFLR010000087.1:10774-18038 GCA_964343805.1 uncultured bacterium | reverse complement strand
TAAGACTGCTGATTATTGTTGGTTCTAGTATGGCCTGAAACTTTACACCATTTTTTAGCGCACAAAGTTTGTTTGAGGCCAACTAATTAATAGTTTGGTGAGTAGTGGTAAAGCAGCCACTTGCAAGCTCTTCCTTATCGTTACAGCAGCGTTCAACTTGCAATTGCCAGGTGTCTCTTTGAGCATCTAAACCTGAGGGCGAGTAGACAGATAATTCTTTAAAATTACTATTAAAAAACTCAAGGCTGTCGTTCCAATTCACCTGATCATCGAAAATAGTCTGCCCTTTAAAAACCCACTTGGCTTCTTTAATGACGCAGACTCCAGGTTTTGAAACAGGGACTCTGCCTATGACCAGGTCTGAAAACTCTCCGGTTAAGGTTTCGGATTTAAAGGGATAACTGAGAATTCCTCCTCTATCTCCTTGGGGAACCGAATGATTAATTCCTTGAATGATTCTCAGATATTGGAGATGAGCTTTGACCTTTTTGCCCGTGGTTTGATCTTTGACCACATTATCCTTTGTAGGTATGGAGTAAAATAGCTGGAACTTCTTAACATGATTAACAAAACTATTTAATTTTGACACTGTTTCAGCGATGGAAAGCGTGCTAGAGTCTCCTCGATGAGAACAACTATTGGTGACCATGAGCATAATCTTATCAGAGTTCTCTCGATCGGGGTTGGCATCTAAGTCTTCTAAAAACATATCCACCGCTTCTTCAATGGCTAAAAAGACCTGCCTCTTGATAGTCATATCTCCCTCCCCCTTTTGCTACAATTCTTCCTAGGCTTTTTTTGAACATATTTAAATCATAGGTGAGAGGAACCACATGTGATTGGGGAATATCATCAACAAAAGGAATAAGAGCAATTCTAGGTTTTAAATACTCAATTGATTCTACAAATCCAGCCACATTATGGAGTACAGCATTAATATTTTCTTGCATACTACCTGAAATATCCAACAAAAATACTATGTCTACAGTTCTTTTTAACACTTTCTCCTTCACAATATCGTAATCACATGCAAGAGGAAGGTCCAGTATAAGTTTTGGGCTGGTAATGGAACCAGATGGAATTTTTACCGCTTTTTCACATTTTTTAATATTTACCCTTTGAGGAGGTGGTGGAGCTGCAGGTTTTGCTTCAACTATAACAGGCTCTACTGCTTCTGGAACCGTCTCTTCTTCTAATATTTCAGGGGCCGGAGCAAATTCAACCTGTTGTTTACAGCTGAACAGTAATAGGATAAGTAGTCCTAATCCAGTTATAATCCAATTTCGCATAAATTCTCCTAAGGATAATTCACATCAACTTCTTTTCGGTGGAATTTCTATCTACTTAACTAATTTAGCGTCGATTTAACATGAAATTGCTGAAGTTAATTGATATGATAAGAGAAAATTTTACCATCCTGGATTACGGATTCTGGATGCACGGATATTAAATGCGGAAACAATTGCGATTCATACTTCCTATATTAATATTCTTAGCTGCAGATTTAGTTGCAACTCCAAAGCCTGCTGAGAGTGAGCCCGTTTTTGTCCAACCGCTCCTTATCAAAGGTCGCAAGATTGCTAAGGTCCTCGGCTTCCAAATCCAGCAGTATGGTGTGTTTGTTGCTGGAAAAGATCACTTTGCTAAACCCATTCCTTTTCAGATTGATGAAATCAATGACAATGAGGATTATGTTTTAGACCAATCAGATCATTTTGCCCCCATGAAAGATAATGGAATTTTTGACCCCAATGATGAGTTAGTAATTCGGGGAACCGACCTCGGCAAAAAAGACCCCCTGCTCCAATGGAAAAAAAAGCCTTTTATGTACTTTGAAGTGGCTATCACTAATGCCAGTACTTTTAAGAAAGGAACCATTTATATTGGTATTTTTAAAGAGAATAAACCAACTCTGAGTGATCAAAAACTACTCACCTATGATCATAAAAAAGGGCTCATCTCCACCTCAAAATATGATTTTAAGTTTAATCCGAACAATCATATTCTAATGGACTATGTATACTTAAAAGAGGAAGGCAAGCCAGGCAGGAAAAAGGTTATAGAAAATTCAGGTTTTACTTTTATTGCTGATATTAAGTACTTTTTTACCCTAAAAGTCTCTTCAAAGGACCTGATTACCCGGCTTAATTACTGGAAGGTGGGACCCGTGAGATGCATCGCTCAGGTGTCTTTCTTTTTCAGACTGCTCTCTATGGATATTGATATTGAAATGTACACCGAGGTTTCTCTCTTTGAGAACGCGGTGTCCCTTCCCACGATCTTAAATTCCCCGGTAGATGCTAAATCTTTATTTAGAGAGGGAAGCGGATTTTATTATGGGCTCAAATTAGCCGACCCCATCGACGATTGGAAGTTTGACACCAACCTTCTCCCCCTAAAAACCATCAAGGATCAGAAATGGAGTAACCGTAGCACCTACTCTATTTTAAAAGAAGGGTTTTGGCTCACCGGAAATCGGAACAATTTAGAACTATTTCTAGAGCTAAAACCCAGTACCAGTCTGATTAAGGAGAAAACAGAGCCTTTCCTACATTTTAAAGACACCCCGCGAGATTTCCTAAAAGGCAGCAACACCAATATTGGAATTTTTATGGACACCTCCAATCTCAATGAAGGTGACTATATGATCAATGTCTTTATGTTTTTTGATACCAAGTATAAGATTCCCAAAAATAGAGGAAAAATGATCGTAAGCGGGATCTACACTCACCATTGGGTGAATTAAGATTTTCTATTTAGCCATACAACTCTTCTTTTGGCTAAAAACTAGCCCCACCACAGCTGCTAATATCAGGATTCCCCCGGTGGTTGTATTCCAGGCTAGAGACTCATTTAAAACTAAGTAACCAAGTGCGATAGCAACTAAGGGCGTTACGTAACCAAAGGATCCAACCAAAACACTGGGCAGGACTTTTAAGGCTTTTACATAGGCTGAAAAACCGACTATGGATCCAATAATTATGAGATAAGAAAGAGCCCACCATGAACTGCTATTGGGTGCAGAAAAACTTTCCCCTTTTGCCCAAGATATGATCAATAGTGTTATCCCTCCTATCAACAGTTGATAGGCCGAAGAAATCAACATGGGTATTTGCCGACACTGTTGCCGCTGCAAAATGGTGCCACTTGACCAACTGATGGAACCAATCACCAGGGCAATGATGGGCAAAGTATAAAAGTGGGAATTATCGGCAAGAAGAGAGGGAAGCACTAAAATGGCTAATCCTAAAATTCCAAGAACCAGAGATAGAAGAGACATGGTATTACTCTTTTTACCCATCACCAGCAGCTCTATCAAAGTAATCCAAATTGGAATCAAGCCAAATACCAGGGCGGCGTATCCGGAATTTACATTCTTTTCCGCAAAGGTAACCAATCCATTTCCTAGAGTCCAAATGCAAATTCCTGATAGAGCCAATATACAAAACTCTTTTAGATTAATTTTAAAATAGCTCCCGCTAAAGAAGGCCCATAACAAAAGAGCAATCCCAGCGATAGAATTTCGCATCCCAGCCATCATAAAAGGTTCGAACCCTTCGCTATGCCCTACTGCAATTCGAATTGCCAGAAAGGTACTGCCCCAAACTAAGTATATGATTAGAAGTAATAAGAGTGCTTGTAGTTTCATTTTAATTTCCGTATTGCTTAATGAGTTCTTGAGAGAGAGGGTCAACCAAGGTGTAATAAATTCGTTTGGAGGTTTTCCCCAGATTCTTTTTTCTCAGTTTGATTGAGCCGATTTGTCTTACTTCCTCGATATGGGTTCCGCCGCAAGGAATGGTTTTCCCCGCAAAGTGCCAAAGCCGACACTCAACCTCATTGTCTAGCTCTGAAAGATATATTTGATCTTCACTTTGTAATAAATGATCTAAGGCCTGTTGAATGCGTTCCATCTCATCAGGAGAGAGCTGTTCAATAAAGAAATCAAATCGACCTGTTTCTGTCGATATTTTACATCCCTTAGTGATGGATTTTAGGTCCTCATAAACGGTCATAATGGCCAGATAAACTAAATGGGCAGCACTATGACTTCTTGATAACTCTGCTCTTCGGCGGGCATCCACAGCAACTACTATTGGCTTACTTTCATCCCAACTGGCAGGTAGAGGTTCTGCTAAATGAAGCTGAACTTCCCCTTCCACATTCAGAGTTGGAAAATCTCGTCGGTTGACGATGCGGCCACAACCATTAACTTTTTTGGCCATGGTAAATCTGATAGGTTCCACCTGCTTTTCTTGAAAGATAAAGCCTTGATCAGATTCTTGACCTCCACCCTCTGGATAGGCAATGGACTTTTCGACAGCAATCACCGATTCATTCACCCGTCTAAACTGTGTTTTTTGTTTTAACTTCCAGGGATATAAATAGTAGGATTTTTCTGTTTTATAATAGCTCATGAATGCTCTCCTTCAAAGGTATCCAGGTAATCAATTCCTGAATCGTAAATCATAGTCAGAACATTTACCTTTTTTCCCTGCTTAGATAGATTCAGTGCTGCCACCAAATTTGCTGCAGAAGAAATTCCCACTGAAATCCCCTCTTCTCTCGCTGCTCGCATCATCATCTCTTTGACTGCGCTGTAATCAACAGAGATCATCTTATCTACGACTTGAGGATTTAAAACGGGGTGTTTCCCTACCCCAATACCTTGGATTTGATGTTTAGCAAACTTGCCATCTAAAATTTCACAGCCTTCCGGTTGAACGCCGATGATTTTGATTTCGGGACGATATTTTTTTAATAACTTTCCAATCCCCGTGATATGACCACCGGTTCCAATGCCCGCCACAAAGTAATCAATTGAAATATCTTTAATATCTTTCAAAATTTCTTCGGCAGTCGCTTGGTAATGCACTTCTGGGTTAGCAGGGTTCACCGTTTGATTGAGCATCACATAATCAGGATTTTCAGCTAACAATTTTTGAGCTAACTTAAAGTGGGAGTCGGTGCCCAATTTACTGTTGGAATTGATAATCTCACAACCAAAAGTTCTTAAATAATTCTTCTTAGTTTCGCTATAGTTGTCAGGAATTACTAAAATCACTTTATAGCCCAAAACACTGGCCACCGTGGCAATACCTTTTCCTAAATTACCACCGGTGGGCTCCAAAATTGTTTGACCTGATCCGCGCTTTAACAAACCTTTTTGTTCAGCTGCTTTGATCATATTGTAAGCGGTGCGGGTTTTATGACTTCCCCCAGGATTCATACATTCTAGTTTAACCAGAAGCTGACCTTGCTGCTGCTTTTTCAAGCGATTAAATTCCACGACTGGGGTATTACCGATGTACTCTAAGATGGATGAACAAATCATAAATGACTCCTTTAATTAAGTGCTGAAGGGTTTTTGATTTCTACCACTTCAGATTTTTTATTCATAAGAAACAGACTGTATGAGGGTCTGTTGGCTTTCTTTAACCTGTTAGGGATAAGACAGGTAATTTGTCTTTTATCTTGTTTCACGAGGGTTAAGAAAATAGGCATTTGGTTGGTCTCATGTCGTGTGCGAACAAAGACCGAAACCGCATCCAAATTATTTCCAAAAATGCGAAAGGACTTATTTCCCTTATCTGGAACGACTCCATATATTTCTATGCTATTTTGTTGATCACTTATTTGCATTTGGGTGCAGATCTTGACTTTTGAATGAGCGGGAACATCGAAAGTCACAATACTTTCAGGGCTAATGAATACGTTATCTCCGATATTGATATCTCCCAATAACTTAGCGAAGGCCCCTATTTGAACATGGCTCCCTAGGGTTGGATGTCGCTTTCCTTTAGGATTATTAGCGATTCCTCTGGCTCCGATAATGACCCCTTGTAAAATATAGCAGTGACTTCCAATGATTGCAGTTTCACCAATCACAGTACCTAAACCATGATCAATAACTAAGGGGGCTGCGATCTGGGCAGCAGGATGAATTTCTACCCCGGTTTCCACTTTGGCATTTTCAGATATTTCACGGGCTAAACACTGTAAAAATTTCTGAGCTTGAACATCTCTATTAATTATAGATAGCTGATAAAAGGCATGGGCTAAACGATAAGCAAGCACCGCCTTAAAACATAAATTGGTTTTTAATATATAAGAGGGGCTTTTATTCGCCGTGGGATCCATTACCGCAAATTGCATCAAATCTTTGCTTGCTAATAGGTAGACATTCAATAGTAATAGGTCAAGATTGATGGTTGGAACATTAGAATCCAGATGATAAGAGCTCTGCCTCAGCATTTCATGAAGAATATTTTTTAGTTTGGGAAACATAATTAACCTCGAAAAATCAAACGGCTAAAACAACACAGTCCCTCTTTAAGCAATATGAATGCCAATAAGATAACCAACTAATTTTATAAATATTATTCCGAAAAATGGTGATTACTGCCTATTAACCGGGACAAAAAAAGCCGCCTTTGTGACAAAATGAAGACTTAATGCCCGGAATACACTAGCAATCCCTTTACAAAAGAGTTAAAGAGAGGGGATGAATTGAAGAATACATTTTGTTTAGAAAAAAAGAGAAGATTATGAACCAAAGATATCCATTTACCTACCTCATGGTTTTACCATTATTTCTTTTTATAACTTGCACTTATGAAGGCAGCAAAGCCAGATTGCAAGAAGCTCCCAATGCATCCAATCATCCCGCATTGTTTGGAGTTAAAACTAAGGTTTTCAACACTTTAATAAAATCAGCAGATATTAGCAAAACTCCATGGAGTGGTAATTATTGGGCCACCTATCAAGGTGGACTCTCCCATCGTTGGCAAAATTCACCTGGAGGAGAGCATTATCATAACTACCTTTTCACCCCTCTATCCGAAAGAGAAGTCTCTTACTTAACTCCAGCCAATGCCAATTTATTAAGCCCTGCTGAAAAATACGACCTCTATTTAGGACGGACCGACTTTCCTTTAACTCGTTTTGATCAGAAGAACACCTTGAGCAGTGTAGATAAAGATGGGATCGTTCCTGCCTGGTTTGGCATTTGTCATGGTTGGGCTCCGGCTAGTATCTATGAAGATGAGCCAGGCGATTCTGCCACTGTTATCACTCCCCAAGGACTTGAATTAACCTTCTACTCTTCGGATATTAAAGCTTTGATATCTAAGCATTACGCCCATGCCACAGCTCCAACCTATTTTATAGGGGGTCGTTGCAATGACCAAGATGTCCAAAGAGATTACCAAGGGAGAATTGCGGATAGTGCCTGCCGAGATACTAATCCAGCCACCTTCCACCT
>CAYFLR010000087.1:4925-10764 GCA_964343805.1 uncultured bacterium | reverse complement strand
TCATATTAGATGAATATATAGCTCGCAGAGATAAATCCTTTGTGGCCGATGTGACCTTCAATGCTGAGGTTTGGAATCAACCCATCGCCGGCTATACTTTCTATTATTCAAACTATCGCTACCTTACCTACGACTACATACATGCAGCCCCAGGAACCAGCTATCTTATTGATGTTGACCTGGAGCTCCGATATATAGTGGAAACAGCTCCCTCTAGATACCAAGTACTCCCATATATTAAAACCAAACGCATGAAATACACCCTGGAACTCAATGCAGCTGGTTACATTATTGGAGGTGAGTGGCTCAGCGATGCACGTCCAGACTTTTTATGGTCTTTACGTCGAAAACCTAGCCTGAAAGATGATGGAGGTTTAGACTACGAAAAAATCAAATACCTAATTGATCTCTCTCTGGGAGATGCTACACTTGACAACCCTGAAACCCCTGAAACCCCTGAACCCCCTGAAAGCCCAGAAACACCAGAAGAACCACTACAACCAGAAGAGCCGGAAAATCCTGACTTACAAATCTATAAACTCAAAATATCACCTCAAATCCTCACTTTAAAAACCGGTGAGAGCTACCAGTTTACAGGTCATGCCATCAATCGAAACTTAGATCCCTTAGACATTAAAGTAGAATGGTATGTACTAGATGAAGAGGGAAGCGTTGATCAGACCGGTTTGTATACAGCTCCTAATACCCCAGGAACTTATCGGGTTCAAATCGAATACTACAGTGATACCCTCAATAAGTATTTTGAAGCCACCGCCACTATATTTGTTCAAGCGGGCAGTGAAGTGGTTACTCCTTCAGAACCCGTAGAGCCTGTTGAAGTTGAACCAACTGACCCTATAAATCCTTGGGAAGAGCAAGTGATTGGATACATTGAATTTGAAGAGATGGATGATTACCAAGTTTTAGTACCTGGGCAACAACTCATAGTAAAGGCCGTTTACTACGATGAAGATTGGAACCGACAACCGGTTCAATTTCATTATAAAGCCGACGGGGGACATATCAATCACCGAGGAATTTATACTGCCCCCACAACACCTGGAACCTACACCATAACGGTGAATCCTATTATGGGAGGAGAGATCTTGTCCCACATCAATAACTTTATCTACGTGATTGTTGAAGAGCGACATGCAGAAGAAGAGGATGAGGTGGTTCCTCTGCCAAATCCCAGCCCTCGTCCGCGCTTTTAACCCGTAAAGGTATTTATGCTAGATAAAATTAAAAATGATTTACTTAACCAAATTGAATCCACTCAAGGATCAATTTGCTATATCTCAGGGCCCATATCTCGCTATGATGAGAAAACCATCGAGCAGAACTTAGAGATTTTTCACACGGTTCAAATTCAATTAGAAGAATCTCAAAAATATAGCTTAGTGGTTAACCCTGCCTCCGTGGGTGACCTAGAAAACTCAGGAGCCACTTACGATGAAATTTTGGATATGTGGCTCGCCATCTTAAGTCATCACAAAATAACCACCATTGTGATGCTTCCAGACTGGAAACAAAGCGTAGGCGCCACCAAAGAGTTTCGTCTAGCAAAAAAGCGCAACCTCACCATCATCGAGAAGTAGATCTAAAGCCCGAAATTTCTTATATTTTGCTTGGTGTGAAATCTCATTCCATGAGATAATCTTTCTATACCTTACATAGATGAATAAAAAAAGGAAAGATCATGGACAGAGAAATCGATCGAGTGCTCTTTGACATTATGAATCGTCTTGAGAAGTTGAATGACATTGGAATCTCACTGTCTTCTGAAAGAGATACCGATCGTCTTTTAGAGAACATCTTAATGGGAGCCAAAGAGCTGACCAATGCAGATGCAGGCACCGTCTACACCAGAACTGAAGATGACAGTCTGAAGTTCCAAATCATACGAAATGATTCTCTTGATATTGCTATGGGGGGAACAACCGGGAAAGAGATCTCATTTCCAGATTTACCTTTATACAAAGATGGCAAAGGGAACTTAGAAATGGTGGCGGCTCATGTTGCCCTTAAAGACAAGACCATCAATATCCCTGATGCTTATGAAGCCAAAGGTTTTGATTTTACAGGCACCAAAGCTTTCGATCAAAAAACCGGGTACCGCTCTCAATCCTTTTTAGCCATCCCTATGAAAAACCATGAAAGTGAAATTATTGGGGTGCTGCAGTTGATTAATGCAACAGACCCTGATAGCGGAAAAATCGTTCCATTTAGTGCAGAAGATCAACAACTCGCCCAGTCGTTAGCCTCCCAAGCGGCAATCGCCATGACGAATCACAAACTGATTGAAGATCTCAAAATCTTGTTTGAATCATTCATCCGGGCTATTGCCAATGCCATTGATGATAAATCAGAATACACTGGAGGTCATTGTGAACGAGTTCCCATCCTGGCTGAAATGCTGGCTAAGGCGGCGAGTAAATCAGACATGGGCGATTTAGCAGACTTTAATCCCACCGAAGAAGAGCTCTACGAACTCAGAATCGCAGCCTGGATGCACGACTGCGGAAAAGTGGTCACCCCTGATTATGTGGTGGATAAATCAACAAAATTAGAAACCATCTATGACCGGATAAATACAGTCAACACCCGCTTTGAAGTTTTAAAAAGGGATGTGGAGATTAACCATCTAAAAAAACGATTGCAGGCTTTAGAGAACCAACAAGAGGTAGACCTTGCTAATCTAGAAGGAGAAAAAGAGGAAGCTCTCAAAAAGCTGGATGATGACAAAGCCTTTATTGCCAAATGCAATGTGGGGGGTGAATTCATGTCACCCGAACTTCAGACCCGAGTCAAAGAGATTGCAAAATACGAATGGAACAATACCGAAGGTGAGGTAGAACCCTTTCTTTCAGAGGATGAGGTGGCCAATCTAAACATTGCCAAAGGAACCCTTTCCAAAGAAGAAAGAGACATTATAAATCACCATGTGGTGGCTTCCAAGAATATGTTAAACGCCCTCCCCTTTCCCAAAAAGTTAGCTAAGGTACCTGAAATAGCTGGATCGCATCATGAAGCCATGAACGGCACAGGATACCCTGCAGGTTTAAAACGAGAGGAATTATCCATTCAAGCACGCATTATGGTGATTGCCGATGTATTCGAAGCTCTCACCGCCAGAGATCGTCCTTACAAACCAGCCAAGTCTTTAGCAGAGACACTCAAAATCCTCGGCTTTATGAAAAAAGACCAGATCATTGATCATGAACTCTTTAAAGTTCTTATCGATGAAAAAGTCTATCTGGAATATGGAAATAAGTTCTTAAGTGAGAAACAGATGGATGAGGTAAAAATCGAAAACATTCCAGGTTATGAATAATGAGAATGACATTCACATCCTGTAGAGGTGCTTGCATTGGGCTCGCTATCTGCATGCTCTTTTTTATGTGCTCAGATCGAGCTATGCATATTAAGAGCACAGGTCCAGGAACCCAAGCACAAGTGACCCCTGAAGGAATCATTGATCTCATTAGCACTCTTTCTTTTAGTCCACACGCCTTGGCTAATATGGAAAAAACCTTAGAAGCCATCAGTCTCCTAGGGGATATTCCTGATACTTCGGAAGGGCAGTTAATTACTGGCACCAAGGAAAAACTTGAGAGATACATAAAGCTCAAAGACTTTGCCAATGTATGTAGGGAGGGTGATGATCTCCAACTGGCACGGAAAATTATGATCGGAGCGGGCACCATTCCAAGCGATTATTTTTTACAATCTCCCCCAGCTGTCAGTGATGAAAATAGTCAGCTTGATTTCATAAAAATGGAGGCTTTGCAAAATACTTTAGAGATAAAATGGACTCTCGATCTTTTATTAACAGGTCATATCAACTGTGACCCATTTGACAACGAAACGGCACTGGTTGAAGGAATTAAAGGTTTTGCAGAAGCCCGTCCGCTTCGCTGTCTTTTATTTCAAGAAAAAGCAAGCATTGACATAGATTATTATCTAATTTTAACTTCAGAAGATGCTATTAGAACAAAGCTGCAAGAGTGGGTGGGTGAGCTCAATACTTCATTGGATGCTATCAATGACAAAATGATTGAAAAGAGTAGCGAGGTATACCAATACCTTTTACGGCAGGGAAGTTCAGCCATGAATGTTCATTCTATGACAGAGGAGCAAAAAGAGCAGATCATTCAAGTGGCAGGAGCTGAAACCGCTTACCAAGCTTACGTAAGAAAATACACTGAGCTCTCCTCCACGGCCTTAGGAAAACTAATATTTACTAAGAAACTTGAAAGCGTTTTAAAACCTTTTGTGGATATTGGCAAAGCAGATGTGAGAGTCAACGGACAAAAAAACTTTGTATTTATTCTTAACAAGCACAGTGCTCCCACCAATCTATCGGTGATCAATTACATTGGTGGAGCGATAGAAGAGATCAAAACCAACTTACAAGATCGGTTTGAAGTATTAGCCACATCAACCAAGTCTGACAATCCCTGGTGGCGCTTTTGGTCAGATCCCGTAGAAATTACCACCCATCATATGGAGTTCTATATTTTAAATAATCCAGCAGCAGTGGGTGCTCTGCTAATGAATAATCCTTCCTTGAAAGACAGTATCTGTGACACGGTTAAAACAGCAGAAAAGTCTATCATCGAAGAGCGTGAAAGAGCAGAGAACTATCTCAAAATTTTTGAAAAGACAGAACTTCTGGTGAGTGTCATCCCTATGGGAGGCCTAATGGCCAAGGGAGTTTCCATGATTGCCAAACAGGCAGTGGTAAAAATTCTCTCAGAAAAAATAGCAAAAAAACTATTAACCCGTAGTCTACTGGCTGCAGGATCTGTGGCCGGTGCAGCAGCTACCGCTGCTTCTCACGAAAAAGTTGAACTCTATAGCACTTATGAAGATGAAATCAGAGGCCTCTTCCTCTATGCCCCAGGTCGCTTAGAAGTCACTCCCGAAGAATATGATCAATTACAAAAGGCCGCTATGAAAGTAGATGATGCTCTCTTCTGGGCCCGAGCTGAAGCCCTCATTACCATTGTGGATGCTTTAACTTTGGTAGCTGAGGTAGCTAAATTTGGAAAACAATCTGTCACTGCCAGCCAAAATGTAGACACACTGGATAAAAGTGGCGATGCACTTCATGGGTCTAGACAGAAATGTCACGGTCGTTAAGGAGAAGTAAAAAATCATGAGTCTACCTTTTCAGAGATTAAAATTACTACTACTTAGCTTAGTCTTATTTGGCTCTTTAGCAACAGAGTCATTGCAAGCCAATGCCCTCCCATGCATGATGGCGGAAGTACAAGCGGTCAATGCAGATGACATAGCCTACATGTCTTTTGATGATCTGGTCACCAACTATAAGGAAATAGACTTTGCACAGAGATTTCCCGATATTCCTATTGATAATAAATCATTTAGTAAATCTTTTTACGATGAGGCCACTGGGATTGGAATTAAAGAAGGGCATCATTTAGCCACCTCTTTTGGTCTTTTAAAAAGAGTGAACGATAATATCAATAAAGCATTCGGAGCCTCGGGAACCAATATTTTCAAGCAAATTATATTAGAGGAAATTTCAAAGAGAGCTGAATTAACTGGAAGTATAAAAAATGCCTATATCGATTATAAAAGCAGTCGATATGCTTTTGATCAAAGTAACGATGCTATTTCCAATGCCAGTGCTGAAGCCATTGAAGCGGCCTTGATTCGCTTCGAACATGTCATAGGAACCAATCCCGACTTAAAAAAATTATTAGACGAAGCAGACATTCCAGAACCCCGGAATTGGCTACGGGTTGGATCAGGTCCTGGTCCAGATGAAGCCAACTTTGCCGCTCGGAATGGCGATTTGGTGAATGATGGT
>CAYFLR010000087.1:4563-4915 GCA_964343805.1 uncultured bacterium | reverse complement strand
GGAAGGGCTGTTGAAGCATATTCAGGACTTAGAGACCAAACTCTTTAGTAAATATGACACCAACAGTGATATGTTTTTTAGAGATCCCAAGGACGGAGAGATCTTCTTATCTGTCGAGTCTTATGAAATATTACGAGGCGCCAGTGGAAATATAAATAGTATTCGCAAGCGCTTTAAATACCGCTTTGGAGTTGAGTTATCACCGGATGATGCGGCTGAATTATTAGATTACTATAAGACGGGAGACCGATTTTCTCCTGAACTTCTCATTGATGTTCAACATGCCTTAAACTATGAGGGAGCACCTGGGGCTTTTAGTGCCGACATTATCGGAATGGGAGCCATTGGAGCC
>CAYFLR010000087.1:0-4553 GCA_964343805.1 uncultured bacterium | reverse complement strand
AACTTACCATGCGAAGCTTAAGAGGGGTTGGTACCAATGTTCCGACAGCACTGGGAGCCGCTCGTAACAGTTTTACTCAAGCAGTGGCGGTACTCAATCAAAAGATCGATTACTTCAGTGATTTGATGCACCGATCCAAACTATTTGAAAGAGAATTTGTCGCTCCCAGTTCGGGTGATGATATAGTTATCAGTTTGCCTAAACCTCTCAGTATTGAAGAGCGGAGTAAAATTTTTAAATTTGTCATTCGCGAGATCTATCATACCCAGTATCAAGGAGCCTTCCGTTTGGTGGATATTCCAGGTCGTTTTACCGACACCAGAAAAGTGATCACTCAAACCGGTCTTTTAAGTCAGCATATTGCTGATATGGAATCCGTTCTCAAGGAGTTTAATAAACTCTGCGAAAAACAAGGTTACTACAATGTATGCAAGAAAATGATTTTTGCGGGTGAAATACTTCCCTATGAAAGTGGCAAAGCTAAAATGAATCTCCTCTATATAGGGGAAGCCAAGCCCATGGATAAATCCATCATCACCGATCTTTTTGAACAGGCCATTGCCATTGTGAAAAGAGACCCTCAGGTGCCGGGAGAAAAAGTGGTGGGAGATGTGACTCATATTAAGGATAGCTAAATCAGGTCAATCCCTAATCCAAAAGTAAGAGTTGAATTCTTAAATTTGACATTATTTACTATTAATAGAAGCAGTTTCAACACATTCAGCCAATTGAATTTGAGCCGATCCAAAAACTTTATACTCACAAGAGGTAAACAGCCCTCCTTCCCAGACGTTACAAGCACTGGAAATAAACTTCTTACCATGCCTTTTTAATAGTTTTTTCTCCCATGCTTGACATTCTTTTAATGCGGCATTTTTACTTGAGTCGGAGCAGGCTTGCATATTGATATTCTGAACACATTGAGGTTTTGGAGTGCATGAGGACAAAAAAATTAAAATTGAAAAGAAGATGACTATGAAACGAAGTCTAAAATTGAACATTATTTATCTTATTAGATGTAGTTTTTGATAGTATTTTTGAAAAAGCCTATTAGGATCCACTTTACATACTATAGGATTATGAAAATATCAATAAGCTATCCTGGATCCTCAGGTGCCGGGGAAAAAAAGATAGCAGGATAGATTTAATCCCTTTTCGTGGCATCGCCGCAGAACTTGACCTCCTGCTCACAACACTTAGCATATATTCCTTTATCTATTCCTAATTCGTTGTACTCTGCATTATGGTAGCAGCTATCAAGATTATTATCGCAATTCCATTTGCCTTTAAAGTATTTATCCCAGATATGATCTCTAATGTCTCTCGTACATACCTCAGTAGAACTTGGAGAAGTATCTGTTTCAGGATAAAGCTGATCCCCCTCGGCATCAGTTACTATATAGCTTTCATCGCTCTCTTTGGTCATAGTAAACTGATTTCCTTCTAAAGTGGCGGTTTTCTGATTACCTGATATATCAGCCTCAACTTTGGTTCTGGGACCAATAAGATCATATTGGTAATGATCACTAGTGCACCATTTGTAATCATTATAATTATACTTGAAACTTATATCCATTTGCCAAACAGCAGGAAAAACACGTCGGCTGGTCGTCATATTATCAACCACAACTTGGTCACCTTCATATTTCATTATATAGGTATATTTTAATTCTTCCTCACCATCTAATTCGACAGGAAATACTACACTAATAGATCTTTCCTCTTCGGTATCTGTAATAACTTCAACGGTCAGGGTATCTCCCATTAAATCATTAACCGTGTTGGACTTAGTCCAAGTTAAATTTTTACAGTAATCATCAAATCGGACGTCCTTCCACTCTTTACTACTAGAGAAAAAACCAAAACTTTTTGCCTCGGAACCCTTATCTTCTTGTTCAGTGCATGTTAACAAGCTAAACAAAATAACTAATAAACTGAATGAACAAAGTAGCAATCTCATAGTTTCCATCCTTATTTTAATATTTAAAATCTTGTCGGTCACAGAGTTAAAAAGATTTACCTAATAGATAGATCTACATATAACCACTTTAAATTATTAATTTTTACCATGAGTACAGGGGTCACTGTTTTAGATATAAATCAAATACTCAATTAATCAGAGAATTTATCCCTCTATGGGAGAGAAGTAAACTAACCGATTGTTTTTAAGGAAAGAATAAGATGTAAAAGCAGGTTATAACGACTCAAGAGCTCCTTGCCATCTTGGCTCTTAAAATGAACACTAAAAGCTTCATCGTCGAATTCAAAGTTGGGATCAAAGTTAAGTACATCTTTAATGCCTTGATAGGTGGAAAAAGAATAACCTGTATCATAGATCTCAACAGCCACATCAAAAGGAGGTTGAATTAAAAAGTTGGAGGAGGATTCATTTTTTAATCTTTTACAAGCTTCTACAACACCTTCTGTTAAAGCCTTTTTAACTTGTGCCTTGGGAAAATTATTTACCTTATTTCTGGCGTAGCTTTTCTTAACCGGAACCGTAGTAATATTGGAAAATTCCTTCTGTACATCTTGGCAGGTGGTTTCATCCCCACAGCAAAAAATCACTGGCACATTAAAGTCACTCGCATAAAGCCCAACTAAACCGGCCTCGTCCAGGCTTTGGTTATTTACGACAACTCGTTTTATATTGGAAAAGCAGACATGAGATAAGGCAGAAGAGGTGCGCCAAGGACCTGCGTGATATCCTACCAGAAAAATTCCATGGTAAGAACTATTTAAAGGAGCTCCCATGTTAATGGTATTACCCCAGCCTTGAATCAAGTGAACTCTCTCATCCAAGTCTGCCAAAGAAAGGTTTCTACTCATACCATGAGCATCTCGCACCCTAATTTCTGCTTCACTATCAAAGGTGAAGATTCCCTCAACGACTGTGTTAACCTCATTCACCATCAGCTGACAAGCTTCCTGATATCGTTTTCCATCCAGGTTAGTGGAATCTGTATTAGAAATGCCATGAATTCCTTCTAGATCTACAGAAATCAAATATTTACTACCCATCACATCCTCTTACGAATTAACTTTTGCCAATACCACACCTGCAATGAAACCACTCAAATGACCTTCCCATGAGATGTGGGGAGCAGAAGGGAGGACCCCCCAAATGGCTCCACCATAAAGAAACAATATTAAAACCGATAGTACGATGGTTTTTATCTTTTTTTGGAATAAGCCCAGAAAACCTAAGTAACCAATGAGAGCATAGATGACTCCACTGGCTCCGAGGTGAACAGCTCCTCCACGACCAATCAACCATGTTCCAGCACCTGCACCTATTATAAGAACGATGAGTGTCATCCATCCTTTAGATTTTTCTAGTGCGAAGAGCATCAAAGATAAAAATAATAATCCGGTGGTATTGGCAATAATGTGATGAATATGAGCATGGATGAATGGAGCGGTAAAAATGGTGTAAATACTTGAAAGATCACGAGGAAAAATGCCAAATGAACGAAAAGGAATAACCCATCCCACAATGTGAATTCCCCAAATAACCCCCACCAAAGTAAGAGCTGCTGGGAGAGCAGCGAAGCGTTCTTTTTTGGTCATAAAAACTCCAATATCTGATCGAACTGAAATATAAGCTAACACATTATTCCCAAGAAATCACCCCTATAACCGCCCGATAACACATTGTTAATATTATATGTTTTGCTCCGCCCCATTGACTAAGGTGACCTCAAAACTCTTTAATAAAATATGAACGCTTTTTCAGACCAAAATCTGACTCTTAATCATATGAATATGAGCTGGGGAGGACAGTATCATTACTTTACTTATTAAAAAGCAGCTCGCTTTTTTAGTTACATTACTATACCAAATAACAAAGCTCATTTGTTTAAGCCACCAAGCCCCTTTTATTTTTCCAGCTATTTCAAGATGTTAAAACCTCAACCTCTTGGCCTTAAAATTGCATGAGGGTTGGGGTAACTAGGTATTTTTTGCCCACCCACTGTGGGTCTTTATCCTTAATAAGGAGGTAACTATGAACCGGATGAAGTATTGGATGTTATTCAACCTACTAGGCAGCTTTCTCGCCTCGTCAATTCTACTTGCGAGCCAAGAAATCGTATTGCCCTTTTACGATCAAAGTTTTGGTGGGGAAGAGATTCTCAAGTTAAAACAAAAAGTTAAAGAACAATATCCCGGCTACCAACTGAGAGATAAAGATCTTGTTTCAGTATTATTAGTAGCAAAGTCACGCATGGGATACGGCACCGCTCAATTGTTAGTAGGTACCGAGACCTCTTATCCCTATACAGTAGACGGATATGAGTCTGAGTTTTTTGATGACAATGATTATACCTTTGATGAAATCTACATGGATAACCCCAATTACACCAGCACCGGTAAATGGCAGATTAAGCTTAATGGTCTTATCAAAGTAAGACGGGTTGTTTTAACCGTCATAGATAATCATATGAGCAACTACCCAAGCTACCCCAGCTACACTCCAGATTGTCCCTATGGCTACTACTGGAGTTATACATATGATCAATGTGTCCGATCAACAACTGATACCGTTCGTCCTC
>CAYFLR010000086.1:13645-18155 GCA_964343805.1 uncultured bacterium | reverse complement strand
CCCTTTTTTTGATGAAGAGCCTATTTTTATTTCGCAACAACTTTGATAGAATAATATCTGAATATTTCTAAACACTTGTATTTTGATTAAAGTTATTGCTATGACTGGATTACCGCCAATCCTTATCATTGACGATGAAGAGGGGTCACGCTTTTTATTAGACGATATCCTGTCTGATAATTATAGTGTTTTCACGGCCTGTTCATCAAATGAGGCCTTTGAAATACTTAAAAAGCACACCTTCAATATTGTAGTAACTGATATAAGGATGCCAGGTGAATTTGATGGCATAGGAATACTGAAGTACATTCGTAAAAACTACCCATCATCAGTTGTCATCCTTATCACAGGCCATGGAGACAAAGAAACAGTTATCGAAGCGGTGAGAAACGGAGCATTTGACTACCTTGAAAAACCCTTCTCTGAACAGGCATTTATTATAGCTATCGAACGGGCTCAAGATCATTTTGAGATGAAAAACAAACTTAAAGAGAGTGAAGCACAAAGAATTATTGCCTCAAAACTGGCATCCATTGGCCTATTAGCCGCTGGTGTGGCCCATGAGATTAATAACCCTCTCGCCATCATCAAAGGAAATCTAGACCGACTGCGAAAAAAAATATCCAAAATTGACAATTGTGATGAAGACATCCTTCGATCACTTAAAACCCAAGATGATTCAATAGATCGAATTATTACCATAGTAAATAGCCTCCGAACTTATGCCCACACCAATGAAGAAGTGGTAGAATCCATCAATATACACTCTATCATCGAAAATTCATTTAACCTGGTGGAACACCTTTTTAATAATGACAGCGTGATAATCGATCGCAGCTATGGTGCAAAAAGTCATATTGTCCGTGGGAATACTGGGAAAATTCAACAGGTCATCATCAACCTCCTGAACAATGCCAAAGATGCTCTTGAAGGGGTTGAGGGAGCTGAGATTAAGGTCACCACAGAAAATACCAACAAAGAAATATTAATCAAAGTGGTGGATAATGGCACCGGCATTGAAAAACAGCACCTAGAAAAGCTTTTTGACACCTTTTTTACCACCAAACCTATAGGAAAAGGAACCGGTCTCGGTTTAGGAATATGCAAATCTATTATTGAAGGAATGGGCGGAAACATTGAAATTGATTCGGTTTTCAATAAAGGCACCTCTGTTAATATAAAACTTCCCATTTCTGATAAAAAAGAAGTTCAAACAGACGATAATACTTCAACTGAAGAATCTTATAAAAAACTTAAAGGAAAAATACTCCTTGTGGATGATGAAGATGAGCTGAGAGAAATTATTGCTGAATACCTTGATGAATTTGGTTATGAAGTTGAGGAAGCTACCAATGGAAAAGAAGCTCTCAATATGATCAGCAAACAGAAATATGATTACCTCATAACAGATCTTAAAATGCCACTAATGAATGGACAAGAGCTTATCGAAAGTATTAAGGCTAAGAAAATATCCATTGGTAAAATTGTCATTATGACAGGAGGTTTTATCTCCAATAATATAAAAGAGGACGAGAAGACTCTCTCTAAGAAGGTAGATGGGTCTTTAGCCAAACCATTTTCCCAGCAAGAGCTTTACGATGTTCTTAATAATATGGATTAATGATTTGCGTCCTTAGCCCTGAAGATTTATAATTTAAGTTCCCCAGTGGAACATATCAAGGAGGAAACATGGGCGTTTTGCTAGCAGTTGATGACAGTCGTTTACATCTGATGTTTGTTGAGAAATTTTCCAAAGAACTGGCACCCGATTTAAAAGTAGTCAAAGCTGAAAGTGGTGAAGAGGCTCTGAAGGTGGTTGGAGCGCTCGATGATGACCTCGTAATGGCAATCATTGACTACAAGCTGGATATTCTTCAAAAACAAATCTGCTCATTAATTATTACAGATATGCGTATGCCTCGTATGAATGGAATAGAACTTCTTGATGAATTATTACCCAAGCTATCCGCAGACAAAATGGTCCTGTGTACCGCCAACGCACAAGCCATTATAGAACAAAAGGTTAAATCTAGGGGGGCACACCACTTTGTTAAACCGTTCACAAAGGAAAAATTTAAAGTCTTTGTAGACAAAATTATTCACAAACAGGGGTGATTTTCCTTTTTCTAGACTGTAACAAAAAGGGCGCAGGCTCATGGGTAAAGATATGAAGCTTAATGATTGGCAAATAGAAATGATGAAAGAAACATTTAATGTGGGGGTAGGTAGAGCCGCTCAGGCCCTCTCAGAACTCACTGAAAATCAACACCAGGTGATTCTCAGCGTTCCCCATGTTGATATTCTCAATACAGATGAACTCTTCCAGATGGTCTCACAAATTTCTGGAGGTCATATTTGTGCAGTATCTCAAGGTTATTCAGGCCCCTTTGAGGGAACTGCGGTCATGCTCTATTCCGAAGAAGAGAGCCTCCAATTAGTGCAGATTATGCTAGGAAGTGAATTTCCAATTTATAAAATGACTGAAATGGAGTCTGACGCACTCTGTGAAGTTGGAAACATTATTTTAAATGCCTGTCTTGGGGCCATAGGAAGCCTTATCAACCAACAAATTGCAACCGAACTTCCAACTTTACATCGGGGAACTCCCAAAGATGTACTGGCAGCTACAAGTGCTGTGGAATCAGATTATGTAATTTACTTGCGAATGGGGTTCACCCTCGCAGCTATGAATCTATCAGGACACATAAGTTTTATGATTGAACCATTTAGAATTAACAATCTCGTCACATGTCTTGAAGAATTTTACAAAGACCAACTGGGAGAAAAACTTGAATTAGGAGATATAAATGAGTAAAATTTTAGTCATAGATGACAGCCGTTTAGCAAGTGCCTTGCTAAAATCCGCCATTCAAGAGTACAATTCAAGCCTTGAAGTGACATTGGCTAAAAATGGAGAAGAAGCACTTGCGGTGATAAAAAACGATTCCAATTTCGCTTTAATTATCTGTGATTACAACATGCCTGGAATGAATGGGCTGGAGCTTGCCGAAAAATTAAAGGATTATTTATCCTACGATAAAATGGCTATGTGCTCGGCCAATGCAGCTTTCCAAACCGGAAAGTTAAAAACCCCTGACGGTATGCATTTAGTAACCAAACCCGTAACCAAAGATAAATTAATACCAGTATTTCAAAAAATAGGTTTATAACCATGAAATTTCCAGATTTACAGACAGACAAGCTTAAGCAAAGTTTCAAAGATGGGGCAAATGAAGCTTTACATACCCTATCTGGATTGATGAGTGTCGAACCAGATTCAATCAAACTAACAGATCAAGTTTTGACCTCTGGCACCATCAATGATGTGATAAAAGATCATAATTTAGATGAAAATGACCTTAACTACACTCAAATTCAATTCGACGATCCGAATTATGGATTACTTTTCCAAATTTGTTCAAAAAGGGATAGTCAAAAGCTTGTAAGGCTCCTCACAGGAGAAGCTCTGGAAGGTGCCGAGTATTTAGCCGCTGAAACAGATGTCCTCATGGAAGTAGGCAATGTGGTACTTAATTCCTGTGTGGTCCAAATCTGCAATGACCTCAATATCAAAATTACCACCAATATTCCTGAATTAAAACATATTGATCCCGAACAAATGATCAAAGATATACAAGAAACCTCGCTCGAAAATGAAGTCCTTTATATGGAGATCAGTTTCTCTATTGAAAAAGATCACTTCCATGGTAGAGTAGGGCTCCTTTTGGCTCACAAATTTTTTAAAGCGATCAATGAGTAAATCAATTTCCGTTGACCCTCACATATTTGAACTCATTCTGAATCAAGTGGATCACGGGTACTTTATCGTCAATCACAATCTTGAAGTGATCTTTTGGAATAGTTGGATGGAGGCAACCAGCGGATTTTCAAAAGATGCCATAGTTAATAAAGTTATTACCGACTTTTTCCAACTTAACTCTCGAGTTGTATTAGCTATCAATCAATCACTTACCAACGGTTCGAGTACTCTTTTATCACAGAGTTTCAACCCCCATCCCTTTCCCCTAAAGAATAAAAATGGCACCCTCATCCATCAAAGAACATCGCTCCAAGCTTTTCCTGATCAAGATGGGAATTATATCTGTTTAGTGAGTATCACTGATGTGACCCTCTCCATTCAAAAAGAGCTATTTTTAAGACAAGAAGTAACTGAAAGAAAGAGAGCTGAAGCCAAAGTTGAACAATCATTAAAAGATCTGCAAAATACTCAACAGCAACTGGTGCAATCAGCAAAACTCGCTGCTTTAGGTGAAATGATCACAGGTGTTACCCATGAATTAAATAATCCACTTTTCCTCATTCAGGGCTTTAACGGCCGAATGATCTCAGTGTTTAAAAAAAATGAACAAGTGGCTTATGAAAGAGTGAAAGTCTATCTTCAAAACATTGAGGAAAACACCACTCGCATGCAGAAAATGATTCAACACTTTAGAGACTTTTCCAGACAAGCAGAGCCTAACTTTAAAAGGATATCCATTAATCAGGTTAT
>CAYFLR010000086.1:7365-13635 GCA_964343805.1 uncultured bacterium | reverse complement strand
AATTACGAAAACGTAATATTACCATCGACTACACTCTGGATGAAAAAGACCCCTCGGTTATGGGAGACTTTACCAGGTTAGAGCAAGTGTTTGTAAATATATTGGCCAATGCTCGAGATGCTCTTTCAGGTGACAATGGGGGACCTAAGGGAGGCACCCTTACGGTCAAAAGTTCAGTAGAAAATAACTCTATAATCATTACCTTCCAAGATGATGGCCCTGGCATTGAAAAAGAAAATTTAGACCGTATCTTTGATCCATTTTTCACCACAAAAGAGGTGGGGAAAGGAACCGGACTGGGACTTTCTATTACTCATGGAATTATTAAAGAACATGGTGGACATATCGGAGCTGAATCCGATGAAAAGGGAACCTGTTTTACCATCACACTCCCTCTTGCAGAAGAAAGCCTGGATCAAATAGCTTCAAACTGAAATGCATCGCCAAAAATACCCTCAATATTGACGACTAAACCTACTTGACCACTCCCCATAATTGCTCCACCTTTAATGTCTGGAGATTTCGATAACCCTTCAAGATCTTTGAGGACTATTTGTTTCTTTTCCAGGATCTCGTCCACCCAGATAGCCATTTCACGCCCCTTATGATAAAGCAAAATGCAGATACCCTCTTGGTAATCCACTTCATCATCAGGAATTAAATTAAAACGAGAACCTAAATGAATAAGCGGATAAGACTTACCTCTTATCTTCACCCCACACCGTTTTTGCGCCAAGGAAATAATATCTTTGGGCTCTGGTTTCAGGGAAGAAAGAATGGATTGGGCGGGAATAATAAAAAAGATATTTTTAACTACAACAGTTAAACCATCTATGACCCCTAATGTCGCTTTAAGAGGAACATAGAGACGAAGAGTCGTTCCTTCGTCTATTTTTGAAGTTACGTTGATATGACCCGCTCTTTTTTGCAGGAACTCATTCACCACATCCATACCTACACCACGGCCAGAGATTTCGCTCACTTCCTTAGCAGTGGATATACCAGGCATAAACATTATATTCATAGCCTCTTCATCGGTCATTCTGGCCAGAGCTCCCCCAGAAAATAATCCCTTAGAAAGAGCCAAGGATTTGAGACGATTTACATCTATTCCACGACCGTCATCTTTGATTTGAATAACTAAGTTGGTATCATCATTGAAGGCGTCAATATCTATGGTTCCCTGCGGACTCTTGCCCTTCTCTTTTCTAGTTTCGGTATCTTCAATACCATGATCTATAGCGTTTCTTAATATATGAATTAATACCGCATCCAAATCGTCATACAAGCTTTTATCAAAATAACTCCCTTCACCTCGCCAATTAAATTGAACCTCTTTCCCCATAGAAATGGCTATATCACGGAGCATCCTAGGGTATTGAGAAATGATCTGATCGAGCTCAACTCGACGGAGTTCCATCAGAGAATCTTGAAGAGAGAAAATCTGATCTCGAAAGTCTATATTGATGGTTTCAAACTCTTTGACCAAGTGAGCTTCGAATTTTTGCACACTGGCCATATTATTTTGGATGGTTTTTAGTACCTCGCCTGTGGTAATCAACTCTCCAACTGAATCAAGAAATTTGTCAATCTTGTCTTCATGGACTCGAATCGATTTCGCCACTGCTCTCCTGGGTGTTTTGGAACGATTGGCACCAAATTCTTCGATGGCTTCTGAATTTTCTTCTCCCTTATCGCCGGCTTCTCCTTCACCTTCTTCAGACGAACCCTCACCCTCTATACCGTAATACTGCTCTGTCATCCTGTCCAAAATTCCGGACAGATGACTAAAGCTTTCATTCTGTTTGAGTTCATCTTGAATAGACTTATAGGCTTTTACTAAGGACTCGGTTAAGTCCTCCTCTTCATAAAGGGCTTGTTCTAACCGTTTTATAAATTCAGTAGGAATTACATCATTATCATTCCCTGCTGGGTCATGCACATAGGCTTTAAAATACTTCCTAAGAAGGTCAATTCCATCAAACATCAATTCCAAAATGGATGGAGAGACAGCCCTGGATTCCTCAATCATCTTTTCTAGTAAATCTTCAAGCCTATGAGATATTGTTTTAAGAGCCTCTAACTTAAAATGATCCGCAGAACTCTTAAAGGTATGAATGTTCCGAAAAAAGGAGCGCGCTGTATCCAGATCTTCTGGGTTACGCTCCAATGTAACTAATTCATTATCGAGTTCTGATAAGAGTTCTTCACTTTCTGAAATGAAGATTTGGACAAATTCATCTTGAGCAGTGTTCATTTCAATTCCTATTCAAAAACTTTTTCTTCAAAGTTATAACCATTTACTAATAATGTCTTTAATATATTTACAAAGGCTTTAGGGGTCATTCCTCTCTCAATCAATGCCGGAGGTAAAATAACCTCGAAAGGCTTGGCTGGCTCTGACTTAGTAGGATCATCCCAACGAGCCCAAAAAAGACAGTCATGTTTAGCAGAGGCCAACTTATCAAAAACGAGAAGCTGAAACTCTCTGAATCCACCGAGCAGAGTCATATTATCTTTGTTGGCAGAGCCTGAAACAAGAATGGGAGTTCCCTCTATAAGACCCTTTACCTGATTTTCAAGCTGAGGAGAAACTTTTACATTTTTTTCGTTGGAAAAGCTTCCACAAAGATGACGCTTATCATAAGGGATGCCATCTACAGAAAGAGCCTTAATGTGATACTCTGGAGAAATAATGGCTCCAAAACCTGTGGCTACTTTCTTAAGTTCTGAAGCATGAGTTTCTGGCACCTTCTTCCATTTAACTTCAATCTTGGGTTTTCCATCAGAACGCTTTGCCCACATCATATCTTCTAAAAATACCAAATTGGGCACATGATTAAATGGCTTTTCTGGAGCCGTGGGATCTTCCAAAGAGGCCATAATCACATAGACATCTACTTTATTATTATACAAAGTAGCCCTTCTCAAAGCAGCTACAATAGTTGGATCATACAAAAATTGATCACTGATAATAACCTGCTTTTTAGCGGTTAAAATGGCATGAATATCTTGCTCTAAAGGAGAACGAATAGTCCCATAAACATTATTTTGCCCGATTTGAATAATCGCATCCCCTTCCTTCGGCCAAGTATAGGAAAAGTTTGATAAATTAGTTCCTTTATATCTGGTTAGCACATCCAGCTCTTTGAGAAGATTATGGATGATAGTTTCTTGATTAGTTGCTCTTATCCCCCTTTGGGAAGCAAAACTTTTTAGGTAGGTAGGTTGTTTCTTGATATCCAAGCGCATGGCTTCTAATAAGTCATAATAATAAGAGTCAAGGATAATAGGAACTGCCGGGCCTTTAACCAAGGTCATTTCATCATAGGCTATACTTCCAGAGGCGTCGGTAAAATTTTTAGATCCAACAAAGGCAACTCCATTTTGAGGATCTAGACCATCTATCACAAACACCTTTGAATGATCTGATTTGGCTTTGGGATACACCACCACTTTATCTTGATATTTCTTAAAGGTTTCTCCCTTCATTAACTCCTGTAGACTCTCATCATCTACTAGGAGATCTATAAAGTCAGGTAATGAAGTTCTCTTTAAAGTCACATTGGCAGGTAAAATAATAATCCGATCTTCTGGGAATTTTTCACCGTAGGCTCGTAAGTAATTATAAACCGTATCTCGTTCCTTACCGTAACCAAAAGGGTTATCGCGATCGGTAATAATGTAAACATAGAGATCAGGCTGAGTTTGAACCTGATGAATGAGCTGTTTAGCTAAATAGATTCCCATGGATCCACCAAAAAAGAACACATCAAAAAAGATACTTTTTTTGGCTCCTCTGATGGCATGGAACATCTCACCAAATAGATTTGTTTCGTTAACCCCTGGAATAATTCGATCATAGACTTCATGAGCAGGTCTACCCGATGAAAGAACTGGGTAACCCTCTGCCTTTGTAAAAAGCTTGGTGAGAGCATCCTTTTTACTAACCATCACTTTCTTAAAGTCTTCTTTTGAAAAGTTGATATAAAGCTTATTTAATTCTCTATTTTTTTCGGTCAGCAGTTTATTTTTTAAGTTTCCTAAATAGCTGATAATCTCCTCATCATAGCGATTTTGGGTTAATTGCTGAACATGATTCCCTTCTATATACCCCGCATAGGAAGTAACAAACGAGGGACCAAGATACTTAGTATAATACTCGTTGTTTAACAACTTCCTCATAAACTGAAG
This sequence comes from uncultured bacterium, assembly GCA_964343805.1. Lineage (GTDB taxonomy): Bacteria > Bdellovibrionota_B > Oligoflexia > CAYFLR01 > CAYFLR01 > CAYFLR01. The sequence goes on along the minus strand of CAYFLR010000086.1, from coordinate 9,441 downwards.
CAGAGAATGAATGATGGGATTTTTATCAATACAAGAGGTTTTGACATTCATGATGGCACTGCGTTTATCAGAGAACTGCCGATATAAACGAGGGTTGGAAATGCAGCGCCTCAAATCAGCAACTTTACTAAAAGGCTGACTTCTGATAATTTCACGCGCTTTCCTTTTGTGAGGGTTCCCCTTTTCATAAAATGGGCTTTGAATGAACTCCAACACATACTGAGCTAAACTGTAGTAATAAAATTCCACCGTTCTTTGATAGTTAAGATAATCGCCGACATAAAAATAATGGGCCATAATATCTATTAGGCTCTTATTTTTCATAACCTTGCGATATTGCATATACACATTCAACAGATACCCTGGATCCTCTTGCTTGATGGCACTGATCCATAATTCTAAAGCCCTTCTCTTTTTTAAATCCGCTAAATCTCTCGTAACTTTGGAAAAGTCTGTATATAGTTTCTCTCGACTAATTAAAGAGCGACTGATGTCTATTTGATTGGCTTTTAGATCAATAAAAGGCCCTGAAAGTAGGGTTATACTTAAAATTATTGTAAATGACATTCTCATTTAAAGATCTCCTACCTACTCGCTTGAATTTGAAATATTTGACTCATCAACGAGGCCATTACCTCTTGTTTGACAGGACTATAATTCTCAGCCAATTGTTTTGCTTGACCAACAAGTTTTTGCTTTTGCTCAGCAATACTCTGTTGGATGGTCTTATTAATTTCCGCTTGGAACTGATCATCAATATCTGTTTTATTAATGGTACCTACCTTAAATTTTGAAATGGCTTTGAGCCCAACCGATAGAAAAAGATCTAAGTCCGTGACTTCTTGTAATTGAAGATTCATAGATAAATTAAAGATATTAAAATCCACTTCTATTGCATTTTTTACTAGCCCCGTTAATTTAGGAACTCGATCTTTAAACTTCACACCAGGAGGTCTTACCCAACGCCCATCTCGATAAGTCCCTACAGGCCCAAAGTTAATATGCATCATCTGAGGTTCTCCCTCTTTAAAGGGAAAATCAATTTGGATAAAAGCACAGGGGTACTTTTGGGCATAAAAAGACAGCGAGTTAGATTTCTCAACAGTAGGAAAATTGAGCCATTTAAAATGAATCTTTTCATCCTTTTTATCAAAAGGTATTCGATGATTAATGGGCATCCCCATAATCACTTGGGCAAAGACTTTGGACAGATCGGGATTCGGATCAATATCCACATTTAAAATAAGGGAAAGAAAAAAGGGCTGCTTAGGATTGTTATAGTAGTGATCTTCCATCACCTTGCCCATGCCTTGGTACATCTCTGTCACCAACACATCCCGGGCCGATTTATAGGCTTCTTTGTGGTTTTCCATGGGAGTGTATAGGGCGTATTTGTCTTTCGAATAAAAACGCATGAGAGGCACTTCTCCCATGGTATTTCTGATCACAAGCTCATCTGAACGCTTAGGAACAATCATGATTTGAAAGCGAGACGGATTTCTCACCCTCTCTTTTTTAATATTTTCTTTGAAATTATCTACAAAAGCATAAATACCCTTCAGGATTTCCGCTTTAAGATCCATTCCTGAGCCTAAGAGAGCCGGGTTTGCCACCCTAAAAAGAGGGAAGAAGGTCTTTTTAATACTATTTAGGAGAGATTTGCGTACCGTGTCTGATTCAGTTTTGGTGGCCTCAATTTGTTCCAAGGTCATATTAGCATTAATTTCCGGTGGGCGAGTTTGAGCTAAAAAGAGACCGTATTTATAATTCCCATCTCCGAAAGGTTTTGAGTAACCTGATCCACTAAAATTCTGCACCTCAGAGGGTGCAAACTCTCTTTCTTTACAGGTTACGGGCAAAAGCAAGAAAATTAGCAATAAGCTTTCAAGCCATTTCCGTGTCATTTTCAATCTCCTATATATATGTAATATTTAAGTATAACATATGAAAACCAAGCAATAATAATATTTTTAATATTGGCTTCTAAGGCAATTCCATCTTAATGACCCCCCCCTCATTTTATCCCTTTAAATTCAATTGATGGCATTTTATTACCTCCTTCAAAATGTTTCTACA
>CAYFLR010000086.1:2857-7355 GCA_964343805.1 uncultured bacterium | reverse complement strand
TCCCTTTAAATTCAAAATGTTACACCTTAGACCAGTTTTTTCATCAAGAAACTTAGGTAGCGGTCGATGAATTGAGTGGCGGGTAGAGAGCGCCCCCTAATGGGGCAAAAAGGAACATAGGAGGATGAAATGTTTGCTAAAATGAAATTATCGACCAAGTTAATATTGTCGTTTTTGGCAGTGGGATTGTTACCTTTTCTTTTTATAGGTTTACTGTCACTGCAAAAATCATCGGATGCCCTTTCCAAATCATCTTACAATCAGCTAGTTGCAGTCAGAGACATCAAAAAGAATCAAATCGAGAGCTTTTTTAAAGAGCGCCAAGGCGATATGACTGTATTAGTCGAGACAGTACAATCCATTCGCCAAGAGGCAATAAGAAAACTGAATGCCGTGCGACAAATTAAACAAAACCAAATTGAAGGGTATTTTAATGAGCGGTTTGGAGATTTAGATGTTCTTTCATCTAATCAAACCATCACAGATGCCATCTATGACTTCAACAAAGCCTTTGTAAGAGAAGGAAATCGAGTTGGAGGGGATAGCTGGAACAAAGCCAACAGTTATTATGGTGATTGGATTGTAGAATACCAACAAAAATATGGCTACTACGACATCTTTCTCATTAGTAACAGTGGTAATGTGGTTTACACCGCAACAAGAGAATCAGACCTGGGTCAGAATCTGGTTAGCGGACATCTGAAGGACTCACCTTTGGGAGAGTTATACAGAAAAGCACAAAATGGGGTGGGTTTTGCTGATTTTGCACCCTATGCTCCCTCAGGTGGAGAGCCAGCCGCATTTATTGGTAAGCCAATTATTAAAAATGGTGAAAAGCTCGGGGTCCTAGCATTCCAACTTTCCTTAACCCAAATTAATGGAATCATGCAGGAAAGAACTGGATTGGGTAAAACTGGAGAAACCTATCTAGTAGGTCCCGATAAGAGAATGCGTTCTAACTCATATCTAGATCCTAAAGGTCATTCGGTAAAGGCTTCCTTTGCAGGTACTGTTAAAGATAATGGAGTGGATACTGAAGCTTCTCAAGACGCCCTAGCTGGTAACGTCGATGCTCACGTAATCAGAGATTACAATGACAATCCCGTTCTCTCATCCTACGCTCCGATTAAGGTCCACGATGTCACATGGGCTATTATTGCAGAAATTGATGTGGCGGAAGCTTATTCACCTGTCGGTGAAGATGGAAAAGCCTTTTTTGCTAAATACCAAGAGGCTTACGGATATTACGACCTATTCCTCATTGATGAATCAGGTTATGTGTTTTATTCAGTAACCCAAGAAGCCGATTACCAAACCAATATGGTGAATGGAAAATACAGCTCCAGCGGTTTGGGAAAAGTCACCCAACAAGTGTTGAGAACCAAGCAGTTTGCCTTTGCCGACTTTTCACCTTACGCTCCTAGCAACAATGAACCCGCATCTTTTATCGGAGCTCCCGTTGTTGACCCACATGACCAACACATTGAAATCATAGTGGGCCTCCAACTCTCTTTAGGTGCCATCAATGCTGTTATGACTCAACGAGACGGCATGGGCCGAACGGGAGAATCTTATCTCGTCGGTTCAGATTACCTTATGCGTTCCGACTCCTATCTTGACCCCACTCATCACAGTGTAAAAGCTAGTTTTGCAAATCCTGAAAAAGGTAGAGCGATGACCGAAGCCTCCAAATCCGCCTTGGCAGGTAAAACAGATGCTAAAGTTGTGGTTGATTATAATGGGGCCAATGTTCTATCCGCTTTCACTCCTATAACTGTTTTTGACACCAAATGGGCCCTTCTTTCTGAGATCGATGAAGCAGAAGCATTTGAAGCCACCAATCAACTAAAATGGCTCATTAGCATGCTTGCTATTATAGGAGCACTTGTCATTGCATTCTTAGCCTGGACGGTTGCTCGCTCTATCACAAAACCCGTTATGGCAGTGACCGACAGCCTTAATAAAGGATCAGAACAAATTGGCTCCGCTTCTAATCAGGTATCTGAATCAAGCCAACAATTAGCTGAAGGAGCCAGTGAACAAGCTGCCAACCTGGAAGAAGCATCCTCCGCGCTCGAAGAAGTGGCATCCACTGTTAAGCAAAATGCTGATAATGCTAACACGGCAAACCAAATGACCATCCAAACCAGAGAGTCAGCACAGCAGGGCTATCAAGCGATGACCCGAATGAGTGAGGCCATTGGAAAAATTAAGTCTTCTTCTGATGAAACAGCTAAAATTATAAAAACGATTGATGAAATCGCATTCCAAACCAACTTACTTGCTCTTAATGCTGCTGTTGAGGCTGCCAGAGCGGGCGATGCAGGAAAAGGATTTGCAGTCGTCGCAGAAGAAGTTAGAAATTTGGCCGGCCGTAGTGCTAAAGCATCCAAAAACACTTCCGAGCTTATCGAGGAAGCCCAGAAAAATGCTGAGCAAGGAGTTTCCGTATCTGAAGAAGTTGAAGCCATTCTTAAAGAGATCGTAGATCATGTTGAAAAAGTAACCCATCTAATTAATGAAGTATCTGCCGCTAGCTCGGAGCAAGCCAGAGGCATTGACCAAGTGAATACAGCCATTACGCAAATGGATAAAGTCACCCAAGGAAACGCTGCAAATGCAGAGCAGACAGCCTCAGCCAGCGAAGAGTTATCAGCCCAAGCTCAAGACCTCTACTCTATGATGCAGCAACTTAGAGGCATAGTGGAAGGTGAAGGGAGTGGGGTAGTTCATAAAACCACCACCGCGCCAAGAAGAAACGTTACTAAGTTTGTCCCTCGGTCAACTATAACTTCTAACCAACAAACAAAAGCAAAGAAAGTAGCTCCTCCACCCGTCCAAGGAAATAATGCTTTACAAGCTCAAGATTTAATTCCTTTTGACGATGAAGAGGATGCAGACTTTAAAGATTTCTAAATTAATGGAGAAAATCTCATGGAAGCAGAGAACAGCAAACTCATGGAGAAAGCCGGGAAATACCTAACTTTCGTTATAAAGAATGAAATCTATGGTATCGAAATTCTAAAAGTGCAAGAGATCATTGGGATGATGAACATAACTCAGATCCCCAATGTCCCAGTATTTGTACGAGGAATTATCAATCTCAGAGAGAGGGTCATACCGGTTGTTGATTTGCGAGTTAAATTCGCAGTAGAGGCTGAGGACCAGATCCGCAACTGCATTATACTCATTCAAATTGAACAAGAAGATAAAAATGTCATTATGGGTATCGTGGTAGATGAGGTTTCAGAGGTGATTGATATCCGTGATGAAGAGCTAGACAACACTCCAGCATTTGGCGGAGAGATCGATACTAAATTTATTATGGGTATTGGTAAAGTGAATCAAAAAACCATTGTGTTATTAGATGTGGATGTGATTCTGAATAACAGTGAACTGCAAATGCTTTCAAGGGTTGCAGCTTAAAACAAAGAATGGGGAGTGATCTTAATGATGCTCCCTTTCTGTGTTTTGATGAAATCTGTTTTCTTCCAAATATGCTTAAAGAAGCCCATTTGAAAATGGTTATTTTCAATTTGGGCTTTTTTAGTTTGTTGAAACAAAACTCCCCGATTGAGAAGACTTTTTAGGATATGAGATCCTATTTGTGCTCGCCCCCCTTGACTTTCAAACCAATTTAAAGAAGTTGATAGATCCATTTGATCTTGCTCCAATTCACAACTTTTAAGAAAGTTGATGATACGAAATACAACAAAGAGGGTGTATATTTCATCTCTGTTAATAAGCGAACTTTCAACAGCCATAGCTGTTAAGCGAGCGCCCATCAACCTATCTGTAATATTTAAATCAGCGACCTCATCTAAGGAAGGAATACCTGGTGTAGGGTAAAACATGGATGGACCTAAGAGCACCGGCATTTCTGCAGCAAATATCAAAGTATCCACCATTGAATCTATCGTTTCCCCAGGAAGACCAATGATTTGATACAGGACCGTTTTGAAACCGTGTTTATGTGCTTGCAAAACTACTTTCTCAACTCTTTGAGGAGAATGGGGCCTTTGTTGTTTCTTGATTAAGTGCTCATTTAAACTCACTAAAGACAGATTAAGATGGGTAAACCCTGCTTTTCTCATCAACCCTATAAGTTCCTCATCTAAGCTCATATAAGAGATTCCATTCATCGCTAAGTACTGAGGAGGATCTGTTGAATACTTTTCTGATAACCTCTGACAAAGATCTTTGGCTGCTTTTTTATTAAAGGTAAAATTATCATCTTCAAAATCAAAGACCCGAATCCCTTGTTGATAGCGAATATCAATTTCATTGAGAATATCTTCATTGGTCCGACGACGATAAGTTTTGCCAAACGTACGATGGACCGAGCAAAAGGAACAAGAGTGGGGGCATCCTCTTGATGTGACAATCATTGTTATAGGACGGTTTTCATAGAGGTAATCTTCCACTTCCCAATCTGAAAAGTCAGGAATTGGAATATCTGCTATCGGGTAATTTTCTCTCATTTCATTGTAAAATAATT
>CAYFLR010000086.1:0-2847 GCA_964343805.1 uncultured bacterium | reverse complement strand
CCCTTTTATACCCTAGATTAGAGACCTGCTCGATATCCCCTCCATCCTGAATCCACTTGACTAATTCTACCAAGGGGCGCTCTCCCTCACCTCTAATTACATAGTCCACCGCAGAATCATTAAGCATTAAATCAGGTTCTACTGAAACATGTGAACCGCCAACCACAACCGGTACCGCAGAGATCTTTTTAATAGCCTGAGCCACTTTAAGGACTTCTTTATAGTAGGGAGTAAATAAGGAAGAGATCCCCACTAGATCCGGTTGATATTCGGCTACCTCTTTTGCAATGGACTCATATGAAGCACCAAAATGATAATATTGGTAAAAAGTTGAGAAGGGGCTTTGATCCGCCACTTGATAATAGGTTTTAAGGTATTGAAGCTCCTTGGGTAAGGGGATCGTTTTCCGACCCAAACCATGGTGAAAATCTCGAATCTTAACCTGAAGGTTGTCTCCATACTTTAAAAGAGCACCTTTGAGGTAGCCTAATCCAATGGGTTGAAGACGCACATTGGTATCATAGAAATCTTGAATAGGGGGCTGAATTAATAAAACCTTCAACAACTCTCCTCAATGGGAGGCAAGAGCTGCAATCTTGGCTGCCTGGGACATTTTAAGATCAGGTGGGAGTAATTTAGGGATATCCACATACGAAAACATATTATCTTGGTGTACAGGCTCATATAGCATCCGATAATAATGAAGAGCAACCAGCATCTTCTTTACATAATTGCGAGTCTCTGTAAAGGGAATGCTTTCAATAAACTCATCGGTGTCATATTTATGCCAGGTATCTAACCAGTCAACCACCCTATGCTCTCCTGCATTGTAGGCAGCTGCCACCAAAATATAATTATTATTAAATAGGTCTAACAATTTGTTTAAATAATGCACTCCCAATTGAATATTCATTTCGGGGTCTTTTAATTGCTCCGCCTGCCAGTTTTTAATTTCTAATTCTTTTGCCATCCGCAGACCGGTGGCGGGCATAATCTGCATTAACCCAATGGCTCCCACAGGCGAACCTACTCGCGGGCGAAAGGTGCTTTCGATCTTCATAATCGACCAGATAAAACTCTGATCAATATTATACTTTTCGGCATATTTTTTTACTATTTCGGGAAAAGCCTGGGGATAAATTATTTGAGCTAAAGGATCCTTCTTCATATCTCCTTGGTATATTTCACTGGCTGCCTGATTGTAAACAGTTCGAAAAGGAGTTCTAAAATTGCCTACTTGAGAGAATAAAAAAGCAAAGGGAACCCAATAATCACGGTCGGTTTTGTAAACGGAAAATTCACTTTTTAATAATATATCAGCTTCACGATCATAGTTCATCTCCATGAGCATCACCGCCTTACTCATTTCAGGAAGATAAATTTCATTATATATAGAAGCCTGATACAATGGATGAAAATGAATCAATTCACTGTCTTTAACTTCAACAGGGTTCTTATGTTCAATCTTATCCAGCCACTTATAAGATAATATCTGATAAAATGTGACCCTTGACCCATTTATAAGCTTCTTAAATAGCTTTTTAGCTTCTTTCACTCTCCCCAGTTCGTAGAGCGATCGAGCTCGCCAGTACTGAGTTTTTTCCCTAATTTTTCGTCCCCCATACCTTCTCTTTACCTCTTTAAACTTTGAAATGGCCTGATTGTAGTCTCTATTTAAATAGGTGCTCCACCCCGTATTCCACCTAGCGGATAAAGTCTGAGGAGATGCTAAAAAACCTTCAATAGCACGGTTATAATGCCCCTGATTCTTATCATCGATAGAAATCTCATATTGGGCTCGCCGGGCTAACTTGCCTTTAGGATGGGTATCAATGGTTTCAAGGTAAAGCTCACGGGCCCTTTTTTTATCTCCCTGACGACTGGAGATCCGAGCTAAATTATATAGGACATAAGCTCTTTGTTTGGCAGAAGAGCTATAGCCAAGCAAGATTTGAAAATACTTTTGCGCTTCCAGATAATTCCGCCTTTTGAAGTAGTGATAACCTATGGCCTGATAAAACTGATATCTTTGGTTTTTAGGCAAATGAGAGGAGGAGGAATAGTGATCTACTATTTTTGATATAGCTTGATCGTCACGATTGTTACTAAAAAACTTGATCTTTTCCTTCAAACTCAATCTATCTTGAGTATCTAGTTTCTCGCTAAATAGACCCACTTTTCTCATTTTTTCTTTATACTCACTGTATAGAAGTGGGTTCTTTAATTTCCAAAATATATTTTTTATAATCTTTGCAGCCTGATCTTCCTCTCCTTGCTTATGCAGACCAAACCCTAGTTCGAGACTCATCCGATTTCTTTCTGATCGAGGCAAAGAGGAAAATAATTCTAACTCTTTCAATGCAAGAGCTTCATCAATTTGACCCAGTTGGAGATGAGATCTATATACTATTGGTAGGGCTTTTGATTTAAAATGCCGATCTTCCACTCCAAGGAGTCTTAACGTAACTGAAAGAGACTCAGAATATCTTTTCATTTGAAAATAAGATTTACCAAGGTAGAGGTCTAAAAGATCTCTATAATCTTGGTTTGCCTGATTTTCATCCACTCTATCAAGAGCTTTTTCGTATACCTTCACCGCCTGATCATATCTATTTTGATCATAGTACTTCTTTCACAGCTCTATGAGTTTGAAAAAATCTACTCTTAGAATTTCGGAGCTGCGAATCACTTCTCCGAGAAAGGTGCAAAACACTACGAGCATAAGCACATAAAGTGCCAAAAATTTCCTAGTTGAGTTCATCCATAATCCCAATATTTTTTGATGGCCAAAATCTCTATCTTGGATCCTCAGAACTTTTTGATTTGAAAGGTGGTTATACTTGTGCT
>CAYFLR010000085.1:15746-19755 GCA_964343805.1 uncultured bacterium | reverse complement strand
ACAGAAACGGGCATCCACTAGGCGACAAAAAAAATACGAGCAAGGACAGTACACCAAAGTACGGACTTGCTCGTATTTTTTTTGTCAACAAAGTGGATGTGCGTTTATGGAAGCCAACTTATTTGGAGAAATGGCGGTCGATATAGACCCCAACCAATTGAGTAACCTCATCCTGGCATTTACCACAGACCGTACTGCACTTGGTACGCTCTTGTAGGTCAGCAAAGGATCTGGCTCCTTCTAAGACTTGATCTTCTATTTCATGATCAGTGACGTTCATACATTGACAAATGACCTTCACCGTCTCTTTCTTGATTTTATCGTGCTGGTCAGTGAGCTCATAATAATTATTAATCGCTGAACGAAGGGCTTTATCTCCCAGTACAGAACAGTGAATTTTGTGATCTGGTAAATCCTGAAGTTCCTTTACCACATCTTTAGGGGTGAGACGGAAAGCCTCTTCTAAAGTCATGCCTTTAACCATTTCTGATAATACGGAAGTACTGGCTATTGCACTGGCACAGCCATAGGTTTTCCAACGGCAGTCTTTTATCACATTTTTATCTTTATCCACTTGGATATAAAAGGCCATTTCATCGCCACATTTAATATTACCCACCACACCTTTACCATCGAATGGCCAAGTGTCCTCCTCTTCTTCCACTACATTGCGAGGATTCATAAAATGATCTTTTACCTTATCTGTATATACCCATTTCATTAGGACCTCCTGATATAAGCGGTGGACATTCCTCTCAACTTCTTAATGATGGGAGGAAGTTTTTCTAATACATAATCAATATCTTCTTCGGTATTCATAGATCCAATACTAAAACGAATGGAGCCATGAGCCATCTCAGAATCTAATCCCAAAGATAATAGCACATAAGAAGGCTCCAAAGAACCTGATGAACAGGCAGAACCAGTAGAAACAGCAATTCCTTCCATATCTAAATAAAGAAGAATAGCTTCACCCTCAACCCCTTTAAAAGAGACATTGAGAGTTCCAGGGACACATTCCTCTTGATGACCATTAAAAGATGTATCAGGAATTTGTTCTTCAATACCAGCTTTTAATTTCTTTTTTAGAGATAGAATTCTTTCCATCTCTTCCGGGAGACATTCAGATAAGACCTGGGCAGCCATTCCCATTCCGACAATGCCAATGGTATTCTCAGTACCAGCTCTTCGCCCTCGCTCTTGATGTCCTCCGTTAATGAAGGAGCAAAAGGGAACCCCCTCTTTTACATATAAAACTCCAGTTCCCTTCGGACCATATATTTTATGAGCTGACATGGAGAGAAAATCCACGTCTAATTCCTGGACATCTAAAGGAACTTTTCCCGCAGCCTGTACGGCATCAGTGTGAAACAGAGCCCCATGATCGTGAACCATTTTAGAGATTTTCTTTATATCCATCACAGTTCCAATCTCATTATTGGCCATCATTATTGAAACCAGGCGAGTCTTGGTTTTCAAGAGTTGTTCGAGGTGATCTAAGTCCACTCGACCATAAGAATCAACATTGACAAAGTCGACTTTCAGCCCCGTTTTCAAAAGGCAATTGAGAGTAGATTTAATACAAGGATGCTCTATAGGCGTTGATATAATACGATGGCCGTTTTGTTTACCTGTATGACAAGTAAAACATTCCCTGGCAAATATGTTAATAACAGTATTGTTCGCTTCAGAACCACTGCCCAAAAAGACCAAATCATCTGCCTTGGCTCCCATAAACGAGGCAACTTGAGCACGAGCATTTTCGATCATATCTCTGCCCTGACGTCCAAAACCATGCATGCTAGAAGCATTTCCAAAGCATTCCAAAGCTTCAACCATAGCCGCTTTAACCCGAGGGTGTAGGGGAGTGGTGGCATTATTGTCTAGGTATACATATCTCTCAGCCATTTTAACATTCCTTATTGTTACTATTTTTAATGTATCGAAAAGATATCTTGCTTACAGTGGAAAAGCAGTCACCGTTAAGTTGATCCATTTTCGCTTAACAGTTCCTGTAACGAAATTTCACGACAAAAATCAACTAGTTTTTTATTTAAAACGTTTAAATGGGTACTTACATTACAAGAGGATTGCCGACAACACTTAACGGGTTTGTTATTACTGATGGTACAAGAGGTGATTCCGACAGGACCTTCCACCATTTCCATAAGCTGGAATAAGGAGACAGAGCTGAGATCTTTAGCAAGGATATATCCCCCCTTAACTCCCTGCTCTGAGACTAAGATTCCATCTTTAGCCATAATTTGTAACATACGAGCAGTGGCATCAAAAGGACAGTGATACATATCACTAATTTCCTTCGCTGTAGTTCTTTCGCCCACAGGCAATTTAAGTATATGCTTAATCGCAATCAAAGCGTATTCAACTTTTTTGTTTAGTTTAAACATCACCCACCCTAGTTATTGTTGAGTGACCATAATACAATAGAGAAACTAATTGTCAACAATATACGGTAAAAAAAAACGCATTTACAGCCATTTATCTCATATCTCCACCAAATGGGGGTACCTAATTTAAGGTCTGGTCTTGTGAATTTTGAACAAGATCACTGTCATTGGTAGAGAATTGTGGTAACCCACAATGAAAACATCTGTTATCTAAAGAGACGAAGTAAATACTGACTCTAAAAGTATGTTTACATCGTGGACATCGCCAAAAATGGATGATCAAAAATAAAATAAAGAAAGAAATGGCAAACATCCAAAAGGTCTCCAACCAACTTTCTCTGGACATCAAACCACTCCACACATGAGGATAAGACGCAAAAAGTCCCGAAATAATAACGAGAATAACAAAAAGAGAATAAACCCATCTCACCAATCGAAACTTTTGCCAGTTTTCTATGTATTTAGTTTTAATGGGTATGTAAGTATCAAGATCTTCTCGTTCATAGGAAGCTAGATTGGAAAGGTTAGAAGTGGGTAAAGTCTCTTGCAGCTGATTCAGGGCATTCTCATGATCCTTGAGCAGATTAGAATCCATCTGCTTTTTCCAAAGAGGAGTTAATACCGGAAATTGTGAGCGATAATAAAAAGCGAGACAAACACCTACAACTCCCCCCCATAAATGGCCTTCCCAAGACACTTTAGGATCTCCAGGTAGTATCCCAAAGAAGATACCCCCATAAAGAAAACAGATCAGCAAAGATAGGGCTACATTTCTACGATCTTTACGCAAAAATCCCAATATCAATATAAAAAACGCTAGACCATAAACTATTCCACTGGCCCCAATATGATAACTGGCTCGCCCCATAATCCATATGCCAACCCCACTTCCGAACCAGGAAAAGAGCATCACTGGTCCAATAACTTTCGGATAGCGAGTTAAACCCAGCAAAGAAAGTGCACAAATAGCAACACTATTGGAGAAGAGATGAGAAAAACTTCCATGCAAAAAAGGGCTTGTGATTAAACCCACAAGCCCTTTTAATGATCTTGGATAAATTCCTAGTCTGAGGACCTCTTGACTGTTCAAAACCTCCAGATGAACTAAGGTGAAAACAAGCCAACTTCCCCCAACTAGGATAAGTAAATATTTACCAACGATTTCTTTGATTTCCGTATCCGCCGCCACCTTGGTTACGACCACGATCGTTACGATCGCGTGCTTCGTTTACCTTAATTGTACGACCATCTAACTCTGTTCCATCCATATCAGCAATTGCGGCACTCGCATCTTCTGATTGAGAATAAGTGATAAAACCAAATCCTCTAGATCTACCAGTATCACGATCTTTGATGATCTTTACTTCTTGTAGCTCTCCAAATTTGCTGAATGCATCGCGCAATCCATCTTCAGTTGTATCCCAGCTGATACCACCTACAAACAGCTTTTGACTCATAACCCTAGACCTCCATAATTTTTTGACCGAATCGTTTAGCACTCATGAAAACCTACCCACGAATCAATCTCACAATCTGACTATGGAGGCACACGCACAACTAAACACTAATTGAGATGTAATATAATCATACTCCTTTTTTTT
>CAYFLR010000085.1:0-15736 GCA_964343805.1 uncultured bacterium | reverse complement strand
TTGTCGAGTTTATTGTTTATCAATTGTGTTAAGAGATCTAAAAATTTAATCTGAGAGACGGATGATAATAACCCCATGCAGCAAGTTGTTTTTACTGACATTTTATATTTTTTTTATATTTCCCTTAAGATTTAGAGATTAAATTCCGAATCGTTTTTTATACAAAAATTGAAACCGTTTTTTTTAACAAGGGGGACCCCATGAAACACTTTCGCTTAACTGTTCTGATGATGGAGCCGCTACTAAATCAGCTACTGCGGGTAAAGTTGCTGCCAAAGGAGGAGATGACTTCCCAACCTTTGTTGCATTAGGTAAGAACTTTACAAGTGGAATTGAAGCCTATCCAACAGTAGTAGCAAATGACAATATGACAACTTATACAGAAGTATATGAGGGAACAATTTGGGATGAGTTCGTAACCTTCGAGTCGGCTGCCATCGATAAAATGATCACAGCAGCAGAAGCGGGTGATGCGGATGCTTTAACAGAGCTTCTTGTTGCTGATGCTTATGGTCTTTATGATATTGCCATGGCTATCAAAGACGCCGCACATACACCAGAAACCAATGATGTATGGGCTAAAGAAATTTACCAAGTGAATCAAGTAACCGAAGGCCGTACCTATGTGGAGACTTTTTTCGCTAACTTTATCTCTGAGTCAGATATTGCTAACAAATCAGCTGATGACCTTAAAAAAGAGTTAGAAGCTCTTCAAGTGGCTGTACGCGGCGCTTTTATTGAGAATGATGCTGTTAAAACAGATGCTGTGACAGAATTAACAGCTATCAAAACAAGCCTCACCGCTACCTCCATTGCTTCCTTAGTCGCCAGTGGAACCATGAGATACTGTGGAGACAAAGGCTGTATGTACAATAATGGAAATGAAAAGCCTGAAGCGGTAAGAGCTTTCTTAAATGGTAAATGTAAAAACCCATGGACCGATCTTCGTCTTTGTACTCGAATTAAGAATGAGTTCGACGCTCAGCATTAAGATTTAAGTGTCCCCATTTAAATTGATATAAAAGAGAGCTTCTCTAACGGGAAGCTCTCTTTTTTTGTTTCTATCCAACCTTTCATAACTTCCATTAATTAAAGAATAGTTAAATTCAGTTGACTCATCGGACAGCTTCCTTTAGTTTGATAGCAAAAGGAGAGGGTGTCATTTGCAATGTAATAGCAAAAAAGGACTTTGAATCTATGAAAGAGTTAGCACAAAAGTTTTTCGAGAAAAGAAATATCACTCAGCGGGTGTTATTAAACATTAGAAACGTTGAGCAGATTGCCATCGATATTTTAACCCTGCTCTACCCTCAATTCCACAAGAAACAATTTCTTACCTTAACAGACACCCTAAACCACCTTGAGCAAACCAGACTCAACTTAGAAATTCTCCTAAGGCCACTACAGCCTCAGTTGAACACTCCGGTTCCCGATCTCACTAACCACTTTTTTTCAGAGCTCATCGAGATTGGAGAGGTCATTGAAGCAGATTCCCATGCCATTTTTGAAGGAGATCCGGCGGCAAAAAGTTTGGAAGAGGTGATCCTCTGCTATCCCGGTTTTACCGCCATCGCAATTTTCAGGATCGCTCACTTTTTCTATCAGCAAAAAGTCCCGGTTTTCTCTAGAATGTTGACTGAATATGCTCACCAGCTAACCGGCATTGATATTCACCCCGGTGCCACCATAGGTTCAGGCTTCTGTATCGACCATGGAACGGGTATTGTAATTGGCGAAACCACTCAGATTGGGCCGAAAGTCAAAATCTACCAAGGGGTCACACTAGGAGCTCTCAGTGTAGTTAAAGATATGGCGAATAAACGTCGTCACCCGACTATTGAAGAAAATAGTATCATCTATTCGAATGCAACGATTTTGGGAGGAGAGACTCGAATAGGCCATGACTCCATTATTGGTGGTAACGTCTGGCTCACTGAAAGTGTTCCCCCAAACTCTTTAGTATATAGTAAAAATACCATGCAAGTGAGGTCAACCTCTGACAAAACCCCTCTGGATTTTTGTATCTAGAGCACTTCACCCCTATTGGAGAAATTATTATGAAAGCAAAAAACATTATAGATACAATTGGAAACACCCCCCATGTGGCACTCAGCAAACTCTACCAAGATCAAAAAGTAGAAGTTTGGCTCAAACTTGAAAGGTCTAATCCGGGCGGCAGCATCAAGGATCGAATAGCTATGGCTATGATTGAAAAGGCTGAAGAGACAGGAGATCTTAAGCCAGGTTATAAGATTATTGAACCCACCTCAGGCAATACAGGCATTGGCTTGGCTATGATTGCCGCTGTCAAAAATTATGATCTGACACTCGTCATGCCTGAATCCATGTCCATTGAACGAAGAAGAATCATGGCATCCTATGGAGCCAACCTCGAACTCACACCAAAAGAGCAGGGAATGAAGGGAGCCATCAGTAAAGCCAAAGAGATGGTGGAGAGTACTTCCCAAAGCTGGATGCCCATGCAGTTTGATAATGAGGCTAATGTAGAAATCCATCGTCAAACCACCATTAAAGAGATTGAGAAAGATTTCCCGGAAGGTTTAGATTACATCATTACAGGGGTAGGAACTGGTGGGCACATTTCTGCCTGTGCTGAGCTAAAAAAGACCATGCCCAACCTCAAAGTTTTTGCCGTGGAACCCGCTCTATCCCCAGTTCTAAGTGGTGGAGAACCAGGGCCTCACCCCCTACAAGGAATTGGAGCTGGATTTATTCCCTCCATTTTAAACCCCGATCTCTTAGATGGAGTCATTCAAGTGGAGCAACATGAAGCCTTCACCTACGCGCAAAACATTGCCAAAGAGGAAGGTATTTTTGTGGGGATCTCCTCCGGAGCCTCTCTCGCAGCAGTAGCCAAAAAGATTCCTGATATGAAAGAGGGAAGCAAAATTCTCACTTTCTCTTACGATACAGGGGAACGATATCTCTCCATCGCTGGACTCTTTGACAGTTTATAATATCGAGGTTTTTAAATGAAAATAGTAAGCGCTTCTAAGTGCCTGTTAGGTTTTTACACATTTACTTTTATTTTATTATTCAACCTGCTGCACTTGGAAGTGGCTTATAGTGCAGGTTTTTATTTTTCAGATAAAGTTTCTAATACCGATTATTTAAAACTAAAAGAGTTAGAAAAAGAAACAACAAAGAGATACAGCGATTCCCCCCTCAGATCAACAATCCCTATTCAACCAGCGTTGCATCATTTTATGCTGCTGGTAGATAAGAGCAAATTCGAAGAGGCTAAAAAAGAGGTAAAAAAATCTCTCGGATTGATTGTAAAATCCGACTCAAAAATGGGATATCTACATCTCCAAATATCTGCATCCTTAGCTCTTAAACTCCTTGAGTGGAGTGAGGTAAAAGCTTTAGTTTTAGATAAAAAAGTTGTCCCTGATAATGAACTTCCTCCAGATCCGATTCCATTTTCGGAGGATTCAGCCCCTCTATCAGAGGGAGTTTTTCCAACGAAGCTCATGGAAGCAGACCCATTAAAGAAACAATTTGAAGATGAGTTCAACACTCCTCTCAATGGGAGTGAAGTGAAAATTGCGGTGTTTGACTCAGGGCTTGATATGAGTCGAACAGATATGTTTCAAGGCCGAATAGCCGGTCTTCGAAGCCTTAGAAAAACAGATCGAACCTTACTAAAGAAAGCGGAAATCACCAAGATAGGAAATAAAGAGTACCTTACAGTCACTGTTAATAAAAGAAAAGTAATGCTGCTTAAAACCCCTCGACTGCAGGAAGAGAGAGATTATTTCCTTGGATTTTTTAGCGAGAAACAATTTCAATCCCGAGTTAAAAATTATAACCGCTATGACTTTAATCAAGACGGTAAGGCGACAGGCATCTTTCCCATTGTGGTTTTCAAAAACTCTGAAGGCAAATTCCAAGCCTTCATTAATGTAAATGATAAAGCCACTTATCCGCAAAAGGGAGATCAATCCATTGAAGATGAAATTCCTCTTTTTGGTTTTAATGAAATAGCTCAAACCTCACCTAATAGATATGTTTCAAAGACCGATACCCAAAGAGGTTATTATAAATTCACCACCTCCATGGACATTTTAAAAGAAGAGCAATTGCTTCCCGATCGAAATGGTAGACTGGTGAACCTTGCCATCACCTTGGAAAAAGGCTTCGAGCTCAACGAAACAGGAGAAGAATTAAGAGTCGTCGCAAAAGAAAATAACCAAGAGATTTATCAGGTGGGCTTGGTTGGGTTTGATCTCTTAGGACATGGAACCCATTGTGCAGGAATCGCCGCCGGCCATTTTGATAGTGTTCCTAAATTTTCTTCTGCCGCGGATCAAGCAAAGGTATATGGCATCACTATTTTAGGCCCCCAAGGAGCCTCTCAGAGTGATGTGATCGATATGGTGCTGCACCTCACCAAAGACAAAGGGGTGAGTATTTTTAATTTTAGTTTCGGTTTTCATAATCAAAAAAATGATAGCCAACACCCCACTGCTCTCATCCTGGACAAGATGATCCGAACCTATAACATCGCAATAGTAAAATCTGCAGGGAACAGTGGCCCAGGTATCAACAGCCATGGCATGCCCCTCAGTGAACATATGATTTCTGTGGCCAACTATTTTAATTCCGATGCCAGAATGCATCACATTCCCAACGAAACCTTGATCCCAAATAAGAATTTTATCAGCGCCAACTCCTCTCGTGGACCCATGATTGATGGCCTCTTAAAACCCGATATTGGAGCTCCGGGTTGGGTTTTATCGGGAGTTCCTTTTGCCGCTCCTCTTTCTAATAAAAGTACTCAGCATAGTTTCCAGTACTGGTCAGGGACTTCCATGGCCGTACCTAATGTGGTATCCATCATCACGCTCCTTTACGATGGAATTTTAAAAGCAGGTTTTCCTAAAACCAATACAGAATCAGCAGCTCCAGTTAGAATTGATCAAGTCATAAAATCTATTACCAATACCGCTCTCCCCTATGACAACTATACTTCTTATAACTGTATGGCAGAAGATCCATCCAATATGGATACCCTCTGTGATTACAATGAACACTCCCATAAGTTTGATTGGCTGGACGGTGGAGCCGGCCGCATCAGTGCTCTTGGCTCCTGGCAAGCTCTGCAAGAGAATCTTCTTCAAGAGCCCCTTTTCATTAAACTCGAATCCCCCTCTACCCACTCTGCTTATAATGGCAATGGTTTAGGCTACTTCGATCTAAATCAAATTGATGACCAAATTACCTTTACCCTCTCTTTGAACGAGCTACTTGATCAAACAGAAAACCCTGGTCGTCACGAATCACTTTTACTAAAAATCTTTGAGACTCCCTGGCTCTCCTTCTCTCCCGATGAACAGCAATCAGAAAAAACAGTTGAACTTTTCGCCAATGAAAAAACCAGTGTTACTCTCTTTATCGATAAAGAACAATTAATGGAACAAAATTCCATCCACCCTGGCCGACATCTGGGCCTGCTAAAGATCTACAATCTGAAACATCCTGCAATGTTCGACCGAGTGATTCCCTTTGTAATCATCGGCAACGATACTGAATTGGATGGAACAGCAGATGACTATCGCTTTATTTCCAGTGGATTCATACCAGCCGCCCTCACTCAAAGCTACTTTTTCCCTGTTGAAAAACCGGGAGATACGGTTGTGGTTAACCTATCAGTTTCCTCCAGATCTCCGGGCACTCTTCGTATGGCAGCTTTTCATCATGGATTTAAGGTTCCTTTTAAAATGTTAGGAGAAAAAAGAGACTGGATCACTTCCGATTTAGACAACCCCAATGGTATAAATCAAATTCAGTACACCTTCGGAAGTGCCCCCAGCGGTAGTTATGAAATTACCCTGGCAGCAAGTCCCTATAAACCAGTTTTTTATGAGGGGCTACCCGGATCTCATTATGAACTTTTAGCCACTCGCTACTCTCTGCAGACAGAAAGTATCAGCAGTCGAAAAGATGCTAAAAACACCTATATTTTACTAAAACAAGCAGTGAATAAAGCCACCTCTGCTCGGATCACCTCATCCACAGTGGTACTCCCCGCTTTCCAAAAAGTTCAAACCCTCAAGGTTTCCCATAAACAGCTCACCTCTATTCCCTTTAAAATGGAGGGACGCTTTGGCAAGGTGGAAATAAAAACAGCCTACTACGGCACTAAAAAAGACTTAGATGTGGATATAATTCTATTGGATGTTCGGAGAAAAGTGGTTAAAAAGGTCTCAACTCCATCAGCTCTGGAAAAGCTTACCATGCAACTAAAACCCGGACCTTATACTATTCAGATTGAAGGTTTCAATATCCCTGGTCAAAGAGAAGACATTGAGCTTTCTATCACCCAGAACCTAAAGAATCCTATTCAAGTGGGATCAGTTTTCCGATCCAAACCAGATAATGTTATGATCAAAAAAGGATTCTTATGGAAAACTCACCGCAGTTTCCCTCTGCTATCACTCCCCATAAGTCATATTCGCCTGAATGCAATCAAATCTCCTGCTACCTATAACAAAGTGATTAAGGCTCAAATCAGGGCCCGCCATCGTTTTAGTGAAAAAGATATCCTAATTTGGCAATCACCTCTTTACGTTTTACCGAAATAATTTTCTCTCCCTGATCCTAGCTTGACGAAAAACCCTAAGATGATATACTGGGCCTCGATTTGAGTCCCCGGGGGCGACATGGTTTCGACAGGGGTGTACAAGTCAAGAAGAGCACGTAAGGGCGCCCCACGTATCCCTTTGACTAGTTCGTGGCTTCGCAAATAGTTGCTGAAGATCAATTACCTTTAGCAGCATAAGCTGCTCGCGGTCCTTAATGACACCTGCTACTTAAGGTACTGCGCAAAACAGCGGGTTAGTCTTGATTTCCACTGTTCTAGGAGATTACGGCGAAATTAATAGAACTGGCATTTCTGCTAGCCTGTCGGTCGGCGCGTTTTAATGTGAGATTAAAAGATTGACTAAACGTGTAGTCGCTTCTTAGGTTTGCGCTTTTGGACGCGGGTTCGACTCCCGCCGCCTCCATCCCCTCAACCCCTTTATTTTACCAAACTTTTTACTTCCACAGCCTCTTCTTGATTGTAAAATGATTGTAAAGAGTCTTTTTTCCAATCCAATGAAACAGTTTTTTGGTACCTTTTAGAATGGTGAGCATACCTTTGTGTTGTTCTTACATCGGAATGTCCCAAAGCCTCCTTTAAACGCCAAATATCACTCTCTTTCATCATAAACCAAGATGCATAAGTATGTCTTAATGAGTGGAAAGGTATTCTTTTGACCTTAGCTTTTTTAATCACTTTCTGGAAAAAGTGGCTTGAAAGCTTTCTAGGTCTTATCCTTTTACCACTTCTTGTTGTAAAGATAACCTCTTTATCCGGGGATTTGAGTAATGCTTTAGCCAATATATGGGCTAAGTCCCCTCCGACCTCAAACTTCAAGTACCGGGTAAGGTTATTCTTCGTAGGACCATAACAATTTTCTTTGTCTAGCCATTGTCTATGCACCTTAATTATTCCTTTTTGCAGGTCTATATCACCTTTTGAAAGACCGACAATTTCACCAAGCCTCATTCCAAGGTCTAGACCTAATCGATATGCCGCATAATAACGACAATGATTTGCCTCGTTAATAAACAAATGTATATCACTTTGACTTTCCCACCACTCATAATCAAGTTTTGGTGTTTTGAGTTGTTTTAAGTTATGTGGATTGGTTTGTAACATCTTCCAGTCCACCGCCTTTTCTAACATCCTCTGGAGAGTTGACATGCAGTTATTAATGGACTTTTTACTTAATGTATTACTTTTTAATAGAGATACTCTAAAACTCTCAATTAAATAAGAGTCCACGTTTTCAATGTGTCTAGCACAAAAAAATGGTTCAATCCTTAGCTTAAGGTCAACTTCATATCTTCTTATGGTTTCGACTTTCAGAGTAGGTAGGTAATCATTACGGAATTTTTTTATTAAATCATCAAATGAATAAGCTCTTTGTTCTTTTGTGAGGCTTTTGCCGCTATAACACGAAGCCAACACCTCATCATGCCATTTTTTTCCCAGTCGCTTTTTTTCAAAACCTGCCTTTATAGCAACTCTTTTGCCTTTATAACATACCTCAGCTTTCCACTTTCCCGTCCATACACCTTTTCGCCTTTCTTTATACACTCCCATTGTTGCTCCTTTCTGTAATCCACCGACAGACAAGGTTGAAGTCAAAGAGTCTACCGTATTTGGTCTGATAGAAAGGTAATCCATCCTCGCACCAACGGTAAATAGTTGCTTTACTTCTTTTAAATGGGAGCCGTTTTATTAATTCATCAATATTTATTAAATTTTCAAAGAGCGTTACCACCTTGGTAGACTGTTTATTAACATCCTTTTTGTTCATTTAAAACTCCAATAATTATCTTAGAATGGGATACCATCATCATATGTTGCAATGTCGCTCTTACTTTCATATGCCCTTTCTAGGACACGGAAAGCATTAGTAGGGTCTGTTAAAATCCAGTCAAACGATATTTTAAGATTTTCTTTATTATTACCCATCAAATAACTTTGTTCCGATGCACTTAATAAAAGTACAGCAAACTCCGCCTCTTTAATTCCATGATTAAACAAATCTTTTATCTTCTGTTTTCTTTTGGAGGTGAGGCTTTTGACTTTCTTCAAGTCATGATCTTTAGCAAATCCATTCCATAAGTTAAGGTACTTACTATAATTAATACCTTCTTCATCTCCTTCTTTTTTTCCTTCTTTTTCTGCTTCTCTTTCTCCTTCTTTTTCCCTACCCTTTGGCATAAACTTTCCCTTACGGTCCCGTGAGTAGTTTTGTAATGTTTTTATAAAGTTAGGCCAAACAATAAGGCAACAATCGTCTTCTATCCTCACTTTAAAATCAAATACTTTAGCCGCCTTAATCAATTGATCTTGAATTGTTTTTAGTTTGTAAGCACCTGCATCACTTTTTAATCTCGTAAGATGTATTTTTATCATTTGACTATTATCATGATTCAAAGGGTCGTAATGTTTGGCTATATTTAATTGTAGTGCTATAAGAAAGCGAAAGCCTTCCTTATTCTTATGTATAAAAGTTTGCACATGAGGATCATCAAATACATTGGTAAATAGTTTTATCCACGGTAAGCCCATTACTTACCCCCTTGATTGAACTTAAAATTTATCCAAGCTTCTATTTCAGATAATAACCACCCAACATTTCTATTAGTAATCTTGATTCTTTTTGGAAATAACTTGTTCTTTTCAAGTCGCCAAATAGTAGAACGGGATAAACCTGTTAACTCTTTTACTTTTTCAAATCTTATTATTCGGTTATTCATAAGTCCTCCTGATTAATTATGAGTAATAGCCAATACTCCTAGTGTAAATTGTAATTCAAGCCAATGGTGTTAATAGTATGTCGACATAGGAGGTAACTTATCTCTACATTGTCAAAGCGAGGAAGCTTATAGGTTTTATAGGAAATTAGGGGGTGTTTTTTTTTCAATTAGTCGACATGCAAAACGACTATTTTTTACTTTTTCTGTGTTTAAGTAGGCAACGGTATATTGTTTCTTCTGTTATGGAATATTTTGAGAGAGTTGGAAAGTTTTTGCGATGTTTGAATATCAGCTTGCTAAGTTTACTAACTATTGGTTGACCATTTGGGTGAAAATAGGTTTTATCATTTTTTCTCTCTGATAAATAATGGTCATATGCTTCAATAATTGATCTATGAAGTTTTAACCACCTTTTTTTTCGACCATCAGGTTGGGAATGATGAAATAACACTTCAACATCTTTTTTTAAGAAACATATTAGCTTTAAGTCAAAAGGGGGCTCTGGATCATTAACGTGCAATGGGATCATATCAAAAGACAAAAGAGCTCTTTCCTGTAAGTGAACTTTACGGTGACAAATCACCTTCTTAATATGGTCTGAGCTAACCCTTACCCACTCATTAAAAATGTTTCTTATATTTATAATTTCACCCGTTAGTTGGTCTTTGTATCTACTTGTAGGGTTTTGTATTTCAATATCATGCATAAACTCATCCTTTACAAAACCTTCTACGACAAAAATCCAAGCATTAATATCTCTTGCTTCACTTTGTTTTAGGACACTATAAATATCAGTTTTATACTTTTGGCAAATATCAACAATGTTAACTAGATCGGCTGATGAGTAGTTCATGCTTGGTTATTACCAAAAATGAACCATTTTGAATAGTAATGATTTGTTATGAAAAATTATAATACAACTAAATAGTCATTCGATTAAAAATTAAGTCTTTTCAACATTTGTTGTGCTCTTTTCACTTTAATATGATTGATCCCATGCCGAACTTCTTCATTTTTCGCTCTTAACCCTAATGAAGACCATTTTTCAAAAGGCAATACTTTTTCACATGAAAACTTAATCCTTAAAGGATATTTAACTTTCTTTTCTTCCATCTCATCAGGCCATAGCAGATTATCATCACAAAATGTTTTTTCGACTTTGAGCAGTGCTATTATGCGACTTACAGGGTTGGTAACATATAAAAACACTAAGTCTTGATTTTTTATAGCATCCCAGGCAAGACGGTGTTTGTCCTTTATCCCCCAAATACTTTTTTCTAATGCAATCATCACATTTTCTTTGTTTCCTGAAAATACCCAGGAGTTTTCACCCGTAAAATCAACGTATTTCATATTATTCTTTTTATGATAACTATTTGCCTTTTCGTTTTTTAAACAAATTACTTCATCAATTGGAAAAACTGTATAGTTGCAAACACCATCATTTCTGTTTACAAAATTGTCTAACTGACCTAAAGAGGGGGCAGTTAACAAATCAAATTTACTATTTTCTGCTAAAACATTAATGTTAGCACCTCTATCAATGTAGCATCTTTTAGGTTTGTTATTTCGCCATTGTAATAAGTCAATGGGATTATCTACAATTGAAAAGTTAATATTATGTTGTTTTCTAAAAAGGTCCCATTCTAAGGACTTTTGGTGGTTTACCCAGACAGAGTTTTTACCTGTTTTGGTTATTCTATGGTTAATACCTCTTTCAACGGTGATTCCTAAAGCCTCACTAAATGCTTTATTACTAGTATAATGATGATTCAATGCAGTCATGAAAACTTTGTATCCAACAAGTTGAGGATGCTTTCTTTTGACTGGACTTGAGGATTTATTTATATCGACTGGAAGGTCTTTGCGTTGCGACCATGCATATTCGGAATAATTTGTACCTTTAAAAGAATAATCAATCTCAATATATATATGCTTCAACTTCTTATTTTGAAAAAGCTGATAAATCCCGTTAATAAAAGAATGAGTAACTTTTTCAGAACAGAACAAAATACCATTTGTGTCAAACCTTATGTTCAACCGCCCAGGCTTGTGGCCAACGCAGGCTGGAAAAATATCAGGTGGCGACCACTCACTATTCTGAAAGTCACTCTTATTAAGAATAAATAACTTCTTACTTTTTTTCAGGTGACCAATAATCTTATCTAATTCTTCAAAAAAACTAAGCCAATAGGCAATTGAGGCCTCGGTGACTCCTTTGCCTTTAATGTCCCTAAGTGTTTTATTAGTTGAATATAGGGGCTCACCTCCTGAAATTCTCAGTCTCATCAAAGGCAATTTCATTTTGAGATGATTTAAGGTTTTTTCTTTTTCTGATTCAGAGAGAGGTTTTTTATTTATCGAACCGATAAATTCATCAAAGTTTGTCATTTTCTCAATTTTACACCCAAATTGCTCTGCCAAACGCTGAGGTGAGACAAAAGATGTTTCACATCGATACTTAGTAGCAACTTCTTTATCTAAGAATTTATATGCATAACAAAACCAGCAATTAAGATTGCATCCAAAGGTGTCTGCAATGATTACGTATGGATAACGCCCTCTACCAGAGCCCATTTTACCTAGAACTTCCTGCTGGAACTCTTTGCCCAGAAACCTATCGGCTATAAGTGTTAATTTACAATCAGAACATTGAAGGGAACATTTTGATCCTTTTTTATTAAGACATGGATCATACTTTAAGGCAGAGGACCTCATATTAGGGTCCCATATAAACTCTTTTTGCAATTTTTTCTCCTAAGTTTGTTTATTTAGCTTTGAAAATAATGGCTTAATTATTGTCATTTCTTGCGTTTTCTTGCGTTTTTTGGAGAGTATTTTTTAGCAGCTTCTAAAATATCAGCTCTATCTTGAAAAGCTAGGTTTTCTTTATGTTTTAATAAATTTGACAAGCCTGCCTTAACTTCAATTTCATTTAAGACCTTTTGAGTTATTAAATTCAAAGCAAAATTTTTAAAAGTAAATAGTCGATCTTTTTGCGTTGTATTCTTAGCAACATTTATTAAAGTAGTTTCTTGAGTTGCTAAATATACTCGATAGTACATCGCATAGAGTAGATACTCTTCATCTTCATCTGAAGGTAACACTTTCTTTTTTTTTGCTGCGAGCCTGTTTTCAACCCCTTTGATCAGTTTAATCCCCAGCTCTTTTTCCTTTTCTCTAATTGGCTCTAGAGTCCAGTTTAATTTTTCACAACTTTCTATCACAGAGTTAATAAACTCTTTACTGAATCTGCTTATCTTATTTTCATCATATTTCCATCTTCTAAGTTCTCTTAATACATATGGATGCACTTGTATTTCTCCAAATGTATATCGCTTAGAGTTAATTAACCCGCTACCAAATAAACCTAACATAACAATTATATTTACATCGGTTACGATTATTGTATTAACATCTTTGTTATGTGGCATTACAGGACTCATTATCAGGAGGCAATTCACTTTTCCAGTCGTATATAAGCTCTTCTGTTAGTTCTTTTGGTATGTTTAGAAGCTGTGATAATTTACCCGGAGATAGAAAATCAAAAATTGCTGAGTTCTTAAAAAGGTGGAAAATGGAGTATATATCATCAATGTATATGTCTTTGCTAAAAAACTCTTTAACTGTTACAAAAGATTCTGGTACAAAGTTTTTAAAGTGTTTTATTAATGAAGGTCTTTCATTTTGGGTTTTATAGTAAGTAGAATACAAAATTTTACTATGAGAACTGCTTTTTTCTATTAAACCATAGCTTTCAAGAGCGGCTGCAAGGCCTTTTGGGCTCCAGTTAAATTTATGACATAAATTTTTCGCAATCAAAAAAGAATACTTAAAATTTGGCTTTTTACAGTAGTCAGAAACTATAGTTTTACTGAGCAAAAACTCCTTTGGATAAATCAACTCCTCTGTGACTTTTTGGCATACATCCTCTTTTTCTTTCTTATTTTGATCCTCAAAGAAATGACCACATATGACATGGACTAACTCATGACATAAGTCCCATAGAATTTCATCTTTACTTCTATCAACATCAAGAAAAACGCAATACTTTTGATTTTTCTCTGAAGTAAAAGCAACAATTCTATTAGAAGATTTATTGGTTAGTCCCATTTGTTCAAATGGTATAAAAAAAACATAAATATTACGTTTTCTTAAATTATGAAGTAAGGATGATAAACTGATGGGTGCATCAAAAGGAGTGAGTTTAAAATGAGTTCTAATGTGTTTGGCTATTTCATTTGTAGTACTTTCCAGATTTGGGTGTATTGGTAATATGCTTTCTTCAAGCTCATCAGACAAATTAAAAACTGATCTTGCGAACTCTTTACACTTTTCTTTTATTGAATTTTTAGGCTGAGCTCTTCCTTTCCGGCGAAACCTTAATCTTAAAGGGTGATCATCAAAAATATCATCAACTTCAGATGGGTTAAGTTCTAAAGCCATTCCTACTTCAAATATTGCTATAGTTGGGACTCTTTTCTTGGATAACCAATTCTGAACAGTTACCCTTGTATATGGGATATGGTTTGAAAATTCTTTAATTGAGCCAAACTTTTGATTTATTTTTGTCCTAAAAAGTTCTGTATTCAAAGACACCCCTCCTTTGTTCGAGGTCTATATTAAATTAATCGACCTGTCAATGGAAAGTCTTTAGTTGTTTTTACTTATTTACGTGATTATAGTATGTTAAGCAGTTAGTGTAAAACACTTATTTCATAAACATTTTACACACACATGTACGCAGCAAGGATAACCCATAGTAATACTTGGATAAAAAGGAGAATAAATCATGAAGCCTTTATTCTTATTGTTGTTTTTGATTCAACTTCTCAATTTCGAGCATCCATTTTTTTGAGTTTTCAGGAGGTATTTGAATTATTCCAAACCGCTTCGCAAATATTTTTAACAAAACAGTTCTACCTATTAAGTTATTGCCGCTTGAAAACTCTTTTTTGCCAATTTCGAGTAGATCACTTTTTGATCTTTTTGCAAGTTCGGAAGCCAAAACTTGAATATGAACGACAGGCTGTCCTTTCTTAATAATAATAGAGTATAATTCCTGAGCTGATAACTCTGCCATATTGGTACTTTTCCCACTTTCAGAATGAATATATAATGAACCATCAGGAGGAGGGTCAAAATAAACACGCAAACCTGTATTAATTTCTTCAACCAACGATGAAACAAGCATCTCTAGGTCTGGATTTATACCAAGTGTTTTGAAGTTTCGCAGTTTCTTATAGGCTCCCAAAGAGCCTAGTCTAGCACTTAGAGCTAATTGATTAACTCTAGTCATATCATTTAAGAATATAGTCAGTCTTTTTGATGCTTCTTTATTATTATTAAGCAATTTTTCAAGCTCAGTAATTCTTTTATTTAATGAGCTCAACCTTTGGTTAGTTTCTTTTTTAATCTCATCAGTAATCAGATTAACATTACTAATAATTAATTTCTTAGCATCTTTTTCAACGTATTTTTTTGCAAATTTATCAATCTTTGACTCAATGGTATTAGTTTGAAATTGTTTTTCAATTCTTTCACCCAGGTAATTTGTAGTTTTATCTACAATAGAAGTATATAAATTCCAAATTGTAATTATTCCACCTAAACCAATAAATCCTAGTAACCAAATACCAATTTTTTTATAGGAGGACAGTCTTTTACCGACAAGGTCGATTAGGTCTTTTTCTAAAGTTGAGAATTGAACATTCAGGTTACGTAGCCTGTTGTCAACCCGCCCGTTAATAGCAAGTTCCATTTCAACAGATTCTTTGAAAGATTGAATATCTTGCCTCAACGTGCTGGTACTGTCTAATTCAACTTTTTCACTTTCTACCTGTTTTTCACTGTTCTCAGGCTTTGGTTGTCTTTCATTATGTTTTTTCCCATCATCACACATTCATTTTACCTTTTTTAATATGGTCTAGTTCGATCTCGAACCATTCGTTTTGCATATTTACAAACAATTTAGAAGTTATAATATTTGATATAATATATAAATGTTAAAGTTTTTTAACTTGGCCTTATTACAATTTAGCTCACTATATAATACGAGCTGGTCATATGTAAGTGTGTTGATTGTAAGATGAGCGTAAAGAGTTTGAAACAGTATGTGATTTGCTAAGAATAGATGAGATTAAATAAGAACGACTCCGTTTTGTCTATCAATGTATCTAATTGATTTTGTTAATGTCTAAATACTGAGAGGCGTGAGTTCGACTCCCGCCTCCACTTGCTAACCTCAGGTTAGTAAGTGGAGATGATGACAGTAAAAACCGGGCTTTAGTGGTTCTACGGTTCTACTCGATTAATGGGGTTCTAGAAACTTAATGGTGCAAGAGTTCTCATAAGGATTCAGCCAGAAGAGCAATGAGAACCTCAGTTCAGTTTT